>CAIFEX010000016.1 GCA_903789665.1 uncultured Clostridium sp.
GGTACTGCAGGGGAGGCCCTGTGGGAGAGCAGGTCGCTGCCGGATATATTTATATTTGATTTGTTCCGTGGTAGCTCAATGGTTGAGCATTCGGCTGTTAACCGAAGGGTTGGAGGTTCGAGCCCTCTCCACGGAGCCATTTTATTTTTTGAATTTATATTATATCAGGGAAGTTTTTCAGGCTTTTATGCAAGCCTGATTTTTTGTGCTATGGAATAAGAATAAGAACTATTACAGATTATTTTTTGTTGATTTTGCTGCCGTCACTTGTTAGCAGTACAGTTCCGTCTACGTCCGTTCTATAAATTTGTATATTTTTCTTTTTTAGTTTATTTACTGTATTTCTTGTTGGATGTCCGTATTTATTATTCCTTCCACAACTTATTACAGCTATCTTGGGATCAACTTTGTCTAAAAACTCTGTTGAAGTGGAAGACGAACTTCCATGGTGTCCAATTTTTAATACATCTGCTGAAAGATCATAATTTTTAGCTATTATTTCATCTTCACTTTTATTTTCGGCATCACCTGTGAATAGGAATTTAGTATTTCCATAGGTGATTTTCAAAACTATAGAATAGTTATTGGTATCTTCATATGCAGTATTGTTTGGAGCTAATATTTCAGCTCTGGTGTTTTTACCTAAATTTAAATCTGTGACTTGTGGAATTGGAACATTTATTTTCATATTTTTATGTTTCAATGCAGTTATCATATTCTCAAAAGTTATAGTATTGGCCGTCTTTTTAGGAGCATAAAATTTATATATGTCAAATTTTTTTATTATTGAACTCATTCCTCCTATGTGATCTTCGTCTGGATGAGTTGCAATTACATAGTCCAATTTTTTTATATCATATTTTTTCAGATAAGATATTAAATTATCTTTAGCTTCATTTGGACCTGCATCTATTAAAAGATTTTTGCCATTTACCTGAATGAGTTCGCTGTCACCCTGTCCTACATCTATGTAATGAATTATGATATGGGAAGATCTGACTTTTGAATTCAGTACATTGACAGCATTTTTAGTACAGCCGGAGAATATGAAGATTGCTATTAGGAGTATGCTTATTATATTTAGGTATTTTTTTATAAATTTCACATTGTAACAGCTCCTTTAACAGTATTAATATGGCAGTATTTTTTCGGATATCTTTTGCCTTATTATGTTGGATAGATTTGAAAGCTCTTCCTTTGAAAGATTATCGGTATATATCGGTTCACATATAGTTATTTTCACATCAGCTGGTTTTAATACACTGTGTTTGTTACCCTCCCTCAATTTGTAGCTGCCGTCTATGGCAATAGGGACTATAGGCACTTTGGATTTTAGAGCCAGTTTTAAACTTCCCTTCTTGAAATTACCCACTTTAGGCCCTTTACTTCTGGTTCCCTCGGGAAATATCACCATATTTTGGCCGCTTTTTAAAATTTGTATGCCTTTGTTTATTGATTTTACAGCTTCACGTATATTTTGCCTGTCGATAAAAACACAATTTATCTGTTCCATCCAATAAGTGAGCAGTCCTATCTTGGTAATTTCCTTTTTAGCTATAAATCCCACTGTTCTGTCAAGGACAGATATAATTATAGGTATGTCGAAAAATCCCTGGTGGTTGGAAACGAAGAGGCAGGGAACTTTCGGAAGATTCTCTTTGCCTATTAATTTAATTCTGGCATTCATTAGATTTAGAATGAAATTTGCCCATTTTTTTACAGAAATATATATGTAATTTTCTGCTTTTTCTTTATTACCGGTACTTTTTATTTTTTCCAATTTTATTTTTTTGGCTATTGTACCTATCATGTATAGAATAAAAATAAAGTACAAGAAAATAGTTTTTAGCATAATTTGATTCCTCCTTGTAGAATCACTCGATGATTTCGCAAATATTACCTATATATTATATCATATCCAATTATCATATATATTGAATGAATAATTTAACTTTTGCTGGAGATATTCATTAAGCCAATTCATAAGATAAAAATCCTATTTATATAGTAATTGCATATAATAATAGACTTAATTCAATTATAATAAATAAAAAATATTTATTTGATAATATAAAATAAAAGTGTTACAATAATAATTAATTTGTTATTATATGAATTAAATAAGCTATGATTATTAAATGGATCTTTAAATTATATAGGGCTGTAGAAGATACATATGAAATAAATAGACAATAATGATTCAAAAATCCATTTAAAATTATAGATCCAATATTTTAAGCCAGGGGGATGATTTTCTTGAAAAAGAGTTCTGTCAATTACAGATTGGATAATGTAAGCAGTCCTAATCTCTATAAGGACATATTTCCTTATGATGAAATACCGAAAATAGCTTTTGATAATGTACATGTTCCTATGGATATTCCAGAAAAAATGTATATTACAGATACGACTTTTAGGGACGGACAGCAATCTATGCCACCCTATACAAGCGAGCAGATAATAAGAATTTTTGATTATCTTCATCAATTGGATAATAATTCTGGTATAATTAAACAGACAGAGTTTTTTTTATATACAGAAAAAGACAGAAAGGCAGCTGAGACATGTATTGAAAGAGGTTATAAATTTCCTGAAGTGACTTCATGGATAAGAGCCAATAAGGAAGATTTTAAACTTGTGAAGCAGATGGGGATTAAAGAAACTGGAATGCTTATGTCCTGTTCAGATTACCATATATTTAAAAAACTCAAGATGACGAGGCAGGAGGCTATGGATATGTATTTGGACATAGCTCGGGAAGTCTTGAACAGCGGAATTTATCTGAGATGTCATTTGGAGGACATTACCAGGGCTGATTTTTATGGATTTGTAGTCCCGCTTGTGACCAAGCTGATGGAACTGTCTCGAGAGGCGAACATCCCTGTAAAAGTAAGAGCTTGTGATACTTTGGGACTGGGAGTGCCCTATGGCGGAGTAGCTGTTCCGAGGAGTGTTCAGAAGATTATTTACGGACTTAGGACTATCTGTGGAGTTCCCTCTGATTTAATAGAATGGCATGGACATAATGATTTTTACAGTGTAGTAGATAATTCCGCGACGGCTTGGTTGTATGGAGCTTCTTCTGTAAATACTTCTTTGCTGGGAATAGGTGAAAGAACTGGCAACTGTCCACTGGAGGCAATGGTGTTTGAATATGCACAGCTGAAGGGCAACACGGGCAATATGGATTTACATGTCATAACGGAATTGGCCGAATACTTTAGCAAAGAGATGAAGTACGATATACCTACAAGGACACCTTTTGTTGGAAGGGAATTTAATGAAACCAGGGCAGGAATACATGCGGACGGAATGTTAAAAGACGAAGAGATCTACAATGCTTTTGACACAGATAAAATTTTGGGAAAGCCAATTGTGGTAGCGGTGAACCAGTATTCAGGGCATGCTGGAATTGCAGCTTGGATTAATACTTACTACAAATTAAAGGACAGCGATAAAGTTGACAAAAAAGACAAGAGGGTCAATAAAATAAAATTGTGGGTAGATGAACAATATAAATCAGGAAGAACTACAATGATAGGTAACAATGAACTTGAACTTCTAGTTAAAAAATTAATGCCAGAAATTGTAGAAAAAAAAGAAGAGAGAGCTAGTTGATTAAACAATATATTTATAGAAATGAGGGATGCAATGTGGGATTGAACGCAGCAAAAAAAATAATAAAGAATCATCTGGTTAAAGGTGAAATGGTTCCTGGCAGGGAAATTGCAATAAAAATAGATAGAACTCTTACCCAGGATTCTACAGGCACTATGGCCTACCTTCAGTTTGAAGCACTTGGAATAGATAGAGTGAAGACAAAAAAGTCCGTGGCTTTTATAGATCATAATATGCTTCAATCGGGTCCGGAAAATGCGGACGACCACTTGTACATTCAAACTATGGCGAAGAAACACGGCATATATTTTTCCAGACCGGGAAATGGGATATGTCATCAAGTTAATTTGGAGAGATTTGGAGTGCCGGGAGATACCCTTCTGGGTTCTGACAGCCATACTCCTACGGCAGGTGGTATAGGAATGCTTGCCATCGGTGCAGGTGGGCTTGATGTGGCAGTAGCCATGGGCGGTGGAGAGTATTACTTGAATATGCCCAAGATAGTAAAGGTAAATCTAGAGGGCAAATTGAGAGAATGGGTTACAGCAAAAGATATAATTCTAGAAATGCTAAAGAGACTTACTGTTAAAGGCGGGATCGGAAAGATATTCGAGTATGTGGGAGAAGGTGCAAAGACGCTGTCCGTCCCTGAGAGAGCAACTATAACAAATATGGGGGCAGAACTCGGTGCTACCACTTCGATATTTCCCAGCGACGACGTAGTCTATAAATTTTTAAAGGCACAGGGAAGGGAAAAAGATTTTTCCTGCGTTGAGCCGGATGAAGATGCGGGCTACGATGAGGAAATGAAGATAGATTTATCTTCCCTGGAGCCTATGGCTGCATGTCCGCATAGCCCTGATAAAGTGGCTGCTGTTTCTGAACTGGAAAGTATAAAAGTGAATCAGGTGTGTATAGGAAGTTGTACCAATTCATCTTATGTCGATATGATGAAAGTTGCAAATATTCTAAAGGGAAGAACTGTAGATGAAAATGTCTCACTTACAATATCACCTGGTTCAAGGCAGGTTCTGAATATGTTGTCTAAAAATGGAGCTTTAGGTTATATGATAGGTGCAGGTGCGAGAGTATTGGAGAGTGCCTGCGGACCCTGTATAGGAATGGGGCAGTCACCTGCTACTGATGCTGTATCTCTTAGAACTTTCAATAGAAATTTTGAAGGAAGATCCGGCACTAAATCTGCAAAGGTATATTTGGTAAGCCCGGAAGTTGCAGCTGTTTCCGCATTAACAGGCCATATCACGGATCCAAAGTGTTTTGGAAAGCCTTATGAAATTGACATGCCCAAAGAATTTTTAATAGATGACAATATGGTGGTCAAACCAAGTGAGAATGGAGATAATGTAAAAATAATGAGGGGACCTAATATAAAGCCATTTCCAAAGGCAAAGCCTCTGACTGACGTGATAAGCGGAAAAGTTCTCACGAAGGTAGGAAACAATATAACTACAGATCATATAATGCCCTCTAATGCAAAGTTATTACCTTACAGATCCAATATACCGTATTTATCCAATTACTGTCTGACACCCTGCGATAAAGATTTCCCTTCAAAAGCGAGAAAAAATTCAGGAGGCTTTATATTGGCGGGAGAAAATTATGGACAGGGATCCAGCAGGGAACATGCCGCACTGGCTCCACTTTATCTGGGAGTAAAGGCGGTATTTGCCAAGTCTTTTGCTAGAATTCACAGACAAAATCTCATAAATAATGGAATAATTCCCCTGGCTTTTAAAAAACCTGAAGACTATGAAGATATAGATGTGATGGATGAACTTGAGATGGTAGATATGTTTGAACAAATTGACAGTGATGTGATTGTAGTAAAGAATAAGACTAAAAATAAAGAGTATAATATGTCGTTTAATGTTACCCAAAGGCAGAGAAATATGATAAAATATGGTGGACTGTTGAATTTAATGAAAGAGCAGCATTTGAAGTTGAACATATAGATAATTAAGGGGGTAATTTATTTCATGAAGAACAGACATAAGATAACTCTTATTCCCGGCGACGGTATAGGGCCGGAGGTTAGTAAGGCGGCGACAAAAGTTATAGCTGCCAGCGGCGTTGATGTAGATTGGGAAGTAGTTGAAGCCGGGGCGGCGTTTATAGATAAGTACGGCACTCCCATTCCTGAGAAGGTTATTGACAGTATAGAAAAAAACAAGGTAGCACTGAAAGGACCTGTGACCACACCGGTGGGCAAGGGATTTAGGAGTGTTAATGTGACTTTGAGAAAAAGGCTGAATTTATATGCCAATATAAGGCCCATAAAGACTTATAAAGGTGTAGAATCCAAGTACAATGATGTGAATTTGGTCATATTCAGGGAAAATACAGAGGATCTTTATGCGGGAATAGAATTTATGGTGAATGATGAAACGGCGGAAGGCGTGAAAATAATATCCAAGAATGCCAGCAGAAGAATAGTAAAGGCAGCTTTTGAATATGCAGTTAATAATGGCAGAAAAAAAGTAACTGCTGTTCATAAGGCCAATATAATGAAATTGTCAGATGGGCTCTTTTTGAGAACAGCTGAGGAAGTGGCCCGTGATTACAAAAATATAGAATTTGACAATGTAATAGTGGATGCCATGAGTATGAAATTGGTACTGCATCCTGAAAAATATGATGTGCTTGTGATGCCTAATTTGTACGGCGACATATTGTCAGATCTGGCATCTGGGCTTGTTGGAGGACTTGGATTGGTTCCCGGAGCTAATATAGGAAAAAATCAAGCTATATTTGAGCCTGCACATGGATCGGCCCCTGACATTGCGGGACAGAATAAGGCAGACCCTACAGCTATTATACTGTCTTCGGTTATGATGCTAAATTATTTACATGAAAAGGAAGCTGCAGACAGAATTGAAAGGGCAGTGGAAAAGACGCTTGAAGAAGGAAAACATAAAACTCCTGACCTTGGAGGGAATTCGACTACTGACGAGTTTACAGATGAAATAATTTCAAATTTGTAAAATAAAAAACTATCTCCACATCAAATTGTAGGGATAGCCTTTTATAATTAAATTATATAAAAAGATTAGGAAGTTGTCTAATTAAGCTTTTGCAAGGGCTTGGTCCAAATCATATATTATGTCATCTATACTCTCTACGCCAATCGAAAGTCTTATGAGATCAGGAGTTACTCCTGCAGCTTTCTGTTGTTCTGCGTTTAGTTCTGCATGAGTTGTACTTGCCGGGTGAATTACCAGTGACTTCGCATCTGCCACATTTGCAAGTAAAGAGAATAACTTGACACTATTTATAAATTTCTTTCCAGCTTCAAATCCACCTTTTATTCCGAAAGTAAATATAGAACCTGCTCCCTTTGGAAAATATTTTTTAGCCAGTTCCCTATATGGACTTCCTTCCAGTTCAGGATAGTTTATCCATGAAACCTTTGGATGTTTGCTTAGAAATTTAACTACCTTTCTTGTATTTTCAACATGTCTTTCAACTCTTAGTGAAAGTGATTCAAGTCCGTTGAGGAAATAAAATGCACTTTGAGGGCTCAATGTGGCACCGGTATTTCTCAAAAGCTGCACTCTTGCTTTTGTAGCAAATGCGGTAGGACCTTGATCTGCATATACAAGTCCTCCGTAACTTTCGTCAGGTGTAGTGAAGTCAGGGAATTTTCCGCTTGCCCTCCAGTCGAATTTTCCGCCATCAACTATGACACCGCCTATGGTAGTTCCATGTCCACCTATGAACTTGGTTGCAGAATGAACAATTACGTCTGCACCCCAGTCTATTGGTTTAACAAGATAAGGAGTCCCAAAAGTATTATCTACAATAAGTGGTATTTTATTTTCGTGTGCTATTTTTGCCACTGCTTCTATATCCAATACATTTATTCTTGGATTTCCTATGGTTTCAGCATAGACGGCTTTTGTATTATCTTTGATTGCTTTTCTTATGTTTTCAGGATCGTCGGGATCTACAAATGTCACGTCAATTCCCAACTTTTTCAAAGTGACAGAGAACAGTTCGTATGTTCCACCATAGAGAGTGCTGGCAGAAACTATATTGTCCCCTGTATTTGCCACGTTCAATATGGCATATAATATTGCCGCCAAGCCTGATGCTGTAGCAAGGCCTGCACTTCCGCCTTCAAGAGCGGCTATTCTTTTTTCAAATACATCTTCTGTTGGATTCATTATTCTTGCATATACATTTCCGGGTTTTTTCAGCTGAAAGAAATCTGCAGCCTCGTCAGCGTCTTTAAATACAAAGGATGTTGTCTGGTAGATTGGGACCGCCCTTGCTCCTGTTGTTGGATCAGGCACTTGTCCTGCATGTACTTGTAGAGTTTCAAAACCTAATTTTCTCTTTTCACTCATATTTATTTCCTCCTCATATTTTGATGTATCAAACATTTTTGGACGAAACTTCTATTTAAATTGGCAAAATAAAAAATCTTCCTGCCGATGAGATACAAGAAGATTTTTCTTCATGCTCCTCATCTTTCAGACTACATGCTTTTGCATATGTCTGCTGGAATTAGCACCGTTGAATGGAAATGATCATTCAGGTTGCCGGGCATCATAGGGCCAGTCCCTCAGCCGCTCTGGATAAGAAGTTTCGTATTTGATTAAGAAAATCATAACAGAAGATTATATAACTTGTCAAGAGAAAAATGAAAAAAATAAAAAATTTATACATTTGACAATTTTGGTTTTAAGTATTAATATTAAAATATTCTTATCAAGAGAGATTGAGGGACAGGCCCTGTGAAATCCGACAACCGGCAGTTACGTATCGGTGTCAATTCCTGCAGAATAGAATTAATTCTGAAAGATAAGAAAGATTGCTTTTTATAGATGAAATTGTAAGCTGCTTTCCTTGTCTTGGGAAAAGCGGCTTTTTATATGCAAAATTGTATTTGAAAAGGGGTGGAGTAAATGAAATTTAAAAATCTACTGAGTAAATTTGACAAAAAGTTCATGTTATTTGATGGGGCTATGGGAACTATGCTTCAAAAATCAGGGCTTCAACCTGGAAAACTTCCGGAAATCTTAAATGTGACCGATGCGGAAGTTATAAAACAGATACATAGAAAGTATCTGGATGCAGGGGCGGATATAATAATATCCAATACTTTTGGAGCCAATGAACTTAAATATAATTCTTCAGATTATACTATAGAGGATATTATTACAGCCGGGGTGAAAATTGCAAAAGAAGAGGCCGGGAGAAAAGGAAAATTGGTCGCATTGGATCTAGGTCCAATAGGCCAGGTTATGGAACCAACTGGAAATTTAAGCTTCAAGGCAGCGTATAAACTGTTTAAAAATCAGGTTGTTATAGGTGAAAGAACAGGAGCGGATTTGATCCTAATAGAAACCATGTCTGATCTGTATGAAGCTAAGGCAGCTGTTCTTGCAGCTAAGGAAAATTCATCTCTTCCGGTATTTTGTACAATGACTTTTCAGAAGGATGGCAGAACTCTTATGGGTACTGATCCTAAAACCATGGTAGTTGCACTTGAGGGTTTGGGGGTAGATGTCCTCGGAGTAAATTGTTCTCTTGGACCAGCTGAACTTCAGGGAATTGTGGATGAAATATTAAAGTATTCATCCATCCCTGTTTTAGTTCAGCCAAATGCAGGACTTCCGAGATACGACGGCAGAAATACGGTTTATGATATAACCCCTGAAGAATTTTCAAATAATATAGTAATCATGGCTAAGAAAGGAGTCAGGATTTTTGGGGGCTGCTGCGGTACAGATCCTGAATTCATAGAATCTATTGTAAATGCCCTTAAATTTATGAAACCTCTTGATATAAGAGAAAAGGGCTATACTGCAGTCTGTTCTCCTACTAAAACTGTTTTTATAGGGAAAGGGATAAAGATTATCGGGGAGAAAATAAATCCCACGGGACAGGAAGATTATAAGAAAGAACTGATAGAGGGAAAAGTAAATTATATAAAAAAGCAATCTGTTGTCCAGGATAATCAAGGAGCTGATATATTGGGGTTAAATGTAGGATTGCCTGAAATAGATGAACCTTCTACGATGAAAAAAGCTGTAAAGGCAGTTCAAGAGGTGGTTCAGCTGCCTGTTGACATAGATAGTCCCAACCCAAGGGCCCTAGAAGCTGGAGCCAGGATATACAACGGAAAACCCATAATAAATTCTGTCAACGGGAAGAAAAAAGTTATGGAGACTGTATTTCCGATAGTCAAAAAATATGGAGGATGTGTAATAGCTCTTACTATAGACGAAAATGGAATACCAAATAATGCAGAGGACAGGGTTTCAATTGCAGGTAAGATAATAAAAACTGCAGCTTCCTATGGTATAAGTAAAAGAGATATAATAGTTGACTGTCTGACACTTACTGCATCGGCACAGCAGAAGGAAGTCATGGAGACAATAAAAGCTGTAAAACTTGTAAAGGAAAAATTTGGGGTTAAAACTGTTCTGGGAGTGAGCAACATATCCTATGGACTTCCGAGAAGATGTGTATTAAATAGGACTTTTCTTGCTCTGGCGCTTAATGCAGGTCTTGATCTTCCGATAATGAACACACAGGATCAGGGAATGAAAGATATTATAGCGGGATTCCAGGTCTTAACTGGGATAGACAAAGAGGGAGAAAATTATATAGGTGAATATGGATCTAAATCTAATTCTCCAAAGGTAAAATGCAGTGAGACCGATAAAAAATTGAATGATGCAATTATTGAGGGTATGGGAGAAGAAGCCGCAAGGATTACATCCAGTCTTTTAAAAGTTGAGAAGCCTGAAAATATAGTGAATTCATATATAATACCGGCTCTGGATGAAGTTGGAAAAATGTATGAGTCGCAGGATGTGTTTTTACCCCAGCTTATACAGTCTGCAGAGACTGTGAAAAAATCATTTGAAATAATAAAGAAAAAAATATTGAAAGATGGAAAGAAAAGTATAAAAAAAGACAGTATAGTACTGGCTACTGTAAAGGGCGACATACATGATATTGGAAAAAATATAGTAAAGGTACTTTTGGAAAACTACGGATTTGATGTAATAGATTTGGGCAGGGATGTGGATATAGAAAAGGTAGTTGGTACTGTGAAGGATAGGGATATAAAACTTGTAGGGCTCAGTGCACTTATGACCACCACTGTGCCGAATATGAAAAAGACTATAGATGCTTTGAGAGAAAATCAGCTTAAATGTAAAGTTGTAGTAGGCGGGGCAGTGCTGAACCAAAATTATGCAGATATGATAGGTGCGGACTACTATGCAAAAGATGCCAGGGAAGCTGTTAAAATAGCTCAAAAAATTTTCCCGGTATCCACCACAGTTTAAAATGTTGAAATAAAAATAAAAATCGGCTATTAAATTTTAAATTCATGAAATTTTTATGGAATATTATTTGTAGTTAATGTAAAATATATTTGAAAAAAAATATATATTGGTTTGGGGAGATAAAGATGAATGAAAAAGCTAATGGAAAAATTGCAAAGTACGTACCAGAAATAAGAGGGACACTTAGGGATCACATGATAAATCTCCCTCTTATCATAAGAGAATCCAGCGGAATAAAAGTTTTTGGGAAAAGAATAAAATCTCTTGCTTTTACTACGGACATAGCGATTATAAAGAACATAAACGCAGATGCAATTTTGGCGGTATATCCCTTCACACCTCAGTCTGTTATAACAGAAGCTCTCGTTGCAGCTTCTGACATGCCAATATTTTGCGGAGTAGGAGGAGGACTTACTACCGGAAAGCGTGTTATAAATCTGGCACTTAATGCTGAATTTAACGGTGCAATGGGGGTAGTTGTAAATAGTCCTACGCCTAATGAAATTGTAAGAGCTGTGAGAGATGCAATTGACATTCCAATTATAGTTACAGTAACTTCTGAAAGAGACGATATTGAAAAGAGAATAGAAGCGGGTACCTCAATATTAAATGTAGCTGCAGGCAAAAATAGTATAGATTTGGTGAAAAAGATAAGAAAAAATCATCCTGAATTCCCTATAATAGCCACAGGAGGGAAAAATGAAGAAAACATTAGAAAAACTATAGAGGCAGGTGCAAATGCCATTTCGTACACACCCCCGTCTACTGCCGAACTTTTTAAAGGAACCATGGAGCGGTATAGAAATGCTTAAATTTAATAAATAATGTAAGCTGACTGGAAATATAGATTAAATATTATATTTTCAGTTTTTTTGTTTCAATCAAGTTAAAAAATAAAAAAAATCACAAAAAAGGTATTGCATAATTATAATAATATATGTATAATTATTTATATATTTAATCTAAGGAATTAAAGTTTTTATTATTTGAAAAGAGGAGATAAAAATGAAAAAATTCAAGAAGATAATAACAATAGGACTGTCGGTGATATGTACGGCAGTATTGTTGGCAGGCTGCGGCGGCAGCGGTAATACGTCACAAAATGGACAAGGTTCTCAGGATACATTGGAGAAAGTGAAAAAATCAGGTGTTCTGAAGGTGGGTCTGGAAGATTCTTTTCCTCCTATGGAATTTAGGGACAGTCAAAATAAACTTCAGGGTTTTGATATAGACATGGCAAATGCAATAGCTAAAAAAATGGGAGTAAAAGCTCAGTTTATCAGTACTGAATTCAATGGGATAGTTTTAGCGCTTAAATCTGGAAAGTTTGATACCATAATATCTGGAATGAGTATAACAGATGACAGAAAAAAAAAGATAGATTTTTCTAAACCCTATGTGGAAAATTATCAAATTATAGTTACTAAGTCTGGAAATAGTTCCGTTAAGAGTTCAAAGGATTTGGACGGTAAAAGGGTAGGAGTGGGACTTGGTACTACCAGTGAACAGGTAGTTAAGAAATTTAAGAATATAAAAGAAGTGAAAAAATACGACAAAACTACTGAGGAACTTCAGGATCTTTTGATAGGAAGATTGGATGCAGTAGTAGTGGATGAACCTGTTGGAAAATACTATATATCCAAATCAAATAAAAAAAGTCAATATAATGTTTTGAGTGAAAAATTAAGTAAGGAACCCATGGGAATAGGGTTTAAAAAAGGTGATAAAAAATTAGAGGCAGAAGTACAAAAGACATTTGATGAATTGAAAAAAGACGGAACTATGTCCAAAATTTCTACAAAATGGTTTGGAGAAGATATATATAAATAATATTTAAGAAAGGAAATGGATTGAACCAGTGAATATAGAATTTATAAAAGATATACTCCCTGTTTTGCTAAAGGGCAGTGTAATGACTATGGAACTTACAGTAATCACCTTGATTTTGGGAACGTTTCTTGGCATACTTTTAGCACTTTTGAAATTGTCTAAAAATATCGTGCTTAAATCACTGTCAGGTTTTTATACATGGGTATTCAGAGGTACACCTCTATTATTGCAGTTGTTTTTCTTCTATTATGGTTTGCCTTTTGTTGGAATAGAACTTACTCCTTTTTCAGCAGCAATATTAGGACTTTCACTTAATTGTGGAGCTTATATGGCAGAGATAATAAGAGGAGGGATTCAATCTGTAAACAAGGGACAGTTTGAGGCAGCAAAGGCACTTGGATTCAGTTATGGAGAAACCATGAGGAAGATAATACTTCCCCAGACATGGAAGCTCATAATACCACCTGTTGGGAATGAATTTATATCTATATTGAAAGACACTTCCCTGGTGTCCACTATAGCAATGGTTGAGCTTATGAGATCAGCACAGCAGATATATGCCAGCAGTTTTGATCCGATATCGGTATTTCTTACAGCAGCGGTGCTGTATCTTATAATGACTACTGTATTTACTACCGTATTTGGAATATTTGAAAGGAAATTGGCCGTTTACAGTTAACTGTAGATTTATTTGAATTTATTTTGGAGGTGTAATCTAAATGGAAAATACAGCTGTAAATAATTGTACAGATTTAGATAAAAATAAATATATGATAGAAGCTACTCATTTAACCAAGAGCTTTAATGATTTGGTAGTTTTTAAAGATCTCAATGTAAAAGTTAAAAAGGGTGAAGTTTTAGTTGTGATAGGACCTTCAGGTTCAGGAAAAAGTACACTGCTCAGATGTTTGAACCATCTGGAAACTTTGGACAGTGGAACTGTAGTCGTAGAAGGAGAAAAATTGAACCCGAAGGATAAGAAAATGGTGAGAAGGATAGCTACGAAGATGGGAATGGTTTTTCAGAGCTTTAACCTGTTTCCACACATGACAGCTATTCAAAATGTCATGGAAGCTCCAATGGTAGTTAAAAAGGAGAAAAAATCGAGAGCAAGGGAAGATGCTAGAAAACTTTTAGATAAGGTCGGTTTAAAAGACAAGGAAAATTTTTATCCTTCAAAGCTTTCAGGAGGTCAGCAGCAGAGGGTGGCCATTGCAAGGGCACTTGCGATGAATCCGGATATAATGCTTTTTGACGAACCAACATCTGCCCTGGATCCGGAACTCGTGGGAGAGGTTTTGAATGTAATGAAAGATCTAGTTAAAGACGGGATGACCATGATAGTTGTGACTCATGAGATGGGTTTTGCAAAAGAAGTGGCTGATAGGGTCATATTTATGGATAATGGTAAAATAGTGGAGCAGGGAACTCCGGAACAGATATTTTTACATCCCAAAGAAGACAGGACTAAAGCTTTTTTGTATAAAGTTATCAAGTAATATATAAATGGAGGTTGAGTTTATGAAAGACAAAGTGGTATTGGCGTACTCGGGAGGATTGGATACATCGGTTATCATTCCCTGGTTGAAAGAGAATTATGATCTGGAGGTTATTGCAGCCTGCATAGATGTGGGACAAGATGATGACATGGATAAGGTGAGGGAAAAAGCCCTCAAAACAGGTGCTTCTAAAGTGTATATTGAAGATATGAAGGAAGAATTTATAAAAAATTATCTTTTTAAGGCGGTTAAGGCCAATTTGTTGTATGAGAATTCATATATGCTTGGTACTTCTCTTGCAAGGCCTCTCATGGCGAAAAAATTAGTCGAGATAGCACATAAAGAAGGTGCCAAATATATATCCCATGGATGTACCGGAAAGGGAAACGACCAAGTGCGTTTTGAAGTTGGAGTGGCAAGTTTCGATCCGGCAATAAAGATAATAGCTCCCTGGAGGCTGTGGAATATAAAATCAAGGGAAGATGCCATAGATTATGCAAATGCCAGGGGAGTAGAGATAACTGCGACAAAAGAAAAAATATATTCAAATGATAAAAATATATGGCATGTAAGTCATGAAGGCGGAGACCTGGAAGATCCACGAAATGAACATAAGATAAGCATGTATTTTATGACCGTCCCACCTGAAAAGGCAAAGGATGAGAATACCTATATAGAGCTCTATTTTGAAAAGGGAGAACCTAAAAAATTAAACGGGCAGGAACTGGATCCTGTTACAATGATGGAAGAGCTGAATAAAATAGGCGGTGAAAATGGAATAGGAATAGTGGACATGGTGGAAAACAGGCTTGTAGGAATGAAATCAAGGGGAGTATATGAAACTCCTGGCGGAACCATACTTTATACCGCTCATACTGCCCTTGAAAGGCTGACTATAGATAAAGACACTTTTCATTATAAACAATTGGTATCCCAGAAATACGGCGAACTTGTATATGACGGTCTGTGGTTTGGAAGCCTTAGGAAGGCATTGGATGCTTTCGTCGAAGCTACCCAGGAGAATGTGACTGGAACGGTAAAATTGAGGCTGTATAAGGGAAATATAATGACAGCGTCGATAAATGCCAAATACCCTTTATTTAATGAGAGCATATCTTCTTTTGGTGCCAGCGATCTGTACGATCAGAAGGATGCAGATGGTTTTATCAAATTATTCAGTCTTCCCTATAAAATTAAGTCCCTGGTAGATAAGGAGAAAAAGAATTGACTATGAAACTTTGGGGTGGAAGATTTAAAAAATCCGAAAGCAAGCTTATGGAGGATTTCAATAGCTCGTTGAGATTTGACAGGCGTCTTTATAGAGAAGACATAGAGGGAAGCATGGCCCATGTTAAAATGCTTTCTAGGTGCAATATTTTATCCCGGGAAGACGGGAAAAAAATATTGGAAGGACTGAAGTCAATACTTGGGGATATAGAAAGTGGAAAGCTGAAAGTAGAGGGAAACTACGAGGATATACACAGCTTTGTAGAGATAAATCTAATAAAGAAAATAGGTCAGGCTGGAAAAAAATTACATACCGCCAGAAGTAGAAATGATCAGGTGGCAGTAGATTTTAAATTGTATGTTAAAAGAGAAGCTGGTGAAGTGATTAAAAATATAGAGACACTTCAAAATACAATAAAGAACCTGGGGGAGCGAAATAATGTGATAATGCCCGGGTATACTCACCTTCAAAGGGCCCAGGTAGTTACTTTCAAGCATTATATAATGGCGTATTATTACATGCTTTCAAGGGATAAAAAAAGAATTTTGAATGCCGTTGAAATTATGGATGAAAGTCCGCTTGGATGCTGTGCATTGGCAGGTACGACTTATGATATAGATAGAAATTTTACTGCTGAGGAACTTGGATTTAGAAAACCAGTTGATAATTTTCTGGACGGTGTAAGTGACAGGGATTATGTCCTTGAAATGTTATCGGATTTTTCCATATTGATCATGCATTTGAGCCGTCTTAGTGAAGAGCTTGTATTGTGGAGCAGTAAAGAATTTGATTTTGTACAGATAGATGATGAATTTTCCACAGGAAGCAGCATAATGCCTCAGAAAAAGAATCCCGACGCTGCAGAACTCATAAGAGGCAAAACTGGGAGAGTATACGGTTCACTTGTGTCACTGCTTACCACTATGAAAGGTATTCCTCTTGCCTATGATAAGGATATGCAGGAAGACAAAGAGCAGTTTTTTAATTCCTTAGATACCGTATTAAGCTGTTTGAAGGTAATGAACGGTATACTCTCCACATTAAAAGTTAAGAAAGACAATACCTTTAATGCTGTTAAGAAGGGTTTTTTAAACGCTACAGAAGCAGCAGACTATTTAGTAGGCAAAGGTATGGCTTTTAGGGATGCACATAAGGTTATTGGTGAAATTGTACTGTACTGTGAAGATAAAAATAAATCCATTGAAGATCTGTCACTGGAGGAGCTGAAAAATTTCAGTAACTTGTTTTCAGAAGATGTTTATGAATTCATAGACTATGAAAATACATTGAACAGAGGAATTAAAAAAAATCTCAAGCGATAGATTGAAGGAAGAAATGTCTAAAGTGGAAAGCTGATTTTAAGAAGCTTTCCACTTTTTAATTGTTAAATTTCTTTTGTATGCCTGTTATTTTCTGTTTCTTTGCCGAAAAACGACAGTGCATATAATCCTCCAAGACCTACCAGAGCATACAGCACTCTTGTAAAGGGTGACATTGTACCAAATAGTGATGCTATAAGATCATATCTGAAAAATCCAATTAGCCCCCAATTGAGAGCACCTATTACCACTAATACCAGTGCAATAATGTCTAATGTCCTCATGTTTACATCTCCTTTTTATTTTATCCGAACGCTGCCATTGCTAATATTCCCAATTTCTCAAAGTGGGGGATAAGCACTGCTGCGCGCCTGGATAAGATTTTCTAAGGTTCAGGTGGAGAAAAGTATTCCTTATAAGCAAACCCCACCTGGATCTAAAAATTACTTTATATAAATTATTATTTACAAATTATATAAAATTTATGAGGAAAAATAAAAACAAGGAAAAATATTAATTTTTACTATTTGAGGTATTATTTATTATATCTATATTTATGCTTCTTTCTACAGGTTGATATAAAGATATTATGGTATCAGTCCTCTGTATTCCATCTATGGATTGAATTTTATTCATGAGCAGATCTTGCAGATCCGATATATTTTTGCATATTATTTTTATAAAAATGGAATAAACTCCGGTGGTATAGTGAATTTCAACAATTTCCTTTATGTCTATCAATTTATCGAGAACGTCTTTGAAATTTCTGGCTTTATCCAGATAGATTCCGATAAAGCCGCATACATCATATCCTATTTTGGAATTATCGATTATAAGTTTTGTCCCTTTTATTATATTCATATCCTGCATTTTTTTCATTCTAACATGGATAGTTCCGCCGCTCACGTGACATTCTCTTGCAATTTCCAAAAAAGGAGTCCTGGAATCCTTTAAAAGGATGTCGAGAATTTGAAGGTCCAAATCATCTAATCCAGAAACTTTTAAACTCATTTAAATCCCCTCCTTGTTTATAGTTAAGTTATTGTTACTTAAATCCCCACTTAATATTATACCAGAAATTTTGTTAAATTAATAATTTGAAACGTTATCATCAATTAATAATTTATAAATTATTAATTGATGATGTATACAAATAATAAGTTAATAAAAAAATACAAATTTTATTATTAATATTGCAATATATTCAAAAAAGTATTATGATATTATCAATAAATAACATAAAAAAGTAAATAAGTAATAAATTCATATAACTTATTAAAGGGGGACGCATTTATGAAGACATATGTATTAAAAGATGAAAGAAAAAGGGAATTGAAAATTTTGGACAAGACATTGCAAAAAGTAGGAAGAAAAGAACTGCCCCATATACTGCATATACAGCAAGTTATGTTGAGAGCAGTTGATGAATACATGAGCAAGAAAGGCGTAACCAGGATTATGCCTATTATGATAGCACCGATTACGGATCCGTTGAATCATGATGTGGAAGAATGTGAATTGGAGTATGAAGGACAAAAGTTCGATATAACAAGATCAATGATATTCCACAAACAAATAATTTTATCCAGTCCTTATCTTGATAAAATATATATAGTATCGCCTAATGTAAGATTCGAACAGGAAGAAAAGGAAGACAAGAGACATTTATTTGAATTCACACAAATTGATTTCGAATTTAAAGGTGCCACTATGGATGACATATTTAAATTTCAGGAGGGACTTGTCAAATATGTATTTAATTATATAAAAAAAGAATGTGCAGATGAGTTTAAAGCTCTTGGAATCGGAACATCACATTTGGATGTAACTGTGCCCTTTAAAAAGTATACAACACAGGAACTTCAGGCAAAATATGGCGATGATTTTGAAGAAACAGCATCGGCCAAAGCAACTCAGCCTTTCTGGATTATAAACCATAAAAGAGAATTTTATGATGCTGAAGATCTAGAAAAGCCTGGAAATTATAGAAATTATGATTTGATATGGCCCTACGGGTATATAGAAGGTTTGAGCGGTGGAGAAAGAGAGTATAAATATGACAGGATACTCACCCGAATGAAAGAAGCCCATATGGATGGAAATGCCTTTAGAAACTATATTCAGCTCGCAAAGGAAGGGAAAATTCCCAAGACTGCAGGAGCTGGTTTCGGAGTGGAAAGAATGACCAGATTTGTATGCCAGCAGAAGGAAATTGATGATGTAACTGTATTTACAAGAAAACCCGGGAAAACTTATTTGTTTTAACATAATCGGCGAGAAGTTGCCTACCTATAGGTGGTGTGATGGATCGCCTTTTATTTTGATTTATGTTATAAGCTGTTTACGGGCAATTGTACATTTTTTATCATTAAAGGGTATTGATATAATATGTAAAATATAAGATAATATAAAGGACAGACAAATTTAAGGGGGTAATGAAATGCCTTTGTGGTTAAATGTACTATTGCAGATAATATTTATCGCAATAATATTTTTAGTAGTATATAATTTTTTAAAATCCCATGTATTATGTAAACTTAATCCTAATAAGTGGCTGATTCTTGCTCTATCCATAGCATCCTTTATTTTACCGCCTGCTGTGGCAGCTTCTTTCAGATATAATATGAATGGGACGGTATGGCAGTATATATTTGCTGCTGCATTTTTAATTTTTTTCCTGTGGTTTTTGGATCTAAACAGCGGTGCTATATATAGTAAAAGCAAAAAAAATAAAAAAGATATAAAAATAAGACCTAAGGCTAAGCCCAACAGGGTAAACCGCAGTAAGGACAGTAACAACAATAACGGCAATAAAAAAAATAAAAAATAGTTTTACATATTTTAAGGTCGTATCATGAATTACTCTGAATTAGGGTAAAATTTGATATGGCCTATAATTATATTATTCTGAAGATTTGAAATGTTTTATTGAAATCGTTGACAAAACATAAAAATCCACCTATAATTAAAATAACATATAAATAACCTGTATATACATGATTTACTATAATCTCAGTATATATAAATATAGGGGGAAATTTAATATGGGGAAATATAATAAAATGCTACAGCAGGAAAGACAGGAAATTTTCAATAGTTTATATGAGGGAAAAGTTCCAAAAAGAATACCTATTGCAGCATGTGTTACAGTAGAATTTGCCATCAAATATTATGGAATTGATATTTTGAAAGCACAGTGGAATCCAGAGTTACTAGAGGGTGCATTTAGGAAAGTTGCAGACGACTTTTACTCAGATGTTTTTCCAATACGTGATCTCATAAGATTTCCAGTATTTTATAGGTTGTTGGGTGCCAAGAATTTTGTAATGGGTTCCAATGGATTTCTGCAGCATCCGGAAATATCAGCTATGCATTCTGATGAATATGGAGCTTTTATTAAATCTCCCATGGATTTTATTTTGGAAACCATTCTTCCGAGGATCTATTCGGCACTTGACACGGATCCGGTTAATCGTTCCTTAATATTGGCGAAGGCTTATAAAGCTTATTGTGATACGGTGGGTTTTTTGAATGGTGTAGTTATTCCAAATCTTGAAAAAGAATATGGAAAATATCAGGCTCCTCCGCAATCTTCTGCCATGACCGCAGCTCCTATGGATTTTATTGCAGATCAGCTTCGGGGATTTAAAGAAATCAGCCTGGATATACGAAGAAAACCTAAAGAGCTTATTGAAGCTTGTGAAGCAGTTTATGACACTATGCTGGAGCGAGGTATACCAGCACAACCGTCAATCTATAACTATACTTTTATTCCATTGCATATGCCGCCTTATATGAGAAACAGGGATTATGAAAAAATTTATTATCCGACTTTTAAACGTATGGTGGATGGCATTGCTGCTGCTGGTGGGAAATCTTATCTTTTTCTCGAGCAGGATTGGTCAAGATTTCTTGATTCACTTTATGATTTGCCAGAGAATACGATTTTACGTTTTGAATATGGAGATCCGAAGGAAATAAAGGGGAAGTTGGGTAAACAACATATTATTACAGGCCTTTATCCTTTAGGACTATTGAAAACCGGTACAAAACAACAGTGTATTGACAAAGCAAAGGAACTCATAGATATTCTTGCACCGGGAGGAAAATATTTCTTTGATCTTGATAAGAATATCATTACTGTGGATAGTGTAAACGTCGATAATTTACTTGCTGTTTTGGAGACATATCGTACCTATGGTATATATTGAGGGGGAGAAAAAGAAATGGAAAGTAAATATTTTCAAAGCTGGGAAACATATAAAAAGACATGTGATGAAAGGGCACAACCAGTTCGAAAAAATGAGGGAATCTATATGAAGCCAGTTTTTGAAAGATATGATGTGGAAATTAAAAATTTTATTATTACATTGTTACTTTGAAATGGGGGGTTAAAGTGATTATTATTGGAGAAAAGATCAATGGAACAATTCCGAGTGTAAAAAAGGCAATAGAAAACAAAGATGAAGAATTTATTAGAAACAGGGCAATTCAGCAGGCAGAAGACGGAGCAGATTATATTGACGTGTGTGCAGGTACTTCCCCGGAAGTAGAACTTGAAACATTGAAATGGCTCATGGATGTTGTACAAGATGTTGTAAATAAGCCTCTGTCTATAGATAGCCCGAATCCCAGGACCATTAAATCGGTTTTTAAGTATGCCAAAAAACCTGGAATAATAAATTCTGTATCGAAAGAAGGTGATAAATGCAGTGTCCTATATCCTATGATCAAGGGAACGGATTGGCAGATAATTGCACTTACCTGTGACAATAACGGTATTCCTTCCGATGTGAAAACCAAAGTGAACATAGCCAGGGATTTGGTGGAAGAAGCACAAAAATATGATATAAAACCTGATAGAATCCACATAGATCCGCTTGTTATGGCACTTTCCACACAAAACACTTCTCTGCTTAATTTTATTGAAGCCATGAAATCTATAAAGTCCATGTATCCTACTGTGAAAATCACTTCGGGATTGAGCAATATTTCTTTTGGAATGCCGCTTAGAAAATATGTAAATCAAAATTTTCTGACTATTGCCACTTTTATGGGTATGGATTCTGCAATTATGGATCCCTGCAACAGGGGGATAATGACAGCACTTTATGCAGCTGAGGCACTTATGGGAAATGATAAATACTGTAGAAAGTTTTCAAATGCCTATAGGAAGAATAAAATTGGGCCTGTAAGGGACAGGCAAAAACTCTAAAATATTTTTTGATATGTTAATGCACTAACACAAATTACAAATTATAGGGGGATTAGATATGGATTATAAATTATTGACACAGTCAGTAGGGGATTTGGATGAAGACAAAGTTTATGAAATGGTAAAGGAATTTGTGAGTTCAAATCCAAAGGAAGAGGAAGCTCAGAAAGTTGTAAATGCGTGCCAGAATGGCATGGGAATAGTAGGCGATCTGTTTGACAAGGGTGAGTATTTCGTAGGGGATCTGATTTTTGCAGGAGAACTTTTGAACAATGCCATTGATATTTTGAAACCTGTCATAGGCTCTGGAAATTCCAAGAAAGTTGGCACTATTGTTTTGGGTACGGTAAAGGGAGATCTGCATGACATAGGTAAGAATATATTCAAGAGCATGGTGGAGGCTGCAGGGTTTGAAGTGTATGACATAGGCATAGATCAATCTGCCTCGGCTTTTATAGGCAAGATAAGGGAAGTACATCCCCAGATTGTTGGAATGAGCGGAGTTCTTACCCTTGCCATTGATTCCATGAAACAGATAATAGACGAATTTAAGAAAGAAAATATAAGGGACAAGATAAAGATAGTCATAGGCGGAAATGCTGTCACAAAGGAAGCTTGTGAGTATGTAGGTGCTGATTCCTATAATACAAATGCTGCGGAAGGTGTAAAAACTTGTTTAAGGTGGGTGAGTTAAATGGCGGACATTAAAAAATTGCAGGAAGAAAGAACTCAATTGTTCAAAGATCTGTTTGATGGAAAGATTCCAAAGAGAGTGCCTATAAGTGTGAATTTTCCTCTTGAGTTTTCCATACAGTATGCAGGTAAGGACTTAGCTAAGGCACAGTGGGACACTTCCATGCTAGGTGAGATATTTGAAAAAATATGTAAGAATTTTATTTCAGACGTACTCCCTGTACAGGCTCTTAGATTTCCAGTATATTATAAAATGTTAGGGGCAAGAAATTTTATAATGAGTTCCAGTGGATTTTTGCAGCATCCGGAAGTGAGCGGCCTTGAAGCCGGGGAATACGACGAATTTATTAAATCGCCCTATAATTGCATTATGGAAAAAGTACTGCCCAGAATCTATACCGAACTAAATACAGATCCCGTTCAGAGATCTCTTGTAATGGCGAAAGCTTTTAAGGCATTTTATGATGAATTAAACAATGTGACTGTAATCTATGAAAAACTGATTGAAAAATATGGTTATTCTTCTTTTGGAAATACCAATGGCTTTATTGAAGCTCCCTTTGATTTCATGTCAGATCAGTTGAGAGGATTTAAGGGCATGACAGGCGACATAAGAAGACGTCCTGACAAGGTGGCGGCAGCCTGCGAAGCTGTAACCCCAATATTGGTAAAGGGCGGGATACCTGCATCTCCTTCAAAATATGCTGGTACCTTTATTCCCCTGCACATGGCACCGTATATCCGCACTAAGGATTTTGAAAAATTGTACTGGCCGAGTTTTAAAAGGGAAGTTGAAGAGCTTGCTGCAGCAGGACAGCCTTCTCTGCTGTTTGTTGAAAATGACTGGACACGTTATGTGGATTATCTCTATGAACTTCCTGAAAATACTAGAATGTGGTTTGAATACGGAGATCCTAAGTTTATGAAGGAAAAACTGGGGAAAAAGCATATTCTTACAGGTTTTTATCCGATTTCTATGTTGAAGACGGGAACAAAACAGGAGTGCATAGACAAAGCCAAGGAACTTGTAGATATCCTTGCACCAGGTGGAAAGTATATGTTTGGATTTGACAAAGCCATTATAACCGCAGATAGCATTAAAATTGAAAATCTGCAGGCGGTTCTGGAATATGTAGCTAAAAATGCTGATTATTAGGAGGAATATAATATGAAGACAGAGTATTATAAAACATGGGAACAGTATAAGGCAGGACATTCTGGGATTAATGAAAATGTTGAAAGTGAAATGGCCCCTAAAATGCAAAAGTATGAGGAAATGATGTTTATATTTGTTCTTAATTTATTGATGTAGCAACGTTATTTTAAAGCTGCGGCTCTCTTTTGTCAAAAACTGAGATTGCAGCTTTAAAATTATTAATTTGTATGTATTAGAATTGTTTTTGAAAAACCGGGGCCGTATATTATAGAGATAACTTAGTATTGACAAAAATATTTTCCACTTTTAATATTGTAATTAGAATGAAAAGGATTGATGGTGGATGAAATGGATAACCTCGCGGAATTAAAAAAGTTGATTGTGAAATATGTGGAACAGCTGGATGAAGAAAAGGTGGTAAATTTGGCCAATGAAGCTTTGAATAGGGGAATAGATCCTGTAACCCTGCTTGAAACTGTCAATGATGGCATGGAAAAAGTAGGGAAATTATATGAAAGTAAAGACTATTATATAGCGGATCTTATATTTTCTGGACTTATTTTTAGAAAAATTTTAGAATTGGACAAAATGAAAGAATATTTTCTCCAAAATAAGCATAAGGGATTGGGAAAAGTGGTTTTAGGGACGGTAGAAGGTGATATCCATGATATTGGCAAGGATATTTTTAAAGGTATGCTTGAAGCCAATGGATTTGAAGTAATCGATTTAGGTGTGGATGTTTCAAAGGAAAAGTTTATAGAGGCAGTTAGAAAAAACAAACCTGATATTTTAGCTATGAGTGCTGCACTTACCAATACCATAGATACAATGCGGAATATAGTAAAGGCTTTTTCAAAAGCCGGCATAAGGGATAAAGTTAAGATCATTGTAGGCGCCAATCATATGAATTCCGATATAAGCAGGTATATTGGTGCAGATGGTTTTTCCAAAAAGGCTTCTACTGGTACTAAAATATGTTTAAGATGGATGAAGGAAAAAACAGGTAGGGAGTAACGGATAATGAAAAATCCAATATATGCTGAAATTGTACAGAATATACGGAATAAAATTAGCAGCGGCCAGCTGAAACCAGGAGATGATCTACCTTCTGAGACATCTTTGTGCAGTGAATATAATACCAGTAGAATGACGGTGAGGAAGGGACTTTCCATTTTATCAAATGAAGGCTATATATATTCTATCCCAGGTAAAGGCTATTTCGTAAAAAAACCAAATTATAATAAATATATCTTTGTCTATGACGAAATGAACAATTTAATCAACAATGTGGATAAAACAAAGCTTTTGTCTGTGGATATAATATTACCCGACGAAAAATTGGCAGGCAGTTTGCGGATCAGCGAAAATAAGAAGGTTGTCATGATCAGAAGATTGTTTTATACTGAAGGAGAACCTATGGCTTATGATGTCAAATATCTTTTATACAAAAAAGGAACTCCTATTGTGGAAAATGAAATTGAAAATGCAACTTTCCCGGAGATGATATCCAATAGGACTTCACTTTATGATTTAAACAACGAACTTATCATATATGCAAAAACTCCTGAGGAAGAGACCAAAAAACTGCTTCATATATATGGTGAAGTTGCATTGCTTGTAGTGGAACAAAAATTATATGATTCGGGTAATAAACCAATCGGACTTGGAATAACCTATTTTAGGGGAGATTATATTAAACTGCATGGAGTGAGCAAATCAAGTAATTGTTAAGCCTTTAAATGTTTGGGGAAGGGGTTGAAAATTAAAATGAATACCTTGATCGTAGCTTGTCGAACTATTGAAGATGAATTGAATAAAGCAATAGATGAAACAGGATGTAACTATCCGGTATTGTGGATAAAGTCTGGACTCCACCTACAACCTGATTCTCTGAGAGAATGTTTGCAGTGTGAGCTGAATCACATATCTAATGTGGATCAGGTTATTCTGGCCTTTGGATATTGTGGAAATTCTATAATTGGGCTTAAACCGCCGAATTATCGCATGATATTTCCAAGAGCAGATGATTGTATTACATTGCTTTTGGGGTCTTGCAAAAGGCGTGATGAACTGGCCGGTGACAGCGGAACTTATTTTTTGACCAAGGGCTGGCTGGAATCGGAAAGCAATATATGGAGTGAATATCAAAATGCTGTGAAACGTTATGGTAAAAAGAAAACGGAGAGAATTTATAGTATAGTTTTTAAGCATTATAAAAAATTGGGGGTTATAAAGACTGGAGCTTATAAACTTGAGGATTATTTGGAAAAGGCAAAAAAAATAGCAGGAGAATTGAAATTACAATATGAAGTTTTGCCGGGAACTCTTGAGTATATCAGGGAACTTTTGACGGGTCCGTGGAATTCTGACAAATTTGTGATCATAGATCCAGGTGAAACGGTTACAATGAAACATATCTACGGTACACATGGACATCCTTTAGATAATAGCCAGTGTATAATTAAAAATGGACTATGAACGGCAGTTTTTATTTCTGCTGTTTATAGTCCATAATAAGGTAATTTCACCTCTCCTTGTTCGGTGGAGTAAGTGATTTGCACCAAATCAAAGATTTGAGCTCTGAATTAAGGTAACTCCACCTCTCTTTGTTCGGCGGAGTAAGTGATTCGCACCAAATCAAAGATTTGGGCTCTCTACTTAACTGCATCCTGTAGTGGAACCGCAGTCCAGGCATACCATGCAGGTTCCGTTTCTAACCATTCTGGTACTGGAGCAAGTAGGACAGACCGCACCGTATACTCTTTCACCGTCTATTTTTTTTGTCTTTATTTCAGTATTGTTGATTTTCCCGGAATTTAATTCAGCGGAAGAGTTTCCTAGAATCAAGCTGTTCTTGTCGTAATTCTCAGGTTTGATCTGACATCTGGAAAAATCTCCAAGTTCTATATCTATTATTTTACTTATAAGATCCGATATGGAAGATACGTATTTTATATAGGGATGTTTTTGAACGAATCCGTAGGGTTCGTATTTTTGACCACGCAGCATCCTCGATATATCCTGCGGTGGAACATGGTATTGGAGCATTACCGATATTGCCTTTGACAGGGAATTTAAGAGCCCCATTATTATAGTTCCCTCTCTGTCCGTAGTTATATATATTTCAGATATATCGCCATTTGCGGATCTGTTTACTGTAGTGTATATTTTCACGTCATCTATTTGTGCCGGATGAGTTGTTCCTCTGCGGATTCCCACGGGTTTATCCCTTTTTGAATACTTTACCCCTTTTTGCAAATTCCTGGCCTTGCTTAAAAGCTGTTTATAGGTTAAGTCATCAAGCTTTACATCAGCTGAAGCGGATAAGTTTGTATTTAGAGGCTGGGCTGCTTTAGAGGAATCCCTGTACAGTGCTATTCCTTTAATCCCGAGTTTCCATGAGGATAAAACCACGTCTTTGAAATCCTGTATGGAAGCGTCTTTGGGTAAGTTTACAGTTTTTGATACTGAACCGGATATGAGCGGGGTTATGGAAGCTACCATTTTTACATGCCCCATGGGATCAATGTATCTTTCACCGCTGCCGCATTTATTTGAAGTGTCGAATATGGCAAGATGTTCATCTTTTAAATGCGGGGCTCCTTCCATTTTGCCGTCGAGTATTTTCTCATAGGTAAAGCCGTCTTTGGTTATGGTTTCTTTTTCAAGTACGTAGGACAATATATCCTCTATTTCTTCCTTGGTGTAGCCTAGTTTTTTTAATGCCATGGTTATTACGGGGTTTATGATTGTCATGAATCCGCCGCCGGATAATTTTTTATAGACAATATGGCTGAAGAACGGCTCTATTGAGGTTGCACCGCAGTCCATAGCAAAGGATATGGTGCCTGTAGGTGCTATAGCTGTAACCTGGGCGTTTCTATAGCCAAATTTGTCGCCGCTTTTAAGGGCATTTACCCAGCATTTTGTCAATGTAGTTCCCAAATACGATAAATTTTGGCTTTTTAAAATTTCATGGTTTACTTTTAAAGGAGTATAGTTTAATCCTTCAAATTCATTTGAAAAACTGTATCCCATGGTTTTTGAGAGTTTTTCCAAATTTACAGAAGCTGCCCTGGCATGATTTCTCATCACTCTCATCATATAAGGCTTATTTATTTGAAACTTTTCAAAGGGGCCTATTTCTTTTGCCATTAAAGAGGATACATAATAGGATTGGCCTGTAAGTATTCCAACTAATGAAGCTGCAAGTGTCCTGGCTTCGTTTGAATCATAAGGATATCCCATGACCATGAATAGGGACGCTATATTTGATATGCCTAAGCCTGTAGTTCTGAAAAAATGTGTTTTTCTTGCTATATCTGCCGTAGGAAATTGTCCCCAGTGTATGGAAGCTTCCAGTATCAGCTGAACTAAGCTGATTATATGTAGATATCCCTCCATATCAAAAGTATTTTTGCCTGGATTATAAAATTTATATATATTTATGGATGCCAGATTGCATGAAGTATTGTCTAAAAAGGCATATTCTCCGCAGGGATTTGTAGAATTTATCATATTATACGGTGCATTTACTTTTCCGTCTTCCCCTGCAGGGCATGTATGCCATGCATTGAAGGTATCGCTGAACTGGGGCGCCGGATCCGCACATTTCCAAGCACAGCTGTTGAAAGTGTCCCAGATTTCCTTTACCTTTGCTGTCTTCGTAATCTTAGGATCAACCCGACCTCTGAGCTTTATCGTCTCATCTGGATTAACCTTTAGTCTGTCTACTTTACTCATGAAGCTATTTGAAAATCTTACAGAATTGTTGCTGTTTTGACCTGATACAGTTTCATAGGCTTCGCCGTCTAAATCTGTATCGTATCCCATTTTACCAAGTGCCTTTACTTTATTTTCTTCTTTTGATTTCCAGGTTATAAAGTTCATTATTTCAGGATGGTCTACATCCAGGCATACCATTTTGGCAGCTCTTCTCGTTGTGCCTCCAGACTTGATTGCTCCGGCATTTCTGTCCAATGCCTTTAAAAAACTCATAAGACCTGAGGAAGAGCCTCCTCCAGATAATTTTTCACCTTTTGCTCTTATGGGGGAAAAATTAGTACCTGTTCCCGAACCTCCCTTGAATAGTTTTGTTTCTGTTACAAATTGATCTGATATAGAATGAGAACCCAGCAGTTTGTCTTCAATAGATAGTATAAAACAAGCAGAAGCTTGAGTTCTAGTATAGCTGTCATTACATTCCATCACTTTATTTAAATTGTCGTCGAAATAGTAGTTGCCCTGCTTTGTACCACTTATGCCGTAGGATAACTTTAGCCCCGTATTGAACCACTGCGGAGAGTTTGGGGCATACATCTGCTTTAAAAATGCATAGACACATTCATCGTAAAAAATAGAACTTTCCTCTTCTGTCTTTATAAGCCCTTCATCCTTTAAGGATTCACGCCAAAAGTTTACCATTCTGTCTGCTACTGATTTCATGCTGTTTTCATAGCCCAGTTTTCCGGGAATACCGGCTTTTCTGAAATATTTAGAAGCTATTATGTCGCAGGCATTCTGGGAATACTGTTCTGGAAATTCCAGATCCTTCATATCCACCAGAACTTTGTGGGTTTTATGATCTTTTAAAAATACATCCGTTTTTTTCCACTTGAATAGATCATATACGGTTTTATTGCTGTTTTTTTCAAGGGATTTTGTATAATATCTTTTAAATAAATCCTTTATGCTGTTCAATTGCAACTTACCTCCAATTTATGGTAAAAAATATATTGTACATGTTGTGTGTATTTATAAAGCAACTACTATATATAGTATTAATCGATATATATTAATACTATATATAGTGCTTATTTATTATATTATATATCCTGTAAAAGTTCAATTTAATTTGTATGTCATTTTTTATCGTGTTTTTTAAATAAACTGTATTTTATAAGTTTATTTTAATATTCACTACAAAATAGTTTATAATTGATACTGAAAGGAGATTGAATTATAGTATGATAAGAAGATTTAAAAATTATGTACCAGAAATAAATAAAAATTGTTTTATAGCTGACAGTGCAGAAATTATAGGAAAAGTTAAAATCTACGAAAAAGCCAATATATGGTTTGGAGCTGTATTGAGGGGGGACGTAAATTACATATATGTGGGAAAGGGAAGCAATGTACAGGATAATTGTACCCTTCATACCAGCAGCGGAATGAATCCGGTAGAAATAGAAGAATATGTAACCGTAGGGCATAATGCTATAATACATGGCGCCAAAGTCGGAAGGTATTCTTTAATTGGAATGGGTTCTATAATATTGGATAATGCTGAAATTGGCGAATATACCATTATAGGGGCAGGCAGCCTTGTAACTAAAAATAAAAAGATACCTTCTGGAGTTATGTGTATGGGATCACCTGCGAGAGTTGTAAGAGAACTTACAGAGGAGGAAAAAGAATCTCTCAGGAATTCGGCAAAGGGGTATATTACAAAATCTGAAATTTACAAACACTTTGGCTGTTAAAATATATATCACCTATTTTATAAGTTAAGTATAAAATATAGTGTTAATAATATTTGGAGATTGTAAAATGCCTATTTTTAAATTAGGTTCATCTGGTAATCAGGTAATGCAGATTCAGGCGGTTTTAAGTAAAATAGGTTATTATCACGGTCCTGTAGATGGAATATTTGGTGTGCAGACTGAAGAGGCGGTTGAAAATTTTCAAAGGAACAATGGATTGATATCGGATGGTATAATAGGGCCGGATACTTATAGGGTGCTCCAAAGCTTCATGTTGGGTTATGATGAATATGTCATAAGATCAGGTGATACACTGTACAGCATAGCTGAGAAGTATGGGACTCAAGTTTATAAAATAATAACGGCCAATCCTTCCGTAGAGCCTTTGGGTCTAATTCCGGGGAATACAATTAAAGTACCTTACAACATAGACGTGGTGGATACAAATATAAATTATACCTACAGCGTACTTGAGACGGATCTTGCGGGCCTTGAGGCCAGGTATCCATTTATAACTGTAGGAAGTGCCGGTGAGAGTGTACTTGGAAGGCAGCTTTATTATGTGAAACTCGGGTCAGGAAGCAATCAGGTATCTTATAATGGCTCGCACCATGCTTTGGAATGGATAACTACACCTCTTTTGATGAAATTTATGGAAAATTTCGCTAAAGCCTATTCGGAAGGTAGAAGTATAAGGGGTTATAATATAGGAGAAATATGGAGGAGAAGCAGTATCTATATAGTTCCCATGGTAAATCCTGATGGAGTGGAGCTGGTGCTGAATGGGTTAACCAGGAATAATCCCTATTATTATCAGCTCATAGATTGGAATAGAGGAAGTACTGATTTTTCAAGGAACTGGGAAGCAAACAACAGGGGTGTTGATATAAATCACAATTATAATGCAAACTGGCAGCTTTCAAAAGAAGCTGAACTTTCTTACGGTGTATATGGCCCGGGACCCACCAGGTATTCAGGTCCCTATGCTGAATCAGAACCTGAAACCAGAGCCATGGTCAATTTTACGAATAGCCATGATTTCAGAATGGTATTGGCCTATCACAGCCAGGGAAAGGTTATTTATTGGCAGTATGATGCCCTGACTCCTCCCGAGTCCAGAAGAATAGCTGAAATATTCTCTCAAGTAAGCGGGTATGAACTGGCGCAAACCACTGGCATAACATCTTATTCAGGGTATAAAGACTGGTTTATACAGGATCATGGAAAGCCCGGATTCACCATAGAAGTGGGTAGAGGGGTCAATCCCCTTCCTATAAGTCAGTTTGATGAAATATACAATGATAATGAAGAACTTCTTATTTTGGCTTCAGTTATATAGAAATTTTATATTATTGGAAAGTTAGAAGAGGCATATATTTTAAGCTCTATTTATAGATGTCTACTAGAAGACCGCTTATATCGTCTATGGTAGCAGCTATGTTTAGATTTTCCTTTTGGTCATTTAGGAGTGCCTTGGTGAGCTCTTCCAATTTTTTATCTATGGTATCCACGGTTATGAAATATTGTGTCTGCCAAAAGCTTATGTCTTTTTTTATGTTGTACATGTGTTTTAAGACAGATTCCAGATATTCTTTTATCATTTTTTTGTATAATTTTACATCCGAATAGCATTTCGTTACGGCTAACCTGTTTCCCCTTTTTTTTATTTTATTAAACATTCCTTTGAGCTGTTCTTCTGATTTTTTTTCCATTTGAGAATTGAAACTTTGGGAAAAATCTTTTTTTATCTTTATGTTTTTATTATTTGAAGAAGGAGAAGAGGTTCCTCCAATTCTGGGAATTTCCATAAGATGCCTCCTGTTTTTATTTAAGAAAATTTTCAACTTTTGATTCAAAAAAAGCCGTTCATATAGTATAATCTTATCATAACTCTCAACCAATATATAGTTAATTGTGATATATTGTAGAATTTTTATTAAATAGTTATAATAAACTATTTAATGTGTATAAGATTACGGTATTTTCAAAAAATAAAAGTTGGGTAGGTGATTTTATGTGGTTTGAAAAAAGCTTGGATGAAATAATCAAAGAATTCAATACCGACATAGTAAATGGGTTGAGTTCGGAGGAAGCTCTAGCTAGAAAGAATAAGTACGGACCCAATAAATTAGCTGAAAAGAAAAAGAAGTCAATTTTAAAACTTTTATTTGAACAGATAAATGATGTATTGATATATATATTGCTGGCTGCAGCTGTAATTTCCGCTTTACTTGGAGAGGTAAGCGATGCAGTTATTATAATGGTTGTAATTGTGCTAAATGCAATAATAGGACTGGTTCAGGAATCAAAAGCTGAGAAGGCGCTGGAATCATTGAAAAAACTTTCCTTTCCAAAAGCACTTGTGAAAAGAGACGGCCGCATTGTAGAGATATCATCTGAAGATGTAGTAATAGGGGATATAGTGGTTTTGGAAGCAGGTAAATATGTCCCATGTGACTTGAGACTGATTGAAACTGCAAATTTGAAAATAGAGGAATCGGCCTTAACCGGTGAATCCGTACCTTCGGAGAAATATGCAGAGAATGTATTAAAAGGTGAAGATATAGCCCTTGGCGACCAGCAGAATATGGCTTTTATGTCCACCATGGTAACTTATGGAAGAGGAACGGGAGTTGCTGTAGCTGCAAGTATGGATACTGAAATAGGGAAAATAGCAAAAATGCTTGACAACGATGAAAAAAACTTGACACCGCTTCAGGTGAAGCTTGCACAGCTTGGTAAAATACTTGGTTTTGGAGTACTTGTAATATGTGTACTTATGTTCATTGTAGCGGTAATTCAAAAAAGGGATTTATTTGAGATGTTCTTGACGGCTATAAGTTTGGCGGTAGCCGCTGTTCCGGAAGGATTACCTGCCATGGTCACAATAGTTCTTGCTGTGGGAGTTCAGAGAATGATAAAGAAGAATGCCATAATAAGAAAATTACCTGCCATAGAAACCCTGGGCTCTGTGAATATAATATGCTCCGATAAGACGGGAACTCTGACCCAGAATAAGATGACCGTGACTAAATTTTATGCTGATGGTACCTTGGATAATATTTCAGGGCTGAATATGAAAAACAAAGTGCATTTTGCCCTTGTGGAATACATGATACTGTGCAGTGATGCCACTTATTCTGCAGATTCTAAAACCGGAGATCCAACTGAAATAGCGCTGCTTGAACTGGGAGCTAAATTTGATTTATATAAGAAAGATGAAGACAGACTTCATGTCCGGGTAAATGAGATACCGTTTGATTCAGATAGAAAGCTCATGACAACTTTGAATAGGTTTGACAATAAATACAATGTGATTACAAAAGGTGCTGTGGATAATTTGATTGAGATCTGCAGCAGCATATATCTAAATGGCGGTATAGTCCCCTTTAGTGAAGAACTTAAGTTAAAAGTGATGAATGCCTCTGATTCCATGTCAAAGGATGCACTCAGGGTGCTTGCAGCGGCTTTTAAAAAGGTGGATTCAATTGAAATCGAGATTGATTCCATGGAAAAGAATTTGACTTTTGTTGGCCTTGTGGGGATGATAGATCCTCCCAGAGAAAATGTACGGGATTCCATAGAGGAATGCAAGAAGTCCGGTATAAGAACGGTCATGATCACGGGAGATCATAAAAATACAGCTTTTGCCATAGCAAAGGAGCTTGGAATAGCCAAGGATTTCTCTCAGGTCATGTTGGGGTATGAATTTGACAAACTGCCTGAAAAGGAAGCTGGGAATAGAATCGATAACTTGAGGGTATTTGCCAGAGTGTCCCCGGAACACAAAGTAAAAATTGTAAAAACGTTAAAAAAGAAGGGAAATATAGTTTCCATGACTGGGGACGGCGTAAATGATGCACCTTCCTTAAAAACTGCCGATATAGGTGTAGCCATGGGAATTACAGGAACTGACGTGGCTAAGGATGCTTCTGACATGATACTGACCGATGATAATTTTTCAACTATTGTGGAGGCGGTAAAAGAAGGAAGAAATATATATAACAATATAAGAAAATCTATAACATTCCTTCTTTCCTGCAATATAGGGGAAATAATAGCCCTCTTTATCGGCATAGTGCTTGGGTGGCCTTCTGTACTGAGACCTATCCATCTTTTGTGGGTGAATTTGATAACGGACAGTCTTCCGGCACTGGCTCTCGGAGTGGATCCTGATGATCCGGATATAATGAAGGAAAAGCCGCGTGATGCAAGAGAAGGGTTGTTTTCAGGAAAAAATGGTGTATTTCTGATAGGCAATGGTATTTTGATAGGTGTGCTTACATTAAGTGCATTTTATGTGGGAACTAGGATATATCCAAATTCCGTTATGCATGCACAGACTATGTCATTTGTAGTTCTCAGTGTGTCCCAGCTGTTTTACACTTTAAGTATGAGGCACAGTGAAAAATCCATATTCCAGATTGGAATTTTCACCAACAGATATCTAATTGGAGCCATAATACTTGGAATAGTGCTTCAAAATGTGGTCATTACAGTCCCATTTTTGGCATCTGTATTCAAGGTATTTAGACTTACGCTGAATGACTGGATGTTTGTAATTTTATTGTCTATTGTACCTCTAGTTGTAAATGAAATTGTCAAAATGCTCTGGAAGCAGAATACTTGAAATTAACTGTGTTTGAAAAAGCTGTATACAATTCTACTTGGAATTACATACAGCTTTTTTAAGATCCTGTCAGTGTTGGCTATTTATGATGGGAAATAATTTTTTTAATTTCCTGTAAAGTGTCATTCTTGGAATTCCCAAGTTTTTTGCTGTTTTTGATTTATTAAAATTATTTTTTATAAGCATGTCCATTATTAATTTGCTTTCGGCTTCATGCATGGAGCTTTTTAGAAGTTCATTTTTATCATGATGGGTTTTCAACAGGAATTCAGGTAAATCGTCCATAGTTACAACTTTACCTTTGGAGGTTATCATTATTCTTCCCAATATATTTATTAATTCTCTTATATTACCGGGCCAGTTGTAGTCTGATAATGCTTTTAATATGCCGTCGGGAAAATATTTTTTTATAGAGTATTTCCTGTAAAACCTATCCTGTAAAGATTTTACTAAAACTGGTATATCATCTTTACGTTCCCTAAGAGGGGGAATTTCTAGGCTTAAAAAATTTAGCCTGTAATATAAATCTCTCCTAAATGTTCCCTGGAGTATCTTTTCCTTTAAATCATAATTGGTGGCGGCTATAACCCTTACATCTATGTTTGTTATTTTATTGCTGCCTATGCGTTCTATTTCATTTTCCTGTAGAACCTTTAGGAGTTTTGCTTGAAGAATTAATGGCATATCGCCTATTTCATCGAGAAATATAGTTCCACCATCTGCCAGTTCGAATTTTCCAAGCCTGCCTTCTTTGGAAGCCCCGGTGAAAGCTCCGCTTTCATACCCGAATAATTCGGATTCTGCAAGATTTTCCGGTATTGCGGCACAATTTAACCTGACAAATGGTTTGAATTTTCTTTTGCTTTTGTTGTGAATAGCATGGGCGAACATTTCTTTGCCGACGCCGCTCTCGCCGCTTATGAGTACAGTAAAATCCGTATCTGCAAATTTTCCAGCCATTTTTTTACATCTTTTTCCTTTAACCGAATTTACCAAAATATCATCGAATGTATATTTTGCACTGAATGATTTATTGTTCATATTTGTAATATCACCTTTCGTGGAATTATAAGTGTATCAATATGTTACAAAGAATTGTAACATATTGATACACTTGATTTCAATGTGAAAAATTATGGAAATATGAAAAAATTTGCTGTAGTCAGATAAGAATAATTAATTGATGAATATGCAATTATCATAGTTTAATATTATAAATTGATATGAATTAATAGTTGGAAAATTACAATTTTATAAAACGATTTTATAAAAATATATTTTTATATATAAAAGAAATCCTCCGGCATTTTATTGTGTGGAAATATTTAATAAATATTATATGAATTATAAAATTCAATATCCCATCAGAATAAATTATAAATTTTATAATTTATTCTGCACTTTTTATTGGCATGATAAATGCTTAGTGTAAAAAGCTACCGAAATAATTTTCCGTAATTAAAAAAAGGAGTGAGATTGATGGAACTTTCATCTGTTGAATGTTTTCTGATAGTAATGGCATTTTTACTAGTAGGAGAAGTTATATCGGAGAAAACAAAAGCTTATGTTCCTTCGGTATTTATCTCTGCTGTTCTGTTTTTGATAGGGTTTTGGACATTTGCACCAAAGGATATAGTTGTGAGGGCATCTTTTGGCAAAGAGTTCATACAGATTGCCATGGGCCTTCTTCTTGTACATCTGGGGACCCTTATGAGTTTGAAGAAATTGATAGCCCAGTGGAAGGCGGTAGTAGTTGCAGTCTGCGGCATATGTGGAATCATAGCTTTAACCATGAGTGTGGGGCTGTTGTTGTTTGACTGGCATACGGTTATCGCCGCAACACCGCCTCTTACAGGAGGAATAGTAGCGGCACTGCTTATGTCCGAGGGTTTGAAAGCACAGGGCCTTACTACTTTGGCCGTTCTTCCTATAGCTATGTTTGTAACTCACAGCTTTTTTGGCTATCCCATTACTTCTTGGTGTTTGAAAAGGGAAGGAAGAAGAATTGTGAAGGATTTTAGGGAAAATGGTCCCGATCCCAAAGTAATTAAAGAGGGAAGCATGTTTAAGGAGGAAAACAACAGGAAAAAACTTATACCTGCGCTTCCTAAGGCTTATCAGAGCTCTCCAATGATACTGTTTAAAGTGATATTGGTGTCCATGCTTGCGGGGTGGCTGTCTAAATTAACTGGAGGAGCTGTAAATCAGTATGTAATATGCCTCATACTTGGAGTTGTTTTTTGTGAACTTGGATTTTTGGAAGAGCAGTCCCTTGTCAAGGCAGGGGTATTCAACTGGCTTATATTGGGACTTTTGGCGTATGTATTCTCTCAACTGTCCAGTGTTACGCCGTCACAGCTTCTGGGAATAATAGGTCCTATAATTGTGCTTATAATATTGGGAATTCTCGGCATGTTTATAATGTCAATGCTTGTGGGAAGGCATCTTGGGTTTTCAAAGGAGATGGCTTTTGCCTGTGCACTTACGGCACTTTTTGGATTCCCGGCAGATTATGTTATAACAACAGAGGTCTGTAAGTCCGTAGGCACTACGGAAGAGGAAAAAAATTATCTGATAGATATATTGCTCCCGAGGATGCTGGTCGGTGGATTTATGACTGTATCCATTGCTTCTGTAATCATAGCCAGCATATTCCTTAAGTTGTTATAAATTATTTGTTGGCAGAAAAGCCGTATGCAATCAATTAAAATTGCATACGGCTTTTCTGCGATTCGACGTTCATCTTATGAGTTTGGTACCATTTTTATCCTGGTAAATTAGATTCCTTCTCATAAGCCCTCCAAGAGCATTTTTAAAATAATTTTTGCTTTCATGGAAAACTTTTTTTATGTCATCGGGGGAACTCTTGTCATTATAGGGCATAAACCCATTATGACATTTTAAATAATCGAGTATTGTATCTTCCAGGGACAGCCTTTCATATTTTGGAGTTTTCCTGGGGGTAAGTCCTAATTTGCCATCTTCATAGATTTTTTTTACTCTTAAATTCAGTTCGTCACCAATTTTGAGCTTTGTAAAATATTCATTGCTTAGTATGACTCCCGTGTATTTTTTGTCCACTACTACCATAGCGCTGTTGTTTGTCTGAAATCCGTAGACAATACCTTTTACTTCTGCTCCTATGTGGTACTTTTCGTCTTTATCTTCAACTTCCAGAAGATATCTGCCTATATCTGTGGTTGCGGCTATTCTGCTCGTTTTATCAAGGTAGATGTAAAAAGGATAATATTTTCCAACCTCAAGTGTATATTTTTGCTCAGATATTGGAGCCAGTATATCTCTTTCCAGGCCTATATCCACGAAATATCCAAAGTCTACCCTTGATACCACTTTTAACAGTGCAATTTCACCGACTACCGCGGCAGGGGATTTGAGAGTCGCAATTACCCTGTCCTTTGAATCCCTGTATATGAAGGCATTTACCTCATCTCCTATAGAAAGTTCATTTTCCAAGGCGTTTTTGTTTGGAAGAAGTATGTCGTCACTGGTTTTGCCCGTTTTGGCGTCCAGATAATATCCGAATCCTGTTTTCCGGACAATCTTTAAAAGATTGAATTTCCCTATAAGTATCATATGTGTTTCACTCCTAACTTTTTAAAAGCCCAAAGCTTATTATATACTATTGCAAAAATTTACACCAGAAGATTAACCGCCGAAATTTGTTTTAGTAGAAGATCCCTCCACTGTAACGTGAACCTCTAATTTAAGCTGGCTTTTTTTGAATATATCGTCTGGATTTTCTCTGGGATACCTTCTTTGAAAGTCTTCTGCTATATTGAATATATCCAAATTTTTTTCCCTGTATTTTTTAAATATATCTTCACAGGCAAAAGCTATATTATTTTCTGCATTTGATTCCAGCAATTTTATAGAGTCCTGATTTAAATTCATTTTATTCTGTGCCTCGGATATACTTGCCTTTGTGTTTATTATTTTTTTTACTACCAGTTTTTCGCCGTCATAGTGCATCTTTGTTCTCGTAGAATTTTTTAATATTTCCAGGCTTACATATTTAGATGGAACATTTGGATTTGTGACTTCCATAGAACCTGCCTTTATATTGTCCAGTATAAAATTATAACCCAGTGCATTTTCCCTTCTCAGTGTATCTACCATTTTATAATTGACCATTATGGCACCGTCTCCGATCTCCAGCCTGTTTTCCAGCTGTTCCTGTTTTATCTGGACGATCGGGATGACGGATGTCTTGGCTCTGGTATGCATTTCATTTAGAAAATCGTTAAAACTGGTCATAACTTCTCTGGAGGAGGAAGGTATGTTTCTTATTAAGTCATGTATGAAGATTCCAAGGTATTCCTGGCCTTTTAATTTCATATTCAAGAAATTGTCAGGACATCCCTTTAAAACAGCTATATTTGCCCTGAGGACAAATTCCTGGTCTCTTTCAAAAATATCCAGAAAGTCCTTTATACCGTATTCTGCAGCTTTTTGTGTAAATATGATCCCCATAGTCTGGGTATAATTCAGTTTATAATTTGAGGATAGATTTATGTCCCTTATAGTTTCAAACATAGTTTTCTTTGAGCTCCTAAAGAGAATTCTCTGGTCGCTGTTGGAAGAACTTGTAACAGTTTTTTGTGGCCTGAAGGCTTCCACGTAGAGTATAGGGTTACCCTGATTATCCACATCTATTATACAGGCTGTTGCGAATATAACTTTGTCTATGTCATTATAGTTAAAACATCCGCCGAGAAAAGATGTACATATTATTAGAAGGCAGCAAAGAAATTTTTTCATACTTTATCATCCTTGTTGAAATTATTGTTTGATATATTGGTGAGTTTTCCTCTAAAAATAATATCCCTGTATCTCAAATTCTTTTTGGTCAGTATGGGTGTGATATACGGATAGCCGCAGCTGTCCAGTGATGCTATGGCAGATACCATGACGAACATTCCCATTAAAAATCCGAGCATTCCTATTAGAGAACATAGAAACAATATTATAGAGCTCCACAGTAAAATGGGACCGTATAGTTTGGGTGTCAAGAAGGAGGATATGGCAGATATGGCCACTATTATCACTGTACTTTGAGAAGTAAGGCCAGCACTTACCGCTGCCTGGCCAAGTATTAGGGCTCCCACTATGCTCATAGACTGTCCAATAGGCTGTGGAAGCCGTATGCCAGCTTCTCTTAAAAGCTGGAAGAAAAACGACATCAGGTAGATTTCCAATATAGTGGGAATAGGTACATCTGCCCTGGATGAAGAAAGCCTGAAGACAAATATAAGCGGTATTAGCGAAAAATGGTAGGTGGTCAGGGCTATATAAAGTCCGGGTAAAAATACTGAGATTCCGAAAGAAATTATTCTGATTATCCTTACTATACTCGTATAATAGGTATTTAGGTAATAGTCGTCCGCCATCTGGAAATTTTCTATAAAAAAATAGGGTGCACTCAGTGCAAAGGGGGTGCCGTCTACGAGAATGACCACCCTTCCCTGAAGTATTTTAGATGCTGCGGTATCGGCCTTTTCAGTATATCCTACGGTATCAAAAATGGTTCTTGAATTTTTTAACTGTTCTTCTATATAATTTGTGTCCAGGAGAAAATCTATATTCATTTTTGAAAATTTACTGTTGATGTATTTAAGCACCTTTTGTGAAACCAGATCCTGAAGATACAGGAAGGCTACGGTCGTATTGGAAATATTACCCACAATCTTGTAATCTATTTTAAGCTGGGGGCTTTTTATTCTCCGCCTTATAAGGGATATATTATCCATCAGGGCTTCTGTAAAACCTTCTCTCGGACCCTTTATCACTGTTTCGGTTAGAGGTGTGTTTATACTCCTCTTGCTAAATCCCTTAGCTTCACAGTACAGGGCATTGTTATAAAAATCAGATATGATTATGACGTCGCCAGATAATATGTGAAGCAGCATATCATCCCTGGAATTTACATCACCCAGTGAATTGCTGTAAAGTACTTCGTCTTTTATCATTTCCGCATCGGTTATCAGTTTGCTGCTTTTTATAAGCGGTGCTATTATATATTCACTTATAAATTTTGAATCGCACATATTATCTATAAATAATAGGTATATGGTTCCCCTGCTGCATTTTATCTCACGGTGTTTCAAATCCGAATTACCCTTTAGTTTCTCATTTATATAATTTAAATAATCATTCATACTTTCATCACCAGATATATTATCTGTATTTTCTTGAATAACATTCATGGTTTAGCAGATAATATTTGTATGTAAAATTTAGTGTGAATGGAGATTATTTATGGGCAAATTCAATTTTAAACATATATTTTTCATAGTATCTGCCCTCTCGATATCGAGTTTGAAAACCTACCCGCAAATTTTTATGAATATGTCTGGTAGGGACAGCTGGGTGGCAATTATAATAACTTGTGTGATAATGCTGGTTTATTTTGATTACCTGATAAATATATGTTTGAAAAATAATTGTTATAGTTTGCATGAAATATTTACTACTTCCTTTGGAAATTTATTTGGAAGTGTGCTTTTAATTTTGTTTTCCATAGCTATCTTTTTATCTCTTCTTGAAAGTGCCTCTGTAGAGGCAAATGTAGTACATACCAATTTTTTTATAGAAAGTCCCGTATGGTATATATTGCTTTTTATAGTGATACCGGGTTTTTATACCGTAAAAAGAGGCAGATATTCTGTAATGGCAGTTATCATGGTGTGTATAGCCATTTCTGTGTTCAATGGGATAAATCTGGCCCTTTTAACGTCCAGGTTCAAGAATTACTGCAGGATGTTTCCAATATTCGAGCATGGAATAAATGCAAATTTTTTCTTATCAATTTTAAAATCAATTGGCATGTATTCTTCTATTGTCATAGCACTGCCTTATTTGAGCCAGCTGGAAGTTAAAAAGGGACTCAGAATTTATTCATTTATGGGTAATTTGTTTGTGGCACAGATGATAATTGTTGCCATAATAGGAATACTTGCCACTTTTAATGTGGAAAGGGCGAACACGATTGTCTATCCCAAATTGGTTCAGACCCAGCTCATATCATATTTTGGATTTATAGCAAGCGGCGAATTCTATGTGATATTTCAGGTAATATCGGGTTGGTTCTCAAAATATATAACTTCATTTTTTGCCCTGGTGCTTATACTTAGGGAGTTTAAAATTGACAAAACTATAAATTCCAATATATTTTTGATTGTATTTACTGCTGCAATATACATAATATCCTATTTCATTTCCAGAAATTTGTTTTCACTCTTTAAATTTCTGAATGTGTATGTATACTTATGTGTAATTTTGCTATTTTTACTTCCGCTGGTTACTTTTACTGTATTCAATATAAAATCTGAAAGAAGGCAGTGACAATATGGGCAATGTATTTAAGAATTTAATTTCTCTCATTACATACAGGCGTGAAAAAGAAATACAGAATTTTTATATACCTGAAGAAAATGAGAATTCAGATAATAATTACAGTTATGATTCTTTTAATATAAAAAATGATTTCAAGATCCCGACAGATATTGATTCCAATATAAAATTTATAGAGCAGGAGTTTCATTATCCTGTCAACAGGGATATCATAGTGAGAAAAATCAAGATTTCGGGAAAATATGACGCATTTATAGCTTATTTGAATGGTGCTGTAGACAATAATATTGTAAATAATTTTATATTGAGGCCTCTTCTGAATTATAGAATCACTGCAGGTGAGGATCGATCCCCTAAAAAAGAGGAGGTGGATTTCATCTTAAACAATGTGGTTGAAATCAATTATATGAAGACCGTGGATAAACCCAAAGATGTCATATACCAGATAATTGTAGGCAATACGGTGGTTTATATAGACGGATGCTGTTACTACGGCATCTATGGCACTAAGGGCTTTGAAAAAAGAGAAGTGAACACACCACAGACGGAGGGTTCTGTGAAGGGATCCTATGAAGCTTTTACTGAAAATTTGTCTACTAATGTAGCCCTGATAAGAAAACTTATAAGGAACAAGGATCTGATCACGGAAAAACTCCGTGTAGGGGACAGCAACAATAATGAATGTGCCATCATGTATATAGAAGGCATAGTGAATCCTGCAATAGTTCAGGAGATAAAGAGGAGGATCAGCAGTGTAAAGACGGATTTTATATCCGGGACAGGAATGCTTGGAGAGTATATCAGTGATAATACATGGTCTTTGATTCCAACTGTACTTTCTACAGAGAGAACTGACAGGACATGCTACTATATTATGGAAGGCAGGGTGGCACTTATTTCCAATGGCACACCTTATGTACTCATTGTGCCAATTACATTTTTTACACTGTTCCACACTTCGGAAGATTACATTTTAAAATGGCAGTATAGTTTCCTGCTGAGGGTTGTCAGGATCTTTGGAATACTTGTATCCCTGCTGCTCCCGGGAATGTATGTGGCACTTATAAACTACCATCAGGAGATGATTCCCTCCTCCCTCCTTATTTCGATTGCAAGATCTAGGGAAGAAGTGCCTTTTCCCACCATTGTAGAAGTCATATTCATGGAAATTTCATTTGAACTCATAAGGGAAGCTGGCGTAAGAATACCGGGAATTCTGGGAAATACCATAGGTATAGTGGGGGCTCTTATAATAGGCCAGGCAGCTGTTCAAGCAAGTATAATAAGCCCTATTTTAATTATAGTCATTTCCTTTACCGTACTTGGAAATTATTCCATACCAGATTTCAGTTTGACCTATGCTACCAGAATAATTAGGTTGTCCTTCATCTTGTTCGGATATGTGCTGGGGTTTCTGGGTGTATGTCTGGGGATAGTGGCAAGTATAACCATAATGTGCAATTTGAGATCCTTCGGAGTTCCTTTTTTCTCCAATTTTCCACCTAAGACAAGGAAGAGCAGGGATACTGTTTTAAATTATCCTATTTGGAAACAGGAATTCAGACCTGACGAATTGAATACCATGGATCCGAGGAAACAGCCCAAAAATCCTAGAGGATGGATAAATCAGGATGCCAGTGTTAAAAAGAGGAATAAAAACATTTAAAGTAGGTGGAGATTTATGAATGAAGGTAATATAGGACTGTTTCAGGCTGTATGCCTTGTCGTTTTAGCTATTATAAATAAAATATTTTACTCAAGTGCTGCGACAATAGTGCAGAGGGTTGGAACTGCAGCCTGGTATTCCACGGTAGGATCCTGTGTTATCAGTATAATGTTTTTCTATATTATATACAGACTTATGCTCAGGTTTCCCGGCATGAATTTAATTCAGATATTCGATGCAGTTCTTGGAAGGTTTTTTGGAAAAATTCTAAGTATGGTACTCTGCATATACTGTGTTTTTTATTCCGGATCCAATTTGCGGGAATTTGTGGATATGATTAAGATATACAATTTACCTAAAACCCCACCGGCTTTTATAATGGGAAGTATTTTGCTGGTTTCGATCCTGGTCGCATATTTTGGATTCAAAGGGCTCGGACAGTTGTGCGGCATTTGTCTTGTCCCCGTCTTACTGGGCCTTGCTGTTGTGTTTTCCATGGCCTATCCCGTGTATAATTTCAATTATTTAAAACCATATCTGGGATATGGCATTCCCAGGACTTTATGGTCTGAATTTCTGAGAAGCTCCTCCTACGACGAATTTATTATTTTATTTGTTATAACGGATGCACTTAAGGATCTGAAAGAGATAAAAAAGGCAGGCATTATGAGTATAGTATTTTCTGGAGTTATATTCATGTTCTGTTTTCTGTTCTACCTTGCTTCTTTTGGTTATGCTTTTGGAGAAGAAAATATATCCGGTATTTTTGAGCTTTCAAGAACAATTTATTTTAACAGGTTTATTCAAAGGGTTGAGACAATATTTCTGATGATCTGGGTTATACCCTCCATGGTAACTACATCAATAGCTTTTTATATATGTGTAAGTATCTACTGCAAAATATTCAATATAAAGAATCACAGACCTCTTTTAGTTCCATTTGCCTTTTTGGTTTTTATCGCGGCAATTATTCCCCAGAACATAATGGAACTGGTATCTGTAAATTTAGTGTTTATCCGTGAATACAGCATGGTTGTCAATTATTTTATACCTATTTTTGTACTTGTCATAGCTGTCCTCTTGAAGAAAAAAGGTGGGAACCAAAATGTACAGAAGAATTAGTTTGATTTTACTTCTTTTAATGCTGGCTACTTTGTTTTCAGGCTGTTATGATGCGGTGGAGATTGACGATCAGGTCTATCCTGTGATATTAGGGGTGGATGTGGGAACCAACAATAAATTTAAAATAACCATACAGTATCCTGTGTATGGTGCGGGAAACAGAAACACAGAAGGTACCCAGCGCACACAGGCCAATGTGGCGGTGGTGGAATCTCCAAGCATAATTGAATCCGTGGAAATGTTTGAACAGGAAATATCCCGTGAAGTCACACTGAAACATTTGAAAGTCATTGTATTTTCAGAAAAGATTGCAATGAAGGGAATAGGAAGCTATATTCTGGGAATACAGAGATTTAGGGACATGAGAAGTACCGTTGCAATTACTGTGGTGAAAGACAAAGCTGAAGATTTTATCAGGGAAAATCTATCTATTGTAGGAGAGAGTCTGCCTAAGATGGTGGAATTGTTTTTTTCTCAACCACTGCATAATTCCTATTCCGTCCAGGAAAAATTTTTTAATTTCTACCGGAGTGTGCTTTCAAATTATGAGCAGCCTGTTGCAGCTTACGGTGGTGTAAATAATTATCAAAATGTAAGAGACGAAGACAGTTCCAAAGATATTTCGCCTATTACGGGGAAGGGATATTTACCCGGGGAGATTCCGAGGAAGGGATCGGCAAAGAGAGAGCTTTCCGGCACAGCTGTATTTAATGGAGATAAGATGGTGGGGCGTCTGGACAGTTATGAAACCAGGTATTTTCTTCTTGTAGAAGGTGAATTCAAGGGTGCCACTGTAACTATAAATGACAGGCATAAGCCTGACACTGTTATCGTATGCTATATCAAATTGTCCGGAAAGCCTAAGGTGAAGGCCCATTTTAGTGATGGAAAACCTGTAATTGACGTAAATTTGAAAGTGGATGCGGATATAATTTCCATTCATAATAAGACTCCCTATGAAAAGGTGTATATGATACAGGATTTAAATAGCCAGATAAATGATTTTTTATTGAAGGGTATAAATAAGACTATTGAAAAAACCCAGAAGGTCTATAAATCTGATATCTTTGGATTTGGATATCATGTGGCCGATAATTTTAAAACTATTCAGGAATGGGAAAATTATAACTGGCTAAGTCATTATGAAGATGCGAAGATCAACGTGAATTTGGATGTGAAAGTCAGGAGAATGGGAGCGGGATTTTATACATCGGATATATGGAATTCCAAGGGAAAGGTAGAAAAATGAAATATATACTGTGTTTTTTGATAATATGTTCCGGTTATTATACATTTAGCTATGGTGTTTCAGTATGGGTGGAGGAAAACAACAGGCTGGCGGCTTTTGGAGTATGGCTGCTGGATGCAGCGTCAACTTTAATTTCCATTATGATGATTGTAAATAACGGCTAAAATAATTTTCAATTTGACTTAGATTACTTATAATGTATATATAGTATGAGAAAATTGAAAAATTTTACGAGGAGGTAAAATGTAATGGATTTTATACGGGTGTCATCGGCTTGCCCGCTGACGGACATAGGTAATTTAGAGTTTAATTTAAAAAATATAGAGGAATGTATAGACAAAGCTATGGCTGAAAAGTCAAAACTTATTGTGTTTCCCGAACTTTCCATAACTTCATATACCTGTGCAGATCTCTTTGAACAGCAGCTCCTTTTGGAGAAAATACCCGAAGCTCTGAAAAAACTTTGTGAGTATTCCAGGGGAAAGGATATTCTCATAGCAGTGGGAGCTCCTGTCGTACATGACGACTGTTTGTATAATTGTGCATGCATAGTGTTTAAGGGAAGTATTTTAGGAATTGTTCCCAAAAGCTATATTCCAAATTATGAAGAATTTTATGAAAAAAGATGGTTTACTGAAGGAACAGGTGTTGTAGATGAAAATATTGACTTCTGTTTTCAAAAAGACATACCCTTTGGTGTGAATTTGATATTTACCTGTGAAAATTTCAAGTTTGGATTTGAAATATGTGAAGATCTCTGGGCGGTAATACCTCCAAGCAGTTATCTCTGCCTTATGGGGGCGAATATTATTGGAAATCTGTCTGCTTCCAATGAAATTGTCAGCAAATCTTCTTATAGAAGGAACCTCATACGTTCACAAAGTGCCAGGGGCATGTGTTCTTATGTATATTCATCTTCGGGAGTGTTTGAATCCTCCACGGATTTGGTTTTCAGCGGAGATTTGTGTATTTCAGAAAATGGAATTATGTTGAATTCAAATGAGAGATTTAAAAGAGAAAATGAAGTTATAACTTCAATTCTGGATGTAGATAAATTGAAAAACCAGCGTCTGAAAAATGTGAGCTTTAGAGATAATGTAAAAGGGTTTTCGCACAGACCGGTAAATGTGGAATTCCAGTTTGAAAGCACGGATTATGGCAAATTTGACAGAAAGGTAGATAGACATCCATTTGTACCTGACAATGAAGGTGAGTGTGAAATAAGGTGCAGGGAAATATTTAACATACAAACTGCGGGCTTAGGGAAGAGAATAAGCCATACTAATCTGAAAAAAGCTGTAGTAGGTATATCCGGCGGATTGGATTCCACACTTGCACTTCTGGTAGTGGTTAAGACCTTTGATATTCTTAAAATACCCAGAAAAAATATAATAACAATCACTATGCCCGGATTTGGAACTACGGATAGGACATATAATAATGCTGTCAGCCTATGCAAGAATTTAAATACGGAATTTAGAGAAATAAATATAGTAAAAGCATGTATACAGCATTTTAAGGATATTTCCCATGATGAAAACATACATGATGTAACTTACGAGAATGTACAGGCCAGAGAGAGGACTCAGATTATGATGGATATAGCAAACAAGGAAGGCGGGCTTGTGATTGGCACAGGGGATCTTTCAGAACTTGCCCTTGGGTGGTGTACATATAATGGAGATCATATGTCAATGTACGGGGTGAATTGTTCCATACCTAAAACATTGGTGAGATATCTGGTAAAATATGTAGCTGACAGGGAAGCTTCCCAAAGTGTATCCCGGATTTTGATAGATGTACTGGATACTCCCGTGAGCCCTGAACTTTTACCTAAAGACAAGGAAGGTAAAATATCCCAGAAAACAGAGGATATAGTGGGACCCTATGAACTCCACGATTTCTTTTTATACTATTTCGTGAGGCTGAATTATTCTCCACAGAAGATATTGTTTTTGGCTAAACAGGCCTATGAAGGTTGTTACAGCAGTCAGATTATTGAAAAATGGCTCAATGTATTTATAAAGAGGTTTTTTACCCAGCAGTTTAAACGCTCTGCAATTCCGGACGGTCCCAAGGTGGGTACAGTTAGTCTGTCTCCTAGAGGGGACTGGAGAATGCCTTCGGATGCCAGTTATAAACTGTGGGCCCGTTCTGCAAGTGAAAATTAAAGGTTAAAGATGTTATCTGAACTTTTGCTTTGTTAATTGGATATAATAGTGTATTATTATATTATAAAATAGTAAAAGGAGGACCGTATGTTTGAGCTTGTTTTATGGATTTTAGTTGGACTAATAGCTCTGATAATAGATATGGTTACAAGTGCATTTTTGTTTATATGGTTTACTGTTGGGGCTATTGCGGCCATTATAGCTGGAATGTTCGGCTGCGCATTTGTAGTTCAGTTCATAGTGTTTACAATTGTCAGTATCATACTCATAATTGTATGTTATCCTGTTGTGAAAAAGAAGATAAAGCAATCTGTGAAGCCCACGCCGCTCAGAGAAAAAACTTATATTGGCAGAGAAATTGTGGTAGATGAGGAAATGGAGAAGAACAACGGAGTTAAAGTCGATGGAGTTTACTGGAATATAAAAGACGGTGGATATGTACTTAAAAAAGGAGACAAAATAAAGATAGTGGGAATGGAAGGAAATAAATTGATTGTAAAGAAGGAGATGTAAATTATGGGCAAAATTCTTATTTTGATTATTCTTATAGCTATACTGGCTGCTGTAATATACTCTATTAAAATTGTGAATACAGGTTATGTAACTATTGTGGAAAGGCTTGGACAATTTCATAGGGTGCTGCAGCCCGGGTGGCATTTTATAATTCCCTTTGCTGATTTTGTGCGTAGAAAAGTTTCTACCAAGCAGCAGATACTTGACATTGAGCCCCAAAGTGTCATTACCCAGGACAATGTAAAAATTTCTATAGATAATGTCATATTTTATAAAGTGTTAAATCCCAGAGATGCCATATACAATATAGAAGATTACAGATCAGGTATAATTTTTTCGACTATTACAAACATGAGAAATATTGTGGGCAATATGACTTTAGATGAAGTCCTTTCAGGGAGGGATAAAATAAACAACGAGCTTTTGAGAGTTGTGGACGATATTACGGACGCTTACGGAATAAAGATATTATCTGTGGAGATTAAAAATATCATCCCACCTGCCGAAATCCAGCAGGCCATGGAAAAACAGATGAAAGCCGAAAGGGACAAAAGGGCGGTTATACTTCAGGCAGAAGGACAGAAACAAAGCGATATAGCCAGGGCTGAAGGAGAAAAACAAGCCAAGATACTGCAGGCAGAAGCTGAAAAAGAGGCAAATATAAGAAGGGCGGAGGGACTTAGACAATCCCAGATGCTGGAAGCGGAAGGTAAGGCGAAGGCGATAGAGTCTGTGGCAGCGGCCAATTCCAAGGCCATTGGTCTTATCAACAGATCCATAATAGATTCGGGTACGGATGAGAGAGTGATAGCTTTAAAACAAGTTGAAGCTCTTAAGGAAATGGCTAAGAATCCGGCAAATAAGCTTATACTTCCAAGTGAGGCAGTTTCTTCTCTTGGAAATATGGCAGCAATAGCAGATATGATTCAGAAGAAATAGCTTGGACAATTGATGGGGATTTTCAGTGCATTCTGAAAATCCTCTATAAAGTTCCAAACTTTTTAGGAGGTGACATGTTTCCTATGAGTATTAGATTTATATATGGAAGAGCAGGCAGCGGAAAGAGCCACTACTGTTTAAACAGTGTGAAAAATAAAATATACGGTGGGGATGAGAGAAACCTTGTAATTATAGTTCCGGAGCAATTTTCCTTTCAGGCTGAGAAAAATTTGGTGGAAACAGTAGGGGAAAGGGGAATGTTGAAGGCCCAGGTACTCAGTTTCAGAAGAATGGCGGAAAGGGTACTTGCCGAAGTGGGGGGAGGAACTAGAAAAAATATAAATGATGCAGGCAGAAGTGTGCTTTTATATAAGATAATAGAAGAAAATAAAGATAAATTGAAGGTGTTTGGCAGGGCTGCTAAAAAGAAGGGTTTTATAAATCTTATATCCGATGCCATAATTGAACTGAAAAGATACAAGATATCTCCCGGGATTTTAAAAGACAGTGCAGATAATATTGAAGGCGTGAGCCTGAAAAATAAATTGGAGGATATTTCAGTAATTTTTTCTGAATTTGAAAATACGCTTCATAAGAAGTATTTGGATTCCGAAGATACATTGAATATTCTCAGTGAAAAAATTGACAGGTCCAGGATGTTTGATGATGCAGAGGTGTGGGTGGATGAATTTTTCAATTTTACCCCCCAGGAGTATGAGGTACTTAAAAAGATCATGAACAAGGCCTATAGGGTAAATATAACCTTGTGTATGGAAGGGAGAGAAGGATACGGCACTTCTGAAAGCATGGACTTATTTTTCCCCACAAGGATTACGGAAAAAAAACTTTTGCAGATAGCTGAGGACAATAATATACACTATGATAAGCCTGTTGTTTTGAATTGCAGTCCCTGTTATAGGTTCAAAAAGAGTCCTGAGCTCCAGCATCTTCAAGGCTTTTTGTTTTCATATCCACGTAAGCCATATTGCAGACCTGTTAAAGATATAGGAATATACAGGGCGCTTAACCAATATGCTGAAATAGAGCATGTTGCCAGAGATATAGTAAAGGCATGCAGGGATAAAGATCTTAGATTCAGGGATATTGCCGTTGTAACAGGAGATCTGGATGGGTATGAAAGCTTGATAAAAGCCGTATTCAATGAGTATGACATACCTTATTTTATAGACAAGAAAAGGGAAATCGTCAATAACCCTGTTATAGTTCTGATAATTTCCGCAGTGGAAATATTGTCTAAGAACTGGTCCTATGAATCTGTGTTCAGATATCTGAAAACTGGAATTTTGAATATTGAATTTGATGAAATAGATATGCTTGAAAACTATGTTCTTGCCAATGGGATAAGAGGGAAAAGATGGACACAGCCTGAACCCTGGGATTTTAAAATGAGCCGTGGCATTTCAAAAGAGGATATACCTGAGGATGAAACAGAATATCTAAATAGGATAAATTCCATAAGAGACAAGGTAAGGGAACCTATATTAAAACTTTCAGCTGCCATAAAGGGAAGAAAGAAAGGGACACAGATATGTCAGGGACTTTATGATTTTTTATGTGATCTGGGAGTTCCTGAGAAGATAAAGGGACTTATAGAAGAATTCAGAAGCAGCTCCAAATTGGATAAGGCCAATGAATACAGCCAAATATGGGATATAGTGATGGATGTACTTGATCAGATAGTCGAGTCCAGGGGAGATGAGACTTTTGGAATGAAAGCTTTTAATGAAATGCTTGTAAATAGTTTTTTACAGTACAAGATAGGGGTAATTCCACCTTCTTTGGATCAAGTACTGGTAAGCAGTGTAACGAGGCTAAGAAGTCATGATATAAGGGCACTTTATATTGTAGGAGTGAATGACGGTATTTTCCCGGCAGCTATAGTTTCTGACGGCATTTTTACGGATGATGACAGAGATGTTCTCAGAGAAAAGGGACTGGAATTAAAGGAAAATACCAGAACCAGAGCTTTGGAGGAACAATTCCTGGTATACGTCACGTTGACTGTAGAGGATAAGTATTTGAAATTGAGCTATTCAATGAGTGACAGTGAAGGAAAAGCTAAAAGGCCATCCATTGTAATATCCATGATAAAAAAACTTTTTCCGGGATTGCAGGAAAAAAGTGATGTAATGGATACAGCAGGGGATGGGGAAAGTATGGAATCTATAAGTACACCTAAAGCCACTTTTAATGAACTGATCCTAAATATGAGAAGGAATATAGGCAATACCGATTCAATAAATCCTATCTGGATGGATGTATACAGTTGGTATAAAGGAGACTCCCGCTGGAGTGAGAAGTTAAAAAGTGTTCTAAGTGGATTTTCCTATAACAATAAAATGGAAATTGCAGATACGGGCAAAGTGAGGAAACTTTATGGAAGACATCTGACGGTAAGTGTTTCAAGATTGGAAAAGTATGCTCAATGTCCCTTTGCATATTTTGTACAATATGGTCTGAATGTCAGGGAAAGAAAAATGTATGATTTTAGTCCGCCGGATTTGGGCAGCTTTATGCATAAGATGATTGAGAAGTTTTCAATTGCTTTAAAGGAAAAAGAACTGACGTGGAAAGACATAGATGAAAAATGGTGCAGAGAAAATATAGAGTGCATAATAGATGGGGCCTTGGAAAATATGCCGGGTTCAATATTGAATAGTTCTAGGAAATATAAGCACCTTACAGATAGGATAAAAAGAATTCTTACAAGATCTCTGTGGCTTATAACAGAACATATGAAAAAAGGCGAATTTGAGCCCAGGGCATATGAACTGTCCTTTGGATATGGGGGGGATTTTCCTCCTATTTCAATTGAGCTTCATTCCGGTGAAAAAGTTAATCTTGTGGGAAGGGCTGATAGAGTGGATGCCATGGAAAAAAACGGTGAAACTTATCTTAGAATAATAGATTACAAGTCCGGTACCAAGGAATTCAAACTGTCTGATATATATTATGGCTTTCAAATGCAGCTTTTGATATATTTAGACGCCATACTTACGGAATTGGATGAAAAAATGGATGTGGATGCTGTTCCTGCGGGCATATTGTATTTTAAATTGGATGATCCTATAATAAGATCGTCGGGTAATATATCTGATGATGAGATAAAAGAGAGAATAGTTAAAAGTCTAAAGATGAACGGACTGCTTCTGAGTGATCCGGATATTATAAAGAAAATGGATAAAGATATAAAAAGCTCTTCGGATATTATACCTGCTTCCGTAAAAAAAGATGGCAGCCTTTCAAAGGCTAAATCATCTCTGGCTACAGTAGAGCAATTTCAACTTCTCAGGAAATATGTGAGAAATACTATAGGAAAATTGTGTGATGAGATGCTGGAGGGAAACATAGATATCGCTCCCTGTAAGAATAAAAATAGGAGTGCCTGCAGCTATTGTATTTATTCTGCAATATGTCAGTTTGACATTTCCATGGATGGCAATAGATACAAAGTGATAAGGGATAAAAGCAATGAAGAGGTATGGAAGGACATTGAAAATGAAGTTCGTAAATCAAGTGATCATGGTGTTATAGGAGGATAAAAAATGAGATTATTACTCACCAATGACGATGGAATAAATGCAGAGGGTCTGCATATTCTGGCAAAATATTTTGAAAAGGAAAATGAAGTTACGATTGCCGCACCTAACGTGCAAAGAAGTGGAAGCGGACATTCAATAACGGCTGAAGAATCTTTGACTGCAGAGGAAGCTAGAATTCCAGGTATTGATTCGAAGGCATACAGCATAAATGGGACTCCTGCAGATTGTGTCAGGATGGGACTGAATAAAATATGCAGTAAGAAAGTAGACATGGTTATTTCCGGAATAAATGACGGGTTTAATCTGGGAGTGGATATATTGTACTCCGGGACGGTTTCTGCAGCTATTGAGGCATCTATTTGCAAGGTGCCCTCCATGGCAGTATCCCTGGATACCAAGTACGACAACTATGACTATAATATAGCTGCAAAGTATGCCATTGAAGTATTTTCTGCAATTGAGGATGAGTATAAAAGGAATGACGTGGTCTTGAATTTAAATGTTCCCCTTTTGCCGATAGAAAGGATAAAGGGAATAAAGGTATGCAATATGGGAGGCAAATATAACAGACATTCCCCGGATTCAGAGGATTATAGTCCTACGGATGTATGTTATATAAAAAAGGGTTATGCAACTTTGACCCCACTGCATTACGATTTGACAAATTATGATATAATTAAACAGACTGCGGAATTATTTTCCAAAAAATAGTTAAATGTTAATTGACATGATAAATTGATTAGTGTATAATTACGTTAATAATTAAAATACAATATAAATTCTGAAGTATGCGTGTGCTTTAGTTTTGAACCTACATTAGAGAAACGGAAGTTCGATATTTAGGTGAGTACATGTATCCTAGCAATTTGGCTGTAGGAGGATGGAGTCATCTGTGAGAGCATCCACCTGTGGAAGCATAGGTGTCAAAATAAAGTTAACGGTATTTTGGATAATGTAATCTATGAAGGTTATAAATTATAAGAGAGATTCAAGTGATCTCTCTTTTTTATATTTCAAATTGTTAAAAAAAAAGTAATCTTGACTTTAAATTCTGAATATTTTAAAATGAATATATACATTTGAAGTTTATTCACATCAGAGATGGTTTTTGTGTAAAATTTGAGGGGGTTGGATATGGATAAGAAAATTTTGACAGTATGTCCTTATTGTGGTGCGGGGTGCAGCCTTTATTTATATGTAAGGAACAACAGAATAATTAAGGCAGAACCAGCTAACGGCAGGACAAATGAGGGATCATTGTGCTTGAAAGGTTATTTTGGCTGGGATTTTTTAAATGATCCTAAAATTTTAACAGCACGTCTAAAAAAGCCCATGATAAGAAAAAATGGTGAGTTAAAAGAAGTATCGTGGAATGAAGCTATTGATTTTACAGCTTCAAGGTTATCGGATATAAAGGAAAGATATGGACCTGACTCAATAATGGCCACAGGTTGTGCCAGGGGGTCCGGAAATGAAGCAAATTATATTATGCAAAAGTTCATGAGGGCGGCAGTGGGGACAAATAATGTAGATCACTGTGCTAGAGTTTGACATGCTCCTTCTGTGGCCGGTCTGGCTTATGTTTTGGGAAATGGCGCCATGTCAAATGGGATACATGAGATAGACGACACCGATCTGTTGCTTATTTTTGGTTATAATGGGGCATCTTCACATCCTATAATTGCAAAGAGAATAGTAAATGCAAAACAGAAAGGTGCAAAGATCATAGTAGTGGATCCGCGCATAACTGAATCAGGAAGGATAGCGGATCTCTGGCTGCCCATAAAAAATGGGACCAATATGGCCCTTGTAAATGCCTTTGCAAATGTTCTTATAAATAAAAATCTGTATGATAAAGAATATGTGAGAGATCATACAGATGGTTTTGAAAAATATAGCGAAATAGTGAGAAAATATACTCCTGAATATGTGGAGAAAATCACTCATGTAAATGCCGGGGATATAGTGAAGGCAATGGAAATGTATTCTGGTGCCGAAAATGCCATGATACTCTATGGAATGGGAGTATGTCAGTTTGCACAAGCTGTGGATGTGGTCAAAGGCCTGGCTTCTCTGGCACTTCTGACTGGAAATTTTGGAAGGGCCAATGTAGGTATAGGTCCGGTCAGGGGTCAGAATAATGTGCAGGGTGCCTGTGACATGGGAGTACTTCCAAATGTCTATCCAGGTTATCAGAGTGTGACTGACAGCAAGGTAAGAAAGAAATTTGAAAAGGCCTGGAAAGTTAAACTTTCAGATAAGATAGGATGCCACCTGACCGAGGTTCCGCGTAAGACGCTTAAAGAGAATAAATTAAAAGCCTATTATATAATGGGAGAGGATCCAATCCAAAGTGATCCCGATTCGGGGGAAATGAGAAAGACCCTGGAGAAACTGGAGTTTGTCGTAGTTCAAGATATTTTTATGAATAAAACTTCCCTTTATGCAGATGTAATTTTACCTGCTACTTCCTGGGGAGAGCATGAAGGTGTGTTTACCTGTGCTGACAGAGGATTTCAAAAATTCAGGAAGGTAGTGGAACCTAAAGGTGATGTAAAACCAGACTGGAAGATAATTTCAGAAATATCCTGTTCCATGGGTTATCCCATGCATTATAAAAATACAGAGGAAATATGGGATGAACTCAGAAATTTGTGCCCTAATTTTAAGGGAGTAACTTATGACAGACTGGAAAAACTAGGGGGAATTCAATGGCCCTGTCCTTCAGAGGATCATCCAGGTACATCCTACCTTTACAGAGATAATAAGTTTAATACTCCGACGGGAAGGGGAAACTTGTTTGCTGCAGAATGGAGATCCCCTATGGAATCCGTAGATAGAGAATATCCGCTGGTTCTCTCCACTGTAAGGGAAGCAGGACATTATTCAGTGAGAACCATGACAGGTAACTGCAGGGCACTTCAGCAGCTGGCAGATGAACCTGGGTATGTGCAGATTAACCCTAGAGATGCAGGCAAATATAAAATAAAAGATGAACAGGTTATAAGAATAAGCTCGAGAAGGGGATCTGTTTTAGCAAGAGCCATGGTAACGGAAAGGGCAAACAGGGGAGCGGTTTATATGACATATCAGTGGTGGATTGGTGCATGTAATGAACTTACCTGCAATAACCTTGATCCGGTGTCGAAAACTCCGGAATTAAAATACTGTGCAGTTAAAATAGAAGCACTGGATGACCAGAAAAAAGCGGAAGAATATATAAAGAGAAAATACAGCGAAATAAAGAAAAAGATGAAAGCAAAAGTATAGAGGAACTTGAAAAGTTGGGAGGAATATATTTTGATAGAACTGCAGAAAGCTTTGGATACAGTATTGGATAACACGTCACTGCTTGGATTTGAAGGTGTTTCATTGACCAGGGCTTTAAACAGGGTGCTGGCGGAGAACATAACTTCTAGAGATAATTTACCTCCATTTGATAAGTCGGCGATGGACGGATATGCTCTAAATAGTGCTGAAACTAAAGAGGGAGTATCAAAATTTAAAATCACTGGATCTATAAAAGCCGGAGATTTTCCTAAAAATGGAATAAAAGCTGGAGAGACCGTGAAAATAATGACTGGAGCTGCCCTCCCCGAAGGTGCTGATGCAGTTATTCAAATTGAAAAAGTGAAAACTTGTGAGGATGAACTTGAAGTCTGTGGAAAAGTTAATAGAGGTAAAAATATACTGAGAGAAGGGGAAGAGATAAGAAAAGGCGATTCCGTCTTTGGAAAAGGAACATTTTTGAGGCCTTCAGAAATAGGAATGTTGGCTTCCCTGGGATACAGCAGTATAGAGTGCTATAGAAAGCCTAAGATTATAGTTATAACTACCGGTGATGAACTTGTAGGTGTGGATGATGAAATAACAGGAGGCAAAGTTAGAAATTGCAATGAGTATGCCCTTGCGGCCTTGGGAAATAATTTGAATGCAGATGTAAAGTCCTATGGGGTAGTTGAGGATAACAGGGAAAAAATTTTGAATTCGGTAAAGAATGCTTTTCAGGAAGGGGACATAGTTATAACTTCGGGAGGTGTGTCTGTAGGAGATTATGACTTTATAGAGTATGTTCTCCACGATATAGGTGCTGATATAAAGTTTACATCCGTAAAGATCAAGCCCGGCAAACCAATTACCTTTGCAACTTTTAAAAACAAGCTATTTTTTGGTCTTCCAGGTAATCCGCTGTCTGTTATAAATACTTTTGAAGTTTTTGTAACACCGGCTGTGAAGAAAATGACGGGCAGGAAGGATATCTTGAGTGAAGAATTTCCGGTCATCCTGGAGGATGATTTTAGATCAAAGGGAGATAGGGACAATTATGTTTATGTCAATATAGAAGAAAGAGATGGAAAATATTATGCACATAGTGTTGGAAGTCAGAGTTCAAATGCGCTTTTTACATTAACCCGTTCAAATGGAGTAATAATTATTAAAGAGGGAATTAAATCCGTGAAAGCTGGGGATATCTTAAATGGCAAATTTATATTCAAATAAGAAACCTGTCATTTCCATAGTTTCATCTGTTTCAAATTTAGGTAAAACTACATTGATAGAAAAAATAGTAAAAGATCTTAAAAACCGCGGTTATAAAGTAGGTGTTATAAAACACGATGCCCATCAATTTCAGATAGATTATCCAGGAAAAGACAGTTATAGATTTACTGAAGCTGGGGCGGACAATGTTGTAATTACTTCAGACAATAAAGTGGCCATGATAAAAAAGATTGAAAAAAGAGAGAGCATAGAGGAACTTTTGGGATTGTTTCAGGACGTGGATATTGTGATAGTTGAAGGATTTAAAGAAAGTGCTTTTCCCAAAATAGAAGTTTACAGGAAGTCTAAAGATTCCCATTTGCTCTACAGGGATTTCGAGAATAATTTTACAAATTTTATAGCAGTTGCCGCCGATGAGAAAATGAAACTGGATATTCCTGTATTGGATTTAAATAATGCAGATGAAATAGCTGATTTTATAGAAACAAATTTTATGGGGGAAACAAAACGTGGATAAAACACTTAAACTTAAAGTAATAAAATATGACGGGAAATATGAAAAAACCATGGATGAAATGGCCGTACGGGAGTATCCGTTAAATATATTTGTAAATGGAAAACATTTGACTACACTTTTGTGTACACCTGAAAAACTTGAAGAATTAACTGTGGGGTTTCTGGCTTTTCAAGGTATTATAAAATCTTACGATGAGATAAAATGTGTAAAAATACATGAGGAAAATGGTACGGCTGAAGTGTTTTTGAATTGTGAGGGACTTGATATTTCCAAATACTTGAAACAGGTGATACCTCACAGCTTTAGTGAAAAAAAGAGCAGTGAATTTTTTTCATATATAATAAATTCCCTTAAAATAGATAAAGTACAAAATGAAAACGTTCATATAGAGAAGGAGAGAATTTATGATTTAATGAAGGAAAATTTATCCTATTCTGAGGCATTTAAAAATACCGGTGGAGTTCACTGTGCTGCCCTTTGTAATAAATACGGCATAGTATCCATCTGTGAAGATGTGGCCAGACACAATGCAGTAGATAAACTGCTCGGAGAGTCTTTTATGAAAAAAATTCCTTTATGGGACAAGATATTGTTCGTAAGCAGCAGAGTTTCTTTTGAAATGTTGTTTAAAATTGCCAGATTTGGGATTCCTATAATGATATCGAAATCTGCACCTACCGATCTTTCAATAAAATTTGCTGAAGCTCTGAATGTAACTTTAGTTGGCTTCGTGAGGGGAAAAAGGATGAATGTATATGCGAATCCGCAGCGAATAGTGTGATGATTGACTTGCAAATAATTTTAAGGAGAGTGAAATATCAATGGCAAATACAGTGAAACAAGATTTAAGCGGCAATGATCTATCTGCACAAGATGTGATTGAAAAGTATCCTAAAGAGCAGAGGTATACTCTTGCAATACTTCAGGACATCCAGAGAAAATATAAATATATACCCAGAGATGCTTTGAAAAATCTGGCCCAGTATCTGGAAACTCCTCTCAGCAGGTTATATGGCATGGCTACTTTCTATAAAGCACTGAGTCTGACTCCGAAAGGGGAAAATATAATAACGGTCTGTGATGGAACGGCCTGCCATGTGGCAGGATCCATGGTTGTAATGGATGAGCTCGAAAAGGCAATAGGAATTAGACCTGGGGATACCACGGATGATCTCAAATTTTCAATAAATACGGTTAATTGTATAGGCTGCTGTGCTATAGGGCCTGTTATGATGATAAATGATAAGTATTATGGAAATCTGACTCCCAAGTTGGTTCAGAAAATTCTTGATGAATATAGAGGTGGGAGCAATGAGTAGTAAAAAAATCGTCAATGTGTGCTGTGGTACAGGATGTCTGGCCAAAGGAAGTATGGAGGTATATGAAGAACTTAAACTGCAGTTAGACAGATTAGATATGAATTCGGATGTAGATGTTGTGCTTAAAGCCACTGGGTGTGATGGATTGTGTGAAAAAGGCCCCGTGCTTAAAATATATCCGGATGATATTGCATATTTTAAGGTTAAAGTTAAAGACGTAGGGGATATTGTTAAAAAAACATTGATCAATAATGAAATTATAGACAATTTGCTCTATTTTGAAACTTCTACTAAAAAAAGGCTTAGAAATCATAAGGAAAGTGAATTCTATAAGAGACAAAGTAAAATTGCCCTTAGAAATGTAGGTGAAATAGATCCTATAAATATTGAGGATTATATTGAAAGAGGAGGTTATGGAGCTCTTAAAAAAGCCATCAGCAGCATGAAACCTGGACAAGTGCTTGAAGAGGTGTCAAAATCTGGCCTCAGAGGAAGAGGTGGGGCTGGTTTTCCTACGGGACGCAAATGGAAAACTGCTGCTGATATTGATACTACGCCCAAATATGTGGTCTGTAACGGTGATGAAGGGGATCCGGGTGCATTTATGGATAGAAGTATAATGGAGGGAGATCCAAACAGCGTAATAGAGGGTATGATTCTATGTGCATATGCAGTAGGCGGGACTGATGGATTTGCCTATATAAGGGATGAATATGGACTTGCTGTTGAAAACATGCAAAAAGCTATAGATGCGGCAAAGAGAGAAAATTTGCTCGGTAAAAATATACTTGGAAGTGATTTTTCATTCGACATACAGATAGTGAGAGGTGGAGGAGCCTTTGTGTGCGGCGAATCAACGGCGCTCATGTCTTCTATAGAGGGCAAGGTAGGTGAGCCTAGAGCAAAATATATACACACTACTGAAAAAGGACTGTGGGGAAATCCAACTGTTTTAAACAATGTTGAAACCTGGGCCAATGTACCTATAATAATTGAAAAAGGTGGAGATTGGTATCATTCCATAGGTACCATGGAAAAAAGCAAGGGAACGAAGGTGTTTTCACTTGTTGGAAAAGTAAAGAATACCGGACTTGTGGAAGTGCCGATGGGAACTACGCTGAAAGAAATAATATATGACATAGGCGGTGGAGTTTTAAATGATAGAAAGTTTAAAGCTGTTCAGATAGGCGGACCTTCTGGAGGATGTCTGCCCGAGAGATGTCTGAATCTGAAAGTTGACTACGATACCCTGATAAAAGCGGATTCCATGATGGGATCGGGTGGAATGATTGTGATGGATGACAGAACCTGTATGGTGGATGTGACCAGATATTATATGAGTTTTCTGGCGGAAGAATCCTGCGGCAAATGTGTACCCTGCAGGGAGGGAATAAGAAGGATGCTGGAAATATTGACAGATATATGTAATGGCGAGGGCAGAGAAGGGGATATAGAGGAACTTCTCGAAATATCTTCCATGACAAGCCAAGCTTCCCTGTGCAGCCTTGGTAAGAGTGCACCCAATCCGGTAAAAGCGTCAATCAGATATTTCAGGGATGAATTTGAGGAACACATAAGAAACAAGAGATGCAGGGCCGGAGTTTGCAAGAAACTTACTACTTTTGGTATAGACAAAGAGAAATGTGTCGGGTGTGATATATGCAGGAAAAACTGTCCTGCCGATTGCATTACCGGAGAGGTGAAAAAGGTTCATGTGATAGATGCGGATAAGTGTTTAAGATGCGGCAATTGCATCAACAATTGTAGATTTGGTGCGGTTAAGGTTCTGTAAAGGGGGAGGTAAATATGAAAATTACAATAGATGGCAAAATATGTGAGGCCCAGCCTGGGGAATTTATATTGGAGGTGGCGAGAAGAAACAATATATATATACCTACTTTATGTCACAATGATGCACTTCCAGGTCTTGCCAGCTGCAGACTCTGCATAGTTGAGGTCATAGATAGAGGACGGTCAAAAATTGTTACATCCTGTATATTTCCAATAAGCAGGGAAGTAGAGGTTGTGACTGATTCATATAAAATAAGAAGGATGAGAAAAAATATAGTCATGCTGCTTCAGGCGAGGTGTCCTGCCAATAAGGAAGTGGCAGAACTTGCTAAAGTCTTTGAAGTGGAGCAGAAAAGAATAAAGAGATTTAAACTGAATACGGAAGAGAATTGCATTTTATGCGGACTGTGTGTAAAGGCCTGCGGCAAATTGGGAGCTGGAGCCATATCTACAGTGAACAGGGGAATATACAAAAATGTGTCCACTCCCTATGATGAACCTTCTCCTGAATGTATAGGATGTGCCTCCTGTGCAAATGTATGTCCTACAAATGCCATAAAAGTTGTAGACTGGAATGGGCAGAGAGAGATCTGGGGCAAAAAGTTCAAAATGGTTAAATGTGATCTGTGCGGAAAATATTTTGCCACTGAAGATCACGTAAAATATGCCTATAAAAGATTGAACATGGCTCCACCGGAAAAACTTTTATGTAATACCTGTAAAAAGAAAATTGCTGCTAAGGACATAAAGGACATATTTGAGACAGTTTAATGAAATTGTAAAGAATGTTTTGTAAATTGTGTTTTGAATTAATGAAAGGTGGTATGTTAAATGAAACCAGATCTCAATTCTTTTGTAATGGTAGATCCCGATAAATGTGTAGGATGCAGGGCCTGTGAGATTGCCTGTGCTGCAAAACATAGGGGAAAAAATAATCAGGGTCATACTATTGGAACCATGAATGGAATTGTAACTCCCAGAAGATTTTTGGTAAAAAATAAGGGTACTGTAATGCCTATACAATGCAGACACTGTGAAGACGCGCCCTGTGCAAATGTATGTCCTGCAGAAGCTATAACCGAAAAAAACGGGAGTATAGTTATAAATGATAGAAAGTGTATAGGATGTAAAACTTGTGTTTTGGTTTGCCCTGTGGGAGCTGTAGATCTGCTGCCTAGAATCGAAAGCAAGACAATTACAGGTGGAATTGGAGTAAAAGTGAGATTGGCAGCTTATAAATGTGATTTATGCACGGAAGAAGGAGGAGATCCCGCCTGTGTGAGAGAGTGCCCTGAAGATGCACTCAGGGTGGTAGATCCCAGAGAAAACAAAAAAGACAGAAATGTCAAGGCAGCTTTGGAATTGAGGGAAGTAAATGGAAATGACTGATCAATTGTTATAATAATCAGATAATAAGGGGGATGTTAGATATGCTTACAGGTATACCTATTGTAAATATAGATAAAGAGTTATGTACAGGATGCAGAAGATGTGCAGAAGTTTGCCCGGTTGATGCTATAGAAGGAGAAGAGGGTAAACCACAGTCGATAAATGCGGATAAATGCATAATGTGCGGGCAATGTGTTCAGATGTGTAAAGGCTATGAATCTGTATATGATCAGGTTCCGACTCCCATGAGCAAAAGGTTGTTTGACAGGGGGCTGCTGAATGATGTGGATGAACCACTTTTTGCAGCGTATAATATGAGCCAGATAAAAGAAGTTAAAGATATATTAAAAAATAGAGATGTTTTTAAAATTGTACAGTGTGCACCTGCTGTAAGAGTTGCCCTCGGGGAAGACTTCGGTATGCCCCTTGGAACTTTAACCCCTGGTAAAATGGCAGCGGCACTTAGAAAGCTTGGCTTTGACAGGGTATATGATACCAATTTTGGAGCTGATCTCACTATAATGGAAGAGGGCAGCGAATTATTGAAGAGGATAACAGAAGGGGGCGTGCTGCCTATGTTTACTTCCTGCTGTCCTGCCTGGGTGAAATATTTGGAACAGACTTGTCCGGAACTTCTTCCACATCTTTCAACTTGCAAGTCTCCCCAGCAGATGGCCGGTGTTATTTTTAAAACCTATGGGGCACAGGTAGATAAAGTAGACCCAGCCAAAATGTATACTGTGTCTGTAATGCCGTGTACCTGCAAGGAATTTGAGTGTGAGAGAGAAGAAATGCAGGACAGCGGGTACAGGGATGTGGATATAGCCATAACTACAAGAGAACTGGCATATCTGCTGAAAGATGCGAATATTGATTTTAACAGACTGGATGAAGAAGAATTTGATTCACCTCTTGGAATATATACTGGTGCAGGAACTATATTTGGATCTACCGGGGGTGTTATGGAAGCGGCACTTAGAACAGGATATGAGTTGTATACAAAAAAACCAATTCCACGGATAGATTTAACCATGGTGAGAGGAGGAGAGGGATTTAGAGTTGCCCAGGTGGATTTAGGTGATTTTAGATTGAAAGTAGCAGTGGTTTCTGGATTAAAACATGTAAAGGAGGTATTGAAGAGCGTAAAAAATGGAAAATGCCATATCCATTTTATAGAAGTTATGTCATGTCCGCAGGGGTGTATAAGCGGGGGAGGTCAGCCTAAGATCATATTTGAGGCGGATAAGGAAAGAGCTTATAGCAGGAGGAAAGAAGGTTTGTATGTACACGACTCCAATCTTTCCATCAGAAAATCCCATGAGAATCCGGCAATAAAGAAGGTATATGAAGATTTTTTGGGAGAGCCCTTAGGATATAGATCTCATGAATTGCTTCATACCGAATATAAAAACAGGAAGAGGGAAAATTCACAATGCAAAATAGTTTCATAATAGCAGATTCCAATAAATGTATAGGGTGCAGAACCTGTGAAGCAGCCTGTGCCGTTGTACACTCTGGAAAAGATTTTTTTTACAAGGATGTTGAGGATATTAATTTTAATCCAAGGCTCAATGTTATAAAAACTGCTAGAGTGAGTGCACCTATACAGTGCAGGCAGTGTGATGATTCCCCATGTGCCACTGTTTGTCCGGTAAAAGCTATCGACAATGAAAATGGATATGTGTCCATAGATAAAAATTTATGTATAGGATGTAAGAGCTGCATGGTGGTTTGCCCTTATGGAGCTGTGGAACTTGTAAATCAGTATGATAACAATGAGCAGATTTTTCAGAAAAATTTAAAAACAGTGAATACAGATAAAACTATAGCAGGTTTGAAAAAGAGGGTGGTGGCTAATAAATGTGACCTCTGTGCAGGCAGAAAAGAGGGACCTGCCTGTCTAGAAGTATGCCCGACAAAAGCTCTCAAATTGATAACCGGTGAGGATAAAAAATCCTGAATTGAAATTACAAAAGTACAGTGGGCAGGCTGTACTTTTGTAATTTACCCATCAAGTAATTCTTCAAACATATATTCACTGGTATTTTAAATTAAAAGCAATTTTAGTGCCAGCCTGTAAAAGACCATAAGCTGTTGTTTGAATTTTTTAATATATCATAATGACATAAATATGATATCATTATGATATATTAAAAAATATTTCTCAAATTGATACAAGAAATCTTCTATTTAGTGCGGGGATATGATATACTTTGTCTGGGGAGGGATAAAATAGTGGAAGATTCTGATTTTATTCAAGAGGAGAGTAACATGTGCAGAATTGATATGGATAGTATATTGGAATATGATATATCCTCTTTTGTACTTCAGGCAATTTTTGACTGCTGCTATGATGGACTCATAATTACAGATGAGAACCTTTTAATAAAAAAAGTCAATATTACAGCCGTCAAAATATTGGGTATAAAGGAGGAAACTATATATACAACTTACTTGAACGAGATACTAAAAGATGACGTATTGAAATCTGTAGTACTTACGGGAGAAAACAAATTTTCACAGGATTGTAGTTTTTATATAAATGGTAAAAGAATAAGGTGTGTTGTAAACTTGGTCCCTGTAAAATTACGGGGAAGAATAATAGGGCTGGTACTTGCTATTAGGGATACCAGAAATCTCCACAGGATGGTGAACAATGTGGTTGGATACAAGGCTTCTTTTACTTTTGATGATGTAATCACCAGAAACGAGAATGTTAAAACTATTATAAGTTTGGCTAAAAAAGCAGCCAGAACAAACTGCAATATACTTATAGAAGGTGAAAGCGGAACGGGAAAAGAGGTATTTGCACAGTCCATTCACAATTACAGCAGCAGAAGCAGGGGACCCTTTGTAGCTGTCAATTGTGCGGCTATACCTAGGGAACTTGTGGAAAGTGAACTGTTCGGATATGAAAAAGGCGCTTTTACCGGGGCATCAAGGGGCGGAAATCCAGGTAAATTTGAACTGGCGGATGGCGGTACCATATTTTTAGATGAAATAGGTGAACTCCCGCTGGATATTCAATCTAAACTTTTAAGGGTCCTGGATAATCTGAAAATAGTAAGAGTCGGGGGGAATTATGAAAAACCGGTTGATGTAAGGGTGATTGCAGCCACAAACAAAGTACTTAAGGACGAAGTGGAAAATAAAAATTTCAGAAGCGATCTGTATTATAGGTTGAATGTAATGAGTATACACCTTTTGCCTTTAAGGAGCAGAAGAGATGACATAGAACTTCTGGCACAGTATTTTGTAAATAAATTGAATGTGAAAAATCCTTCCAAACCCAAGTATATAGACTCGTCCTACGTGGTAGAATTAAATCAGCATGATTTTAGGGGAAACATAAGAGAACTTAGAAATGTAGTGGAAAGGTCTTACTATCTCTGTGAAGGGAATATGATAACTTCAAAACATTTTATAGAGAGAAATGCAGAGAATGCCAAAATTTCAGAAAACAATTTCCAGAATAGAATTTTACCTCTAGAAGCTGTAGAAAAACAGTGTATCAAAAATGCCCTTAAATACTGCGGGGGCAATGCACTTAAAGCATCTCAATTATTGGACATAGGCAAAGCCACTATATACAGAAAGATAAAAAAGTATGGAATAGATCTGAATTCATACAACAGTTCAAAGAATAAAGAACAAATATCAGTTAATAGCAGTTTCCGGCAGCAGCCAGAATCCCGCTAAAACTGGTATTTGAACTTTGAAAAAGTTATCTTGCTATTCTTTTCTTGGCTTCTATGGGAATCTTGTGTTCACATGGAAGCGACAGCTGATACCTGTCGCATAGAAAATTGACGTAGGTACTGTTATCTTTATTGTATTTGCTGATGGCATAATAGGGACATTTTTCTATACAGTTTCCACAGGAGTTACAGTAGTCATAAATACCTCTGTAGGCTCTCTTTGTAGCTCTATAAGGTATACTTACGATTATACTTCCCAGTCTGCCTGCACAACCTCTTTTGGTTATAAGGGTTTTATTCAGGCTGAGAGTTCCAAGTCCTGATATAAATGCTATGTGTTTTTCGGACCAGTTGCTCTTGTAATTTTTTACTGAAAACCTCGGACTCATGGAGGGAATGAGAGAAATTCCTCCTATATCCTCTATATTTTTAGATATAAATTTACAAAGCATATTGATAAATAAGGTGTCCTCAAATTTTTCATAAATACATTCCAGCGAAGAGACGGACTTTTTGTTTTTAAGTATGTTTTTGAAAGCTGGGGAAAAAGGTAAAAAGTAAGATATAACTGATTTTGCTTCGGGCATCCACTCTTTGGGAGTCAGGTGTTTCGGATCCACTACTTTATTGTCCTTTAATTTTAGAAATAACGGATCCCTGGCTTCGGAAACTCCAACCAGCGGTGTGTCAAAAATCCTTATATTATTTAATTCCTGAATCCTGTTGTAGGTTGAGGTCAGAGTAAATTCATTTATCAATTTTATCATGTTTTCAATCTTATATGTGTGTGGGGATTTCTCCTGCATATCGTCTAAATCCAAATTGATATAAATTGAATTTAAATTGCTGCTTCTCTTTAGGGATCTGTATTTATTCGGTGATAGTCCCTCATGCTTTGCAAAAACCTTGCTAAAATATGCCGGATCCGTATATCCAACGCTGAGAGCTATGCTTCTTATACTCTTTTCTGTGGTGGTTAAAAGCCTCTTTGATTCTTTTATGCGGATTCTGGAGAGATAATCTATAAAATTTACACCTGTGTTGTATTTGAAATATCTGCTGAAATACTGCGGACTGAGATGAACTTTTGTGGCAGTATTTTCTAGGTTTATATCTTTGCTGAAATTCTGGTTTATAAAGTCTATGGCAGCATGAATCGTATTTTTGTCGAGGTCGGTTTTATTGCTGTTTACAGATGCGGCTGTAAAATTACTGTTTTCCTTTTTAATTGAAGTCAATATTTTGTTTATGGAATTTTTTAATTCTGAGGGCTTTGCAGGTTTTAAAATATAATCTTTTACGCCAAGTTTGATAGCATCCTGTGCAAAGTTAAAATCATCATAGGCAGTCAATATAATGGTTTTTACGTCTGGTAGAAATTTAGATATTTCTCTTTGGGCCTCGAGACCGTTTTTATTAGGCATTTTTATGTCCATTATAATTATATGAGGGCTATATTTTTTGGCCAATAGTATAGCTTCATCTCCGGTTTTGGCATCTTCCACAATGTCGAGATTTTTAAATGTTCTTTTCAACACAAGTTTCATGGCTTGACGTTCCAGTGTTTCATCGTCTGCAATTAATAATCTATACATTATTGAGATGGTCACCTCCACTAAATTTTAATAGACTAATGGAATTTTGATATAAACTATCGTCCCACTGTCTGGAGAACTTTTAATGTCAATTCCGTATTGTGCTCCAAAATAATATTTAATTCTATCCTGAACTATTTGAATCCCCATACCGATATTTGAATCATCCCTGTTTGTGGAATTTATTTTGTTTTTGAGGGATTTTAATTTGTCGGCCTCTATTCCCATTCCGTTGTCCTGAATTTTAAAGACTATGCAGTTTCCAAATTTGATTTTTGAATTTATATAAATCTTTCCAGATTCTTTTTTAGGTTCTATACCGTGTATGACTGCATTTTCAACTATGGGTTGCAGTGTCATGGCGGGAATTTTACAACTCAAGAGATTTTTTGGCACATCTATCTTGTACTTCAATTTATCTTTAAATCTTACAGACTGAATGAAGAGATATTTTTTTATATTGTTTATTTCTACAGATATATTCATCATCTTATCGGAATTTTTTAAACTGTATCTCAATATGTCCGACAGTGCATATATGAGTTCCACGGTGCTGTTGGAATTTTCAAGAAGTGACATGCTGGCCATAGTATTCAACGTATTGAATAAAAAATGGGGATTTATCTGAGATTGAATGGATTTTATTTGAATATCTCTGGCTAATTGTTGAAACTTCATCTTTTCCTTGGTTTCCTGCAGAAGCTTGGAATGGGTGATATTTGCAACTCCCATTTTGGCAATGAGGTTGGCAAACATATACATAAAATCAGCTGAATTTTTTACCTTTTCATAGGATACGGTATTTATTTCTTTTAAAGCAGATTCCAATTTGTCCACCGGTAAACATAGTTCTTCTGAAAGCTTTTGTAAATCAATTGAATTTCTTGTATCCTTTTCTTTTATAGATACTTGTCCACAAAGCATTGACCCCAAGTGTATATTGTTTACAATTATAGGAGCAGAAAAATCTGTAAGTCCTGCATGACAGCGGTAAATTATTGGCTTTTTAAGCTTGGAAGACTGTAATCCACCCATGGCGTCGCAGGTTATACATCTTCTGTATCCTTCTTTGGAAGAACGAATTAAGTTGCAGTATTTTGAAAAATTACTGGGCTTGATAACTGGAACACCCTGTCTATCTACGGTTATAGTAGATAAATTTGTCAACTTGGAATATTTGTCCTGTATATCTTGAAGTGAATTGGCATCAATTATTTCGTCCAATTTATATTGCTCTAAGTTGTACATATAAGCTTACATTCCTTTCATTTTGCTCGTGTACACGTTATAAAAAAGCAGATAAGTGACATCTTTAAGGTATATTTTTGTTAAAACAGTAAATTTTGTACAAAATACTTTAAATCCCGTAAATTCTATAACTATATATAATTATAACCTGAAATATAAATTTATCAAATAGAATTTTTAATCAAAATGTAAAAAAAGTACATAAATAGATATAAAAAATACAAGTTAAATTAGTTAATATATGTATTAAATTGAGCAATAATTTGCAAAATAAGTAGATGAAAGTAATGTAAAATTAATATTGAAATTAATATTATTTTGATGGAGGTGTTCCTATGGGACAAGAAGCATTAGGAATGATAGAAACAAGAGGATTAGTTGGAGCAATAGAGGCTGCTGATTCAATGGTAAAGGCAGCAAATGTAGTTCTTATTGGTTATGAAAAAATTGGCGCAGGACTTGTAACCGTTATGGTAAGAGGTGATGTAGGTGCGGTAAAGGCAGCTACGGATGCCGGTGCAGCTTCAGCCAAAAGAGTAGGAGAAGTTGTATCAGTACACGTTATTCCACGACCTCATACAGATGTAGAGAAAATACTGCCCAGCATTTCAGAATAATTAAGAGGTAGATATTATGGATAATGAATTGATAAAGAAGATTTTAGACGAAATAGAGAAGAAAGTTGACGTGAAAAACCTTGACAGGGAACAACTGAATAAGCTTGTAAAATCTTCAGCTGAAAATATAATTAAAAATCAAAAAAGTCATGTTCAGGAAGAAAATAAAGTGAATGAAAAGAAGGAGGTAGATTCAATGGGTACACCATCACCGATAACTGAATTTGTTGGAACGGCAGACTATGGAGACACAGTTGGACTCGTAATTGCAAATGTCGACAGTTCTCTGCATGAAAAAATGGGCATTGACAAGAGGTACCGCTCTATAGGAATTATAAGCGACAGAACAGGGGCTGGTCCGCAGATAATGGCTGCGGACGAAGCCGTAAAAGCTACTAATACGGAGGTTGTGAGTATTGAACTTCCAAGAGATACCAAGGGCGGAGCAGGACATGGTGCTTTGATCATATTGGCGTCAGAAGATGTATCGGATTCCAGGAGGGCAGTTGAAGTTGCACTTAGAGATACAAACAGGACTTTTGGAGATGTGTATGGATTTGATGCAGGCCACGTGGAACTTCACTACACTGCCAGGGCAAGTTATGCACTTAACAAGGCATTTGGTGCTCCAATAGGAAAATCCTTTGGTATAGTAGTGGGAGCTCCGGCAGGACTTGGAGTTGTAATGGCAGATAAGGCACTTAAGACTGCAAACGTGGATTTGGTAAGTTATGCAAGCCCGGGAAATGGAGGGACTTCATTTACAAATGAGGTTATCATAACTGTAACTGGAGATTCAGGAGCTGTAAGACAATCCGTGATTGCTGCCAGAGAAGTAGGACTGTCCATAGCAAGAGCTATGGGGCAAAATCCTGTATCTACTACGGGTAAGCCTTATATTTAAATCAGTGCTAACGGCAAAAAGGGATTAAATGTGTTTATTAAGGAGGTACTTAATTAATGAAGAGATCAAAGAGATTTGAGGTGCTGGAAAAAAGACCGGTGCACCAAGACGGCTATACTAAAGAGTGGCCGGAAGTTGGACTCATTGCAGTAGGAAGTCCAAATGATCCAGTTCCAAGTGTAAAAGTGGAAAATGGAAAGATAGTTGAGATGGATGGTAAAAAAAGAGAAGACTTTGATTTTATAGATACTTTTTTGGCAGATCACTCAATAAATATAGAAAATACAGAAAAGGCCATGGCTCTTGATTCCACTGATATTGCCAGGATGCTTGTAGATATAAATGTTTCCAGAGATGAGATAATAAAGATCACCACGTCTCTTACTGCAGCAAAACTGGTAGAAGTAGTTAACAAGTTAAATGTAGTTGAAATGATGATGGCCCTCCAGAAGATGAGAGCCAGGAAAACACCTTCCAATCAGGCGCATGTTACAAATATACGTGATAATCCAGTACAGATTGCGGCAGATGCGGCAGAGGCGGCACTTAGAGGATTTGGTGAAATGGAAACCACTGTGGGTATTGTTAGGTATGCTCCTTTCAATGCCATTGCAATATTGGTTGGTTCCCAGACAGGAAGGGCAGGAGTCTTGACGCAGTGTTCTCTGGAAGAAGCTACGGAACTGAAATTGGGAATGCTTGGATTTACAGCTTATGCGGAGACAATATCTGTATATGGTACGGAAAATGTATTTGTAGATGGTGATGATACTCCATATTCCAAGACATTTCTGGCATCTGCCTATGCTTCAAGGGGACTCAAGATGAGGTTTACTTCCGGTACAGGTTCTGAAGTTCAGATGGGGTATGCAGAGGGCAAATCCATGCTTTATCTGGAAGCCAGGTGCATAATGATGACCAAGGGTGCTGGAGTTCAAGGCCTTCAAAATGGTTCAGTGAGCTGCATAGGTGTACCTGCAGCAGTACCAGGAGGTATAAGGGTAGTACTTGGAGAAAATCTTATAACTGAAATGCTGGATCTTGAAGTTGCTTCAAGTAATGACCAGACATTTACACATTCCCAGATTAGAAAAACGGCGAGAACTATGATGCAATTCCTGCCTGGAACTGATTTCATATGTTCTGGTTACAGTGCAACTCCAAATTATGACAATATGTTTGCAGGTTCAAACTGGGATGCAGAAGATTACGATGACTGGCTGGTTCTTCAAAGGGATTTAAAAGTTGATGGAGGACTTCAGCCGGTAAAGGAAGAGGATGTTATAGCCATCAGGAACAAGGCAGCCAAAGCAATGCAGGCACTGTTTAGACAGCTGGGACTTCCTGCTATAACCGATGAAGAAGTTGAGGCGGCAACTTATGCTCATGGCAGTAAGGATATGCCGGCTAGAAATGTAGTAGAAGATCTTAAGGCAGCACAGGAGATATTGTCCAGAGGAATGACGGGACTTGATGTTGTAAAGGGACTTTATAAAGGTGGATTCCAAGATATTGCAGAGAGAGTGCTTGGCATATTGAAGCAGAGGATAGCAGGTGATTATCTGCAGCCGTCTTCAATATTTGATGACAAGTTCAATGTGATAAGTGCTGTTAATAATAAAAATGATTATATGGGACCTGGAACTGGCTATAGGCTAGAGGGAGAAAGATGGAACAAATTGAAAGATATAACATTTGCTCTAGATCCCGAAAAAATGTAAGGAAGAGAGGGATTGGAATATGGTAAATTCAGTATCTAACGAGGAATTAATAAAATCCATAGTACAAAAAGTTGTAGAGCAATTACAATCTGGTGGAAATCAGGATAGTTCTTCTGTGGAAGGCAGTGCTCCTGCTTCAAAAGTTGGAAATATGAAAATAGAGAATGCAGGTTCGGCCCAAAAAGGCAAGAGAAGCGATGAGGTTGTAATAGGTCTGGCACCGGCTTTTGGATTATATCAGACTGAAACTATAGTGGGAATACCTCACAATGAAGTCTTGAGAGAGATTTTGGCAGGAATAGAAGAAGAGGGGGTTTCCTTTAGGTTTATCAGGGTTTTAAATACTTCTGACGTGGCTTTTATAGCCCATACTGCAGCTGAATACAGTGGTTCCGGCATTGGAATAGGAATTCAGTCAAAGGGTACCACAGTTATTCACCAGAAAGATCTTGAACCTCTTAACAACTTAGAGCTGTTTTCACAGGCACCGCTTATAGATAGGAAGACTTTTAGGGCAATTGGAAAAAATGCAGCTAAATATGCCAAGGGAGAATCCCCGGATCCAGTTCCAGTTGTGAATGATCAGATGGCAAGGCCTAAATATCAGGCAAAAGCAGCAATACTTCACATAAAGGAAACTGAACATGTAGATAGAAGTGCTAAACCTGTAGAACTGAAAGTAATTTTTGAATAGGGGTGAAAATTATGGCTAATAGCGATGTGATAGAACAGATAGTTAACGAAGTTTTAAAGAACGTAAATTCCAGCGGGAATGTGAATAAAACGGCTCAAAACAGTGCATCTTCTTTTTCAACCGGTGAAAACTTAAATTCAAAGGACGATTATCCTTTAAGTCAGAAAAGACCTGAACTTGTAAAGACAAAGACCGGAAAGACCATAAAGGACGTAAAACTGGAAGATGTTTTAAATGGAAATATAACGCCAGAAGATATAAAAATAACTCCGGAAGTGCTTTTGGCTCAGGCACAGATAGCTGAATCAGATGGAAGAAAGCAGCTTGGAGAAAACTTTAGAAGGGCGGCTGAACTTACAAAGGTTCCAGATGATAGGGTACTTGAGATATATAGATCTTTAAGACCTCACAGATCGACAAAACAGGAACTTTTAAATATAGCAGATGAACTTGAAAGTAAATACAATGCTAAAATAAATGCTTCACTTGTAAGAGAAGCGGCAGAAGTTTATGAAAAGAGACATATGTTTAGATCTTAGGCAGGTGGTATACATTGAAATTTGTAGCAGGAGTTGATATAGGGAATTCTACTACAGAAGTTGCAATTGCAGATGTGGAAGACAAATTGAATTTTAAAACAAGTAGTATAGTTAAAACCACAGGGATTAAGGGAACTCTGGATAATGTGGCAGGAGTAGTAAAAGCTCTTGGAGATGCTTGTAAGAACATAAATATAAATATGGCAGATTTGCAGATTATATGTATAAATGAAGCTACTCCGGTTATTGGAGATGTGGCCATGGAGACCATAACTCAAACGGTTATTACGGAGTCTACCATGATAGGGCATAACCCAGATACCCCAGGAGGTATGGGAATAGGAGTAGGGAAAACTGTATATCTGGATGAATTGGAGGGTATGTCAGCAAATGAACCCGTAATCTGTGTGATTCCTAGAAAAGTTGATTTTGAAACTGCTGCAAAGAAGTTAAATGAAGCTTTTGACAATAATATTGATATTACTGCTGCCATAGTGCAGGGTGATGATGGAGTCATAATAAACAACAGGTTGAAAAAACATATTCCAATTGTGGATGAAGTATCCTATATAGACAAAGTACCTATGGGCATGCTGGCAGCAGTGGAAGTAGCCTCTGCCGGTAAAACTATAAAAGTGCTGTCTAATCCCTATGGTCTGGCTACTGTTTTTAAACTTTCACCGGAAGAGACAAAACATGTAATTCCAATAGCAAGGGCTTTGATTGGAAATAGATCCGCCGTTGTCATAAGAACACCTGAAGGAGATGTAAAAGAGAGAGTTATACCTGCGGGAAAATTAATACTCATGGGAGAAAGACAGAAGGAAAAAGTTCCCATAGAAAATGGTTCTGAAGCTATAATGAAGGAATTGGAGAGAGTATGGCCTCTCAAGGATGTAACAGGCGAGGCCGGAACCAATGTAGGCGGAATGCTGGAGAGGGTAAGACAGGTGATGAGCGAACTTACAAGTCAGAATATAAATGATGTAAAAATTCAGGATATTCTGGCAGTTGATACCTTTATACCCCAAAAAGTCCAGGGAGGAGTGGCCGGTGAATTTTCCCTTGAAAATGCGGTGGCATTGGCAGCTATGGTAAAGACCAGCAAATTACCTATGGAGAGTATTGCCAAGAAACTGGAAGAAGAAACTAAGGTAAAAGTTATAATAGGCGGAGTTGAAGCAAATGTAGCAGTTAGGGGAGCGCTTACTACTCCGGGTACGGATAAACCATTGGTAATACTTGATATAGGAGGAGGTTCAACTGATTCTGCCTATATGAGCAAGGACGGAGATATAAGATCCACTCACCATGCAGGAGCGGGTGAAATGGTTACAATGCTTATTAATTCAGAATTGGGACTAAATGATATGAGTCTGGCGGAAGATATAAAGAGATACCCTCTGGCCAAAGTTGAAAGCTTATTTAATATAAGGTATGAAGACGGAAATGTTTGTTTTTATCAAAATCAGCTGGATACTTCACTATTTGCACGGAACGTTATTGTAAAAGACAGGGATGAAATGGTTCCAATTCCAACTAAACATTCTATAGAAAAAATAAGAATGGTCAGGAGAGAAGCTAAAGAAAAGGTATTTGTGACAAATATCAAAAGGGCTTTAAAGGATATAGCTCCAAATCATGATATAAGATCGGTGGATTTTGTAGTGCTGGTGGGAGGATCTGCATTGGACTTTGAAATACCTGAAATGATATCCGATGAATTGTCCCATTATGGAGTTATATGCGGAAGCGGTAATATACGAGGAAGCATGGGACCGAGAAATGCGGTAGCTACAGGATTGGTAATTGCTTATTATCAGAGATTACATCCTGGTAAGTAAAGGCATGGAAGAGGTAATTTATTATGATTGGCAATGTAAATAAAAATAGACCAAGTGTAAATGTATGTACTGATAATCCTGCGGAATCTCTTTTAAAAGAGATTCTGGCAGGATTGGAAGAAGAGGGAATTCCATATAAATTGGAGGATATGAGTTTTACACTGGATAATATGGTTAAAATCGCTTATGAAGCTTCTGAAGAATCGAGAATGGGAATAGCTATTGCAATTAAAAATAACAGAATAGTACTTCATTATAATAAACTTAAAGAAAATCATCCTCTTATGGATATAAGACTTGATTACAATGAAAAAAATAAAGCCAGAGAGATTGGTTGTAATGCTGCTAGACTATATAAAATCATGCCCTTTAAATCTTTTGAGGATAACGGCGAGGAAGATATGAGGAACCAGGTTAAATCGGCAGTCATTTCTGTTTTGAAGGACTTTAATTTAAATAATTTAAATATTTCTTAAAATTTTATATAGTTACTCCATATTTAACAAGGGAGGGATTTTTATGAGTGGAAAGGCCCTTGGTATTATAGAAACTG
>CAIFEX010000017.1 GCA_903789665.1 uncultured Clostridium sp.
ATTACTGGTGCTAATAATTAAAACTTTTTGGGACATTTTCAAAATTAGTTGACATCAATAAAATACCTTTTCAAGGCAAAGACCTTTTGCCGGAGCAGGTTTTCCTGCTTTCGCTCTATCTCCCGATTCTAAAATATATTTCACATCTTCCGGTTTAAATCTACCCACTCCCACTTCCAAAAGAGTTCCTACCATTATTCTAACCATATTATATAAAAATCCATTTCCAGTAACACTGAACTTAATAAATTTTCCCTTTTGCACAGCTGTCATTTCACTTATGGTTCTAATAGGGGATCTAACCGTTCCTCCCTTTTTTTTAAAAGCGGAAAAATCATGCGTTCCCAAAAAATACCCGCACGCCATTTGAATTTTTTCCAAATTCAACTTCCTTCTAAAATAATAAACATACTGCCTTCCTATAGCCGGTCTGTTATCTCCCGTAATTACAGTATAAACATATCTTTTCCCTTTACTGCAAAATCTTGCATGAAAATTATCATCCACATGTTCAGATTTTAACACGACTATGTCATCTGGTAATACTCCATTCAATACCATTTCAAAGTTTGGTGCAGGTATTTTGCTGTCAGTAAAAAAATTACATACGAATTCTCTGGCATGAACCCCCGCATCCGTTCTGCCGGAACCTATAACACCCGAAAATTTGCCAGTAACTTTTTTAATTGCATTCTCCAGCTTTTCCTGGACAGCAACGGCATTTTTTTGTCTTTGCCAACCCGAATAATTAGTGCCATCATATTGTATCGTCAATTTAATATTCTTCATCAACTCCACCACAATCTGCTCAATACAGAAACAAATACCAGAGCTGCAGTACAGGTGGATGCCGTAAAATCTCTATTAGTCAATTTAAGCTGTTTCATCCTAGTCCTACCTTCTCCTCCTCTGTAACATCTGGCTTCCATAGCCATAGCCAATTCATCCGCCCGTCTAAAAGAACTTATAAAAAGCGGAACCAGTATCGGTACAAGACTTTTAGCTCTCTGAATAATATTACCCGACTGGAAATCTGCTCCTCTTGCCATCTGTGCCTTCATTATCTTATCCGTCTCATCCATCAAAGTTGGTATAAACCTAAGAGCAATAGTCATCATCATAGCCAGCTCATGAGCTGGCACACCTATTTTTTTCATTGGATTCAAAAGTTTCTCTATACCATCAGTTAACTCAATTGGAGACGTAGTTAACGTCAGAAGTGATGTTCCCACAATCAAAAATACAAGTCTGATAGTCATAAATGCGGCCATAACCAGCCCTTCTCTATATACAACTAAAAACTTCCATCTAAACAACGGTGGATTAGTCCCACTTGTCATAAACACATTCAATACTGCAGTTATAAGTACTAAAATAAATATAGGCTTAAGTCCCTTATATATATACACAAGCTTTACCTTAGATATAAGTATTGAAATAGCAGTAAATGCCACTATAAATATATACCCTTTAAAGTTGTTCACTATAAATAAATCCACGATATATATTAAAGATATCAATATTTTGATTCTGGGATCCAATTTATGAACAAAAGAATTGCCAGGTACATATTGTCCTATTGTAATATCTTTAATCATTTGCCAGCTCCCCTAACGTTTATTCAGTATTTTAAGCAACTCTTTTTTTGCCTGATCTACAGTAAATACATTTTTTGATATATTAATTCCCTTTTCTCTGAGTTTTTTTGCCATATAGGTTACTTGCGGCACTGCAAGTCCTACACTTTCCAAAACATCGATTTTATTAAAAATTTCTGCTGGCGATCCATCTAATATACATTTTCCCTTATTCATTACTATTATCCTATCTGCAAGTTTAGCTACATCCTCCATACTGTGGGATACAAGTATTATAGTCATATTGTATTCATCGTGCAAATTTTTTATCTGTCCTAGAATATCATCTCTTCCCTTGGGATCAAGGCCTGCCGTAGGTTCATCCAATATAAGCATTTTAGGTTCCATGGCAACTACTCCAGCTATGGCAACTCTTCTTTTTTGTCCGCCGCTTAATTCAAATGGAGATTTATCCTTATACTCTTCATAATCCAATCCAACCATACTCATAGCTTTCTTGACTCTACCAGATACATCCTCACTGTTTAGACCCAAATTCTTAGGTCCAAATGCAATATCTTTCTCTATAGTCTCTTCAAATAATTGATACTCCGGATATTGAAATACAAGCCCAACTTTTTTTCTTATAAAATTCAAATTGAGCTTTTTTTCAGTAATATCCACTCCATCTATTATAATTTTCCCTGATGTAGGCTTTAAAAGTCCGTTTATATGCTGGATAAGAGTTGATTTTCCTGAACCCGTATGTCCTATGAGGGCAATAAATTCCCCATCTGTAATTTCAATATTCACGTCATCTAGGGCTTTTTTTTCAAAAGGAGAACCTTCCATATATACATGAGTTAAATTTTCTATTTTAATTGACATAATGCATTCACCATCTCATCTATAGTTAGTATATCGGTTCTAATATTCACTCCATTTTTTTTCAGTTCATACGCCAGTTCAGTCATCTGCGGCACATCAAGTCCAATACTTTTCATCCTGTCTACTTGACTAAATATGCTTCTGGGGGGGCCTTCCATTATAATTCTGCCTTTATCCATAACAATTATCCTGTCTGCATCAACTGCCTCTTCCATATAATGAGTGATAAGAATTACAGTTATACCATACTTGGTATTTATTTCTTTTATGGTATTCAGTACTTCTTTCCTACCTGAAGGATCCAGCATTGCAGTGGATTCGTCAAATATTATACAATCCGGCATCATGGCAAGTACTCCCGCTATGGCTACCCTTTGTTTTTGACCTCCTGAAAGTAGATGTGGAGCATCCTTTCTGTATTCATACATATGTACTCTCTTCAAACATTCATTGACCCTAAGTCTTATCTCCTTAGGCGGTACTCCCAAATTTTCCGGTCCAAAAGCAACATCTTCTTCTACAACAGTGGCAACTATCTGATTATCTGGATTTTGAAAAACCATTCCTGCCTTATTTCTAATATTCCATGTATTTCTATCATCCGATGTATCTAAACCCTCTACATATACTTTGCCATCAGTAGGACTTAACAATGCATTCATGTGTTTTGCCATAGTGGACTTTCCGGAACCATTTCTACCTAGAATTGCAAGAAATTCTCCCTTTCTCACCCGAAGGCTAACATCGTCTATGGCAAATTTAGAACTCTTTTCATCATCATTTTCATATTTATATTTTACATTTTTACACAATATCATATTTTTTTCCATAGAAACACCTCGCTAATTAGATGAGCCATTTCGAATCTACAGCCAGATAATATTTGCCTCACATTTAATTTAAAAACTTTTGGTAGAAAAACAGGGATTAAGCCAATTTACTTAATCCCTCCATATTCCCTCCAATTATTACACTAGTTCCAGTATAACTAGTTCAGCTCCGTCGCCCCTTCTTGGACCTATCTTATACATTCTGGTGTATCCGCCATTTCTTTCAGTATATTTGGGAGCTATATCAGTAAATAAATTTTTTACAACTTCTTCTTCAGTTACAAATGAAAGTACCTGTCTTCTGGCATGAAGATCTCCTCTTTTGGCAAGGGTTATCATTTTCTCTGCTATATTTCTTGTTTCCTTTGCTCTCGTACATGTCGTCTGTATTCTTCCATGCTTTAGAAAACTAGTAACAAGATTTCTAAGCATAGCCCTTCTCTGATCAGAAGGTCTTCCTAATTTACGGTATCTCGCCATTCATATCCCTCCTCACTACTGTTTTTTATAAATATGAGCTTGCAAGAATTTATTCTGAATTTTTAATCTTCGTTTTGCTTTAATGATAATCCCAAAGCAGCAAGTTTCTGTTGAACTTCCTCCAGAGATTTTTTACCTAGATTTCTAACTTTCATCATATCATCTATAGTCCGCTCGGTCAGTTCCTGCACTGTATTTATGCCAGCCCTTTTCAGGCAATTATAACTTCTTACGGAAAGCTCTAATTCCTCTATGGCCATTTCAAGAACTTTTTCTTTCTTATCCTCTTCTTTTTCAACCATTATCTCAACATTATTAGCATGATCAGTCAAAGTCATAAAGAGCTTAAAATGTTCTATGAGAATTTTAGCAGATAAACTTACAGCTTCATTCGGCAATATGGTTCCATTAGTCCATACTTCTAATGACAGTTTATCATAATCAGTTATCTGACCAACTCTTGTATTGTCTACAGTAAAATTAACTCTTTTAATAGGTGTATATATTGAATCCACAGGTATTGTACCTATTGGCATATTTTCAGACTTATTCCTTGATTGAGAAACATATCCTCTGCCGTTGTTTACAGTAATCTCCATATAAAGTTTACCATCTTCATCCAGAGTAGCTATATGTAAATCCTTATTGACTATTTCAACGTCGCCATCTGTCTTTATATCTCCAGCTACAACCTCTCCTGGTCCCTGAGCATCTATATATATAGTTTTAGGGCCTTCTCCACTCATCTTTAAAGCTAATTCCTTTATATTTAAAATTAACTCTGATACATCTTCCTTTACCCCAGGTACAGTGGAAAATTCATGAAGCACACCATCTATTTTCACATAGTTAGCAGCAACCCCTGGAAGTGAAGAAAGAAGAATTCTTCTAAGTGCATTTCCAAGAGTAATGCCATAACCCCTTTCAAGCGGTTCCACTACAAATTTTGCATAGCTTCCATCTTCACTGGTTTCAACACATTCAATTTTGGGTTTTTCTATTTCTAACATAAATATAACCCTCCTTCTATTTATATAATAATATATCCTCGAGGGCAACTGATTCTATATTAATTATTTACTGTATAACTCTACTATCAACGTCTCATTAACAGGGACATCTATCTCATCCCTTGATGGTTCTCTAATGACTTTTCCCTGAAAATTTTCCATATCTCCCTCTAACCAAGCTGGTAAAGTCTTGGGATTTTCTGCAAAAGTCTTAAATTTTTCAGATGCCTTGCTCTTATCTCTTACAGTCACCACATCATCGGCTGACACATTGAAAGAAGGAATATTTACCTTTTTACCGTTAACCAGGAAATGACCATGAGTCACCAATTGTCTAGCCTCTGATCTTGACTGACCATATCCAAGCCTGTAAATTACATTGTCAAGTCTTGTTTCAAGCAAAGCCAATAAATTTTCGCCCGTTATACCCTTTCTTTTATCAGCTTTCTCATAATATCTTCTAAATTGTCCTTCCAACAATCCATATATTCTCTTAGCTTTCTGTTTTTCTCTCAACTGCATACCATAATTGGATATCTTCTTTCTTCCCTGGCCATGCTGTCCTGGTGCATATCCTCTTCTCGAAAATGCACATTTATCCGTATAACATCTATCTCCCTTGAGAAATAGCTTCAAACCTTCTCTTCTACAAAGTCTACATACCGACCCAGTATATCTTGCCATTAAAATTTACACCTCCTATTACTAAACTCTTCTTCTTTTTGGTGGTCTACAACCATTATGTGGTATTGGAGTAACATCCTTGATCAAGGTTACTTCAAGTCCTGCTGCCTGGAGTGACCTTATTGCAGCTTCTCTGCCTGCACCCGGTCCCTTAACATATACTTCAATACTTCTCAATCCATGTTCCATAGCTGCCTTAGCTGATGTTTCAGCTGCCATTTGTGCAGCAAATGGGGTACTCTTCCTGGAACCTTTGAATCCTAAACCGCCTGCACTGGCCCATGATAAAGTATTACCTGCAGTATCCGTAATGGTAACTATCGAGTTATTAAATGTTGATCTTATATGTGCACAGCCATGTTCAACATTTTTTTTCTCTTTTTTTCTCTTAGTTGTCTTTTTAACTTTTCCAGCTGCCATATTTTCTTACCTCCTTATTATTTTACTAATCTCTTTCTAGCTCCTACTATTTTTTTAGGTCCCTTTCTAGTTCTGGCATTCGTTTTAGTTTTCTGTCCTCTTACCGGCAGACCTTTTCTATGCCTTATTCCTCTATATGATCCTATTTCTATCAGCCTCTTTATATTAAGGGCAACTTCTCTTCTCAAATCTCCCTCAATTCTCAAATTTTTTATAGAATTTCTCAAGGAATTAATTTCTCCTTCTGTCAAGTCTTTAACCCGAGTATCGGGATTTACATTGGTTTCCTTCAGAATTTTTTGAGAAGTTGATAATCCTATACCATATATATAAGTAAGACCTATTTCCACTCTTTTCTCTTTTGGTAGGTCAATACCTGCTATTCTTGCCATTAAAATTTACACCTCCTAAGTATATAATAAACATCAATCAGCACACGCTTTTATCGATATCCTTTTTTAATTAATCTATCCCTGCTTTTGTTTATGCTTAGGGTTTTCACATATAACCATCACTCTACCCTTTCGCTTTATGATCTTGCACTTTTCGCACATACGTTTTACTGATGGTCTTACTTTCATTATAAACACTCCTCCCTAATTATTTTGCTCTCCAAGTTATTCTCCCTCTCGTCAAATCATAGGGAGAAAGTTCCACTGTAACTTTGTCACCCGGAAGTATTCTTATAAAATTCATTCTCAATTTACCCGATATATGTGCCAATATTTTATGTCCGCTTTCCAGTTTCACTTCAAACATTGCATTGGGTAAAGCTTCCAAAACAGTACCCTGCATTTCAATAACGTCATCTTTTGACATAAGGTAATCAAACCTCCTTGTTATTGCTGACTGCCAAAATATCATCAAATATCACTCTTAGTATATCATAAAAGCTCAATTATACTTTTTTAATACATTTCTTACATTTTGGAAAACCTGATCTATTTCTCCACTGCCATCAACTTTGGAAAGAACACCCTGGGCTTCATAATAACCAACTAAAGGCTCTGTCTGTCTGCCATATACCTCTAATCTGCTCTTAACCGTGGACTCAGTATCGTCTTTCCTCTGTACAATGTCACTATGGCATACATCACATTTTCCCTCTATCTTTGGTGGATTAAATTTTATATGATAACTTGCACCACAAGATGGACAAACTCTTCTTCCTGTTATTCTATCAAAAATCAACTTCTCGGGAACATCAATAAGAAGAACCACATCTATTTTCTGTCCCACACCATTTAAGTATGAATCCAAAGCTCTAGCTTGGTTTACTGTTCTTGGAAACCCATCCAGTAAAAATCCATTTTTACAGTCATCCATGTCCAATCGATTTTTCATTATACCTATGGTGATCTCATCAGGTACCAATTTTCCTGCATCCAAATACTTTTTAGCTTTAACTCCAAGAGAAGTTTTCTCTGAAATATTCTTTCTAAATATATCGCCAGTAGAAATGTGAGGTATGGAATATTCCCTACTGATAAATTTAGCTTGAGTTCCTTTTCCCGCCCCTGGAGGTCCTAATAAAATTATTTTCAAATCATCATCTCCAAAATAACTTATCAATTCAAAAATCCGTGATAATGACGCACTAACACCTGTGATTCTATTTGCCTTATAGTTTCAATAGCAACATTTACTATTATAAGCAATCCTGTTCCACCAAAATATATACCTTTAAAATTAGTGTAAGTCTCTGCTATTATAGGTGATATAGCAACTATGCCAGCGAAAGCTCCTCCTAAAAATGATACTCTAGCTAAAACTCTTTCTATAAATATAGTCGTCGGCTCTCCTGGTCTTATTCCCGGTATAAACCCAGAGGATTTATTCATATTCTCAGCCATCTCTTCCGGTTTAAGGGTAACTTCAGTATAAAACCAAGTGAAAAAAATTGTCAATAAGAAATATAATGCTGAATATTGCCAATTACTATCTTTAAATGGGCTAAATGAGCTTGCCGTTACAAATCTATTAAAAGCAGAATCAGGCCAAAATTGACCTATGGTAGCCGGAAACTGCATTACCGATATGGCAAATATTATTCCGATAACAGCCGCCCCATTCACATTAATAGGAATATGCGTTGACTGTCCTTTATACATTCTACCCCCATTTGTCTTACCTGCATATTGTATTGGAATTCTTCTTTCTGCCAAACTCATAAGCACAACTGCCGTAAACAGTACAATTATTACTACTCCAAATCCAACTAATTCCACAAAATTGATTGTTCCAACCTGCTGGAGTTTGAATATGCTATATAAGGCAGATGGAAATCTGGAAACAATATTTACAAATATTATAAGAGAAATCCCATTTCCAACACCATGCTCCGTAATTTTATCACCAAGCCACATAAGAAAAGTTGATGCTACAGTTACAGTAAATATTATCATAAATATACTCATTTTATTAGATGGATCCACCAGGGCTCCAGCTCTACTTATTATAGCATATATACTAAAACCTTGAATTACTCCAAGAGGTATTGATGCATATCTAGTATATTCCTGTATTTTTTTTCTTCCTTCTTCTCCCTCTTTAGACATTTGTTCCAAACTTGGAATTGCAACTGCAAGTAATTGAAATATAATAGAGGAATTGATGAAGGGAATAACTCCCATAGCAAATATACTAAACCTGCTAAACGCACCTCCTGATAAAAGATCATAGAACCCAAATAATGATCCATTTTGAGTTAAATTAGTCAATTTAGTGGTATCAATACCTGGAACAGGAATAAAATTACCTAATCTAAGTACTATGACCATAAGTATAGTAAATATCAATCTCTTTTTAAGTTCAGGAACCTTCCAAGCATTACGTAAGGTTGATAACACCTTATATCACCTCTACTTTTCCTCCAGCCGCTTCTATTTTCTTTGCTGCAGTTTTTGTAAATTTAGCTGCTTTAACTGTGAGTTTCTTCTTAAGATCACCATTCCCAAGTATCTTTAATCCATCTTTTGATCTCTTTATAACTCTTCTCTTCAAAAGTAATTCTGGTGTAACTTCTGTTCCATCTTCAAACATATTCAACCTATCAACGTTCAATTCAAAATATTCTTTTGCAAATATATTAGTAAAGCCTCTTTTAGGAAGTCTTCTATAGAGCGGCATCTGTCCTCCTTCAAAGCCTATCCTTACTCCACCACCGGATCTAGCTTTTTGTCCTTTTTCACCTTTCCCGGCATTTCTTCCAAAACCTGATCCAGTACCTCTTCCGATTCTTTTACGTGATTTCCTCGATCCTTCTGCCGGTTTCAATTCATGAAGTTTCATTTGTACTTACACCTCCTCTGTATTACATTTCCTCTACATCTAAAAGGTAGCTAACTTTTTTGATCATGCCTCTTATTTGAGGAGTGTCCTCTTGCTCTACGGTTTTCCCTATTTTTCTCAGTCCAAGAGCATTGACAGTATCAATGTGATCTTTTTTTCTACCTATCAAACTTTTTCTTAAAGTTATTTTAAGTTTAGCCAAGGTCATTCCCTCCTAACCTAAAATCTCTTCGACAGTTTTACCCCTCAGACTAGCTATATGTTCAGCCGTCTTCAGTCTTGACAAACCATCAATAGTAGCATTTACCATATTCATTGGATTATTAGAACCAACTGATTTTGCTCTAACATCCTTTAATCCTGCAAGTTCAAGCACTGCTCTGGAAGGTCCTCCTGCTATAATTCCAGTACCTTGAGGAGCTGTCATTATAAATACTTTTCCTGTTCCAAATTGGCCTATTATGTCATGCGGCACTGTTGTCCCCGAAATTGGAACATTAATTAAATTCTTCTTTGCATCTTCTATTCCTTTTCTAATTGCTTCAGGTATTTCTATGGATTTTCCCGCACCCACTCCAACGTGGCCATTTTCATCGCCTACTACAACTAAGGCACTAAATCTAAAATTTCTACCGCCTTTAACAACTTTAGCAACTCTATTTATAAATACAACTTTTTCTTTAAGATTTAAAGTGCTAGGATCAATTCTCATTTACTTCCCTCCTCTTTTAAAATTCTAATCCGGCCTCTCTTGCTCCTTCAGCCAAATTCTGTACTCTTCCATGGTATATATACCCGCCTCTATCAAAAACCACTTTTTTAATGCCTTTTTCCATGGCCTTTTTGGCTATGGATTCTCCAACAACTTTTGCAGCTTCCCTGTTACTTCCATTACCTTGAAAATCTTTGTCTAAACTAGAAGCAGAAACCAAAGTCGTTCCCTTTACATCATCTATTATCTGGGCATATATATTTTTATCACTTCTATACACAGAAAGTCTCGGTCTTTCAGTCGTTCCAAAAATCTTTTTACGAACTTTAAGATGACGTTTCGATCTCAGCTTTTTTTTGTCATCTTTCTTAAACATAAGATTCACTCCTTTCTACTACTTTTTACCAGTTTTACCTTCTTTACGTCTTATAATCTCATCCTCATATTTAATTCCTTTTCCTTTATAAGGCTCAGGTTTCCTCCAGGATCTTATGTTAGCCGCAACATATCCCACTAGTTCTTTATCAATACCTTTTACCACAATCTTTGTAGCAGAAGGTGTCTCAAAAGTTATACCTTCAATTGATTCTATCTCAACTGGATGAGAATATCCCACGTGCAGAACCAATTTTTTACCTTTTAATTGAGCTCTATATCCAACACCTACTAATTCCAGCGTTTTTACATATCCTTGGGTTACACCAATAACCATATTATTTATCAGTGCTCTAGTAAGTCCATGCAAAGCTTTGGTTTCTTTTTCATCATCATTTCTATTACATATTACATTATTGTCTTTTACAGTTATATTTATATCTTTTCTCATAGCTTTAACAAGTTGACCTTTAGGCCCTTTTACAGTAACGACATTATCCGGCGCTACTGTAACGGTGACACCACTTGGAACAGCTATTGGAAGCCTTCCTATTCTTGACATCATTACACCTCCTGTATTACTCATAGGTTAGTAACAATTAATTATTATTACTATTCATATTTTATTTAGACAAACTTACCATATGTAGCAGAGTACTTCTCCACCTACTCCTAACTTTCTTGCTTCCTTATCAGTAACAACTCCTTTGGAAGTGGATATCACTGCGATTCCAAGTCCATTTAACACCTTGGGGATTTCTTCTTTTCTACAATAAACTCTTAATCCCGGTTTGGATATCCTCTTCAGGCCAGTTATAACTCTTTCTTTATTTTTACCATATTTCATAGAAAATCTTATCATATTAACGGAACCATCCGTATATTCCTCTATATCCTTTATATATCCTTCTTGAAGCATTATATTCAATATTTCCTTCTTAATAGTCGAAGAAGGTACTTCCACTATTTCATGCCTAACAATATTTGCATTTCTTATACGTGTAAGTAAATCTGCTATAGGATCAGTCATTACCATTTATTGTGCCTCCTTTCAATCAATAACCATATTTTTTACCAGCTTGCTTTTTTACACCCAGGGATTTCACCTTTATAAGCCAATTTTCTAAAGCATATACGACATATGCCATATTTTTTAAGTACCGCGTGAGGCCTACCACATATTCTACATCTTGTATAAGCTCTAGTTGAGTACTTTGGCTCTTTCTTCCATTTTTCTATTAAAGCTTTACGTGCCATATCTTTCCCTCCTTATTTTTGAGCAAATGGCATTCCAAGAGATTTAAGCAATTCCCTAGCTTCTTCATCAGTATTTGCTGTAGTAACAAAAACTATATCCATGCCTCTGACTTTATCTATTTTATCATATTCTATCTCGGGAAATATTAACTGTTCTTTAATTCCCAATGAATAATTTCCCCTGCCATCAAAAGATTTATCAGAAACTCCTGAAAAATCTCTAACTCTTGGCAGTGCAACATTTATTAATTTATCTGCAAATTCATACATATATTGTTTTCTCAAAGTAACCTTACAGCCTATAGGCATATTTTGCCTTATCTTAAAATTTGCTATGGACTTCTTCGCCCTCGTCAATATCGGCTTTTGTCCTGTAATTATAGTAAGATCATTCACTGCCGACTCTAAAATTCTTGGATTATCCTTAGCTTCTCCTACACCCATGTTGATAACTATTTTCTCAAGCCTTGGCGTCTGCATTGTGTTAGTATATTTAAATTTTTTCATTAAATCAGGAACTACTTCCTTTTTATACTTTTCCTGTAACCTTGAACTCATATTTTGCCCTCCTTTCAAAGATTAGAATGTTTCTCCGCACTTTTTACATACTCTAACTTTTGTTCCATCATCCAATATCTTATGGCTTATTCTGGTCACGCTTTCGCATTTATTACAATACAGCATAACCTTGGAGCTGTATATGGGAGCCTCTTTTTGAATTATACCGCCTTCTACATTTTGCTTGTTGGGTTTTTGATGTTTTGAAACTATATTGACACCTTTTACTACAACTTTTCCAACCTTAGGCATCACTGACAAAACTTCTCCTATTTTGCCCTTGTCTTTACCGGATATCACCATAACCGTATCCTTTTTTCTAACATGTACCTTTGCCATTATAGCCACCTCCTCATTTATAAAACTTCAGGTGCTAACGATAATATTCTTGTAAAATTCTTATCTCTTAGCTCTCTCGCAACTGGTCCGAATATACGAGTTCCCCTGGGCTGCTTATCCTCTTTTATTATAACTGCAGCATTTTCATCAAATTTTATATAGGAGCCATCTGTTCTTCTAAGTCCTTTCACGGTTCTTACAATAACAGCTCTTACAATTTCTCCTTTTTTGACAACACCGCCTGGTGTTGCATTCTTAACACTAGCAATTATTTGATCACCGATATTTCCACATTTCCTATTGGAGCCTCCTAAGACCCTTATACACATAATTTCCTTTGCACCGGAATTATCTGCAACCTTCAACACTGATTGTTGTTGAATCATTGAAAATACCCTCCTTTCAGCTATTATCTATTTAGCCTTTTCAACTATCTCTACAAGTCTCCACCTTTTATCTTTAGATAGAGGTCTGGTTTCCATTATCAATACTCTGTCATTATTTTTTGCTTCATTTTTCTCATCATGAGCTTTAAATTTGCTAGTTCTATTAACTGTTTTGCCATAAAGTGGATGACGAACCTTTGTTTCAACTGCAACCACTATAGTTTTATCCATTTTATCGGAAATAACCCTTCCAATCCTGGTCTTTCTATATCCTCTTTCCACGGAATAAACCTCCTTTCAGCCTATTGTTCTAACGACCTTAGTTCTTCTTCTCTAAGAATGGTTTTAATTTGGGCTATAGATTTTTTAACTTCCTTTATTCTCATGGGATTCTCCAGCTGACCTGTAGCCAATTGGAATCTCAAATTAAACAATTCAGATTTAAGATCCATTACTTTTGCCTGCAAATCTTGAGTACTACTCTCTCTCAATTCTCGCAATTCTCTAGCCTTCATTGCTTTCACCACCCGTTTCTTCAAAATCTTTTCTTGTGACGAACTTAGTTTTTATAGGCAATTTATATGATGCAAGTCTCATAGCTGCTCTTGCTGTTTCTTCAGATACATCCGACAGTTCAAACAATACTCTGCCTGGTTTAACAACTGCTACCCAATATTCAGGTGCCCCTTTACCGGAACCCATACGTGTTTCAGCAGGTTTCTGGGTAACTGGTTTATCCGGGAAAATCTTTATCCAAAGTTTTCCTCCCCTTTTTATATATCTATTTATAGCTATTCTGGCTGCCTCTATCTGACTAGCAGTTATCCATGCACATTCTGTAGCCTGCAGGGCATAATCGCCATATGCTATAAAATTGCCTCTTGTAGCTTTGCCTTTCATTCTACCACGCTGTACTTTACGATGTTTAACTCTCTTAGGCATTAACATATCCTATTCCTCCTTCCTATGCATTAGCTTTTTTTTTGTCCTCAACTGGCTTTTTAGTTGGAAGTATCTCTCCTTTATATACCCATACTTTCACACCAATTTTTCCATATGTGGTTTTTGCTTCCGAAAATCCGTAATCTATATCAGCCCTTAATGTCTGGAGTGGAATTGTTCCTTCATGATAGGATTCGGCCCTTGCAATTTCAGCTCCGCCAAGTCTACCGGAACATGTAATTTTAACTCCTTTGATGCCAGATTTCATCGCTCTCTGTATAGTCTGCTTCATAGCCCTTCTGAAAGATATCCTCTTCTCAAGCTGAAGTGCTACATTTTCTGCCATAAGTTGTGCATCAGCTTCTGCAGATTTCACTTCAACTATATTTATAAGTATAGTTTTACCTGTCACTATTTTCTGAAGCTCAGTCTTTAAAGCATCAATTCCCTGGCCGCCTTTTCCTATTATCATTCCAGGTTTGGCTGTAAATATATTTAATTTAATTCTCTTGGCTGCTCTTTCAATCTGAATTTTTGAAACTCCAGCTGCAGCAGCTCTTTTTTTTATATAAGTTCTAATCTTATTATCCTCAACTAGATTGTCTGCAAAATTCTTCTTATCTGCATACCATTTAGCATCCCAGTCTTTAATTACACCAACTCTTAAGCCATGTGGATGTACTTTCTGTCCCAATCTATTTCCCTCCTTCTTACTCTCTTTCCTTAACTATTAAAGTTATGTGACTGCTTCTTTTATTTATTCTAAATGCTCTTCCCTGAGCATGTGCTTGAAATCTTTTTAATGTCGGGCCTTCACAAGCATATGCTTTTGAAATGTATAAATTGTCTTTATCCAAATCCAAATTGTTTTCGGCATTTGCAACTGCCGATTTCAAAAGCTTATTAACTACTGCAGCTCCGTCCTTTGGAGTGAATTTCAATATAGCAAAGGCTTCATTTACATCTTTACCTCTGATTAAATCAAGTACAATTCCAATTTTCATTGAGGACATTCTTACATATCTAGCTATAGCTTTAGCTTCCATTTATACATTACCTCCCTTCTTCCGGTACTATTGAGCAACATGAGTTGTTTTTTCAGTTTTATCGGCTGCTTTATCAGTATTGTGTCCTCTATAAGTCCTCGTCAATGCAAATTCTCCTAATTTATGTCCAACCATATCTTCTGATATATATACCGGAACATGTTTTCTCCCGTCATGAACTGCTATGGTATGACCTATCATCTGAGGAAATATCGTTGAACTTCTTGACCAAGTCTTTATAACTTTCTTTTCACCTTTTTTGTTCAATTCATTTATTTTTTTTAAAAGTGATTCTTCTACATAAGGTCCTTTTTTAACTGATCTACTCACTTTTCAGCCTCCCTTCATAAAATACATCTAACATCCTATTTACTATTTCTTCTCTTAACCATCAATTTGTCAGAATACTTATTGTGCTTCCTAGTCTTAAATCCAAGAGCAGGTTTACCCCACGGAGTAAGTGGTCCCGGATGTCCTACTGGTGCCTTTCCTTCACCACCACCATGAGGGTGATCATTAGGATTCATTACTGAACCTCTAACTGTCGGTCTTACGCCCATATGTCTTTTTCTACCTGCCTTACCTACATTGACTATTTCATGAGTTAGATTTGAAACTGTTCCAACAGTTGCCCTACACTCTATCCTTATCTGCCTCATTTCACCACTCGGGAGTCTCAATGTAGCATATTTCCCCTCTTTAGCCATAAGTTGTGCAGAAGCTCCTGCAGATCTTACAAGCTGTGCTCCCTTTCCTGCTTGTAATTCTATATTATGAATTATCGTACCAACAGGTATATTTGAAAGTGGAAGGCAATTCCCAGCCTTTATATCTGCCTCTGGTCCTGATACTATTATATCTCCAACTTTTAAACCCGATGGAGCTAATATGTATCTCTTTTCCCCATCCACATAAACTACCAACGCTATAAATGCTGACCTGTTAGGATCATATTCTATTGTAGTCACCTTTGCTGGTATTCCATCTTTATTTCTCTTGAAATCTACTATTCTATATTTTTGTTTTGCACCGCCGCCTATATGACGAACTGTTATTTTACCGTGAGCATTTCTCCCACCACTTCTTTTCAAAGCTACAAGAAGTGACTTTTCTGGTACATTTGTAGTTATCTCTTCAAATGAATTTACTGTCATATGCCTTCTTGAAGGCGTGGTAGGCTTGAATCCTTTAATTGCCATAACGGTATTCCCTCCTTTTCTTCGCTTATCTGGATTTTTCCAATAGCCACTTCATTTATTGCTGCATTCCTTCAAAAAATTCTATAGTTTTACTATCTTTTGTAAGTTTGACAATGGCTTTTTTATAATCAGGTCGTTTTCCCATATGAACACCAACCCTCTTCTTTTTTCCCACATATTTTGCCGTATTTACAGTTTCAACAGCTACATCAAATATATCTTCAACAGCCCTTTTTATCATGGATTTATTGGCACGCATATCAACTACAAAGGTGTACTTCTTATCATTCATACAACTCATACTTTTTTCTGTAATAACAGGTCTTTTTATAATATCATAATTAGTATATTTCACTATGCATACACCTCCTCAATCTTTGATACAGCATCCTTAGTTATTATAAGTTTTTCAAACTTCAACAGATCGTACACATTCAAGTTATTTACCGGAATAGTCGATACTCCCTGTATGTTTCTAGCAGATTTATATACATTTTGATTTGACTCAGCCGTCACAATCAGTGTTTTTTTTGCATTAAAAGCTTCTAACAATTTCAATATTTTCTTTGTTTTCGGAACATCTACTTCCAAATTATCCAGAACTACCATTTCATTCTCTTCAACTTTGCTGGACAAAGCTGATTTCATAGCCAATCTTTTAACTGATTTAGGGACTGAAATTCTATAGTTTCTCGGCTTTACTGCAAAAACCATACCTCCGTGAATCCACTGGGGCGCTCTGATAGATCCCTGTCTTGCTCTACCAGTTCCTTTCTGTCTCCAAGGTTTAGCTCCACCGCCGGAAACTTCAGATCTAGTCCTTGCTGATTGTGTTCCCTGCCTTTTGTTTGCAAGCTGTGCTACTATCACCTGATGAAGAGCATACTGATTTACTTTAGCTCCAAACACTTTATCTGATAATTCAAGTTCTCCAATTTTTTGTCCTTCTTTATTAAATAATCCTACATTAGGCATTCTGCATCCTCCTTTCTACCAAAATTAGTCCTTAACAGTATTTTTTATCGTTACAAAACTTTTATTAGGCCCCGGTACTCCACCTTTTATTAGGATAATATTTTTCTCGGGGATAATTTTTGCAACTTCCAGATTCAACACTGTAACATTTTTGTTTCCCATATGACCTGGTGCTTTCATATTTTTAAAGGTTCTGGACGGATCAGAAGAAGCTCCCATTGAACCAACAGCTCTATGAAATTTTGATCCATGAGACATTGGACCTCTTTGAGCATTCCATCTTCTTATAGTGCCTTGAAATCCCTTACCTTTTGAAACACCCGACACGTCAACTTTATCGCCTTCAACAAACACATCTACCTTTATTTCCTGTCCTGCTTCATATTTATTTGCATCATCGATTCTAAATTCTTTTATAAATCTCTTTAAAGGAACACCTGATTTAGCGAAATGTCCTTTTAATGGCTTATTAACAAGCTTCTCTCTTATATCATCAAAACCAACTTGTATAGAATCATAACCATCTTTTTCTACTGTTTTTTTCTGTATAACTACACAGGGTCCTGCTTCAATAACTGTAACAGGAATTACTTTACCTTTATCATCAAATATCTGGGTCATACCAAGTTTCCTACCCAATATAGCTTTTTTCATTTACATACACCTCCCAAACATATTAGCGGATCGCATAAGCGGTCATAATAGCCAGTAATTAAAATACTAACTTACAATTTTATTTCTATGTCTACACCTGCTGGTAAGTCCAACCTCATCAATGCATCAACAGTCTTAGGTGACGGACTTATTATGTCTATAAGCCTCTTATGAGTCCTTATCTCAAATTGCTCTCTTGAATCCTTATATTTATGTGGAGCTCTCAAAATTGTAACTACATCTTTTTCAGTCGGCAGTGGTACTGGTCCCGCCACATTTGCCCCTGTAGATTTAGCAGTTTTTACTATCCTTTCAGATGATTGATCCAATATGGTGTGATCAAAAGCTTTTAGCCTTATCCTTATTTTTTGTTTTGCCATTGATATTTCCCTCCTTTTCATGCACGCTATACTTCTTACGTACAACAGCGGATGCATTCTGTAAACTGTACCAGGCGTTTCATTTAATCAACACAAAACAGCCTTTTACAAAAGCACCGTCGCCTGGTTCACGACCAAGGCATACTCAATCAAGAATTACCCGGAAGCCCGGCAACCTCTTGCTTCATCGCTGTTATAACATCACAACCTCTTAATTATACAATAAATATTTATCTATGACAAGTATAAAAATTATGAATTCATGAAGAAGGGAAAGGTACCTATTTACATACTCTTTCCCTCTCAGATAAATAACTCAAAAAATCATATATTACTCGACTATTTTAGTTACGACGCCGGAACCGACTGTTCTTCCGCCTTCCCTTATTGCAAACCTCAGTCCCTGGTGCATTGCCACAGGGGTTATGAGCTCCACATTCATATCTATGTGATCTCCTGGCATTACCATCTCTACTCCTTCAGGCAGTGCAATCGTTCCTGTCACATCTGTTGTCCTGAAATAAAACTGCGGCCTGTATCCATTGAAAAACGGAGTGTGCCTCCCGCCTTCCTCTTTCTTGAGTACATACACCTGGCCTACAAATTTCTTGTGGGGGTGTACTGTCCCTGGCTTCGCAAGCACCTGGCCTCTCTCTACTTCGTCCCTCTGTATCCCTCTTAGAAGAACTCCTATATTGTCTCCTGCTATTGCCTTGTCAAGTGTCTTCCTGAACATCTCCACTCCAGTGCACACCGTCTTCTTCTTCTCTTCACTCAAACCTATTATCTCAAGTTCGTCTCCTACCTTCAACACACCTGTCTCCACTCTCCCTGTAGCAACAGTACCTCTGCCGGTAATTGTGAAAACATCCTCTATTGGCATCAAAAATGGTTTGTCTGTCGGCCTGTCTGGTGTAGGTATATAGTTGTCTACCGCATCCATCAGTTCATGTATGCATTTCGTGGCTTTAGGATCGTCCGGGTGTTCCAGTGCATCTAAAGCACTTCCTACTATTATTGGTACCTTATCTCCTGGAAATCCGTATTCACTTAGAAGATCCCTTACTTCCATCTCTACAAGTTCCAATAACTCAGGATCATCTACCTGATCTGCTTTATTTAAAAATACTACTATATACTGAACTCCTACCCTGCTCGCTAGTAGTATATGTTCCCTAGTCTGTGGCATTGGACCGTCTGCCGCACTTACTACAAGTATGGCTCCGTCCATCTGCGCAGCCCCTGTTATCATGTTCTTTACGTAATCTGCATGGCCGGGACAGTCTACATGGGCATAATGCCTCTTGTCCGTCTCGTATTCTACGTGTGCTGTATTTATTGTTATTCCTCTCTCCTTCTCTTCAGGAGCCTTATCTATCTCATCATATTTAGTCGCAGATGCCTTACCCTCTTTTGATAAAACCATCGTTATCGCTGCTGTAAGTGTTGTCTTCCCGTGGTCTACATGCCCTATCGTCCCTATGTTTACGTGTGGTTTCGTCCTTTCATACTTCTCTTTTGACATTACTCTTCCTCCTAACAAATAACATATTAATTAAAATTAGCTATTTCTTTCACCTGTGATTTTTTCTTGAATACTCTTTGGTACTTCTTCATAATGATCGAAGGTCATAGTATAAACTCCTCTACCCTGTGTCCTCGATCTAAGTGAAGTAGCATATCCAAACATTTCAGAAAGAGGAACAAAGGACTTTATAATTTCTGCTCCTGATCTGGGTGTCATTCCCTCAATTCTTCCTCTTCTGGAATTTATATCGCCCATTACGTCCCCCATATATTCTTCCGGAACTGTAATTTCAACTCTCATAACTGGTTCAAGTAAAACTGGATTCGCTTTGGACATGGCATTTTTAAAAGCCATAGATGCAGCAATCTTAAAGGCCATTTCCGAAGAGTCCACCTCATGATATGAACCATCATACAGTTTAACTTTAAAATTTATAACAGGATATCCTGCTACCACACCGCTTTCTGCAGCTCCTTGAATTCCATTGTCAATAGGGGCAATATATTCTTTGGGAATAGCTCCCCCTACAATGGCATTTTCAAAAGAATAACCATCTTCAGAAGGTGACATTTCTATCAAGCAGTGACCATATTGGCCGTGGCCGCCTGACTGTCTGATAAATTTACCTTCTGCCTTAACTGTTTTCTTTATAGTTTCCTTATAAGCCACCTGCGGTTTGCCTACATTACAATCTACTTTGAATTCTCTCTGCAATCTATCCACAATTATTTCCAGATGTAATTCTCCCATACCTGCTATAATTGTCTGTCCTGTTTCTTGATCCGTATAAGTTTTAAATGTCGGATCTTCCTCTGCAAGTTTTGCAAGAGCTATACTCATTTTCTCCTGACCAGCTTTTGTCTTAGGTTCTATCGCCACATCAATAACCGGATCAGGGAATTCCATACTTTCAAGTACAATAGGACTATCCTCATCACAGAGAGTATTACCTGTTGAAGTAAACTTCAATCCCACTATAGCTCCAATATCTCCTGCACGGAGTTCATCAATTTCCTGTCTATGATTGGAATGCATTTTTACAAGTCTTGCAATTCTTTCTCTTTTGTCTTTCGTGGAGTTATACACGTAAGTACCACTCTTCATAATTCCTGAATAAATCCTAGTAAATGCCAATCTTCCCACAAATGGATCCGTGGCAATTTTAAATGCCAGGGCAGACAGCGGCTCATTATCATCGGATTTTCTTTCAACTTCCTTGCCACTTTCAGGATCATTTCCCTTTACAGGTGGTACATCAAGCGGTGATGGTAGAAAATCAACCACTGCATCTATCATTGGCTGCACACCTTTATTTTTATATGAAGATCCACATAATACCGGAACAAATTCATTTGCAATAGTGCCTTTTCTAATTGCAACCACCAATTCTTCCTGAGTAATTTCTCCACCATCTAAATATTTCACCATCAAGTCTTCATCAAGTTCAGCAACAGCTTCAATCAATTGAGTCCTATATTTTTCCGCCTTGTCTTTTAAATTATCTGGTATTGCAACTTCATCCATCACTGTTCCCAAATCATCTTCATAAATGATAGCTTCATTTTTTATAAGATCTACCATCCCTTTGAATTTATCTTCCGCACCTATTGGAATTTGAACAGGTACTGCATTACAATGGAGTCTCTTCTTCAAAGTATCTATACACATATAAAAGTCTGCACCAATTGAATCCATTTTATTTACATATACTATTTTTGGTACTCCATAATTATCTGCCTGTCTCCAGACAGTTTCCGTTTGTGGTTCAACTCCGCTTTTAGCGTCTAAAACAGTAACTGCACCATCAAGAACTCTAAGTGATCTTTCAACTTCTACAGTAAAATCTACGTGCCCTGGTGTATCTATTATATTTATTGCATATCCTTTCCATTTACAGAAAGTGGCTGCGGAGGTTATTGTTATTCCTCTCTCTTGTTCTTCTGCCATCCAATCCATAGTTGCTTCGCCGTCATGTACTTCTCCCAATTTATGAGTTCTTCCTGTATAGAAAAGTATACGCTCCGTAGTAGTAGTTTTTCCAGCATCTATGTGTGCCATTATTCCTATGTTACGGAATTTTTCCAGCGGATATTCTCTTCCCACTTAATTTTCCTCCTCGTAAGTGTAAATTTAAAATTCGATAAAACTGCTTCAGTAAAAATACCAAAACAGTTTTCATATTAATACCTATAATGTGCAAAAGCCTTATTCGCTTCAGCCATCTTATGAGTATCTTCCCTCTTCTTAACAGCTGCACCTGTATTATTTGAAGCATCCATTAATTCCGAAGCAAGTCTTTCTCTCATATATTTTTCTCCTCGTTTTCGTGATGCCGTAAGCAGCCACCTTATTCCCAAAGTTTGCCTTCTCTCAGGTCTAACTTCGATTGGAACCTGATATGTTGCACCACCAATTCTTCTAGCTTTCACCTCTAAAAGGGGCATTATATTATTCATAGCCGCTTCAAAAACTTCCATAGGCTCCTTATTGGTCTTTTTTGCAATTATATCAAAGGCACCATAACATATTTTTTGAGCTACTCCTTTTTTGCCGTTTTCCATTATATTGTTTATTAGTTTTGTAACAACTTTACTGTTATATACTGGATCGGGTAATACATCTCTCTTACCTATATGTCCTTTTCTTGCCACTTTTCTTCCCTCCTTAACAATTAAAATTTAAGTTCATCGGTACTCGACTATAAAATAGCAATAGCCGCAAAGTGCTTTGTACTTCTGCAAAATTTCATAATATATATAAACGCTGAAGACATTGCACTAGTCCACCAACTTAATTAAATCAAATTTATTTCTGTTTTGGTTTTTTTGCACCATATTTTGATCTTCCCTGTAGCCTATCAGCAACACCTGCTGAATCCAGTGTCCCTCTTACTATATGATATCTAACACCTGGGAGATCCTTAACTCTTCCTCCCCTTATAAGAACAACACTGTGTTCCTGCAAGTTGTGTCCTATACCAGGTATATATGCACTTACTTCATACCCATTTACCAATCTAACCCTTGCAACTTTTCTAAGTGCAGAATTTGGCTTTTTAGGTGTGGTAGTTTTCACCACCGTGCAAACCCCTCTTTTCTGAGGACATTTTTTCAATGCTGGTGCTGTGGATTTTGTGTCTATTGTCTTCCTGCCCTTTCTTACTAATTGACTTATTGTTGGCATATTTACACCTCCTTTAAAAATAAATTGTCAATAAAGCTAAAATCTATATCAATTATTCTTGAAAGCTCCTTTATATTAAACAGATCAATCTTTTAATACAGCTGCCATAGCAGCTCCTACATCTATACCGCATAGTTTTCCTAGTTTCTTCATGGTATCAACATAGACTATTTCTTGGGAATTATCATCAATTAATACTTTTACTGACTGTATCAGTTTATCGTCAGCATCTTTAGCTATATACACAGTTCTAGCCTTTTTATTTTTTATAGCCTTAACTGTCTGCTTCATACCAACAACTTTATTCCCTGGAAGCCTGCAAATCATTATTTCCATTCCCTCCTAAAATAATAATTCAGGGACAAGACACACAAAAAGCCTTGCCTCCCTAAAAACACACAGATGTATTTTATCATTTTAACATTACTATGTCAATAAATTATCCCGCTTCCTGATCTTCTAATTTTTTATCTACGGCTTTATTTTTAGTATTGACTTTTATAGATCTATATCTGTTCATTCCAGTTCCTGCAGGTATAAGTTTACCTATAATTACATTTTCTTTTAATCCTAAAAGAGGATCCGTTTTGCCCTTTATAGCTGCATCAGTAAGTACCCTTGTAGTTTCCTGAAATGATGCTGCCGAAAGAAATGATTCTGTTGCCAAAGCTGATTTTGTTATACCTAAAAGGGCCACTCTACCCTGGGCAGGTTTTCCACCCTTTGCCATAATCCTATTATTTTCATCTTCAAAATCAAATCTGTCGATTAAAGTTCCAGGAAGCAATTCCGTATCTCCTGAATCCTCTATTTTAACCTTCCTCGTCATCTGCCTTATCACCACTTCAAGGTGCTTATCATTTATATCAACACCCTGCAGTCTATAAACTTTTTGGACTTCAGACAAGAGATAATTCTTAACGCTTTGGACTCCCTTTATTCTCAATATATCATGCGGATTTACAGAACCTTCCGTTATTTCATCTCCGGCACTTATCTCATCGCCGTCCGATACTTTAAGTCTTGAGCCAAAGGGTATATCATAGCTTACTTCTTCCCCTGAAGCTGCAACTACAGTTACACTTCTCTTTTTCTTAGTTTCTTCCATCTTTACCGTTCCTGAAACTTCACTTACTATTGCAAGTCCTTTTGGCTTTCTTGCTTCAAACAACTCTTCAACCCTTGGAAGACCTTGGGTTATATCGGAGCCTGCAACTCCACCAGTATGAAAGGTTCTCATTGTAAGCTGTGTTCCAGGTTCCCCTATACTCTGGGCCGCTATTATACCTACTGACTCTCCGATATCAATTTTCTTTGCAGTAGCCATATTCATACCATAGCATTTTGCACATACACCATGACGGGATCTGCAGGTAAATACAGATCTGATTTTTACTTTCTTTACACCCAAATCCTCTATTTTATGAGCCATTTCAAAATCTATGTAGGTATCTTTAGGTACCAACACTTCTCCTGTCTTAGGATCTTTAATATCCTCTGCAGAATATCTTCCAGTAAGTCTTTCTGACAAGCTTTCTATAACTTCGTTTCCCTCTTTTATTTCTGTTATATCATATCCTTCATGGGTGCCACAGTCTTCTTCCCTTACTATGACATCCTGACTTACATCTACAAGCCTTCTGGTAAGATACCCTGAATCTGCAGTTTTCAACGCAGTATCTGCATTACCTTTTCTAGCACCATGAGTAGATATGAAATATTCAAGTACATCCAAGCCCTCTCTAAAAGAAGATCTTATTGGAAGCTCTATTATCTTTCCTGAAGGATTTGCCATGAGACCCCTCATGCCGGCAAGTTGTTTTATTTGGCTTTTAGAACCTCTTGCCCCTGAATCGGCCATCATAAATATTGGGTTGAACTTATCCAAATTACCCATAAGTGCATCAGAAACATCTTCCGTAGTTTTGGTCCATTTTGCTATTACTCTCTGATATCTCTCTTCTTCAGATATGAACCCTCTTCTATACATTTTCTCTATTTTGTCAACAGCCTTATCCGATTCATTTAAAAGTTTTTCCTTGGCTTCAGGAACTACCATATCTGAAGTAGAAACAGTAATCCCGCTTATTGTAGAATAATGATATCCTCTGGCTTTTATCTTATCAAGCATTATAGAAGTTTGAGTGGCTCCATGCTTCATATAACACCTATTTACTATTTCACCTAATTTTTTCTTAACAACAAGAAAATCAATTTCCAGTTTGAATTCATTTTCAGGTATGCTTCTATCCACAAATCCCAAGTCCTGAGGTATGGATTCATTAAATATTATTTTCCCCGGAGTGGTATCTATTATTCCGCTAACACACTTTCCGTCTTTAACCTTTTCCATTTTCACCTTAACTTTTGCATTAACATCTACCTGCTTCAATTCATACGCCATTACGGCTTCTTCAGGTGAGCAGAACATTCTGCCTTCTCCCTTAGCTCCATTTTTTAACGAAGTTAAATAATAAGATCCGAGTACCATATCCTGTGTTGGAACTACCACTGGTTTTCCGTCAGATGGTTTTAATATATTATGAGCAGCCAACATTAAAAATCTAGCTTCAGACTGGGCTTCAACTGAAAGAGGGACATGAACTGCCATCTGGTCACCATCAAAATCAGCATTATACGCTGTACAAGCAAGTGGATGAAGTTTTATAGCCCTACCTTCCACAAGTACAGGTTGAAAAGCCTGAATTCCAAGTCTATGAAGCGTTGGTGCACGATTTAAAAGTACCGGATGATCCGATATAACTTCCTCCAGCACATCCCATACTTGAGTTTGAACTCTTTCCACCATCCTTTTAGCACTTTTAATGTTATGAGCAAGGCCGCTTGCAACCAATTTTTTCATAACAAATGGTTTAAACAACTCAAGAGCCATTTCTTTAGGCAGTCCACACTGGTACATCTTCAGTTCAGGACCAACTACTATTACAGAACGCCCTGAATAATCCACACGCTTTCCAAGTAAGTTCTGTCTAAATCTCCCCTGCTTACCTTTTAGCATATCAGATAATGATTTTAAAGGCCTGTTTCCCGGTCCTGTTACGGGTCTGCCTCTTCTTCCATTATCTATAAGGGCATCTACTGCCTCCTGAAGCATCCTTTTTTCATTTCTCACTATTATATCAGGTGCCCCTAAGTCCAATAATTTTTTAAGTCTGTTATTTCTATTTATAACCCTTCTGTAAAGATCATTTAAATCAGATGTGGCGAATCTTCCTCCATCCAGCTGTACCATGGGCCTTAAATCGGGCGGTATCACAGGTATAACATCTATGATCATCCAGTCAGGTTTATTACCTGATTTTCTAAAGGATTCAACAACTTCAAGTCTTCTTATTATTCTTACTTTTTTTTGACCTGTGCTTTTTTTTAGGTTCTGTTTTAACTCTGCGGACAATTGATCAAGATCTATCTCTTCCAAAAGTTTCTTAATTGATTCCGCTCCCATACCTGCAACAAAATTTTGTTCCCCATACTTATCCACAGCCTCTCTATATTCCTTTTCAGTTAAAAGCTGTTTTTTAAGAAGCTGGGTCTTTTTAGGATCCAAAACCACATATGATGCAAAGTACAGCACTTTCTCCAGAGATCTCGGTGACATATCCAACATAAGTCCCATACGGGATGGTATCCCTTTGAAATACCATATATGTGATACTGGAGCTGCAAGTTCTATGTGCCCCATTCGTTCACGTCTAACTTTTGCTTTAGTTACTTCCACACCGCACCTATCACAAACTATACCTTTGTATCTAATTCTCTTGTACTTGCCGCAGTGACATTCCCAGTCTTTTGTCGGTCCAAAGATTCTTTCACAAAACAAGCCATCCCTCTCAGGTTTCAAGGTTCTGTAATTTATTGTTTCAGGCTTTTTTACCTCACCTCTTGACCATTCTCTTATTTTTTCCGGTGAAGCCAAACCTATTTTTAATGCATCAAAATTATTTAATTCAAACAAGGGTACATCCTCCCTTCATTAATGTTCATCATTAAAATTATCTATTCCCAGGCCATCCAAATTCAAATCTAGATTTTCGTCGTCATCACTGACATTTTCATCATTTTTATCATCATCTTTATTATCATTATCATCATTTTTATTTTTATTTTTATCATTGTTATTACTATTATGATCTTCTTGATTTTTCCTGTTATTGTTATTTTGAGATGATCCAGGAGAATCTTCTTTTCCTTCTATATTTACATCCAAGTTTTCCATTTCATCATCTATCGACTCTTTAAGTTCAACCTCTTCGTTATTTTCATTTAATACTTTTACATCCAGACATAGAGCCTGCAATTCTTTTATAAGCACTTTAAAAGATTCCGGCACTCCAGGTTCTGGTATATTTTCACCTTTCACAATAGCTTCATAAGTTTTTACTCTTCCAACCACATCATCAGATTTAACTGTAAGTATTTCCTGAAGGGTATGTGCTGCACCATATGCCTCCAGAGCCCACACTTCCATTTCTCCAAATCTCTGTCCTCCGAACTGTGCTTTACCACCAAGAGGCTGTTGAGTTACAAGTGAATATGGGCCGGTAGATCTAGCGTGAATTTTATCATCAACCAAATGAGCTAATTTTAAAATATACATATATCCTACAGTTATAGGTCGGTTAAAAGGCTCTCCTGTCCTGCCGTCATACAATATGGTTTTCCCATCTTTTCTATAACCTGCTTTTTCTAGGCAGGACACTATGTCTTCTTCCCTTGCCCCGTCGAAAACCGGAGTTGCTATATGCCATCCCAATTCACTGGCAGCCAAACCTAAATGTACTTCAAGAACTTGCCCTATATTCATACGTGAAGGTACTCCCAGAGGACTTAAGCATATCTGCAAAGGTCTTCCATCTGGGAGAAAAGGCATATCTTCTTCCGGCAGCACTTTGGATATAACACCTTTATTGCCATGTCTGCCTGACATTTTATCTCCAACAGATATCTTACGCTTCTGAGCTATATAACATCTAACAAGTTTATTAACTCCCGGTGAAAGCTCATCTCCGTTTTCTCTGGTAAACACTTTTACATCCACGACTATACCTGACTCTCCATGAGGCACTCTAAGGGAAGTATCTCTAACTTCTCTCGCTTTTTCTCCAAATATAGCCCTTAACAATCTCTCTTCCGCCGTCAGTTCAGTTTCACCTTTAGGAGTCACTTTCCCCACTAATATGTCTCCAGCCCTCACTTCAGCACCTATTCTTATAATTCCTCTCTCATCTATATCCTTTAACGCATCTTCTCCTACATTCGGTATATCTCGGGTAATTTCCTCAGGACCAAGTTTTGTATCTCTAGCTTCAGATTCATATTCTTCTATATGAATTGAAGTAAATACGTCCTTCTTAACAAGCTCTTCGGATATAAGCATTGCATCTTCATAATTATACCCTTCCCAAGTAGTAAATCCCATTCTTATATTTTTGCCGAGAGCTATTTCTCCCAAATCAGTAGAAGGTCCATCTGCTAAAATTGTTTCCTTCTGAACTCTCTCTCCCTTTTTAACTATAGGTCTTTGATTTATACATGTACCCTGATTGGAACGCTGAAATTTAAGGAGTCTATAAACATCAGTCCCTCCATCGGAATCTCTCTTTACTCTTACTTCATTAGCACACACATATGAAACCACACCTGGATTCTTAGCTTTGGGAAGCACTCCTGAATCCACAGCCGCCTTATATTCAATGCCTGTTCCAACAATAGGTGCTTCAGGCTTTAAAAGCGGTACTGCCTGCCTTTGCATATTGGATCCCATAAGTGCACGACTTGCATCATCGTTTTCGAGAAATGGTATCATAGCAGTTGCAACTGAAACCAGCTGTCTTGGGGATACATCTATATAATCAACATCTTCTGCCGGCACTACGATAACATCTTCTTTATCTCTAACTGTAACTCTGTCATCTACAAAAGTACCGTCTTCTTCAAGGGGTTCATTCGCCCGTCCTATCAAATATTGATCTTCTTCATCTGCTGTCATATATACAATTTTATTAATAACTCTTTTATTTTTTTTGTCTACTTTCCTATATGGAGTTTCTATAAAACCATATTCATTAACCTTTGCATAGGTTGCAAGAGAATTAATAAGCCCTATATTGGGACCTTCTGGCGTTTCTATCGGACACATCCTGCCATAATGAGAATGGTGAACATCTCTCACCTCAAAGCCAGCTCTTTCTCTAGATAATCCTCCTGGTCCCAATGCCGATAATCTTCTCTTATGAGTAAGCTCAGAAAGTGGATTAGTCTGATCCATAAACTGAGAAAGTTGAGAGCTGCCAAAGAACTCCTTAATTGCCGCAGATACCGGTCTTATATTTATCAGCGCCTGAGGTGTTATAACTTCCTGATCCTGTATGGTCATTCTCTCTTTAACTACTCTTTCCATCCTTGAAAGGCCTATTCTAAATTGATTTTGAAGTAATTCCCCTACAGATCTAAGCCTTCTATTGCCCAAATGATCTATATCATCAACATTTCCGATACCATAAGCCAATCCTAATTCATAACTTACCGTAGCAAAAATATCATCTTTAATTATATGTTTGGGAATTAAGTCATGTATATGTTTTGATATCTGCTCCTTTATCTCATTTTCATCACTGTAATTATCCAAAATTTTTTTCAAAGTGGGATAATGTACTTTTTCCCTTATATTTAAATCATCTAAATTAAAATCAACAAAATTTCGTATATTTACAAAATAATTTCCTATTACCCTCACTATTGTATCTTCCACTTGGATATCTACTATGTTTACTCCACATTCTTCGATCTCTACAGCTTTTTCCCTACTTATTCTTTCACCATTTTGCACAAGTATCTCCCCTGTCTGAGGGTTTACTACATCTTGTGCCGCTATTCGATTAGTTATTCTTAAATGCAATGATAATTTTTTGTTAAATTTATATCTTCCTACTCTGGAAAGATCATATCTTTTCGGATCAAAAAACAAAGAATCAATAAGTGACTGAGCACTATCAACCGTAGGTGGTTCTCCTGGTCGCAGCCTCTTATATATTTCAAGTAATGCCTCTTCATGAGTCTTAGTATTATCCTTTTCGATTGTAGCTTTTAATCTTTCATCCTCCCCGAAGAAATTAGCAATTTCTGTATCTGTACTGTAACCCATAGCTCTCACAAGAATAGTAATGGGTAATTTTCTAGTTTTATCTATTCTTACATATATTATGTTATTAGAGTCAGTTTCATATTCCAGCCATGCTCCTCTATTAGGTATTACCGTTGAAGAAAAAAGTTTCTTACCCGTTTTATCAACAGATACATCATAGTATACGCCTGGAGATCTTACAAGTTGACTGACTATAACTCTTTCCGCTCCGTTAATTATGAAAGTTCCCTGTTCCGTCATCAAAGGAAAGTCTCCCATAAAAACTTCCTGTTCTTTAACTTCACCAGTTTCCTTGTTAAGTAACCTTACTTTTACTTTTAAAGGTGCTGCATAAGTTGCATCTCTTTCTTTGCACTCTTCCACAGAATATTTGATATTGTCCATATCTAATTTATATCCTACAAATTCCAAATTAAGATTTGCAGTATAATCTTGAATAGGATTAATATCATCAAATACCTCTTGTAATCCTTCTTTCAAAAACCAATTGTAGGAATTTAATTGCACTTCAATTAAATTAGGCATATGTCCTACTTCTTTAAGTCTGGAAAAGCTCATTCTTGTTCTTTTACCAACCTGGACAGGATGTACCATTGATTTTCACCCCTTGTATAAACTAAAAATAACCAAAACATCCATTTAACTACATATGCATGTTTATGGACTTATTATTGCCATCAAATTATTATAACCTTTTTTTTGTAATTAATTCAAATTATTCTATATACAATATATTTTACATTAATTTTGCAACTAATCAATGCAATTTACCATGTTATCATAACACATATAATTTGTCAACAATAAATTTTTATATTTTCTAAAAAATTTGTGAAATAATAAAGAGGTACTTTGATCAAAGCACCTCTTTATATAAATATTTTCAATCTTTACTTCAGCTCTATTTCAGCTCCAATTTCTTCAAATTTAGACTTCAAAGCTTCAGCATCTTCTTTGCTTACTCCTTCTTTTATCGCCTTAGGAGCACTATCAACTACACCTTTTGCATCCTTTAATCCTAACCCTGTCACTTCTCTAACTGCCTTTATAACTTTTATCTTTTGCTGTCCCACTGTTTTAAGTATTACATCAAATTCAGTCTTCTCCTCTGCAGCAGCGCCGCCTGCGCCTGCACCTGCTGCAGCCACTGGAGCTGCTGCACTTACTCCAAATTCATCTTCACATGCTTTTACTAAATCATTTAATTCTAAAACACTCATATCTTTTATAGCTTGAATGATTTCTTCCTTACTCATTAATAAACACCTCCAAAATTTTTAAATTAGCTTTCTTGTGATTCCTGTTTTTCTTCTGATTTTCGTTTTTCTTCAACTGCATTTAGCAAATAAACAAACTTTGATAATGGAGCCTTTAAGCTTCCAAGTAATTTCGCAATAAGTACATCTCTCGGTGGTATTGAAGCAAGTTTTTGAATTTTATCCTTATCAAACACTTTTCCGTCTATAACTCCGCCTTTAAGCTCGAGCACTTTGTGATCTTTAGAAAAATCATTTAAAATTCTTGCTGGCGCAGCCGGATCATCATATCCAAATGCTGTTGATATTGGTCCTGAAAAAGCATCTTCCACCTCATCAAATCCCAATTTTTTCGCAGCTAATTTAGATAACGTATTTTTATAAACCTTGTATTCTATACCTGCTTCCCTTAAATTTTTTCTAAGCTTCGTATCCTCTTCCACAGTTAATCCCTGATATCTGGCAAATACTATACTATTAGCCTTTTTCATCTTTTCTTCAATTTCTTTAACTTTAGCTTCCTTTAATTTTCTGTTCTTTCCCAACGTACATCCACCTCCTCACAGTTCAACTCAAAACAAACGCATAAATAAAAGCCTCCCCTTAGACGAAGAGAGACCAATTAATCTCTATTGGAATCCTGAATAGGTTGGGTATAATTTCCCGTTGTGCTTTCGCACCTATCGTCTACGGAGTATTTACTTATTGAATTACTATATGCAAATTAATCACCTAAGTCAATTTCAGTCAAGAACTTTTGCCGAATTTACCTTTATTCCTGGTCCCATTGTACTTGACAATACTACAGATTTCAAATATTGACCTTTAGCTGCCACCGGTTTTGCCTTTATTACAGCTTCCATCAGTGTACGGAAATTTTCCAACAATTTTTGCGATCCAAAAGAACTCTTTCCTATTGGAACGTGGATTATAGAAGTTTTATCAACTCTATATTCAACTTTACCTGCTTTGATCTCCTCTATTGATTTTGCGACATCAAAAGTAACTGTACCGGACTTTGGGTTTGGCATCAATCCTTTAGGTCCAAGTATTCTGCCCAGTCTGCCTACAACTCCCATCATATCAGGTGTAGCTACAACTACATCAAAATCAAACCAGTTTTCATCCTGTATCTTATGAACATATTCATCTGCTCCAACATAGTCCGCCCCTGCATTTTTAGCTTCTTCAACTTTATCGCCTTTAGCAAATACCAATATTCTAACTTTTTTGCCAGTTCCATGAGGTAGAACTACTGCTCCTCTTACCTGCTGATCAGCATGTCTTGGATCTACTCCAAGCCTTAAAGCCAATTCTACAGTTTCATCAAATTTCGCTTTAGATGTCTTTAAAACAAGATCTATGGCCTCTGCCGGTGTATATAATGTATTTCTGTCGATAAGTTTAACACTTTCCTTATATTTTTTTCCCATTTAAAATCCTCCTTTGTGGTATTTACGGCAATATTACCTCCCACCTATTTAAGCTGCTTATTCTTCTACGGTTATTCCCATACTTCTTGCAGTACCTGCTATCATTTTCATAGCAGTTTCAACAGAGCTAGCATTCAAATCTGGCATTTTTGTTTCAGCAATCTTTTTAAGCTGCTCTTTAGTTACTTTAGCAACCTTAGTTTTATTAGGTTCTCCAGAACCACTTTCTATTCCCGCAGCTTTCTTAAGCAGCACTGCTGCTGGTGGAGTTTTTAATATAAAACTAAAAGATCTATCCTGATACACAGTAATTACCACTGGAATTATAAATCCTGCTTGTTTTGCAGTTTTAGCATTAAATTCCTTACAAAAGCCCATAATATTTACACCATGCTGTCCAAGCGCTGGTCCAACTGGTGGAGCTGGTGTTGCTTTACCTGCAGGAAGCTGAAGTTTTATCAATCCTACTACCTTTTTAGCCATAATTATACACCTCCTCTACTAGGATTACATGAAAATATCTTTTTCATTTAACCTATTAAAACTTTTATCCTTATACTTTATTTAATATAATTATTCTATTTTTTCTATTTGGTTAAACTCGAGTTCAACAGGAGTTTCCCTCCCAAACATATTAACTAGAGCTTTAACCTTTTTCTTTTCGGGATTTATTTCTTGGATAACAGCTAAAAAGTTTTCAAGAGGCCCAGATTTTACCTTTACATTCTCACCTATTGCTATATCTACATTTACAGGTTTTTCATTGATCCCCATTCCCTTTACTTCCTCATCGGTAAGTGGAACAGGCTTAGAACCAGGGCCAACAAAACCTGTGACTCCCCTAGTATTTCTAACTATATACCAAGAATCATCAGTCATTACCATATGTATTAAAACATACCCTGGAAATACCTTTTTTAACGTTATTTTCTTTTTTCCATCATCTTTTGTTTCAACCTGTTTTTCCATAGGAACCTGAACATCATCTATCCAATCATATAGATCTCTATTTTCTACAGTTTTTTCAAGATTAGCTTTAACTTTATTCTCATAACCAGAATATGTATGAACTACATACCATTTAGCTTTATCTGCCATAATCCTAGGGATGATAACTTATCCCTGCCTCCTTTTTCATTCTTATTTCAAAATAATTTTTTCAAAATACCTTTAGCTAAAGAATTAAATCCAAAATCTATTATAGCAATAATTATCACATAAATAATACAAAATACAATAACTGATATCGTAGCCTTTTTTAAATGTTCTTTAGAAGGCCATGTTATTCGTTTAAACTCAGCTACTAACCCTCTAAAAAAATTAAAGAAACCGCCTTTAGGTGTGACTTGTTTTCTAACTTTTTTTGCGTCATCATGCGCCGCCATTTTATTCACATCCTCAAATATTTAATATAACGACTCTCTACTTTACCTAGTTTCTTTGTGAATTGTATGTTTACGACAAAATGGGCAATATTTTTTCATTTCTAATCTATCTGGGTTATTTTTTTTATTTTTAGTTGTATTGTAATTCCTCTGCTTGCATTCTGTACATGCCAGTGTTACTCTCACTCTCATTATCTTCACACCTCCTGGTATATCACTCAATATATAACAATATATAATAATTAAAAACTTATATTTTCAAAATTATGCATTACTTAATTAATTTATCACAATTTAGTTTCCATGTCAATCGATCAAAAATCACCGGATAAAATTTATGATCATTTCCAAAAGGACTAGGTAAGAAACCCAGTCCTTAAAATTACTCGACTATTTTAGTTACGACGCCGGAACCGACTGTTCTTCCGCCTTCCCTTATTGCAAACCTCAGTCCCTGGTGCATTGCCACAGGGGTTATGAGCTCCACATTCATATCTATGTGATCTCCTGGCATTACCATCTCTACTCCTTCAGGCAGTGCAATCGTTCCTGTCACATCTGTTGTCCTGAAATAAAACTGCGGCCTGTATCCATTGAAAAACGGAGTGTGCCTCCCGCCTTCCTCTTTCTTGAGTACATACACCTGGCCTACAAATTTCTTGTGGGGGTGTACTGTCCCTGGCTTCGCAAGCACCTGGCCTCTCTCTACTTCGTCCCTCTGTATCCCTCTTAGAAGAACTCCTATATTGTCTCCTGCTATTGCCTTGTCAAGTGTCTTCCTGAACATCTCCACTCCAGTGCACACCGTCTTCTTCTTCTCTTCACTCAAACCTATTATCTCAAGTTCGTCTCCTACCTTCAACACACCTGTCTCCACTCTCCCTGTAGCAACAGTACCTCTGCCGGTAATTGTGAAAACATCCTCTATTGGCATCAAAAATGGTTTGTCTGTCGGCCTGTCTGGTGTAGGTATATAGTTGTCTACCGCATCCATCAGTTCATGTATGCATTTCGTGGCTTTAGGATCGTCCGGGTGTTCCAGTGCATCTAAAGCACTTCCTACTATTATTGGTACCTTATCTCCTGGAAATCCGTATTCACTTAGAAGATCCCTTACTTCCATCTCTACAAGTTCCAATAACTCAGGATCATCTACCTGATCTGCTTTATTTAAAAATACTACTATATACTGAACTCCTACCCTGCTCGCTAGTAGTATATGTTCCCTAGTCTGTGGCATTGGACCGTCTGCCGCACTTACTACAAGTATGGCTCCGTCCATCTGCGCAGCCCCTGTTATCATGTTCTTTACGTAATCTGCATGGCCGGGACAGTCTACATGGGCATAATGCCTCTTGTCCGTCTCGTATTCTACGTGTGCTGTATTTATTGTTATTCCTCTCTCCTTCTCTTCAGGAGCCTTATCTATCTCATCATATTTAGTCGCAGATGCCTTACCCTCTTTTGATAAAACCATCGTTATCGCTGCTGTAAGTGTTGTCTTCCCGTGGTCTACATGCCCTATCGTCCCTATGTTTACGTGTGGTTTCGTCCTTTCATACTTCTCTTTTGACATTACTCTTCCTCCTTGTTTATAACACATTTTATTTAAATAAACTTACCCTGGTGTGTTGTAAAAACTAATGTATTATTGGAGCCCATGACCAGGATTGAACTGGTGACCTCCACCTTACCAAGGTGACGCTCTGCCTACTGAGCTACATGGGCAATTGAATTTGGAGCGGAAAACGGGACTCGAACCCGCGACGTCCAGCTTGGGAAGCTGGTGTTCTACCACTGAACTACTTCCGCCCATGAAATTTCTATTATATATCAAAAGTCACATACTGATTATCAATTCTAATACAAGTATATTTTTTTGTCAATATGTAATTTCATTTATTAGCCAGACATTTTTCCAATTTTCTCTTAACTCTCTGCAGCGCATTATCTATAGACTTAGCATGCCTATCCAAATCACACGCAATTTCCTGATAAGATTTACCATCCAAATAAGATGTAAGCACTTCCATTTCTAGGCTTGATAATACCTCACCTATTTCACTTTGTATGTGATTTAATTCTTCTCTACTAATTATAAGTTCTTCTGGATCCGCTACTTTGGCTTCCGATAATACATCCAACAATGTTCTGTCGGATTCCTCGTCATATATAGGCTTATTCAAAGAAACATAAGTATTTAACGGAATATGTTTTTGTCTAGTAGCAGTCTTTATAGCTGTTATTATCTGTCGAGTTACACAAAGTTCAGCAAAAGCTTTAAACGATGACAATTTATCCGATTTAAAGTCTCGTATAGCCTTAAATAGACCTATCATTCCTTCTTGATAAATGTCTTCCTTATCTGCTCCAATTAGGAAATACGACTTTGCCTTAGATTTAACAAAGTTTTCATATTTGCTTATTAAATACTCTTGCGCTCTTACATCCCCTTTTTTAGCTTCAACAATTACCTCTTCATCTAATTTTTCTACAAAGGGGGAATTTTGTCTGCCCTCAAGACTTGTACTCTCCAAGATATCCCCTCCAAAACAAATATAAATCACACATTTTAATTATACATTAGAAGTAAATTTATAGTCAATAGATTTTAACGACTTTTACGAATTTTTTCAAGTTTTTCCAGCATATCCTTTTCTATCCTATCTTCAATGGTATGTTTTTTATTCGAATATCTGTTTTGAATTTTATTTTTTATTTTGGATTCTATATTTTTAACTTCATGATAAAATTCAATAGAAGATACCCTCACTGCTCCTCTTTGAAATATAACTTGCTGTTCCAAAGAATCAGAAGTAACTACAAAAACCTCATTCTTACGTCCTATGTCATTTACTGTTTTCTCTATGAAAGAATCGGCCGTTTCATTTTCCTTAGTAAACACTACCGTAACATTTTCATTTATCTTTTCTTTATTTTCCAGACTTCCTATTACCATATGGGCATCAAAAACCAAAAAGATTTTATATCCTTTATAAACTGCATAGTTACTCAGCATTTCTATAAGTTCACGTCTTGCAGACTCAAAACTATACTCTTTTATATTATTTAACTCGGGCCAGCTATTTATCACATTATATCCATCTACAAAGATGTTTCTCAATTTTCATCACTTTTTATTCTTTGCTTTAATATTTCATACATCAGTATACCACCTGCCACAGAGGCATTCAATGAAGCTATATTACCTTGCATAGGTATTTTTACTAATATATCGCATTTCTCCTTAATTGATTTTGATATTCCCTTTCCTTCACTTCCTATGACCAAAGCAACAGCCCCTTTAAAATCAACATCAAAGCAATAACTTTGCCCGCTCATGTCTGCACCATACACCCATATATTTTTTTCCTTAAGCTTCTGTATTGTATTATTCAAATTAGCAACTTTACATATTCTCATATACTCCACTGCCCCTGCAGAGGACTTATAAACAGCAGGTGTAACACCTACATTCCTTCTTCTGGGAATTATAATTCCATGTACTCCACATATTTCGGCAGTCCTTATTATAGAACCAAAATTATGGGGATCTTCTATTTCATCCAGTATAACAATAAACGGAAGTTCACCCTTTCTTCTGGCATATTCCAATATATCTTCCAGCTCAAAATACTTATAGGGGGTTACCTGGGCAATTACCCCTTGATGATTTCCCGTTTCGGAAATCCTGTCTAATTTTTTTCTATCAACTTTTTTTATTATTATATTCTTCTCTTTTGCCATGGCAATTATAACTTTTAAAGATCCTGACACATTTCTGCCTGCAACAAATATTTGCTCTATAGTTTTACCGTTATCAGACTTCAAAGCTTCAATAACCGCATTTCTTCCTTCTACCAGATCTTCCCTTAAAATATTATTATCATCATTTACATATCTTCCAACATCAATTTTATTTTTCATAACCATACCTTTTTCATCTTTATTTTTAATTTTTATATTCCATTGCATTGATATCATCTATAAACAAAATTTCTTAAAACTCCCCCCTTTCTCTCAAATCAGTTACTGATTTAAATAAAAGATTCAACCTATCCCATCTCCCAGTTAAATATAAAAATCCCACTAAAGTTTCAAATCCAGTAGCAAATCTATATTCTTGCACATCTGCATTTTTAGGAACTGTCCCTGATTTGGCATTTCTTCCCCTTTTAAAGAAATATAATTCCTCTTCAGACAATTTCGTCTCTAATTTTTTTATAATCTCACTTTGAGAATGAGCTTTTACGAATTTTACAGCTTCTACATGAAGATTATGTACATGCATATTCCTATGTTTATCTACCAAATACACCCTCACAAAGGTTTCATATACTGCATCACCTACAAAGGCAACTGTAAGAGGGCTTATCTGTCTTACACTATTATCGTCCCATTTTATATTAAATAAATCATTTTTCATCTTGATCTCCTGTCTAATTAAAATCAACTGGCACCCTATTTTCAAATATGACTTCAGCTATACTCAAATCTTCAGGTGTAGTTATCTTTATATTGTCGTAACTTCCCTCATACAAATAAACTCTATTTCCATAATGCTCTGCCACTATGGTATCATCAGTAGCCTGAATTCCATCATTTACGGCTCTTCTATGGCAATCATAAATCAAACTGTATTTAAAACATTGAGGAGTTTGGACTAAAAAAAGTTTTTCCCTGCTTAAAGTACCTTGAGAAAACCCATTTTCACCTCTGCTTTTTATAGTATCTTTAGGTTTCATGCCACAGGCACATGCTCCATATACACCGGCATATCTTATTCCATCCTGAATAATATTTTCTGTTACAAAGGGCCTCGCCCCATCATGAATTAAAACAATTTCACAATTTTTCAAAACTTTTAATCCATTAAATACTGAATTTTGACGTTCCTTTCCCCCTTCAACTATTTTTGTAACTTTATTTAAATCATATTTTTTAATTACGTTTTCTCTACAGTACTCAATTTCATTTTTTTCACAAACTATTACAATACTATCTATTAAAGGGCTTTTATTAAAAGAATTTATTGAATAATACAGCATAGGTTTACCTTTGATATCAATAAACTGCTTATTAATTCCCTTTTTCATTCTCTTTCCCCTGCCGGCTGCTACAATAACAGCACAATTGCTGCCCATAGATCACATATCTCCTTTTTGTTTTGCAAATATCATCCTGCCAGCTGCTGTTTGTAAAACAGACGTAACTACTACATTTCTTGTCTCTCCTATAGATTTCTTCCCGCCTTCTACAACTATCATAGTTCCATCATCCAGATAAGCTATACCCTGTCCCGATTCTTTACCGTCTTTAATTATCTGCACTTTCATTTCCTCTCCCGGGAGAACTACAGGTTTTACAGCATTTGCCAGCTCATTTATGTTGAGAACAGGAACACCTTGAAATTCTGCAACTTTATTTAAATTATAGTCGTTGGTAACCACTTTCCCATTTAAAACCCTGGATAGCTTTAAAAGTTTACTATCAACTTCCTCTATTTCTGGAAAATCTTTTTCATATATTATCACATCAATATTTAATTCTTTTTGTATTTTATTCAGTACATCCAATCCTCTTCTACCTCTAGTTCTCTTTAAGCCATCTGAGGAATCGGCTATATGTCTAAGTTCCGCCAATACAAAATTAGGTATAACAAGTGGTCCTTCCACAAAACCGGTCTGACATATATCAAATATTCTCCCGTCTATTATAACCGAGGTGTCTAAAACTTTAGGGTAATATCCTCTATGTCCATTTTTTCCTTTTTTATCTTTACTTCCCTGAAGTTTACGAGAACCTATATTGGAAATCAAAGATATAATTTCTTCTCTTTTTCGTATGGCAATATTGGCACCCAGTGCAGCCATAAGTATAGCTATTACCACTCCCAGTATAGGACCCACAATTGGAATTTTAGTCAACAACTCAAGAAACACTGCTGAAATAAGAAGTCCTACTAACGCCCCTGCAACTCCTAATATTATTTCAGCCGCAGGTAATTTTTGAAGACTTTTTTCAATATAATCCATTATCTTCATAATAACAGAATTAATCCATGGCGATACCAAAAACATTATAATTCCAAAAAGTATAGTCAATATAATTAAAAATAAAATCCTTTTTATAGGCCCATTGTATAAGTACGCTACTGCAGAAAAATAAGTGGACTCTATGGCACCTTTCCCTGCTAAATATCCTAATATTAAGCCTATTATTGTAAAAAGTCCTCTAAGTATTTTCTTTAACAATAGACTCACCTCCTCTAAATTAATCAGTTATATTTTTTTACCTTTTAACAGTTAATATATATTAAGGAAATAATTTTTTCAATAAAATTAATCTTATTTAATAAATTATTTACTTAATATGAATATATTAATTTAATATCCTTTAGATAATTATACCAAAAATTAGAATTCATAAACAATTTTTGTCCACTTTTTAAAGGTTAATCCCCCTATCCATAAAATTGTTCTTGGTTTATTATATAATAAACAATGTAAATCTCTAATTGGTAAAATCATCTAACACTACAATTAAAACTTGTAGATAATATGTTAAATTTATATAAGGAGTTGAACTTGATGAAAGATATAATTTTTGATGATTTTCAAAATACTGTAAATGAATCGTTAATAAGGCATAAAAGTATTTTAGATATAATAACCAAACTTCAGGAATCAAATGCCAGAATAAATAGAGCAATTGCAAAATCCATTACAAACTGTGGATGCATAGAGGTCTGTGCCAAAAAACAAGATGCACTGGAAAACATCAATGAAGATATTGAATCTTTAAAATCTCATATGAGTACACAGATAAAAGGCAAATTATGTAATAAGTGCCGGGACATAATACAAAATGAGATAGGCAATAATTTATTTTATCTCACATCATTATGCAATGTACTTGATTTAAATTTGTACGATATACTTTTAAAGGAATATGATAAAATAGATACTCTCGGCAAATATTCACTGAGATAGTTTTTAGCACAAAATAAGTATGTTTATATTTATTTTGTGCTAAAGTTTATTGTCTACCATGATTTGTTCCTTAAGCCTCCTGAGCCCGTTTTTTATGGCCCTGGCCCTGGCTTCACCTATTCCTTCAACTTTATCGAGTTCTTCATAGGATGCTTCCATGACACCTTTAAGCTCCTTAAAGTTTTTAACTATATTATCTATTACATTGGATGGTATCCTTGGAATTTTACTCAACATTCTATATCCTCTCGGTGATATCAGGGTATCCACAAGAGGTACTCCCACATATCCCAACGCCCTAGAGATAAAATCAAGATTCAGAAGTTCATCCGAGCTTATACCCTGAATTTGCTTATATATGTCATCATAATCCATGCCACTTTGACAGTAATCCCTTATCATAAGTATTCCATCACGTTCGACGCCTTTAATGAGTTCGTTTAACTGCATGGAAATCAGTCTTCCTTCATTTCCCAACTCACATATATATATTTCAATTTCAGAAACTACCCTCATCACCATCTCAGTTCTTTGAATAGCAGTCATAACATCAAACAACGTAACTATATCCTGAAACTCAAGAATATTAAGGTTGTTTACCACTCTATTCAATACGGATACATATTTTTCCAGAGTCTGAAGAGCTTGATTAGCCCTTGCTAACATAACACTGCTGTCCCTAAGTACATATTTAATGTACCCTTTGTATATGGTTATTACATTTCTTCTTTGAGAAATTGCAATGACTATAGCCCCAGTTTGTTTTGCAACTCTATCTGCAGTCCTGTGTCTTGTACCGGTTTCAAAAGTTGGGATGCTCGGATCCGGAATAAGTTGAGTATTTGCATATAATATCTTTTTTAAATCACTGCTGATTATTATAGCACCATCCATTTTTGCAAGTTCATATATATAGGATGGGCTGTAATCTGAATTAATAGTAAATCCACCATCTACAATTTTTAATATCTGTTCACTGTCTCCCAAAACTATTAGTCCGCCAGTTTTAGCTTTTAATATGTTCCTAAGTCCTTCTCTCAGCTGAGTCCCTGGTGCCAAAAGTTTCAATATGCCTTTAAGTTCTTTTTCTTTTTCCACTCTCAAAACTATCACCCTAATTAAAAAACTTTATTTAATACTTCTTTTAAAGAAGATATTCCTATAGTATTTATTTTATTAGTATTTATTTTTTCCTTATTTCTATATGGCAATATTATATTCTTAAATCCCATTTTTTCAGCTTCATTAACAATTCTGCCACAATAGGATACGGGCCTAACCTCACCTGTAAGTCCAATTTCACCTACAGCCAAAAAATTATCCAATACTATTTCTTTAGCCCTAGCACTGGATATAAGGGCAATCGCAAGTCCCAGATCTCCAAAAGTGCCATCTAATTTAAGGCCGCCTACTACATTCACATAAACATCACAGTTATAGAATGGTATTTTAAGCTTTTTTTCCAATACCGCTAAAATCAAATTCAATCTTGAAGTATCTATTCCAACTACTGTTCTTCTGGGGATAACAGCCCTTGTTTGGCTAACCAGCGCCTGTATTTCAACCAGAATAGGTCTCCTACCTTCCATTATACCTATAACAACAGAACCCTCTTTTTGAGATGTTCTCTCTTCTAAAAATACTCCAGAAGGATTTCTTATTTCTCTAAGTCCATCTTCTATCATTTCAAATACACCAATTTCACTGGTAGTACCGAAACGATTCTTGACAGTCCTAAGTACCCTAAATTCTCCCGTTCTTTCTCCTTCAAAAGATAATACAGTATCTACAATATGCTCAAGTACTCTTGGCCCTGCCAATTCACCCTGTTTAGTAACATGAGCTACTATAAAAAAAGATATATTCCTTTCCTTTCCCATACGCATAATATCGTTGGAAACTTCTCTTACTTGAGATACACTGCCTGGTGCCGAGCTAATGCCTTCCTTAAACAAAGTTTGTATAGAGTCAATAACTACAAATGTAGGTTTATTTTTTTCTATATGTTTCTCTATTCTATCCAAATTATTTTCAGAAACTATAAAAAGATCATCGGACAATGCCTTAAGTCTATCAGCTCTCATTTTTATCTGTTCTTCCGATTCTTCTCCAGAAACGTACAACACCCTTCCATATTTTTTAGCGATATTACTGGCAGTCTGTAAAAGCAAAGTAGATTTCCCTATTCCGGGAGCACCCGATATAAGAGTAATTGATCCTCTTACAATTCCTCCTCCAACAACTCTGTTCAATTCCATTATACCAGTATCAAGTCTTTCATATTCACCTGATTTAATATTATTTATACTTTTTGGCGTACTGCTAAATTCCGGATGTCTAAAAGTCTCATGTTGGGGGGACTTAATTTCTTCTACCATACTGTTCCAACTGTTGCAATTAGGACACTTTCCCATCCATTTTGGAGACTGATAGCCACATTTTTGGCACGTAAAAACTGTTTTTATTTTTGTCACTCAATTGTCCCCTTTCATAAAAATATTTAAAATTCAATAAAAATTAAGCTTTATGCCCCAAAGGGCATAAAGTTTAATTTTATCTCACTTCAGAAATACCTAGATCAAAGCTAATTATTATTAACATTAACCTTGTCAGCATTAATTTTGCTGAAAGTTAATTCGTCATTACTTACATCTGCTTTTATGCTGTCGCCTTTTTTAACATTTCCCTCAAGCATTTCTTCAGAAAGCTTATCTTCTACAATTTTAGTTATAGCCCTTCGCAGCGGCCTTGCACCATAATTTATATCAAAGCCCTCTTTTGCCAATAACTTTTGAGCTTTTTCAGTAAAGCTGATTTTTATATTTTGGGCTATAAGTCTGGAAGATACATTCTTCAGCATAAGTTTCACTATTTGTACTAGATCTTTTTCCTCCAGCGGATGAAAAACTATTATATCATCAATCCTATTTAAAAATTCAGGTCTAAAGGATTTTTTCAGTTCCTCCATTATATTGTCTTTCATTTTCTCATATTGACTTTCCTTCGCACTCTTATCATCAACTGCAAACCCCATGGTTTTTTGTTTTTTTATAGTGGAAACTCCTACATTGGAAGTCATTATTATTATAGTGTTTTTAAAGTTCACCGTCTTTCCTTTACCATCTGTCAATCTGCCGTCTTCCAATATCTGCAGCAATATATTGAATACTTCAGGATGCGCTTTTTCTATTTCATCAAATAACACCACTGAATACGGGTTTCGCCTTACTTTTTCAGTAAGCTGGCCGCCTTCATCATATCCGACATACCCTGGAGGTGAACCTATCAACCTGGATACAGTATGTTTTTCCATATACTCAGACATGTCAATTCTTATCATATTGTTCTCATCGCCAAACATAGCCTCGGCCAATGCTTTTGACAGTTCAGTCTTACCAACGCCAGTAGGTCCCAAAAATATAAATGAACCTATAGGCCTTTTCGGATCTTTAAGCCCCACTCTAGCTCTTCTCACCGCTCTAGATATGGATTTAACTGCCTCATCCTGACCTATTACTCTCTTATGAAGAATTTTTTCCAAGTTCAGCAATCTTTCAGATTCCTTTTCCGTTAACTTTTCTACAGGGATATTAGTCCATTGAGATACAACTGATGCAACCTGCGGCTCTCCGACTATAAGTGTAGATACCTCTTTTTTAGTCTTCCAATTTGTCTTTAAATCCTCCAATTTATCTTTTAACTTCTTTTCTTCATCTCTTAATTTAGCTGCTTTCTCAAAATCTTGAACTCTGATGGAATCTTCCTTTTCCTTCGTTATCTTTTCGAGATCCTTCTCCAATTTTTTCAAATCAGGCGGGGCAACTAAATTTTGTATCCTGACTTTAGCGGCGGCTTCATCAATTAAATCAATCGCTTTATCCGGCAAATACCTTTCCGTAATATACCTGTCTGACAAATTTACCGCAGCTTCAATGGCTTCATCTATTATCTTGACCCTATGATGTGCTTCATATTTATCTCTTAGTCCCTTCAGTATCAAAACAGCTTCTTTCTTAGTGGGTTCCCCTACCAATATAGGTTGAAACCTTCTCTCAAGAGCAGAATCTTTCTCAATATACTTTCTGTATTCATCTATAGTCGTAGCCCCGATACATTGAATTTCCCCTCTGGCCAAAGCAGGTTTCAATATATTTGAAGCATCTATAGCTCCTTCGGCAGCTCCTGCACCTATTATTGTATGAACTTCATCTATAAACAGTATCACATTGCCTGCTTTTCTTATTTCCTCCATGACTTTTTTAAGTCTTTCCTCAAATTCTCCTCTATATTTTGAACCGGCTATCATGGAAGATAGATCCAGTGTGACTACTCTTTTCCCCTTTAAAAGTTCAGGAATATTATCCGAAACTATTTTTTCCGCCAGTCCTTCTGCTATAGCAGTTTTTCCTACTCCGGGATCCCCTATTAGACAAGGATTGTTCTTAGTCCTCCTGCTTAATATTTCAAGAACCCTTTGGGTCTCTTTTTCCCTACCTATCACAGGATCGAGCTTTCCCTCCCTTGCCAGATCCGTCAAATCTCTTCCAAACTGATCAAGAGTTGGAGTAGGTTCACCATTTGTTTTCTTAATTCCATTCAAATTTGAAGATTGCTCTCCTGAAAGTGCCTCTATAAGTTGTTTCCTTAGTTTGTTAAAGTCCGCACCCAAATTATTTAGGATAGTAAAAGCCACGCCTTCTGATTCTCTAATTAACGCAAGCAAAATATGCTCCGGGCTGATATAATTATGATTCAAATTTCTAGCTTCAAACAGACTCAATTCCAAAAGCCTTTTTGTTCTGGGAGTAAGAGGAATTTCCTTATTGTATAGATCTACTTCACCTCTGCCCTCATATTCCTCTATAAAGCTCCGCACCGCTTCAATTGTAATATTCATATTATTCAAAAGATTCTTGGCTATCCCATCTTCCTTCAATATGCCAAGAAGTACATGTTCCGTACCCACATATCCATGTTGAAGTGCCTGAGCTTCTTCTTGAGCATAAATAAGTACTTTTTGTGCTCTTTCTGTAAATCTTCCAAACATCATAATGTCTCACCTTCCTTTTTTACCTATTTGTTATCTATCGCTAATTCTTTCCTAACAAGTTTTGCCCTATTAAAATCTCTCTCTCCCCTAGACAAATTTCTATTATACTGTTTTTGTATCGCAGCTGGCTGTATATTTATCAAAAGATTATTTAAAGCAACTTTATTCACATCTTTGATTATTCCCATCTCAACTCCCAATCTCACATCAGATAAGAGCTTCAGACATTCATTTGAATCTAAAAGCACGGCTGATCTCAATACACCAAGTGCCCTATAAACTCTGTCTTCTAATTCATATCTATATTTTTTCATAAGGCTTTCTCTGGAAATCTTTTCTTCATTTATAACCTGGATAACTATAGCCTTCAGATTGCTCAATATCTCTTCCTCGCTTCGCCCCAAAGTTATCTGATTAGAAATCTGATATATATTTCCCACCACTTTAGAGCCTTCGCCATATAAGCCTCTAACGGTCATTCCAACTTGAGCCAGGGCATTTAAGAGCCCATTCATTTGATTGTTCAGTGAAAGTGCAGGAAGATGCAGCATAACAGATGCCCTCAACCCTGTACCCACATTAGTAGGACACGCCGTTAAATACCCTAATTTTTCATCAAACGCATAGTCTAAATTTTCTTCAAGGAGATCATCGATTTTATCACTTACATTATATGCCTCTTCCAAATTCAACCCTGCCGTTATACATTGAATCCTTATATGATCTTCTTCATTTATCATTATACTTACAGTTTCCTTATCATTAAGAATAAAGGCTGTTTTATCACTATTGTCTATTAAATTTTTGCTTATAAGATGTTTTTCAAAATAAAGCTGTCTTTCATTATTATTTTTTTCCCATAAATATTGAGTTTTAAATTTCTCTTGAATTTCGGGCAAAGTATAAAATGCATTCTCCACATTTTTTATTAAATTCCTACTCTTTTCTACATTCAACTTACGAGGAAAAGGGATTTTAGCCAAATTTCTTGCAAGCCTCATTCTGCTACTTATAACTAAATCCCCTTTATTATCACAAGCAGTGATCCAATTGTCCATAAGCTAATCCTCCCCTTTATTTTCTTTATTTTTATCTTGATCAGGCTGCTTTTCCATATCCTTTATCATATCTCTTATTGTAGCCGCTTTTTCATATTGTTCCAACGACACTGCCTTTTTAAGATCTGATTTCAATTTCAAAAGTTTCTTTTTTTGAATCATATCTTTACCGGCTCTTTGCGGTATTTTCCCCTTGTGATCCAAATTAACCTGAACTCTTTTTATAATCGGATCCAAAATATTTTTGAAATTTTTATAACATTCACTGCATCCCAGAAGACCAGTTTTCTTAAATTCATTATAAGAAGTACCGCAATTTTTACAGGATATATCAAAACTCTTATATTGTTCATTATTGGCATTCACCATATAGTCCATTATTCCGCTCAGTATATTTTGGAAACTAAAGGGTGATACAAAATCTATCTGAGGTACAGTATTAAGTATTCCTTTTTCCATAGCACATTTCTCACATAAATTAATCTCCTGTTTAGTTCCATTTATTATCTTTGTTATATGAATTGTAGCTTCATTTTTCTTACATATATCACAAAGCACATTATCACTCCCAAATGTATATTTATTCCTTTCACATAATTTTATTATATCATATATTTACCTATTAATAACAAATTTAGATGTATTAAATATAAGTACCATAACCGCCTTTAAAATCTCTGCCCTTAGTTTGTTTTTACTTTCAAGCTGTACATTAACCAATGTCCTATCATTTATAACAGTTTTCAATATCATGTTTTCTCTTTCCGTTACTATATCTTCTTCAAATAATCTCTCTATAATTTTCGCGGCAGAATTATAAGTTATACTGTCACCTATTTTTTCAATTATGGTCTTAAGTAAATTTTTATTACAGTTAAACTCCATCTTTTTTATAATTATACATCCGCCGCCCCCTCTTTTACTTTCTATATAATAACCTTTATCCATAGTAAATCGAGTAGTCAGTACATAATTTATCTGAGAAGGAGCACAGCTGAAATAATTAGCCAAATCATTTCTTCCAATCTGGAGTTGAGTTTCATCACTATTATTAAACATATCCTTTATAAATTCTTCTATTACATCTGACAACCTTGCCACATTATCACCTTCTTGACTTTGACTTTCTTTGACTTTTATTTAATGATATTATTAATTCTCTCTTTAATCAAATCTTATATAAGCTAATATCAAGCAATCTTTCACTATATATTCAACATACACATTATTATGCCCATTTTTTAAAATATATCTAAGTTTTAAATGCAGCTCTATAATTCTATACTGTCTCTACCTTATTGACTTTTCCTAAATGTGACGAATCTCCATGTAAAATAACAGTAGCTTGTCCATTTTGTATATTGACCTGACTCAGACTTGTTTGATGGATATACGGAGTGTGCCACAATTTTTCTAAAGGTGTATTTTCAAAATATGCCATTATTACTTTTAAAGTTACGGCATGAGTTACAATCAATACATTTTTACCATCGCACTTATTTATAATTCCCTTAATTAATGGTACAACCCTATCTTTTACATGTTCAAATTTTTCACCACCTTCTGGTTCATAAACATCAGGGCTAGTCCAAAAATTATGAAGCTGCTCCGGATTCTTTTTTCCAATTTCCTTCTGGTTAAATCCCTCCCATTTTCCCAAATCTATTTCCATAAGCCTGTCATCTTTTATTATAGGTATATTCCTAGATTCCACTAGTATTTTTGCAGTCCTCAATGCCCTACCTGAAGGGCTGGAATATACCACACTAAAATCAATGCTTTTCAATCTCTTTTTCAACAGATTGGCTTGTCGAATTCCTTCTTCAGTAAGCGGGGAGTCCTTTCTACCCTGCATCCTTTTTTCAGTATTCCACACTGTTTCCCCATGTCTTGTTATATATAATTTAACCATAAATTTCTCTCCTTAATCAAGTATAAAATATAGTTCCTATAATTTTTTATTATATCATATAAATGATATTTTTTTAATTCAGTTTCTATATCTAGATGCTCTTATATAACGCCGCTTTCCACTATAAACCTCATCTGAAACAATATTAAATTTTTTATTTTTTAACATTTTGTATATTATCTCTTTGTTTTCCTCTTCCTTTTCATCTATTTCTACAGTCAAATCATCCTTCTCTCCTGCTATTGATATATAATCGTATATAACACTACAATCTTCCGGGGAAATCTTTCCCCGTATATTCATTTTATATTTGGACATGGATATCTCCTTTTAATTAAAAATAATTGCCAATAAAATTATTATCTATTTTATTTTATCAAAATATACATGCATTAAAAAACTGTCCCAAATAAATCTTGAGACAGTTTCACTGCTTTACCCCTCTTTAACTTTTATTTTACTTTCTATTATCTTATTTGCTTCGGAACCCGGCACCTCTTCATACCTTTCAAATCTCATTGTAAAATTTCCTCTAGCCTGAGTCATGGATCTTAAATCTGTAGCATACCTGAACATCTCGGCCTGAGGAACTTCAGATATTATCACCTGGTATTTTCCTGAGCTTTCCATTCCCAATACCTTGCCTCTTTTTTTGTTTATATCGCCAATCACATCACCCATATAGCATTCAGGAATATATACTTCAACATGTTCAATTGGTTCCAACAAAATGGGTCCAGCTTCCATAAGCCCTCTTTTATAGGCCAGCGAAGCAGCTATTTTAAATGCCATCTCTGAAGAATCCACAGGATGATACGAACCATCATGAAGAGTTGCTCTCAGCCTTATTACAGGGTAACCGGCCAGAACTCCATGATTTATGCATTCCCGCAGACCTTTTTCTACTGCTGGAATATATTGTCTTGGCACTACCCCGCCCACTACTTTATCTACAAATTCCAAATCATCTTCTCCATCAGTCCTCGGTTCAAATTTAATTTTCACATCACCATACTGCCCATGTCCTCCAGATTGCTTTTTATGTTTTCCTTGAACATCAGAGGATCTCTTTATAGTCTCCCTGTAAGGTACCTTGGGCCGCTGCAAAATAACTTCTATTCCAAATTTAGATTTCAACTTAGACGATATAACATCAATGTGAGTTTCACCTAATCCAGATATTATCGCTTCTGCATTTTCCGTATCCCTGGACACTTTAAACGTGAGATCTTCTTCCACCATTTTATTCAATCCATTTAATATTTTATCCTCATCATTTTTAGATTTAGGCAAAATTGCCATTGAAATCACAGGTTCAGGAAACTCAATATCTTTAAATGCTATAGACGACTTAGGGCAACATAGAGTATCCCCCGTACTCGTAAATTGCAGTTTAGCCACAGCCCCTAAATCACCTGCAGTTATTTCAGAAACAGGAATTTGCTGTTTTCCTCTTAAAAAATACATACTTCCTATCTTTTCATTTTTATTCTTCTTAACATTGTATACCACCGTATCGGATTTTAACTTCCCTGTCATAACTCTAAACAAAGATAATTTTCCTACAAACGGATCAATTATAGTTTTAAAAACAAAAGCCGAAAAAGGCTTTTTTTTATCTATTCTCACAGTTAGTTCAGAATTATTTTTCAAATTTTCCGCCTTTACAGGCACCATATTTTCCGGTGATGGAAAACATTCAATTATATCTTCAATCAAAGTTTCCATTCCTATTCCAGTTAAAGCAGAACCACACATTACAGGTACTACTTCTCCATTTGAACATCCATTTATCAAACCCGCATATATATCCTTATCCTCCAGAGTACCTTCATCTAAATATTTATCCAAAAGTTTTTCATCCGTTTCAGCTACGGCTTCTATTACCATATTTTTACATTCGGCTATTTTTTCTAAAATATCTTTAGGTATATCTGCTTCCTTCATGATTTTTGTCTTATTATCAAATATTCTGGCCCTTTTTGAAATAACGTTTACAACGCCTTTAAAACCACTTTCAACACCTATGGGATATTGAACCGGCACTACAGATATGCCAAATTTCCGCTTTAAATCTTCCAAAACTTTTTCAAAATTAGAATTTTCTCTATCAAGCTTATTTATATAAAAAGCTCTCGGTAAATTATATTTATTTACATAATCCCAACATTTCTCTGTTCCAACTTGAACTCCAGATACACCTGATACAACAATCAATGCCGTATCAACTGCCCTCAGCCCTTCCACAGTTTCACCCACAAAATCAAAATATCCCGGCATATCAACTAAATTTATCTTCACATCGTTATACTCGCAGGAAGCTAAAGATGTGGATAAAGATATTTTTCTCTTTTTTTCTTCTGTATTATAATCACTGACAGTATTTCCATTCTCAATTCTTCCAAGTCTGTCTATAGTCTTGGTATAGTAAAGTATTGCTTCTGTTAATGTAGTCTTCCCGGATCCACTGTGACCGATAATTCCTACATTCCTTAAATGTTCTGTTGAGTAGTTTTTCATAAGCAATTCCCCCTCTCACTTTACACTTAGTTTATATATTCTACTTACATCTCAAAATCCCTGCTAAAATTAAATAAATTTTCACAATAATATGATTTTAATAAATATATAAAAAATATTTTTACATAAAAAAAAAGAGCAACAAAATGTTACTCTTGTGGTGGAGATAAAGAGATTCGAACTCTTGACCCCCTGCGTGCAAGGCAGGTGCTCTCCCAGCTGAGCTATACCCCCACATGGTGGACCTTCAGGGACTCGAACCCCGGACCAACCGGTTATGAGCCGGTTGCTCTAACCAACTGAGCTAAAGATCCATATATTATCCGGCAGCGACCTGCTCTCCCACAGGGCCTCCCCTGCAGTACCCTCGGCACCGTGAAGCTTAACCTGCCTGTTCGGAATGGTAAGGGGTGTTACCTTCACGTTATTATCACCGGATATTTTTTCTTTCGCACTACAGTTTAATATTATACTGACATTTTTATTGATTGTCAATACTTTCTTTAAAAATCCGTCAAATTTCCCTCTGAAAGATAATTTTCTGCCAATTAAAAAATATTTTCTAACTATACAGGACTAATTTTATAAAAAGTTATATGATCTCTCCATTTTCCATTTATAAATAAGTATTTTTCATTTAAACCAAGTTTTTTAAATCCGCATCTTTTAAGAACTCTTTGAGATCTCAAGTTATCTACCAAGGTAGATGCTTCAATCCTATGTAATTTTAGCTCATCAAAAGCATATTCCAAAACCAAACTCAATGCTTCTTTCATATATCCCCTGCCCTGCTCCTCTTCATCTATAGAATATCCCACGAATGCACTTTTAAACACTCCCAGCATTATATTGGATATCTGTACCTTGCCTATAAATTTCCTATCTTTAAATATACCAAAATTAGCACTTCTGCCAGATAAGAACTGCTTATAGCTTTCAATTAAATTTCTTTTTTGCACTTCAAGTGTATAAAAACTTTCCTCTCGTTCGGGTTCAAATTCACTTAAGTAAGTTCTATTTTTTATATAATAATTCAGTACACTTGCTGCATTTTCCGGTGTCAAAATAGATAATGTTATATGACTTCCCTTTATATGTAATCCTTTATTTATACGTATATTTTTAGTTTCATCAAGATCCAAACCAAATAATATTTCATTTTTATATTCGGAATCAGCCTTTATGCTTTTTGATATTATACCTTCAAGTTCAAACCCCAGATCAGTAAATGCCTGTATATTTATATCCTCATGTGCCATTATATTTATTTTATTCAAATTAGCCTTTTTAAGAAGAATTTGTATAAAATTTTCCAGAGTATTCCTCAATAATTTATAACTGCGTTCTCCCCATCTATAAAATTTCAACCTAATCATACTATACTTATTGACTTCGGAAAGTTCAATTATAAATATTCTTCCTATGGTAATGCCTAAATTATCTCTCACTATATATTCATTATCATTACCTTTGACCAAATCAATGGATACAAGCTGTTCCCTCAGCATTCTTATCGCTCCCAATTAAGTTCCACAATTATAATTCTAAAAAAGTATATAAACTTCATCTGAATCAAGTAAATCCAAGTATAATTTTAAGTATATTATAGCATAAAATACTATATCAGGTGACTTTTAGATTCAAATGAAGTTTACACAATTGATATTTGAAACTTAAATATTTACTTCAACTTATGAATGAACAGTCCGCTTCTCAATTTGGGTTCAAACCAGGTGGACTTAGGAGGCATTACCCTTCCGCTGTCTGCAATATTCATTAACTCTTTCAAGGTAGTGGGATACATGGAAAAAGCAACTCCACCTCTTGATTTTTTTGCTCTTTGCTCTAACTCTCCAAGCCCTCTTATACCACCTACAAAACTTATCCTGCTATTTGTCCGCGGATCATCAATTCCCAAAATCGGAGACAATAAATTATTTTGAAGGATAGAAACATCCAGTTTATCAACAGGATCAGCTGAATTATACGTTCCTTCCTTTGCAGTAAGTTTATACCATTTCCCACACAAGTACATGCCATAAGTACCCTTGCAAAACGGATTATATCCGTCTTTTCCTCCACATGTTTCTACATAAAACCTTTTAGAAACCTCAGACAAATACTCTTCAGTAGAAAAGCCATTTAAATCGTCAACAACCCTGTTATATGAAATAATATTTAAATCTGAATCCGGGAAAAGTACAGATAGGAAAAAATTGAATTCTTCATCTCCAGAGTAATTTGGATTTTCTTCCCTTCTTTTGATACCCACTTTAACTGCAGAAGCTGCTCTATGATGCCCATCCGCTATATACAAAGTGTCTATACCTTTAAATAGATTACAGATTTTTTCTATTATGCCATCGTCATCTACCACCCAAACTTCATGCCTAACTCCATCACAAGCAGTAAAATCATAAACGGCTTTTTCCCTTATGCACATATTTACTACATCATTGATTTCATCATTATACCTATAAGTTAAAAAAATTGGTCCTGTATTGGCATTACAAATACCTATATGGTTCGTTCTATCCTGTTCCTTGTTTTTTCTAGTACATTCATGTTTTTTTATTTTATTATCTATATAATCATCTATAGAAGTACAGCCTACTATGCCCGTTTGACTTTTTCCATTTACAGTCAATCTATAAATATAAAAATTATTTTTCCCATCTTGTATCAATATATTATGGGATATCATTTTATTTAAATTTTCATTTGCTTTTTCATATACTTTTTTATCATAGATATCTACATTTTCATCCAAATCAATTTCAGCTTTATCAACATGAAGGAAAGAATAGACATTATTTTTGGCTATTTTTCTAGCTTCTTCACTGCTCATAACATCATAGGGCAATTCTGCTACTCTACTAGCCAGATCTTTCCTTGGCCGTATTGCTTTAAAAGGTCTTAAAACTGCCATTTTATATCTCCTTTATACTATTATATATTTACTAACTTTCTGTGCACACAAAAATTTTCAATTATAGACACTATTTCCTCACCTATTCTCTTTTGAGCTTCTACAGTTGAGCCTCCTATATGAGGTGTAACTGACACCCTTTCATTATTTACAAGTTCCCTACAAGGTTCAGGTTCATTTTCGAATACATCCATCCCCACGGCTGACACTTTCCCATTATTTAATTCCTCAACCAGAGCTCTTTCATCTATTACACCGCCTCTTGCACAATTTATTATATAAACCCCATCCTTCATCATTTCAATTTCCTTTTTGCCTATCACCGCATGTTGATTTTTGTCAAAAGGAATGTGAATTGATATATAATCCGCTTTTTCCAACAGTTCATTGAATTTACAAGATTCACAATAGCCGTATCCTTCTACTTTTCCGATTTTATCATAATATATTATCTTCATTCCCATGGCATAGGCCCTCTTTGCCACTTCCTTAGCAATTCTTCCAAAACCTATGAGGCCCAGAGTTTTACCATATAACTCCACTCCCTTATATTTCTTTTTCTCCCATTTTCCATCTCTCATGGTCACATTGGATATATTCAGATGTCTTGAAATTGCAAGTAAATGTGCCAGTGTCAGTTCAGCCACTGAAATAGTGCTGGCATCAGGTGTATTTTTAACAGCTATTCCATTTTCATCTGCATAATTTACATCTATATTATCTACCCCGACTCCGCCTCTTATTATAAGCTTCAGCTTACCATTTCTAGCTATATCTATAAGTGTTTTTCTAATTTTAGTAGCTGATCTCACTATTATAATGTCAAATTCCCCTATCCTATTCCTTAACTCTTCTTCTCCAAAATGTTTATTTAAAACATCATATCCCTTTGTTACAAGCTTATTAAAAGCTCTTTGATCAATCCCATCATTTGCCAATACCTTTATCAATTTCAAACCCTCCATTCATAACTTCAATATATAGTTAATAGTATCTATAAGTTCCTTTACATCAGAAAGATTAAAATCAGCCATATGTGCTATTCTAAAAGCCTTTCCCTTTAGTTTCCCATAGCCGTTTGATATCTGAAATCCTCTCTTGCCCAATTCATCATTTAACCAAGCTACATTTATATTTCTTGTATTTTTTATATTAGTAAGAGTATTGGAAAGATATCTCTCATCTGCAAACAATTCAAAATATTCTCTTGCCCAGTTTCTTACATATTCAGCCATCTCTATATGTCTCTTATACCTATTTTCAAGACCTTCTTCCAATATCCTATCTAACTGATAATCCATAGCAAACATATGTGAAATAGATGGTGTCGAAGGATATTGATAGTTCTTTTCATGAATACAATTATACAGAGAAAGCAAGTCCAAATAGTAGCCTCTAAATTTTATCTTTTTTGCTCTTTCTACTGCTTTTTGTGAAAAAGAACATATTGACATTCCCGGAGGAAGTCCCAGGGCTTTTTGACTGGATGTCAAACATATATCCACACCTAGTTTATCCACTTCTATTTTAGTGCCCCCCATGGAACTAACTGTATCCAAGCACCATACAACTTCCGGATATTTTTTCATTATCTCGGCTACATCTTCTATTGGATTCATAACTCCTGTAGAAGTTTCATTATGGGTTACACAAATCGAATCGTATTTACCCGTAGCCAGAACTTTGTCAATTCTATCCACATTCACAGCTTTTCCCCAGTCCTCTTCAAATAAATCCGCCGGTACATTATTGCACTTCGCAATTTTATACCATCTATTTCCAAAAGCACCCACAGAAAAAATAGCTGCTCTTTTTGCCGTGCTGCATCTTATTGCACCTTCTAAAAGACCCGTTCCCGATGAAGTAGAAAGTAAAATCTCTTCTTTTGTATTAAACACCTTTTTCATTTTATCGCTAATATTTTTTTGAAGTTCTGAAGCTTCTTTACTTCTGTGACCTATCATAGGTGTCGCCATTTTTTCTAAAACATCTTTTCTCACTTCTATTGGGCCTGGAATAAATAATTTTTTATGCATATCCTTACCTCCAAATAATTTATTAATTCACCGTTATACATTTATAAAGTAAAAATCATAAAACAAAGAGCCAACCAATCCCTTTAGGGACGATTGACTCGCGTTGCCACCCTTTTTGATCATATATAAATATATAATCCTCTCATTTAACTTAACGGTTTTTTCCCGTATTATTCATCATAATAATCCTCCAAGGTGGATTCACAAAAATGTGGGTATCAGTTCACACCAGACACTGACTCTCTTTTACCTAACTTATGCTACTATTCTCTTCATAAGATAATATTAAATTTTAAATTATAGCCATAAAAAATAAGGAACAATACTTGTACAAATATTACAAACAAAAAAGCCAACCATCCCTTTAGGGACGATTGGCTCGCGCTGCCACCCTTTTTGATTATATATAAAATATAATCCTCTCATTTAACTTAACGGTTTTTTCCCGTATTATTCATCATAATAATCCTCCAAGGTGGATTCACAAAAGTATGGGTATCAGTTCACACCAGCCACTGATTCTCTTCTACCCAACTCACGTTACTATTCTCTTCATAAGATAATATTAAATTAATTATTTATGATTTATTAGTTATTATATGATTTAATTTTATATATGTCAACACTTTTTTGAATATTTGTTATTAATTTGTGATAATGTCACCTTAAAATTAACTTTAAAAATATGAGATTATGACTGATCTAAACTTGCCAAAACACTATCATAAAGATTTTTTACACATTTTCCATCCTGGAGATTTCTGCAATTGGTACAGCTTCTATAATAAGCTTCCCCAGTACCAGATTGAAATGAAAAATCATCCGGTTCATATCCTGGGCACGAGCTTCCTACGTGCCTCATTTCCTGATCACTCGACATAAATATCATTCCTTCCCTCTGAACTTAATTCATATTTACTATTTTTTCAATCTCATCAAATAACTTTTTGCTGCACTGTTCATCTACAAAGTTTACGCAATCATTACAGCTATTTGAAATATAACTGACTTCTAATCCCATCACGTCATTTTTAGGCCTATATTCTTTGCAGTTTTCTGCAACAACCATTTTATTCTGGATTGAAATCATAGAACTCACTCCTAAAAAACATTTACATTACGTCTTTAGTATTTCCAGATTCAAAAATTTAATTCAAAAAAGCCTCCAATATCTAAAACCATTGGAAGCTTTTAATCTTATCTATTTAAATCAAGCGTTTTCATTATATTCTTCTGAGTTTGATCTATTTTTTCACCTTTATACCTCACTGCATTTATCGGGCATATATGTATACACCTCAAACATAAAATACATTTGCTGTGAAAAATTGCATGTCCTCCTTCAAAAGTTATATTACTTTCGGGACAATTTCTAAGACACAACCCGCATTTACCACAATCTTCAGTAGAAGATATATTTTTTGACAGTTTAGGAATTCTATTTTTAAACATGCTGTAAATTATTTTATTAAATTCAAATCTAATAAATGGAACAGTTTCTATAGTAGATTTTCCCTCTACAAAACTTTTTACTACACCTTTCACCTTTTCATCTGCCTTTAACAGCAATTTTTCAATTGTGTTTTTATCAGGTTTCTTTCCTTTAACAAAATAAAAATTATTAGGCATCTTTATACTGATTTGTATTACTGGCATATACCCTTTCTTCACTAAACACTTTGATATAAAACCCGGCACTGAAGAAGAAGACGCAGCCTGTGTAGAATAGACTACTGCCTTCATTCTTCTCTTTAAATCATCAATTTCACTTAAAAAATCAGTCACAATTTTAGGCGGAAATTCAGCATAAACCGGTGAGCCTATAATTAAAAAATCATAATTCTCTGATTTTTTGTTTTCTAAAAACTGCATATCGAATAAATCTACATCTATGTTATAAAATGCAAAATCTTCCTTAAATCTATCTGCTACCCATTTAGTATTTCCCGTACCACTAAAATAATATAAAACACCCTTCATGACAATTTTACTTTCACTTTCAAACAGACAAAAATGAAAATAATTACTCCTCTCTAAATTATAATTCAATTTTTCAATTGAACATTTAGCTTCGTCCCTCTTCGGCATATTTTTTCCTATTTTCAAACATAATTTTACTCAAGATTTCAGCCGACGTAGGTGGTGTAAATGCTATAGCGTTAGCTCCTGCCATTATGGTACTTCTTATGCTAGATTCTGTAGGACCCCCTGTAGCTATTATTGGAAAGTTAGGATATTGTTTTCTAACTTCCTTTACTATATCAATGGTCTTTTCAGATCCCGAAACATTTATTATGGTAGATCCCGATTCCACTCTCCCCTTTACATCCTCATGTTCAGATACTATAGTCACTATTATAGGTATATCAATAGTATTTTTTATTTGTCGTATAACCTCATTCGGAATAGTACTATTCACTACAATTCCCATAGCACCCTTAAATTCTGCATCTAAAGCCAAATTTATAACTCTTTTACCTGTTGTCATTTTTCCGCCAACTCCGCAAAATACCGGTACATCGGCAGATAAAAGAATTGCCTGTGTTATAATAGGCTGTGGTGTAAATGGATACACCGCAATGATAGCATCTGCATTCGTATTTTTTATAATTGCTACATCAGTGGTAAACAACAGAGATTTTATTCTTTTACCAAATATTCTTATTCCACTTGCTTCTCTGATAATTTCAGGTACTTTAATCATATGCCTCTGGGTAATCCCTTTTATTTCAGGTATATATTTAGCCATTTTTTCCCTCCTCACTAATTAGATGCATATGTTTTTTACTAAACGTCTCTATCACAGCTGTTATCATCACATCTATAAGCTTTTTTTCCAGTATAGTTCAGCTCTTTTAATACTTTTCTAACTATTCTCTTACCAACTTCATCTTCTTTCATTTCACAAAGAGCGTCTTCTATATGACTCCAGTTCACCCATTCCACTTCAGAAGATTTTTTTATCTTTCCGCCATTATATTTTGCCATAAACGTAAGCATTATTATTTCCTTTTTATTATTACTGACATATTCACTTCCTAAATATTTTAAATCCTTCACTTTAAGACCCGATTCCTCAAATACTTCTCTATGTACGGTCTGTTCTACGGTTTCACCATTTGTAACATATCCTGATAAAAGCACCTTAGAATTTTTATATATATAACTTTGTTTCAGCAATAATATTTGATCTTTATTTATTACTGCAACTATCACACAGGGTGTAGGAGTATCAAAAAACATTATATCATCTTTAGGACAATATGGTACTCCTCCTTCATCCCAACTATACTTTTCTTCCAATTTTCTCCCACATATAGGACAATATTTAAATTTCATATACATGCTGCCAATAAAGCAGCCACACCCCCTTAATTTTATTAAATAAATTATGCAGTCAATAAACATATAATTATATCTACATTATAAATCTTATAAAATAATATAACTTGTCTAAATATAAAATAATATCATAACTTTACTGGTATTTTGTCTTTTAAAATTATAAAATACTCACCCACATTACAATCATAAGCAAAAATTTTTACATCATTTTGCCATGCATATCTCAAATCTTCTCCAAATTTTCTATCCACTTCATCATAAGGAGTAAAACATTTTACACCGGTCATCTGAATTAAAAACAAAATTGCTGCTTCTAATCCCGATTTTTTTGCTTCAACCAATTCTAGTAAATGTTTTCTTCCCCTTTCTGTAGGAGCATCCGGAAACAGAGCTATTCCATTTTTTTCAAAAGTAACTCCTTTAACTTCAAGAAAACACCTTCTGTTATTCCTGTCCCACAATTCAAAATCAAATCTGCTATTTCCAAATATCTTTTCTCTTTCCACTTTAATATACTTTCTAAAAAAATCTATTTTTTTCATATTCAAAGCTTCATATACAACCTTATTGGGAATTTGTGAATCTATATTTATCAAATTTTCCCCCTTATAAGCTGCTATCAAATCATATTCTGTCTTTCTTGAAGGATTATTTTCTTTTCTTAAAATAACTCTAGCACCAGGAATCAATATTTCTTTACACCTTCCTGTATTGGGAACATGAATCATTATTTTTGAATTGTCTTTATATACACAAGCTTCAAACCTGTTAGGCCTGCTTATAAATTTAGCTTTTACTATATTACTTTTGTCAAATATCACCATACCATCTCCGGCAGAACCAAATTATAACTTCTTTCTAATATAATAACAGATTATCGGAATGAATATATAAATTTTCAAAGAAATAATTTAAATATTATAAGAAATATCACTCCAGGTATACCAAAAAAACCCGCAATGAGGGCAGTAATAGCATTAATACCTATGCTAAATCCAAAATATCTTCCTATTAAATTCACTATAACTAAAAGTATAACACCGAGCACGGCATTTACAATGAGCTTGAATAATATTTTTAAAGGCCACGAAAATACCCTCACCAATATATATAACCCCACTATAGCAATTAAGAAATATCCTATATATTGAAACATAATGTGCTTATTCCCCCTATAAACTTACATTCCAAATCACAAATATATTTAAATTATATTCTAGCAATAAAAAAATATTAATATAAAGAATAAGCCTTCTTTATACTTAATTTTAAGATGTCTTTCTATTTTTATTTAGAAATGGAAAGACATTTTTATAATCTATCTTCAATCCATTCTTTCTGACCTTATTTAAAAGATACATATACTTCGATTTTGCCGCTTCCTCCATATATATGGCATAATCTACTAAATAAGGATCTTTTACAGCATCAAAATATATTCTGCACCTCTCCAATTCCTGTCTGGCCTTCTCTATATCATTCAATAATTTCTTCTGTCTGACCATGTTCTTGGAATTTTTAGCAATAAGATGTCTAACTATATTATATTTATTCATAAAGTGTATACCCTCCTAATCTTCATATTATCTTAATAATTGACAGAAATTAAGAGCAATATACACAATTTTTTTAGCCAACCAAATAAAAATTATATTTCTACTCTTCCCTCCAATGCTTTTGACAAGGTAATTTCATCTGCATATTCCAGATTTCCACCTACAGGAATGCCATGAGCTATCCTAGTCACTTTTACACCAAGCTGCTTTAGTATTTTAGATATATACATAGCTGTAGCCTCTCCTTCTACATTCGGGTTAGTAGCAATTATAACTTCTTTTACATCTCCATTTATCCTTCTTATGAGTTCCTTAAGTCTTATATCTTCAGGTCCCCTTCCAGCCATTGGAGATATATTGCCATGGAGTACATGATAAACTCCGTTATACTCCTTTATTCTTTCCATAACCATTACGTCTTTAGGTTCCTCAACCACACAAATTGTACTTTTATCTCTATTGGGATTTGAGCATACAGGACATGGATCTGACTCCGTAAAATTTCCACAAATGGAACAATATCTTATAGTTCCCCTGGCTCTAATTAGTGCTTTAGCAAATTCTTTTACTTCCTCCTCTGGTAGATTCAACACATGGATTGTAAGTCTCTGTGCTGTTTTATAACCTATTCCCGGTAACTTAGCAAATTCCTCTATTAATTTTTCAATAGAAGCGGGATAAAGATCCATAATATCACCTCAATTTAAAGCCTCATCCACAGACGAGGCCATAATTTAAAACATTCCTGGAATATTAAGACCACCAGTTAATTTTTTCATTTCAGAAGTAGTTTCATCTTCAGCTTTTTTCAATGCTTCATTACCTGCAGCTAAAATTAAATCTTGAAGCATTTCCACATCTTCAGGATCAACTACCTCCGGTTTAATTTCTATGCTTACCATTTGTTTTTTGCCATTTACTATTACAGTTACTGCCCCACCGCCAGCAGTAGCACTAAATTCTTTATCTTCAAGTTCCGCCTGCATATCTTGCATTTGTTTTTGAAACTTTTGAGCTTGCTTCATTAAATTATTCATATTTCCCCCACCGCCAAAGTTGGGGTATCCACCTCTTGACATAATATATTTCCTCCTCAATTAAATTAACTAACACATAGTTTATTATATCATAACTTCTGTCAAATTCTATCTGTAGTTTTGTTCAATACTTAAAGGCTAATTTCTTCACTTGCTCGAGGTGAGAGTCAAACTATTCATCAAATATCTCAACCATGTCTTCACCAAATGTATCTTTCAACAATTGTTCCTTAGATTTAGATCCGCAATCACCTTGATCTTCTATAACGTATTTAACAGTAACCTTCTCTTTCAGTACCCCTGAAAAAATTTCATTCACTATCTTTCTATTTTCATCCTTCTCCAATCTCTGTTTATGGAAAGAATAATCCTTGCCATATTTTATAGTTATTATTCCTCTATCACATTTTACCGGCTTTCCAGTAGTAAGTGCTGCAAATAATACCATTTGATGCCTACTCTTAAAAGCTTCAAGTATGTCTCTCCAATTCTTTTTTACATCATCCAAAGTTATTTTTGAATATACATTTTCCTCTTTTACAGGTTTTAAATTTTCCGACAAATTCTGGTTCATCTTATCCTCATCATGGTTTTTTGATTTATTTTTTGATTCTTCCGCTTCATTTTTTTGGGGGTTTACTTTATGAGGTATTACTCTTTCACAGGATACTTTGATTTCACCTTCTTTAAATGCCTGCTCCAGTTTATTTAATCTGGCAAGAATCACTTCTTTGGACGTATCATACTCTATCTTACACATTTTTATTACTGCAAGCTCTAGATAAATTCTACTCTGTTTAACCCACTTAGACTGCTCCTGTGCATCCTGAAGTATTCTTATATTTCTCATTATTTCTTCTACACGTATTTTCTGTGCCTGTTTTTTCAAAAGATTTATATTCTCCTCCGACATATCCAATACATCTTCAGGATTATTAGAAACCTTTACCATCAAGAGATCTCTCATGTGAATTATCATGTCCTTAATAAAATTAGAAATATCCTTTCCGCTTAAAACTATATCGTCAATTATCTTCATAGACGACTCTACGTCTTTTTCTATTATACTATCTGTAAGTTTAAATAAATTCTCATTTGTAACCAATCCCAACATATCAACAACGCTGCTGTATTCAACTTTTCCATCACCCATAGATATTGCCTGATCCAATATGCTAAGGGCATCTCTCATGGCCCCATCACACATTCTAGATATCAAATTCAAACTCCTGTCGTCAGCAAATATACCTTGTTTGTCTACTATACATCTGAGCCTATTAAAAACATCCGAGCTTTTTATCCTTCTAAAATCAAATTTTTGACATCTTGAAAGTATTGTAACTGGTAATTTTTGAGGATCGGTAGTTGCAAGTATAAATATCACATTCGACGGAGGTTCCTCCAAAGTTTTTAGAAATGCATTAACTGCTTCCTGGGTGAGCATATGTACTTCATCCATAATATAAACTTTATACTTTCCCTCTTGGGGAGGATATTTCACATTTTCAATCACATCTTTTATATCTTCCAGTCTTCGTTTTGAAGCTGCATCCATTTCTATTACATCCATAGAAATTCCCCTGTTTATTTTTTTGCACATTTCACATTGGTTACAAGGTTCTCCATCCTGTAAATTCAGACAATTCACTGCTTTAGCAAATATCTTAGCCATTGAAGTTTTTCCAGTACCTCTTGTTCCAGAAAACAAATACGCATGAGCTATTCTATGATTCAATATCTGATTTTTAAGTGTAACTGTTATATGATCTTGACCTACTACATCTGAAAAAGTTTTAGGTCTCCATTCCCTGTACAATGCGGTATAAGCCATATTATCACCCTCTTTCAATATATTATAAACCTTAAATTAAATATATGACAAAAAAGATACCACCCGGTATCTTTTTAAATTCAATTCAAATATTAAAGTCGTGCACCTAGCTTCGTTTGACAAACTATAAGCGTTACCCATACAGTTAACTCAAACCAGATTTACCCACGGCACACGAAAATATTCACTTACCGCTGCTTCCTTCCGGATCTGACGGGGTTCATGAGTTCCCGTTGCGTGGGATCAAGCTCTCAACGCCACTTTTATGGGCCAGGCCTTACATTTCACAGACTAAGCTAGGAATTCAACCCTGCTACAGCGGATTGCAGGCTACAGGGCACCGCTAACTCCCCATCTAGCACGACAAAGTTAAAATGGCGGAGAGAGGGGGATTCGAACCCCCGGTAGAGCGTTAAACCCTACACACGCTTTCCAGGCGTGCTCCTTCAACCTCTCGGACATCTCTCCACAGGTTTACTCACGAAAATATCAAAATATTTAAATTTACATTATTGAAGGATAGCATTCACCTCACAGCTAAAGCTTATGGGCTTTCTGCTAAACCTTTATAATTATAAAACTTTTTCAACAGGTCATATCATACCATATATTTTTATAACTTGTCAATGAAAACTTTCATATTTTATTGTTTTATGACAAAATCTTAAAATATTTCAATCAGTTACTTTTCCATTTCATAAATTAGAATATGCTTGTCCCTTTTAATTTTATATGTGAGTTCTTTTCTTTCATCCAATATCTTATTTCCTGTTTTTTCACTTATGTATATTGTAAACATGTTAGTATAATTTCCCTTAGGCTTACCCCCAACGTACATTGTTGGATTTTCCGAATTACTTATCGTAGGTTTCTTCTCCTCTTTTCAGTTTAAAAGATTATATTATTATACAATGTGAAACATTACAATAAAAAAAGCTGATTACATAATAATCAACTTTTTTTCTATAAATTTTGATAAACAACAAAAACAAGTACTTCATTTGCACCTCAAGTTGCATAACTGGTGGAGACAGGGGGGCTCGAACCCTCGACCTTACGGATGTGAACCGTACACTCTAACCAGCTGAGCTATGCCTCCATATATTTTACATCAAATTTCACAAATGGCGGAAGCGGTGGGATTCGAACCCACGAGCCCATAAGGACTACCTGATTTCGAGTCAGGCCCGTTATGACCACTTCGATACGCTTCCATGCTAAATTATTCAAATACTTATCTTTTATTTTTAAAAAACTGTTTTAACATGTCACTGCATTCCTTTTTACAATCCCATTGAATACTGGTCCAATGATTCAAAAGTTCATTCTGTAACACATTTATCACAGAGCCACAGGCCCCTGCATCTGGATCAAATGCACCTATATACAATTCACTGATTCTACACTGCAATATAGCCCCTGCACACATAATACACGGTTCTAACGTAACATACATGCCGCAGTCATTTAATCTCCAGTTTTTAAGTATCTTAGAAGCTTTTCTTATAGCAATAATTTCTGCATGAGCGGTAGGATCTTTCAGCGTTTCCCTTAAATTACATGCCTCTGATATTATTTTATGATCCCTTGTTATAACGGCTCCTACCGGAACCTCACCCAATTTCAAACCTATTTTAGCTTGCCTTAAGGCTTCAGCCATGAAATTCATCACATATACCTCAAAAAAATAAACACACTAATTATTTTTTTAATAAACATATAAATTAATCTTGATAAATAAAATATAAATATAGAATAAGGATATAATATTAAACAAGATCTTGTTGGTGCGCCCGAGAGGAGTCGAACCTCCGGCACGCGGTTTAGGAAACCGCTGCTCTATCCTACTGAGCTACGAGCGCATATATAACTGCTACCTTCATATTCTATTATAATTTATTAAAATTGTCAATTTTTTTTATGAATTTCAATAAAAATTTTCTTTCTAGAATGAAAATTAATGCCGTCATTAAAACTCTATTGATTTTTATCATATGAGTTATCAAGTGATTCTTAGATCCAGATGGAGTTTGCTTGTAAGAAATTCTTTTCTCCACCTGAACATTATAAGAACTTATCCAGGCGCACAGCAGTGCTTATCTCCAACTTTAAGAAGTTGGGAATATTAGCAATGGCAGCGTTCGGATAAAATAATTTATTTATAAATTAAATAGGAGGATTAAATATGATTAATGAACTAAAAAACTTATTTTTAGCAGGTATAGGCTCTGCAGCGTATACCTACGAAAAAGCAGCAAAATTAATTGAAGAAATGGTCGAAAAGGGAAAAATAACAGTGGACGAGGGAAAACAATTATCTGAAGAATTAAAAAAGACAGTTATAGCTAAAAAAGAAGATATAAAACCTATAAACAAAAATGACTTAGCAGCTATACTGAAGGACATGAATCTTGCGTCTAAAGAAGATATATCATCAATAAATGAGAGATTAAACAAACTGGAAAATAAAATAGAAGAAATGACTAAAGCCTAAGGCTTTAGTCATTAAATACATACAATGAAAATGACATATTCAAAAAGATTTAAAGAAATAGTGAAGGTATTGGCTAAATATGGTTTTAGATTTCTAGTATATACTAAAAATCACAATAGAAAAAAATCACCTGAAAATCTTAGAAAGGCCTTTGAAGAACTTGGACCTACTTTTATAAAAATAGGTCAAATATTGAGTTCAAGACCTGATATATTACCTTCCCAATATATAAAAGAACTCTCAAAACTCCAAGATGATGTACCTCCTGAAAACTATGAATCCATAAATAAAGTATTTTTTGATGAATTTAATAAAAATATAGAAAGCTGCTTCCGATATTTTGAAAAAACTCCTCTGGCATCAGGATCCATTGCCCAAGTACACAATGCAATTTTAAAAAATGGTAAAAATGTTGTTGTAAAAATACAAAGGCCCAATATAAAAGAGCAAATGGAAACAGATATATATATACTATATAGAATTATAAAACTAACTAAAATCAAATTTAAAGAATCTCTAATAGATCCTGAAGAAGCTTTAGATGAACTGCTTTTTTCAACTAGACAGGAATTGAATTTCAATTTAGAAGCTAAAAACACGTTAAAATTCAAAAAATTAAATGAAAACATAAATTTTTGTTACGTTCCCTATATAGTAAATGAATTGTCAGGGAATAAAATATTAACCATGGAAAAAATCTATGGATTCAAAGTAAACAATATCGAAAAACTAAAAAAAGAAAATTATAATTTACAAAACTTAGGTAAAAATTTAGCTTTATCTTTTTTTAAGCAAGTATTTTCCGATGGTTTTTTTCATGCTGATCCACACCCTGGAAACATAATGATATCTGATAAAAAAATATGCTTTTTGGATTTTGGAATAGTAGGTACTATTTCACCAAGATTAAAACTCCTTTTAAATGAAGGTATTATGTCCATAGTTCATAAAGATACAGACAAACTTGTATCTGTGATTATATCAATAAGTGTAAAGAAGAACCTTATAAACAGAAATAAATTGTACGAAGATGTAGAATTATTTTTAATAAATTATCTATCTACTTCTCTTAAAAATATAAAAATTTCAGTATTATTAACAGAAATCTTCAAATGTACGAAAAACAATAATATCACTTTACCAAAAAATTTGATATTATTAGTAAAAAGTATAATTATGGTAGAAGGTTTGGTGGCAGAAATATCTCCTGAAATTGACATTCTGGATATAGCCATACCTTTTGTAAAAAGCAACAATAAATTTTATTATTTTAACGATATTAGCCTAGAAAACATGCTTATAAATTCTTATAATTTTACAAAAAATTCTTTAAATCTTCCGATAAAGACAGTGGAATTAATAGAATGCATACTAAGTGGAAGAACTAAAATTCAATTAAAATTCAACAAGATCGACGATTCTATAAATCAACTTAACAAAATGGTAAACAGATTATCAATTTCCCTAATAACATGTTCTATGATTCTTAGCTCCTCTTTAATTTTATACTTCAACATAGGTCCTAAAATCTATAATGTTTCCTTAATAGGGATAATAGATTTCACATTTTTTATACTTCTCGGAATCATATTAATGATTTCTATAGTCAAATCTGGTAAACTTTAAAAAAGCAAAACACACAGTTCCAAATAAAGTATTTCTATATAATTATTATAGTGTTAAAATAAATAGTAATAAATTCAAAAATCACTTTTAAATTAAAAGGATGCTAAGAAAATGATTAAATATTTTAACAGAAAAACAAGAAAATATGAAATAGAAAAGGTAGCAGGCGGCACTTATTTAAAATGGATATATTCTTCACCCTTGGGAATGAAAATTCTTGAGATTATAATAAAGAAAAAAATATTTTCTAAATTATATGGTTTATTCTGCGATACAAGATATAGCAAAAAAAGGATTGAACCTTTTATCAAGGATTTTAATATAGATATGTCTGAATGTCCTATTAATTATAATGATTTCAGATGTTTTAACGATTTTTTTTCAAGATCTCTCAAACAGGATGCACGGCCAATCAATACGAATAAAAAAATTTTAATATCACCTGTTGACGGAAGATTAGCAGCATATGAACATATAAATTTAAATAAAATTATTCAAATTAAGGGATTTACATATAGTTTGTCCGAATTAATAAAAAATAATAAGATTTCCATGAATTTTACCAACGGTAACTGCCTAATATTCAGACTTTGTCCAACAGATTACCATAGATTTCATTTTATAGATTGGGGAAAATGTGAACCATATAATAAAATCAAAGGAAATTATTATTCAGTAAATCCCATATCCTTACAAAATATTCCCAAATTGTTTTGTAAAAATAAAAGAGAATGGAGTATTTTCCATTCTAATAATTTTGGAAACGTAATTTATGTAGAAATAGGTGCCACCTGTGTAGGTTCAATAATACAAACCTACAATCCAGAAAAAAACATCTCTAAGGGTTCGGAAAAAGGTTATTTCAAATTTGGTGGTTCCACTGTAATTTTATTCTTTGAAAAAAATAAAATTACAGTGGATAGAGATATTCTCGAACAAACAAAAAAAGGTTATGAAACGAAAGTACTTCTGGGAGAAAGAATTGGAACCCAGTACGTACAATAAAACATTAATCCCTATTATTTCTACCCATAACAATTAATACAATAACTATTAAAAGTGGAAAGACTACTGACAGTATATTCAATATTCTTGACAATATATTTGAAGGTCCTAAATTTTCAATCATAATATTCACTCATTTATATCTATATTTTCATACTTTACTTTACCAATTTATTATCAATTTTATACATATAAATGAGAATAATTTTAAATTTAAAAATCATATATTAATCTTGCATATATGGTGGAGACGAAGAGAATCGAACTCTCGGCCTTACGGATGCGAACCGTACGCTCTCCCAACTGAGCTACGTCCCCAAAACATTTTCTATTAAGTATTTATATTTCATATTATATAGCTATTCTTTCACAAATACAACAAAAATAATAGCCGCTGAAATTTAGTATTTTCAACGGTTTTTGGTGCGTCAGAGAGGATTCGAACCCCCGGCACGCTGGTCCGTAGCCAACTGCTCTATCCAACTGAGCTACTGACGCAAACTTAACATATTTATTCTAGCACAAGTACTTTTCAAAATCAATCCATCAAAAAAATTGCAAACTGTAACAATTTATCAACTATCAATAAATTTTATCAATTCACTGTTGAATTTATTCCGTTCGTCATAAAACAAACCATGACCACTGTATTTAAATGATATAAGCCTAGAATTTTTAATTCCCTGTTTCTGGGCTTCTGCCAGTTGGAAAATACATATCTTGTCATGAATACCATGAAGAATCAAAGTTGGAACATTTATCTTTTTCATATCAGAAAATAAGTTTTCCTCATTCAACCAAGATTTTGCAATTGCGGCAGTGGCCCAACTTGAAGCTTGCAATCCAATTTGAAAAAACCAATCTGAAAAAGCCCTAGTTATATTTTGAAAGAAAAACATACTGCCAAATTGCCTAAGCATTTGAGGTCTATTACTATATGTCTGCTTAATAATTTCAGTTACAGCTTCTTTTTTCAAACCATATGGAAAGTACGGCCGTTGAATCAGGCTGGGAACCGCCGCTGCAAAAAGGGCAAGTTTTGACACTTCATATTCATCATATCTTGCCATATATCTTACTGCAATTGCCCCACCTGTAGAATGTCCAGCCAACACAAATTTTTTCAATTTAAGCGTTTCAACAACCTCTCTGATATCATCTGACAGCCGATCATAATCATATCCCCCAGCAGGTTTATCCGATTCACCAAACCCTCTCTGATCTATTCCAATACAACGATATCCCAGCTTCAGAAGTTTATTAAACTGATATTCAAACAACTTATGACTTCCAGGCCATCCATGCAGAAATAAAATTGTCCTCTTGCCTTTTGGGTTAGGATCTTCTATATAAATTTTCACATTTGATTCTACTCTAACATAATAACCCATACAAATACTCCTTTTTAATAAAATTCTCTATTAAAGTCTATTCTATTAAAAACAAATAAATGTATAAAAAATCAAAACACATTTCCGTCAATCTAAATTATCAATTCCTTCGAAAAAGGTAAACTTTCAATCCATCTGCAAAATTCCCGCCACTCAGGCAATTTATGGTTTTTCCTCTGACTATAAACCCCCTTTAAGCATCTATAGTTAGTAGTAAGTCTTGCAGTAAGCTCAAATCCTGCCGGATTAGAGTACAAAAGTCTTAAATAATCTTCCACATCATGAGTCCTATTATATGTATCCTTCAGTTCATCCATAATACCAATCATTCTTTTATCTACATACTGATTATATTGTTTAGATAAATCAAATTTAGCTATTCTATGCATTGTACTTTGACTACTAACAAAAGTAATAAACCTATATCTTTCAAGTTCCACCCATGCTTTATTACTAAACGTCAAATCAAATGCAACTCGTATTCCAGATAGAAATTGATCATGTGCCTCACCTTTAGGTGAATGCCCTAGTTTTTTAACTGTATCTGTAATATCACAATTACATTTATCGGTATCTACCGCCATAGGATATTTACTTGCTTTTATACTTTCTTTTAAATCATATATTTTAACATTTTCTACTTTCATTGTTATACCTCCAATACTATTAATTCCTAATTAAGTTTATCATATTTTCAAGTGTTTATATATTTAATTTCTATAAAATTCGAATCGTATCTTCAGTATAATAATTTAAATTCGACATATACTATGTTTATCTTGTATAAACTAATAATACTTTTAAATATATTGATACTTATTTTATGCTGGAGAAAAGATCTCCAGCATCTACATTTTAAATATTTTTTTATTTCAGCTGAGAAATTAAATTTACCATTTCTATAGCCGAAAGTGCAGAATCATAACCCTTATTGCCAGATTTCGCACCTGCTCTTTCAATTGCCTGTTCTATATTCTCAGTGGTAAGAACACCAAAGATAACAGGAATTTTGGTTTCCAGTGTAACTTTGGCAATTCCCTTTGAAACTTCATTGCACACATAATCATAATGAGAAGTTGAACCACGGATTACAGCTCCCAGGCATATAACAGCATCATATTTTCCCGATCGAGCCATTTTATCCGCAATTAACGGAATCTCAAAAGCTCCGGGAACCCAAGCCACAGTTATGTTCTCATCTAAAGTACCGTGTCTTATAAGCCCGTCTATTGCTCCGGATAAAAGTTTATCAACAATAAAGTGATTAAATCTAGCAGCTACTATCCCTACATGAATTTGATCTGCAACAACTTTTCCTTCAATAATTTTCATTATAATTTCCTCCTTCTTTAACATTTGATATTATTAAATAAATGTCCCATTTTTTCTTTTTTTGTTCTGAGATAATTTATATCTTCTCGTTGAGGTGCAATTTCAATGGGAACTCTTTCTACAATCTCAACTCCAAATTCCTCCAACCCATAGATCTTATTAGGGTTATTGGTTAACAGACGAATTGTCTTAGCTCCTAGATCTTGGAGGATCTGTGCACCTATCCAGTATTCACGTAAATCGGCTGCAAATCCCAACTCCAGATTCGCCTGTACAGTGTCTCTGCCTTTTTCCTGCAGTTCATAAGCTCTAAGCTTATTAATCAAGCCTATGCCTCTGCCTTCCTGACTCATATACAAGAGAATTCCCCTGCCTTCTTTTTGTATTTGCTTCATAGCAGAAATAAGTTGTTGGCCGCAGTCGCACCGCAGTGATCCAAACACATCTCCTGTAAGGCATTCAGAGTGAACTCTACATAAAATATCTTTTCCATCACCTATTTTCCCTTTCACCAATGCAACATGGTGCTCACCAGTTAAATCATTTACATACCCATGAATTTGAAAATTTCCATATAAAGTAGGAAGCTTTGCACTGGCCATATGTACAATATGTTTATCATGACGTCTGCAATAATCCTGTAAATCATGGATAGTTATAAATACAAGGTGATGTTTTTTGGCAAATTTCTTCAATTGAGGTGTACGCATCATTTTACCGTTATCTGCCATAATTTCACAACAAAGTCCGCATTCTTTCAATCCAGACAACCTCATAAGATCAACTGTTGCCTCCGTATGACCGCCGCGGGTTAATACCCCACCAGGACGTGAAATAAGTGGAAACATATGACCCGGTCTTCTAAAATCTTCAGGTTTTGCATCGTCCTGTACACATTTCATGGCTGTAATAGAGCGCTCCTCAGCTGAAACACCCGTACTTGTACTAACATGATCAATTGAAACAGTAAAAGCCGTAGAATGATTATCTGTATTCTCCGCAACCATTTGAGGAAGGTCAAGTTTATGCCCGAGCTCCTCATTCATGGGCATACAGATTAATCCTTTTGCATACGTAGCCATAAAATTTACATTTTCACATGTTGCATATTCACCAGCACAAATCAAATCACCTTCATTCTCTCTATTTTTATCATCTGTAACAAGAATAACTTTTCCTGCACGCAGTTCCGCAATTGCTTCGGGAATAGTATTATATTCCATATTATTAAGCCTCCCTTTTTAAAATCCATTTTCATGTAAAAAATCAAGTGTAATACCATTCAAGGACTTATCATTTTTTAAATATAACAGTTTCTTTACATATTTTCCGATTATATCATTCTCCAAATTTACAAAATCACCAATTTTTTTACTCAATAAAATAGTCTGGTGTCCTGTATGTGGAATAATGGATACTTTAAAGCCGTAATTTTCTACATTATTTACTGTTAAACTAACACCATCAACTGCAATAGAACCTTTTTCAACAACTAAAGCCATTATTTCGGCCGGCGCCTTTATACTAATCCAAACGGCATTTCTTTCTCTTTTCATATTAAAAATTGTACCCATGCCATCAATATGTCCCAATACAAAATGTCCATCAATACGTCCATTAACTGCTACAGCCCGCTCCAGATTGACCAAATCACCACCTTTTAATTTATACAAATTACTTCTTCTCAATGTTTCTGGCATAACGTCAGCAGTAAATTCGTTTTTATCCAAAGAAGTAACAGTAAGACAAACACCATTTACGGCAATACTGTCTCCAGTCTTAGTATTTTCCAAGATATCTCGGACATAGATAGAAATTTTTGATAAATTTTCGCTAAAAACAGTTCGATGTACTTGCCCAATTTCTTCAATAATTCCAGTAAACAATTTATGCTTTCCCCCTTATAAACTTAAATTTTCTTAAATCTCAATAACAGATCATCGCCAAGAACAGATATCTCAGGAGCAGCAAATTGAAAACACTCTTTAGGCAATAAAACACCTTTACCTTCTACTGGAGTTTTTGCTTCTTTACCGCCAAAAATTTTAGGTGCAATATATACATACATTTCCTGAACCAAACCGTCATTTAACGCACTATAATTCAAAACACCCCCGCCTTCTAATAAAATACTATCAACACAAAATTCGCCAAGTTTTTGCATCAATATAGGCAAATCAACTTTACCATTTTTATTTGGTAAAGTTAAAATTTTAACACCAAGTGCCTTCAATCTTGAAACTTTAACTGAATTTGTCATAGTAGTTGCCACAATTGTAGGAATTTCCCCCGCTGTCTGACAAATTCGACTATTTACTGGAATATGGAGATAACTGTCACAAATAATTCTAATTGGATTTTTCCCATTTTTTAACCGACAGTTAAGCAGTGGATCATCGTGCAATACGGTTCCAATTCCTACCATGATGGCACTGTATTTATGACGCAGTCTATGGACATGTTCGCGGGCTGTTTCACCGGTAATCCACTGAGAAGCACCAGTAACAGTAGCTATTTTACCATCAGCAGTCATTGCATATTTCATTGCAAGATACGGAGTACCAGTAACAATATAATGAAAAAATATAGTATTCATTTCATCACACTCTTTTTTAAGTACACCTTCTTTTACTGTAATTCCAGCCTTACGCAAAATTGAAACACCTTTACCACATACTTTAGGATTAGGGTCGCCAGAACCGATTATCACTTTTGAAATACCAGACCGTATGATTGCATCTGTACAAGGAGGAGTTCTTCCATAATGGCAGCAGGGTTCTAATGTTACATATAAAGTTGCACCTTTCGCTGATTCAACACAGCTGGCAAGTGCATTTCGTTCAGCATGAGGCTTCCCACATGCCTTATGATATCCCTCTCCGATAATCTTTCCTTTTTTTACAATAACCGCCCCAACCATAGGATTAGGGCTAACCCAACCTTCACCCTTCTTTGCCAGAACAATTGCATGATTCATATATTTCGAATCTTCCAAATCTTCCACTATTTTTCACCTCCATACATAAAAATATATAAAAAAGCCCTATATAAACATTACGTTCATACAGGGCTTTTTTTCTTACGAAGAAAAGACTCTGAAATTAAAATATTTCAGATTAAATAAAATTTACCTTCTTTTATCCAGACTTTACTGTCGGTTTTGGAATTTCACCAACTCCCGTGCTTTCACACCTGCGCTACCTGCGCTCGCGGACTATAACCGCCGATCGGGAATTTCACCCTGCCCTGAAGATCCTCACTATTAACTTTTACTAAAATTTCTATCTACAAATAATTATATACCAATTAAATCGTTTGTAAAGTCCTAATTTCATAAATCTGACTTTGAAGTACTCTAAACATCAAGTTACTATCTATTTTAAAAAATAAACCCCCAGAATTAACTGGGGTTTCAAGCGGGGGACTGTTTATTGAAATAAACAGTCATATATGTATACGTAAAGTATTCAATAATTAAGGATGTCAATAATTGAATAAGCATATAAAAAATAAAAAAGAAAGTATTCTCCAGTTTACTGGATAACTTCCTTCATTGACTACAGTTAATACTACAATTGTAGTAATTTTTAATAACTCTTAATAATACATCATTTCTCTAAAGCCTTGATTTTATGCCATCCATGAAGTTTAATACATTTTAATAAAACCTATGGCGGAGAAAGAGGGATTTGAACCCTCGCGCCGGTCACCCGACCTACGCCCTTAGCAGGGGCGCCTCTTCAGCCACTTGAGTATTTCTCCGTGCCCTACATATTTAATACATGGCGGAAAGAAAGGGATTCGAACCCTTGGTACGGTCACCCGTACGCCGGTTTTCAAGACCGGTGCCTTAAACCAACTCGACCATCTTTCCGCATAAAGTTATCAAGCTTCGCAAGGTTACCTATATAATATATCACGATATATATTAGCTGTCAACCCAAAGTCTCAAATTGGATCGTGTCAATTTACTGTAGGTTAAAAAGCTACAGACTTTCCCTGCAATA
>CAIFEX010000018.1 GCA_903789665.1 uncultured Clostridium sp.
ATTAGAATTATAGGTCTAGGTATATTTGAAATAATTTATTTTGGGGAAACTCTAACATAACTAGTTTATCTCACTTTCATTCAGATAGCTAATTACCCCGTTGGATATATTTTCTCCGAGTCTTTTCAGGATATCTTCCCTTGACAGTCTCGCTCTATCCTGTGAATTAGTTATAAAACCGCACTCAACTAAAACCCCGGGTATTTTGCTGTATCTCAGCACAGCCAAATTTTGCCTCTTTATTCCCCTGTTTTCCCAATTGTCATTTTTTACAGCTTCTCCTTCCACTGATTTTGCCAGCTTAATTCTTTCATCTTTCTGGTATCCATCAACATCATAGTACAATGTAGTTATACCGTTGAAATTTTTATCATTTAAAGAATTTATATGTATTGAGACAAATACATCCGCACAAGAGGAATTTACCTTGTCACCTATTTGATCAAGCCCCAACAGCTTGTCTTTATTTCGAGTAAGAAAAACCACATTCCCCTTGCTTTTCAAATATGATGCAGCATACCTGGCTATTTTCAAAGTCAGATCCTTTTCATACATATTTCCATGGCTTGTACCTTTATCTATGCCTCCGTGGCCAGGATCAATTACTATATAATATTTCTTAAGTGGAATATACCTGCTGCCAGAATTCTGCTTATAAATTGACTTAGAAATAGGGGTAGTAGTCATATTGAGCGAATTGCCCATATTTAATATTTTGATATACTTGCCCAAAGCAAGCATTATCAAGGTAAAAAATACATAAAAAAGCACAAAATTTTTTCTGCTTTTGATTTTCATAACATCACCACCTCATCTTATTTCCACAATATATTTATTATACCATTTATTTCCTGTATATTCCATAAATCAATGAATACATACTTACTTAACTTCATTTTAATACTTACTTAATAATAATATATTATCATTAATACGTGAGGAGGTGATTAAATTTGAAGATACTGAATATATGTATCGACATCGATGGAACTATTACGGATCCATATTTTTGGCTGGACAGTGCCAACAGATATTTCAATAAAAATATAACTTCAGATGAGGTAACACAATACGAAGTCAACAAAGTTCTTAAAGTACCCAGAAAAGACTACACCGACTTCTACAATAAAAATAAATTCACTTTACATCAAAGAGAAAAGATAAATAAAGAAGCCGTAAATGTAATTCAGGAACTTATAAAACTAAATAACATCTATTTTGTAACTGCCCGGGAAAAAGGACTTGAAATACTGACACGGGAATATTTAAACAGAAATAATGTACCTTACGACGGAGTCTATGTCCTGGGAACTTATCACAAAGTGGATACAGCCAGGGATTTAAACTGTGATCTGTTTATAGAAGATAGTTTTGACAATGCTATTGAATTGTCAAGAAATGGCTTCAAAGTCCTGCTTGTAGACACAAATTACAACCAATTTCCAACAGAGGGAAATATAAAAAGAGTTTTTAACTGGGGTCAAATTTATGATACCGTAACAAGGATATTATTACAGGAAAATGCTGTATAATAGTATCCCTTATCATATCTAATAATTTTCTTCAAAAGTTATAATCACTGCAGTAATTATAAACATTCCGTCTAAGTATCCAATCCCCATACAATTTTCCAGTGTCCTAAAATCATCAAAAAAACGGTGTATGTCTATTTCATTTCAAGCACTTATGGAATATAAAAACCTGGAGTGTATAATACAATCAACAAAAAGAAAAACTATATTGAGAATCATCACATGATCACATCAATACAATTTGTAAATGAGGAGAATTGTAAATGAATAGGAGAAAGTCAAATAAAAAAATAATCATAATATTCTCATGCATTGGAGTGCTATTTATTATTGCTTTTACATCTCTATTTCTTATAAGCGGTATTTTTGAACAGCCAGAGTATTTGAAGCCCTGGCAAAAAACTTATTCGCAAAAATTTGACGATCCGAGGGTACGTCTTGTATCCCATGGTCTATTGTCCTCGAATGGTCATAACATGCAGCCTTGGAAAATAAAACTTGATAAGAACAACCCAATGATATTTTATTTATATGCCGACAGCAGACGACTAACACCTGAAGTGGATCCCAATGCACGACAGATGATGGTTACACAGGGAACCTTCCTTGAATATCTGAAAATAGCCGGAGATAAATTGGGGTATCAAACCACGATACACTTATTCCCCGAAGGTGATTATAACGAACAGGAACTATCAGAAAGCATGAAAACAAAACCTGCAGCAAAAATCATACTCACAAAAACCAATTCTCAAAACGACCCTCTTTACAATTTTATGTTTTTACCGGATACAAACAGAGAAAAATATCTTCCAACCAGGTTAACTTCCGGGCAGATCATGAAATTGGAAAATGTCAATATGGATAGTGACATCTCGATAAAAATTTTTCAGGATAAGAAAAACACCGGCAAACTCAATGACTATGCAATGCAGGGAGCGGACACTGAAGCAGGCGTAAATCGGGTTATGACGGAATCGGAAAATATCTTTCGTTCCAACGAGTATCAAAAAAATAAATATCGCTACGGCTTTTCTATGGAAGGGCAGGGTACCTCGGGAATCATGATGCATCTCATGCAGGGACTGGTCACGGTTTTTCCATCAATGAACAGCGGAAAGGCTTCATCTGACAGGTTCATTCAGTCCACCCGCACATCAGTGGAAAACACCCCCGTCTACGCCATGATTATCACCGGAGACAACAGCCGCTCCAGTCAAGTCAGAAGCGGTATGCTTTATAGTAAATTAATATTGACAGCCCATCAGCTGGGGTTGGCTGCACAGCCTCTAAGTCAGGTCCTGGAAGAATACCCCGAGATGAAAAATCTCTACAGCAGCATTCACCATGATTATGCCCCAAATGGGAAGACTATTCAAATGCTCTTTCGCTTAGGTAGACCCTCAAAAGAAGTTCCTCAAAGCATGCGGCGTGATGTGATGGATTTGATCATACAAGAATAAGCTTATACTATAAAGAATATCCTATCAGCAATCTACTGAATTTTTCTATGGCATCATGCAGTATGACAAGTACAGCAATCATCAATATAATTCCAAGAGTACATGAAAAAAATATTTTTGCAAAGCTGTATTTTAAAAACAGCTGGGAGATATACATGATATAAATGCATACAGGCAAAAACACGATGGAGGTGATGACTCCGGGAACATAGTGCTTGAATTCAATACACAGATAAAAATGTGCCAGAATAAAGTGCAGTGTAAAGGCAAATAGAAATCCATACCAGATGAAATAACTGCTGAATATGCAGGACAACAGGGAAACAAGTGAAAGAATTACAAATTCGATTTCCACTGCAATTGACATTGCTGAAGTACTCCAATAGTTTGTACCATTCAAACCGAAGGGTTTCTTTTTCATTATAGAAGTATTTTCCTTCAATTCTTTTTTAAATCTTCTGCTCCAGACTTCAGCCATTACAATTTCTTCAAAATCATGAATCATAAACAATACAGGCAGCATCCAGACAATTGCTTTCATATCATACATAAATCTTCTCCTCTCTATGTGTCACACTTGTGTCTTGTTCTAATCTAGAGTATAATAATTTAAAATTGTCATGTCAATAAAAACGGCTCAAGTGCTACATTTGCAGTTGATCTGTGACATATCGGGAGAGTGAATTATGGCCTTTAAAAAGAAAAATCCCATGGCGGAAAAATCCAAAAAGTGGCTCACGGATGCACTTTTGGAAATCATGAAGAATAAACCCTACAATAAAATAACTATCAAGGAGATATCGGACAAGGCACTCCTTTCCAGAAGGACATTCTACCGTAATTTCAATTCAAAGGATGAAGTGCTGTCACTGAAAATGGAATATATATGCAGGGAATATATTTCATACTTCAGCGGTGAACAAAATCTGTCCTACAAAAATATTATCCATATATATTTCAAATTCTGGAAGGATCATCTGGATTTTTTACTGGCACTGGATAAAAGTGATCTACTGTACCTTATGCTCCAGAAATTCAATGAATACCTGCCTATCATATACAATCATTTTAAAGGACACCTTCACCTGTTCAAAAACAGGGAACACCTGGAATATGCCTTGTATTTCAGTTCGGGAGGACTTTGGAATGTACTTTTAAAATGGATAAAGGAAGGTGCTAAAAAAAGCCCTGAAGAAATGGAGTCCATTCTCAGAGAGGCTCTTAAAAATGCAAATTTAACTATAATTGTTTGATTTTATTGAAATATTCCTTTTCTTCTAAGGTTATACGTTATTTTTTTCATAAGTTTCAACAGCTCCTCCCTCTCCTCACAAGTATCCAGACATTCCATTATTCTGGCATAAAAATTTTTTTCAAATTCAATATGCTCTTCTTGTGCCAATATTCCCTCCTGGGTAAGCACTAATTTATAGGAACGCTTATCCCTGCTGCTTATGGTTCTTTTGATCAGCTTTCGTTTTTCAAGTCTGTTTATCACACTTGTGAGAGTACTTTTAGGTATTTTTAAAATATCAACTATATCCTTTATAATGACGTCCTCTTTTTCAGAGATAATTCTCAGAACTCCTATTTCAACAGTGCTCAATCCATGTATTCTTGAAAATTGAGATTCCACACTTTTATAATTAGGCTCCATTATCATGGAATGCCATATTCTGCTCAGTTCTTCAACCTGCTCCTCATATTTTTTATCCAAACAATCACCCCGCAATTATTTCAAGCAGATGCACTTATGACAAAACTTTTATAATTTATCTTTCTAAATTTAAAAGGTTTGAACCCACATGTCTTCAAAAGTTTTTTCATCTCTTTTGGAGAATATATTCTATAATCTCCATTATTACATATATGCAGCATAAAATTCAATACCTGCCTTATTAAAGGAGGAGCAGTGGGATCTCCTATGACCAGTTTCCCAGCTGGTTTCAGCACCCTCTTCATCTCCAGAAGCACTTTCTCAGGGTTGGGATAATGATGAAATGAAGCATTACACAATACTATATCAAAATAATCCTCCGGCCAGGGTATAAATTCCGCATCCCCCACTTTCAATAAAACATCCCGGGGAAGGTCTCTTCTGGCCACCTGAATCATCTTATCTGAAATATCAAGTCCGCATAGCTGGAATTTCTTATATTTATACAATCGTGACAGTATATTTCCTGTTCCACAGCCTGCCTCCAGCAAAATTCCACCTTGAAATCCATTTAACATCTCCATAACCTTATCATACATTTTGCTTACAAATCTTCCATCAGAACTCTGATCATAGTGCTCTGCTTGTTTATCAAAATTCTTCCTGGAATTTTCTTTAAAAACATTTTTATTGTCCGGCATATAAATTCCTCCCATTTTAGTACCATATTAATAAAATACGTTATTCGTACTATATTAATATGCTACTACTTTTTGAATTCACTGTCAATCTTGAAGGATAACGTATTCTAAGTGATGAGGACACTAAGAATACCGTTAATAAGGTTCAGGTGAAGAAAAGTATTTCTTATAGGCAAACTCCGCCTGGATCTAAGAACTTACTGACTTTAGTCACATGAAGTCTCAGGTTTATAGAATAAAAAATAAATACCAATAACTAGTACCTAAACCAAAAGTATTATATTGAATTATCTGTAAAACTAATGTATATTCATAATGATTTTAAAAAAGTGGAGGGATATTAATAAATGGGAAAAATAGTAAATTGTAAAGCATGTGGTAAAGAAATAGCAAAAGGTGTAAAAAAATGTCCTCATTGTGGTAAAGATCAGAGAAATTTTTTTATGAAACACAAAATAGTAACTCTTATTTTAGCAGTTGCAATATTAGGCGGCATCAGTTCTGCAATAGGTGGAAATAAAAACAGCACAGCTGCTCTAGGCTCTACTCAAACGAAAAAAACAGAGGAGAAAAAAGTAGAAGCAATTAATGTTTCCGCCGTCGATTTAGCCGATGCCTATGAAAACAATGAAGTAAATGCCGATAAGGTTTACAAGGGAAAAACAATTTTAACAAATGGTACAATAAAAAATATTGGTGTCATTAATGGACAAACTTTTATTGTACTTTCATCAGGAAAGGATATTGCAGTAACGGATATTCAATGTTTCTTCAAGGAAAAATCAGAAATTGATAAGATAACAAATTTTAAAAAAGGTGATACTGTAAAAATACAGGGAGTTGTAGATGGGAAATCAATGAATGTTGGAGTAAACAACTGTGTATTAAAGTAATTTCTATATTATCATCTTCAGTTTTCGTCTTCGCACTTATTATATAATACATAAAAAAATAGAATAATGAAAAGCACAGTAAATAACAATCTCCGTGCTTTTTTGCGTATACCTTTTTTAATCAGTTTTTATTTCACAAGACAGATGGACATCACTAACAAAATACATATGAAACAAAGTATATAGAATACAGCATTAGCTATATGTAAAAAATTAAATTTACTTAATAAAAATAGACCCACTAACAATAATGTCATAACTGTCAATAATGCATGGGCAATCTTATAATTCCCATTCTTGTTTTCCGTATCTCCGTTTGTCTTTAATTTGTTTATCTTAGAATAAAAAGACATACACGGAATCACTGTATAAACAGTAATTATAATCGATGGTATTAAAAAAGCAACAAAGATCCTTTTATATATATCAGGTATATAGCCATATTTGGAGAGTGATGCTAAAATAAAAAATAAGATAGTACATAGCGACGATGGTATCGCAATCTTTTTCATCATTTCATACTGACCCATATATTTTTCCGATTCAGTATCATTGTCGGTATATATTGGTTTTGTCCCTTCAGGTGCACTAAATATATGACCTGTATTTCCTATAGAACATACATAAGACCATCCAGCTTCTTTAAAGTACAAAAAATATTCTTTATCCGGGTTGTCTCTATAATCAAGAGAATATTTTAACTGCTGTGGTTCAGATTTTTTTAGTTTATATCCCCAAATACCAAATTTATACAGAATCCATCCTTTCCTGGCATAAGACGACAGCATTTCCATATCCTCATTTTCTGCCGAAGCCAAACCTTTGCTCATGACATACTTCGTATTAAACATATTTTATAAAATCTCCTCACCATTAAATACTTTTCCGACAATTTTAATCATTTACGTTATTCTCAATCATTGATTAAACTATATCATTAAATGATATATCCGTCAATAAAATATGCTCTGAGCAGAGATCTTCACCTCATGTCACTAAATTTCACTTTCAATTCTTTCTATCAGTGACTGGTTTTTTAAATTTCGTACCATAAAAGCTGAAATAATAAGCTGGATAAAAAGTAAAACCGCTGTAAAAATATCAACCTATTTTATAAATTGATTTTTTCTTTCAATATTCGTTCTACAGCAGAAAAATAATCTCCTTCAAAAACCACGTTATTGGACACCAGTATTGATGCCAAACCTTCCACCACAGACCACATAACAAGTATGTCAATACCATAATCATCAGATGAAACATGATTATCTGTCAATTTCTCTCTTGCGGCAGCCTGCAGAATTGAAAAAGGCAGAAAGTCATCACATAATATTTTTGTATCAGTAATTCGCATATGAAAGCTGGGCTGTGAAAAAAGGAAATGATGATATGCTGGATTTTCCACAAAGTAACATATATAACTTTTCCCCAACTCAATCAATACCTCATTCTTGTTTCCACATCGTGATCTGGCATTCTGCAAGTATTCAGCCAGAGAATTGGTAACATGTGCCTGCATGGCTGCAATCAAATCATTCTTATTTTTAAAATGCTTATAAGGTGCTGAATGGCTGACTCCACACCTTTCGGCAACCTTGCGGAGCGAAAACCCATCAGCTCCCTTTTCATTAATTAATTCTATTCCTGCATCTATCATGGCAATACTGCAAAGATTGCATGGGCCGTGGGAAAAACGCTGAATTGTAATACAGTAACGATGAAACAGGCTGAAAAGTTGAATCTTCAAGAAAATGAAAGTGATCAGAGACGTGCAAGTATCTTTGCAGCTAAATTGTTCCCTCAATATTACAAAGACACCGGGACAGTGAAAAATGGAAAATATGTGGGAGTCAGTACATCTGAATGCATTGGCTGTGGTAAGTGCACAGAAACATGCCCCATGAAAGTTTTTAAAATGAAAGATGGCAAATCTACAGTCATCAACGCAATTGACTGTATACACTGCAGTTTGTGCATACAAAATTGTCCTGTAAAAGCCATATCAGTTCAACATTCATGGAGAGAAGCCATTGCCATTGCCAGGCGGCACTTCAGAAGAAGTTCTCTATAACTATGAAGATACAAGCTTTAATCCCAATATACCCACCATTATAAATCCAATACAAATTATCCTAATCATATCAAATTGTAATGATTTTTGAGAGTTTAAGCTCCATTTACTGTCCGTTTACCCTCTGTTTACTTTCGCTTTTTATAATCTTATTAAAATACAGATAAGATATTTTGAATTTGGCACAGAAAGGACAGTTATATATATGAATGAAAAACCAGTTGTGGAATTAAAACACGTATCAAAAAAAATCGGCAAAAAGGAAATTATTCATGACCTGTCGTTTACAATTCCAGCCGGAGAAATATTCGGATTTCTAGGACCCAACGGAGCAGGGAAAACTACAACTATCCGTATGATTACGGGACTGATAAAAATAACCGAAGGGGATATTTTTATTAAAGGACACAGCATTACAACCGACTTTAAAAAAGCAATTCAGAATGTTGGCGGTATTGTTGAAAATCCAGACTTATATAAATATCTTACAGGTTATCAAAATTTAAAGCACTATGCCAGAATGTCACCCGGCATCAGCAAAAAACGTATTTATGAAATGGCTGAAATTGTCGGACTCAAAGACAAAATGCAGGACAAAGTACGAACTTATTCACTTGGTATGCGTCAGAGGCTTGGGCTTGCACAGGCACTATTACACCGTCCATCTCTCGTGATACTGGATGAACCAACAAACGGACTTGATCCGGAGGGAATCCACGAGCTGCGTAACTATCTAAAGAAAATAGCTCATGAGGAAGGTGCTGCAGTTATGGTATCAAGCCATTTGCTCTCAGAAATGCAGTTGATGTGTGACAGAGTGGGTGTTTTGCAGCACGGAAAGTTAGTAACTATCCAGCGTATAGATGATTTTGTCAAATCCGACGGTTCAATACAGGTGGAACTTATTGTAAGTACCTCACAAATTGCACAGACGAAAAATTTACTTCACACCATGCGGAAAAATGTACTTTCTTCCAGTCCAGCCGGACATATTATAATTCAGATGACAAAAGAGGAAATTCCGTCAGTGAACAAACATTTAATGAAATGCGGAATTGAAATTTATAGTATTCAGATTAAAGAAGAAACTCTGGAAGACAAATTTTTGGAAATTACGGAGGAACAGAAATGATCAATTTAGTGAAAAATGAGTTAATGAAAATATTCAGCGGCCGATTGACAAAAATCCTTTTCCTTTTACTGATTATTGTCGCTGTCAGTTTTTCAGTCTTTGCAAAAATCGCAATAAATAAGGAAACTGCAGGGAATTGGAGAACGGGACAGGAGCAAATTATAGAAAAAAATAATGGACGTTTACAGGTTGCAGATCTATCACCACAGTTGCAGGCAGAGGCGAAAAATAAAGTGGCAATTGCCGAGTACCGTTTAAAAAACAATATAGCCCCACAAGAAAATAACCTCTGGTATACGTTACTGCACTCATCGGGGTTGTTTGAATGGGTTGTCATTTTTACAATTATTATTGCTGCCAACATCGTTGCAAGAGAATATACGGATGGAACAATGAAGCTGTTATTGATTCGCCCACACGGCCGGGGTGCAGTTCTATTTTCAAAATACGCAGCAGTTGTCATATATGCTGTATTTTCACTGATACTCACCATAGGGGCAGCATATATAACCATTGATATCTTATATGGCTTTGGAAACGGAATACGCACTCTTGGAGCGGCAGAGCTTTTTATCAATTCACAAGGACAGATAGAATCATTAAATATTTTCAGGCAGTGTGTAAAAATGTATTGTCTGGATATTTTCCCAATTATGAGCTATGTGACCATTTCCTTTGCTGTCTCAACCATTTTGAAAAGCAGTGCAGTAGCGGTTGGCAGCTCTCTTCTGCTTATGATTTTAGGAAATTCAATGATTGAAGCCACATCAAAGCTGGCATGGCTGAAATTTCTTCCCTTTGCAAACAGCGACATGAGTTTGTATATCTTTCATTTACAGCCGCGGGAAGAAATGACAATAGGCTTTTCGGTATCTGTATTGCTGATATATATAATTGTTTTATTTGGTGCCAGCTTTGCAATATTTAAAAAACGGGATGTATCTATCTAATGACTGCTTTTTCAATCTGTTATATAATGAAAATTAAAGTGCAGGAAATGCAGAAAGGGGATATAACAGGTGACTATGCAGAGAATACTACTTGTTGATGATGAACTTGGAATCATAAAAATGCTGAAAACCATCTTGCACAAAGAAGGTTACACAAACATCGACAGTGCTTCAACAGGGAAAGAAACTATGACAAAAATCATGAAAAATACCTATGATTTAATTGTACTGGATGTTATGCTGCCGGATATTGATGGCTTCAAGCTGTGTCAGAAAATCCGCCAGCATACATTTGTGCCAATTCTCTTTCTCACTGCCCGAACCGGTGATTTAGACAAATTAACAGGCCTCGGTATAGGCGGAGATGATTATATTACTAAGCCCTTCAATCCTCTAGAAGTTGTTGCAAGAATCAACGTACAGTTCAGGAGGATGGAACAGTACCGGCAAAATTCAATGAACCAGGAAATCTATCATTTCGGCACTGTCACTGTAAATAAGAAAGAAGCAAAACTTCTTGTGGATAACAGGGAAATAAGCTGTCCGGCAAAAGAATTTGAATTGCTGCTGTTTTTAGTGGAACACCCAAATCAGGTGTTTACCGCAGGACAGTTATATGAAAATGTATGGGGGTATGAAAGTATGGGAGATGAACAAACTGTAAAAGTGCATATTAACCGATTACGTAAAAAAGTGGAACCAGACTTGAAGAATCCCTCTTACATTATAAATATCCGTGGAATTGGATATAAATTCTCATTTCCGGAGGGTGGGCAAATATGAAAGTAGATCTTACCAATGGACGTTTGACAGTCCGTTTTACCATCAATTTCATAGTACATCAGATTTTACTCTGGTTATTAATGGGGATCCCGGGGATTTACTGGATGCTGGTACTACAACACCAGTCACAAAACGAGACAGAAATTGCAATTCTTGCCTGGGTGACAATTTTTATCGGATTGTCTTACTGTCTGTTTTATGGTTATTACGTTGCACGCCCTCTAGTGGATATTTTGATGAATATACAAAAATTGTCAAGAGGTGAATATCTGGACTTACCCGGAAAGAGAATACGTTTAAGTTTTTTCTCAAAAAGACTTTACAGAGAAGTCTATGATAATCTGAAAACATTGTCTGATATTTTACAGCATAACGAAAAAAAGCGAAAAGAATTTGACGAAATGCGCCAAACCTGGGCGGCTGGAATTACACATGATTTAAAAACACCGCTATCCTATATTTCAGGGTATGCGGATATGCTTTTATCCGATAAACACAAATGGAGTCTGGAAGAAAAGAAAGAGTTTCTACAGATTATCAGCGATAAATCTGCTCATATAGAGGAACTTATCAACGATCTGGGTACGGCGTTCCGTATGGATGAATTTACAGGTCTAAAGATGAATCTCCAAAAGATAGAATTATCGGAATTAGTTCGCAGAGTGACGGCAGAAACAGCGAATATGCCCATTGCAAAGGAAAATCATTTTGAGATGATTGGGGAAGAAAAAGAGTTATTCGTTTCGGGCGATACTGAATTATTGAAACGGGCATTTTCAAATCTGTTAGTAAATGCAGTAGTACACAACCCGGAAGATACATCAGTTACTGTGAAATTAAGCCGTGAATCTTATGTTGAAGTAGAAATTTGTGATAATGGCAGCGGAATGAATGAATATGATATAAATCACATGTTTGACCGCTACTACAGAGGTACTTCTACAGATTCTCCAACAGGAAGTACAGGACTCGGCATGACCATTGTAAAACAGATTATTACTGCCCACCATGGAACTATCAGTGTAGAAAGCAAGATAAACTGCGGCACAAAAATAATTGTTAGACTTCCCCCTTATTATAAAACAGAAAAATGAAGCTGCTGTAAAATTATCATTTTACAGCAGCTTCATTAAATAAAACCAGACTTGTTTTCTAGTTTTAATTATTTTGTTACTTCAACCTTTGCCAACTTCTCGTAAAACTTTATGATAGCAGAGTGGTCACTCTGTCCTTCTCCATCAAGATGCAAATTCCTCAGTATTTCCAAAACCTGATTTGTAAGAAATAATGGTGCCCCCACACCAGCTCCTGTTTCAACTGCATTCGTAAGATCCTTTATGTGAAGGTCTATCTTGAATCCAGGTTTGAAATTTCTGTCAAGTACCATAGGTGCCTTTGCATCGAGTACCGTACTTCCTGCAAGTCCACCCTTTATGGCATTGTATATAAGCTCCGGTGATACCCCTGCTTTTGTTCCGAGCACAAATGCCTCCGACATAGCTGCTATATTAAGTGCAACTATAACCTGGTTTGCAAGTTTCGTTACATTTCCAGCTCCTATGCTTCCACAGAGCACGGCACTTGAACCCATCTTCAGGAGCAAGTCCTTATATTTTTCAAAAGTCTCTTTCTTTCCGCCTACCATTATGGATAAAGTTCCATCTATGGCTTTCGGTTCTCCTCCGCTTACCGGCGCGTCTATCATATCTACTCCTTTGGCCGCAAGCTTTTCAGCCACTTCTCTCGAAACAAGAGGTGCTATAGAACTCATGTCAATAAGTACAGAACCTTTTTTTATCCCTTCTGCAACACCATTCTCTCCAAAAACAACCTGTTTTACCTGGGGTGAATTTGGAAGCATAGTTATAATAACATCGGCTTTTGATGCAACATCCTTTGCAGAAGTTCCTTCTTCAGCTCCTGCTTTTACAACTTCGTCAACAGCTGATTTATTGATATCAAATACTACAAGGTCGTAACCTGCCTTTATCAAATTCTTCGACATCGGTTTTCCCATGATTCCAAGTCCTATAAATCCTATTTTCATACGTTAATCCTCCTGTACTTTAATTTATATTATTATTATCATATTTTCCGCTATTACAATCAATGTTCATTTGCACAAATATAAGTAACTATCCATAATTTGTTTCATATATATGCATAAACAAAATTTGAAACATTATGTAATTGGAGCTGGATTGAATATTCCAAGTGCATTATAGAGCCCATGAATATCCCCATAAGTTTTCTTTCTTCCACTTGCTACATCTATTATTAATTTAAACAATTCCCATCCGACTTCTTCTATACTTTTTTTACCAGTTGCTATTCTACCTGCATCAAGATCTATAAGATCAAACCATTTTTCCTTCAAAGTTGAATTACTGGATACCTTGATCACAGGACTTATCTTCAAATTATAGGTTGTACCTCTCCCCGTAGTAAATACTTGAAGCGTCATTCCCGATGCCAGCTGCATTGTTCCGCAGAAAAAATCACTAGCTGGAGTTGCCGCATAAGTCATTCCTCTCTTTTTAATTCTCTCACCTGGAGAGAGTACATCTACTATACTCGTGGTTCCCGACTTTGCAACAGAACCCAAGGCTTTATCTACTACATTTGAAAGTCCACCTTTTTTATTTCCAGGAGATGGATTCGCATCTCTGTCAACGTGTGATTTTTCAAGGTATTTATCATACCATTTCATTTCCCTGACAAGTTTTTTCAGAACTTTGTCATCTTTTGTTCTAGGTGCAAGAAGGTGTACTGCATCTCTTATTTCCGTAACTTCAGAAAACATAACTTTCGCACCGGCTCTTACAAGAAGATCTGCTGCAAATCCAACAGCAGGATTTGAAGTTATTCCGGAAAAGGCATCACTTCCACCACATTGAAGTCCAACTACAAGATCTGATACAGGACATTCTACTCTTGTACGGGAATTTAGCTTTTCAAGTTTTTTTTCTGCTTTTCTCATTATTTCATCAATCATTTCTTTAAAACCATGACATTCCTGTAAAACTACAAGATCATCATTTTCTATTTTGGGAAATAATATTGTCGGTACAAGCTTCTCACAGCCAAGACATACAGTGAGAAGCTGTCCCCCAAAATTGGGATTCTTAGATAAATTTCTTATTGCCCTTATCGGTATTTCGGCATTATCACCGTATATAGCTACACCACAACCATATAGGTGATTAAGTGCAACAACGTCATCTACATTTTTATATTTTGGAAGAAGTTCACTTCTTATTCTATCTACAGCTACATTTACCACTCCTTCCGAGCATTGAACCGTAGTTGTAATTCCAAGAATATTTTTTGTGCCGACACTTCCATCATCATTTCTGTATCCTAAAAAAGTATAACCTTCAAGGGGATCATAATGATCCACCATATACCCACTTTTCAAATTATCCAGAGGATATGCCCTGGGAAGTCTTACTTTATCTTCACGAAGCCAGCTTCCTTTTTTAAGATCAGATTTTGCATATCCAATTATCTCACCATATCTTATGATAGGTTCATCTTTTGATACGTCCTCAAGCATTACCTTATTAGCTTCTGGAATATCTGAAAGAAGTTTAAACCCACCATCCAATAATGTATCTTTTTTTAATCCACCTTTATTTACTATAACTGCCACATTGTCTTTAGGATTAATTTTGATATATAGAGGTTCTATATTTCTGACATCCATTATATTTCACTCCTAATATAATAAGTTTATAGTCAGTTAAATAACTGACATACGTTTATTTATTATTTAGTATAGATTAGAAAGTATCTATGTTTTTCTGTAGGAATTCTCCCAATTCCATAATTGCTGTCCATCTTGTTTTCAAATCTATTTAGATTTTATTTTTCTATTTATAATAGTAATTTTTTATATTCAAAGGGACTTTTTTACCTTTGCATAATTCAACTGCCCCATTTAATGTCCACACTCCATCTAAATCTATATTGAATAAATATCCAGGAAAAAATTTTCTCAACATTTTCACGGTTTCTATTTCTTTTCTTCCTTCAAAAACTCTTCTTTATTAAATCCCTATAAATTTCCACCATATTGCTGCAAATGGAAGAAGTATCGCAAGATGAACTATTGATACTACAAAACCTGCAAACCACCATTCTTTCTGCTTTATATATCCTTCTGAAAAATATACTCCTCCCTGTGCTATACCATAATGCGTAAGTCCAGAACTAAGTGCCGATATATCTACTAAAATAAATACCGAAAGCACTGGAGGTGCTCCAATACCAAGTAATATTGTAAAGAATGCTGAAAACAATGCAGTAAAATGAACCATATTACTTGCAAAAAGGTAATGTAGATAATACATAGAAACACATACTATCGCAAGAGCAGGGAACCGCGGTATACCATGTATATATTGAGTTATTATACTGCTCATCCACTTTATTATCCCAAGCTTGTTAAGTTGACCTGCCATCATCATAAATGCACCAAGCCATATCACAAGATTCCAAATTTCTTTTTTCCCAGTAAATTCTTCCCAAGATACAATTCCAGATCCAATAAGTATTACAAGTCCTAAAACACTTACAGTAGTAGCATCAATATTAAATATATTCCCAAATATCCATAATGTAACAACAATAATGAAAACTATTATCATAAATTTTTCAGATTTTTTCATGGGTCCTAATTGTTTAAGTTTGCCATCCATTAATTCTTTAACATTATCAAGTTTTTTTATTTCCGGTGGACATAAAAAATAAATAACAACCGGAACAATCATAAAATTCAACAATACAGGAACTATGCTTACCATAAACCATAATCCAAAAGTTATATGTGTTTTTACACCAAGATTTCCGGCCATACTAATAGCAAGCAAATTTACGGCAGAAGATGTAATAAAAAGTGATGAAGAAATAAGATTGCTGTGTATTGATGTAAGCATAAGAAACGCTCCCGCTTTCTTTTCTGTACCATCTCCAACTTTTGAACCATAAGCTTCTGAAAGAGCTTTTGTAATAGGAAGTACAATCCCAGTAGATCTTGAAGTAGCACTTGGAATAAGCATACTCAATATTCCTTCGCAAAGTACTAGTGAATATCCAACTCCTATAGTTCTTTTGCCAATTTTCTTTATAATATTATATGCAAGTCTTTTACCAAGTCCTGTTTTAGTTATTCCTATAGAAAGACAATCAGCACATACTATAAGCCATATAAGGCTTTCACTATATGAAGAAAATGCATCTTTTATCGTAATTATATGTGTAAAAGTCAAAATAAATATTCCGACAAAAGAAGCTACACCAAGTGACATGGCTCCAAGGGCACATGCCACTATAATAAATATAAAAACTGCAAGTAAATGCCATCCATTTATAGGTACCAAATTTGGTTTTGGTATAAAGCAAATTACTAATCCAACTAGGATTGAAATCAATAAATGAATTAAATTTGATTCTTTATTTATTAAAAGAAATAAGTACAATGACATTTTTTCCGTAACACATACACTTTATATAATTCTTAATTTTATAAGCCGTATTACATTATTAACTGTTTTTTCCATATTTATCTTACCGTCTTTTATTGCATCGTTCAAATTAGATGCCCTATGGACAATACTAAAAATTGCATCTATGCCAAGATCATAAAGGACATCTATATTGTCTCCAATATTTCCTGCAAAAGCAATTACAGGTTTATTATATTTTTTTGCTATTGCTGCAACCCCCATTGGTGTTTTCCCATATTGTGTCTGAAAATCTATACTTCCTTCGCCCGTAAAAACCAAATCTGCTTTTTTTACTTTTTCTTCACATCCTGAATACTTGATAACTATATCGATTCCTTTTTCAAGTTTCCCTCCCATAAAAACCATAAGCCCTGCACCAAGCCCACCAGCTGCCCCGGCTCCTGGAATCTCCGCTACATCTATATTAAGCTGTTTATTAATTATATCTGCATAATGTCTTAAATTGTCATCGAGTATTTTTATCATTTCTTTCGTCGCACCTTTTTGAGGTCCAAATATATTTGATGCTCCATTATCACCACATAGTGGATTTGCAACATCACAGGCAACTTCAACTTTCATATTATTAAGTCTCGGATCAAGTTCACTTAAATCTATATTATCAATTTTGCCAAGTTCTCCACCGCCAAATCCAATTTCTTTTCCGAATCTATCCTTGAACTTACCACCCAGTGCTTGAATTGCACCGACTCCACCATCATTTGTGGAACTTCCACCTATTCCTACAAGAAGTTTTTTTGCCCCCTTATCAAGGCAATCTTTTATAAGCTGGCCCGTACCGTAAGTTGTCGTTATAAGAGGATTCCTTCTATTTTCAGGCACCAGAGTTATACCACTTGCACTTGCCATCTCTATTATTCCAGTTTCCCCATCTCCTAGAATTCCATATTCTGCTTCTATTGCATTACCAAGCGGTCCCATTACTTTTATTTTATATATTTTGCCACAAGTAGCATCCACAAGTGACTGCATCGTACCTTCTCCACCATCTGCCATGGGAACTTTTATACAATTAATATTTTCATCGGCTCTCTTAATTCCTAGTTCCATCGCATCACATACTTCTTTTGCGGTCATACTTTCTTTAAATGAATCTGGTGCTAATAAAATGTTTAAATGTTTCTTCATATTTGAACCCTCCAATGTCGCTCTATTAAATTAACGCTTACTTTTACAACTTTTTATATTATGATATTTTTAAATATTTCAAGCAATATTCAGTTGCACAAACTTACTTATAAATAAAAAATTATTTTTTATTTATTTGCATAACTTATATATTATGAAATTAATAGATTATATATATTTTCAACTACTTAAAAATATTTTGGAGTGTTTCTATTTATTCAATTGTATGTAGTTGTCCGCAAAAGTCAAAGAACTTCTTGATCCAATCCTAACTTTAGTATAGAAGAATTGGATCCTTATATTTAAATTACAAATTGAAGATAAATAATCAATCTAATGTATCTAATGGACAAATATATTTAAAAGCAACACTCCAATTAAACCTATTACAGAAAGTATACATGTATAACTTGTTCTAGTTTTTATTGCATCACTTACTGACAGTCCAAAATATTCCTTATACATCCAAAATCCAGGATCATTTACATGAGATGCAAATATACTTCCTGTAGTAGTTGCCAATACCATAAGACAAGGATTTAAACCAGAAGCAACTACAAGAGGTCCAGCCAATCCAGCAGCAGCAGTTACAGCCACAGTAGCTGAACCGAGTGCAGTCCTGAGTAACGCTGCAATAAGCCATGTAAGTACTATAGGAGATACATTTAGATTTTTTGTAATGGCTACTATTGTATTACCTACTCCTGAATCTACAAGCACCTGTTTAAATGCCCCTCCTGCTCCTATAATCAAAATTATCATTGCTATAGCTTTTACTGACTCACTCATACTTTTTGCTATTTCATCCATTTTTCTATTACAACCAAAACCAAAAGTAAATATAGCAATAATTACAGATATCATCAAAGCTATAGGTGCATCTCCAAAGAACTTAATATATTTTAGTGCTACAGAGTCCTTAGGAAGAAATACTCCACAAAATTCAGCAATAGCTATTAAAATTATAGGAACAAGAGCAGTAAATACACTCTTACAGAAACTTGGCATTTCCTGATCCTTAAATAATTTACTTGTAGTAAGCCCTTCAGGTATCTTTGTTTTCGCATTTTTTATAATCGAAGTTCTAGAAAAAAAGATTCCAACAATTATAGCACCAGGTATCGCAATAAGAAGCCCCAATAACAAAGTTTTGCCTATGCTTGCATTAAAAGAATTTGCTACAAGTGTTGGACCGGGATGAGGCGGAAGAAAACTATGACATACAGATAATGCAACGGATGCAGGAAAACCTATATATATCAATGGAAATTTAGTTTCTCTAACTACACTGTATATTATAGGTATTAAAAGTATAAAACCTGCTTCATAAAACATCGAAATCCCAACTATAATTGATGTAATAAGCATAGCCCATTGAACTCTTTTTATCCCAAATTTATTTATCAATGTTTTTGCTATCCTTTGTCCAGCCCCACAATCTGACATAAGTCTTCCAAGCATAGCACCAAATCCAAGTATTAGAATAAGATCGTTCAACTGACCACCTATACCTTTATACATAGAATCAGTTACACTAGTAAGCGGCATACCTTCCATAACACCAACAAATAAAGAAACCAGTATTAAAGACATAAATCCATTTAGTTTACATGGTATCATTAATATTAAAAGTAAAGCTACTCCCATGCCAACTATAACTAAAGCCATTAAAATTCCTCCCAACTATTAAAATAGTAAAAATATTAGTAAAATTTTTTATATAATTATAGATAGCATATACTTTAATAACGTTTACTATATTTTGTACTCACTGTAACATAATATGACATCTATAATTTTTGAATTATTTTGTAGTTTTATTATCATATTTTTCGACAACCGTTACAATATTCACCTGCACAAATTTTAATCGTTATCAAAAGCTTTTTTTATATATATGCATAAATATTTTTCAACAAAAAAAGTAGGCAACAGGTAATCAAACCCATGTCTACTTTTATATTGCAACTATATTATAATTCTAATTTACCTTGTTACTTCAACCTTTGCCAGCTTCTCATAAAATTTTACGATAGCAGAGTGGTCACTCTGTCCTTCTCCATCAAGGTGCAGATTCCTCAGTATTTCTAGAACCTGACTTGTGAGAAATAATGGTGCTCCTACACCAGCACCTGTTTCAACTGCATTTGTAAGATCCTTTATGTGAAGGTCTATCTTGAAACCAGGCTTGAAGTTTCTGTCAAGTACCATAGGTGCCTTTGCATCGAGTACCGTACTTCCTGCAAGTCCTCCCCTAATGGCATTGTATATGAGCTCCGGTGATACTCCGGCTTTTGTTCCAAGTACAAATGCCTCCGACATAGCTGCTATGTTAAGTGCGACTATAACCTGGTTTGCAAGTTTCGTTACATTTCCAGCTCCTACATCACCACAGAGCACAGCACTTGAACCCATCTTAAGTAGCAAATCCTTATATTTCTCAAAAGTTTCTTTCTTTCCGCCTACCATTATGGACAAAGTTCCATCTATAGCTTTCGGCTCCCCTCCGCTTACCGGTGCATCCAGCATATCTACTCCTTTGCCCGCAAGCTTTTCAGCCACTTCTCTCGAAACAAGAGGTGCTATAGAACTCATGTCAATAAGTACAGAACCTTTTTTTATCCCTTCTGCAACACCATTCTCTCCAAAAACAACCTGCTTTACCTGGGGTGAATTTGGAAGCATTGTTATAATAACATCGGTTTTTGATGCAACATCCTTTGAGGAAATGCCTTCTTCAGCTCCAAATTTTACAAGCTCATGGACAGATTGTTTACTTCTATTGAACACTACAAGATCATAACCTGCCTTTATCAAATTCTTCGACATTGGCTTCCCCATGATTCCAAGTCCTATAAATCCTATCTTCATATGTTACTCCTCCTTATCATTACAATACATCAAGCGGCATCTTTCTATCAGGTTTAGGAAATACTTTTCCAAGTGCATCAAGTTCATCTTTTGAAAGAACAACAGCACCTGCTCTGGCATTCTCTACAACATGCTTTTCATGGGATGCCTTTGGAATTGCAATTACATTGCCTGATCTCATGCACCATGCAAGAAGTACCTGTACAGGTGTTGCTCCATGATTTTGTGCTATTTCATTTAAAGTCTTTTCATTCAGGATATGTTCTCTCAACCTTCCGCCCTTTGCTATTGGACAATATGCCATAATAGGCATGTTATGTCTCCTCTGCCATGGAAGCAGATCAAATTCAATGCCTCTTGATCCAAGATGATACAGCACCTGGTTGACCATACAATTTTCACTGCCGCTGCATTCACCAAGTTCTGTCATATCAGAAGTATCAAAGTTGGATACTCCCCACCTTAAAATTTTCCCCTGTTTTTTCAATTTCTCCATGCCTTCTATTGTTTCCTGAAAAGGTACATTACCCCTCCAATGGAGAAGATACAAGTCAAGATGATCAGTATTCAATCTTCTCAGGCTGTTTTCGCAGGAGTTGAATATATCTGGGATTCCCGCATTGTGCGGATAAACTTTGGAAACCAGAAATATCTTATCTCTTATACCCTTTATTGCATATCCTACCAAATTTTCGGATTCCCCTTCCCCATACATTTCCGCAGTATCTATAAGAGTCATCCCAAGTTCTACTCCAAGCCTCAATGTATTTATCTCGGCTTTCCTTGCAGATGGATTTTCACCCAGATACCAGGTTCCCTGTCCTAGTGCAGGAACACGGGTACCATCTGGAAGAACAACTTTTCTTTTTTCATTTATACTTCTTATCTTTTCAATCTCATTTTCACTTATCAAACTCAAGATATCGGTCTCCTTTCAAATTAGCGTTTATAAATTCATGAAATTCAATCCAAACTCTCTGTCAGGCAATTTAACTATTTTCTCTCCAAGATCTGTAATAAACAGTTCACAAACAAGTGAGACTTTACATTTGAACAAATGCCCACCAATAAGCCCATAGTTTTTATTGCTTAAATTTATATGTGAATGAATTACTACATCATCATTTTTCAATCTTCCTATATTACCCACAAGGCTCGTTATTTCAAAATTTTCTACAAAATCTCTGCTTTTATAAATTTTCTTTACAGGGTCAAAATATCCCAGTTTCACTTCAGATGCAGCACCAATTGCAGTAAAATATCCTGCCTCTATATTTTGTTCCTTACACAATTTTGCCAGCTGTTCCATTACTTCTTCACCTTTATTCAATTTTACAATATAATTGAATCCGGATTTTCTAAATTTCATCATATCAGCTCCCAAATTTTTATTATACTTAAATTATTCCTGCTTTTGGAAATTTAATCAATATTAAATTAAACAAATATCAACATATAATACTGCTTTATTTTGTTTAATTGCATAATGGAATCAACTCTGAGTAGTTTTAAAATTAATTATAGATGAATAAAGCCAGAATAAGTCCACATATCTTTTAGGATTTAAGTTTGTCAGTTTATATATCTTATTTAAACGATAATTGAGAGTATTCCTATGTATAAAAAGTCTATTCGAAACTTTATTGAGCTCTCCATTTTCTTCTATAAATACTTTTAACGTTTCCATCAATTCCCCATTTTTATCATTTTTAGAAATTAATTCATAGGAATTCTTAAGTTCGTTTAGTTTCCATCTTGCATTATCTTGTAAAAACAACATTTGATATTTCAAAATATCAAATATGTAGACATTCTCCTGAGGATAATTTTCCCTTCCGAATAAAAGTGTTTTTTTAGCTATTTCATAAGATTTACAAATATCAGTTAATTTATTGTATACTTTACCCATAGATATTTTTACATTATTCTTCGTTTTATGACTTATTTTTCTATACACACCTTCTATTCTAGGTTTACAGGTTACAGGTCTGTAATTCATATTGGGACATTTATATATAATAACAATTGTTTTTGAATCAATAGCAGCTGCTGGAGATCCCTCAAAATTTGCCTCCAATATTGAAATTACATTGTTGAGTGTATCTATATCTCTTTTTTCAGAAATTTTTTCAAAGTCAATTTGCACAATAAAAACTGCCATTGGATAATTATTTGTCAATTTAAACTTTTTTGCATATTTCTCTAGCAATTTAAAAGAACCTTGATCATCATTTATAAGGGATACTATCATATTCTCCTTTATCTTGTTATTCCATTCAAGTTCCCTCATCACGTAGGCCTGCTCTATCATCATTTCGGCTGCCATTTTAATAAGTCTGCCATATCCTATAACTTCATCTCTTTTCCCCGTGATACCGATTACTCCAATGACATTTTCTTTAAATTCTATTACTATATTGGTTCCTTCCTGAACTCCATTTAATTCTTTGCACTGTTTTTCATCTATGCTAAATTCAGATCTTCTTTTAAGAGCCAGAACCGCACCTTCATGAATTGTGCCAACTCTACTTTTATCACCAGATGCTATAATCATACCCTTTTCATTCATTATATTCACATTTTTATTCACGGCTTTCATGGTTCTATCAACTATTCTCTCCGCAAGTTGCCTGCTCAAAATTTCCATCTTATACTCCTCCTTACAACATAATATGACAATAATTCTGTTTTTATAATGTGCATGTAAATAAAAATTTAACGTTTACCATAAACAATATTTGTGCAACTGAACATTGATATAAAAACATATAAACATGATAATAAACTTGATATATTTTCAATTATAATTTCACGACATGTATATGTCTACAGTGGGAGGGGTTATACAATGATAAAAGGTGTTTTTACACCAATAATAACTATTTTTGATGAAAATGGAGACTTCGATCGGAAATCCAATAGGCAAATGATTGAAAAACTAATTTCAGATGGCATTTATGGAATATGCATACTTGGAACCACAGGTGAATTTTTTAATATGACTTTCGATGAAAAGAAGAAATATATTGAATTTGCATCAAGAACCATCAATAGAAGAGTAAAGTTAATAGTTGGTACGGGAAGTCCAAATATAAGAGAAGCTATAGCACTTGCAAAATGTGCAGGAAAAAACAATGCAGATGCTGTACTGGTAGTTCCTCCTTTTTATTTTAAATTGGATGAAGAGCATATTTTTGAATATTTTTCTATTATAGCGGAAAATACAAATCTGCCAATGATATTATACAATATACCACAAAATACAAAAATCGAGTTGTCTGTAGAGCTAGTATTTAAACTAGCCAACAAATATGAAAACATAGCTCACGGCGGTATAAAAGATACTACACCTGCTCTTGGAAATGTAAGAAGATTTGTAGAAAAAGTTAAAAGCATATATCCTGATTTTGCAGTATTATCTGGAATAGATGAATATTTGATACCTAACCTCATGATAGGTGGAAACGGTATTATAGGTACACAGACAAATACCCAGGCAAAACTTCTCGTAGAAACATACAAAACATTTCTGAAAGGTGACTTTAAGAAATTATTGGAACTTCAAAAGAAAATAAATCACATAATGGACGTACGTGAAATGCCAAACAGCAACAATATATTGTCTACAAAAACTGCTGCCAGCATTGCTTTAAATTCAGATTTCAATACGTCAATAAGATACTACGATATAAAAGTTACAGATGACGTCAAGAATCAAATTAAAAAAATCGTCAATGCAAAATAATCTTTCATAATCAAATAATCAAAAATTTTTTTGAATAGTCTAGGAGCCGGCACACTGGCTCCAAATTTCAAAATAATAAAAAAGTCCCAACTTAATAATTCATTTCCCGCCATACATATTGCATACTTTTCAGTTAACCACAATTTCTATATTTTTTACTCAAATGTTTACAATAGAATCCTGCCAGTAATAGTACAATAAACATCCAGCCGCTAAAAAGCCATGTATTTACATATGATCCGTAGTTGGGAAAAATACCTGTTGTCACATTTATCATAGTATGAAAAACAAGTGCCGTGAACAGACTTTTGCCGCCATACATATAGGCATAGATCATTGCAGTTCTCATAAATATATTTAAAAGGCACATTCCAATAATCCACCATGCCGGATGTACCCAGCTCCATGGAATGATATGCCAGGCAGCCCACACTCCTCCGATAATTATACCTGCCTTAATTATCCCATATTCTTTAGCCAGTGGTCCAGTTAGAGTAGATGTCCATCCAAATTCTTCAGGTATTGCCCCTAAAAAATAAAGAACTATCATCAGCGGAATCTCTTTATAAGGAAACACTATTTCTGCCGGCAGTGGAAAAGAAAATACCTTCATTGTAAAATATGTCAGCACTGCAACCAAGGGCATACATGCCAGGCAAAAAATTATCGACCATTGTTTGGCTTTATTCATATCAAAAATACTTTTAAACAAAAATGCAATTCTTTTTATCCCATCTTCTTTCCATGCATATATCAATGACAAGAAGAATGGTACAAAGATCATCAAAAAGCTAATTGGCAGACCAAAAGGCAAGCCTTTAACCGGGAAAAATGCACCCCAAATATAGAAAGGTATTGATAATACTAAAGTTATCGGCAGGAACATAAAATATTTTACATTTGATTTTATCATGTATTATTCCTCGCAAAAATACAAGTAGTCCTTAACAATGCATCAAACAGGAGTTTTTTTTAACCAGAGAGACCAGTGTTTACTGTAATGTTTTGATTTATCCAATCCATACTCACACCACTCTTTTGGTAAACTCAGCATTTTCCAATTGCTAAAAAAATGTCGAATATCTTCTAAGTCTACATAAAAATGTGGAACATTTTTTTCTGTTTCATGTTCACTCCGGAGAATAGTATTGGCATCGAGCCGCCGGCTTTCCCAGGCATTCTGAAAATCCCATGTTCCTTTTGAAATTAGAGTAAGGAATATCTCCCCTCCAGGCTTCAATATACGCCTAATCTCATCCAATATTCTAACAAAACCTTGAGTATCCGTATGATAGATTACATTATAAGCAAACATGCAATCAAATCTATTGTCCGAAAATGGCAGCGAGAGCATATCACAAAGATGAGTTTCAATGCCCAAATTTTCCCTTTTGGCCCAATCGGACAAATATCGAATACCATAGTCTGATAAATCCACGGCAGTTACAGAAAAACCTTTATGGGCCATATATATAGAATGCCGTCCAAGCCCACTGCCTAAATCCAAAAAATATTGAAATTTCCGTATTTTCCATACTTCAGCAAAATATGCACTTTCCATGCAGGGTATAAGCCATTTATTACTGGAATTTTTAGTCCAATCCCACGGCTTTGATGAAACCATATCTTATCCTCCTCATTAATTACAATCATTAAATAAACTTGTATGACACTTTCAGCATTTGAAATAGTTCCGCTAAAATATAAACTACAATCCAAAGTACAGCATACTATATATCGCTTCACATCTCAATTAAATTAATCATTAAATAATATACATATAACATACATATAATATTTCTTTGATATTGTTTACAACAATGGCTTATTTTTTGAAGATCTATTGATTGGCACCGAGGACAGCATACAACCAAAAATGGGAGAGGTAAATATGAAAAAATGTGAAAAACATTTATTGATTTTTTTTTGCAGGCACACTGGCATGGACATGGACAATTGGAATGATCCCTGTTATTCTCGGTATCAATAATACAGATTATGGAAACCTTATTTTCGTTTTTACAGCCGGTATTGCTCCATCAAGTATGGGTCTTATTATGGTATTTGCTACATATAGTCCAGAGGCAAAAAAAAATTATTTCAAACGGTTTATTCCAACATGGAATGGCTTCTGGTTTGTACTACTCTATGCCATTCTCCTTCTGGACATATCAACTGCCTCCCTTATACTGCTCCTAAAGGGAAAACCAGATTTCAAAACAATTCAGAATTTTGTCCATAATCCTCTATATGCCCTTTCATTTGTCTTTTTTATGTATCTATGGGGACCTGCAAACGGGGAATTTGGCTGGCGCGGCTATGCATTGGATAGGCTTTTGACAAAATTCAATTTTGTAAAAGGCAGTTTCCTGTTAGGTTTTATTTGGGGAATTTGGCATATTCCCTGGATATTTTACAGTGCACAATGGCAAAGCCGTTCTTTTAGCATTTCTCCCCTATGGTTTGGCATATTTATTCTTTCAACAATAGCCACAAGTTTCATGATGTCTATAGCATACATACTATCCAATCGCAATTATTTCAACGCATCCAGTATACATGCCGTATCCAATGCAATTCTCGGCTTATTTTACATGGATATTCCATTAGAGGGTCAGAATCTGGCACTGGCAAGCGATTTGATATTGAGCACAATTATCACATTTACGGTATTGGTGATATCCCAGAAATATTTTTTCAATCAATTTTTCACTATAATGGCAAATGTAAAAGTTTCAGAGGTGGAAAAATAGGAAAACTCTGCTTCGGTTAAAACTGAGCAGTTTATATAATACAGTTCTCCCTGCTAAAAATATGTGAAAATTAACTTTTATTAAGTAAAATTTAACAGTTCTTAATTGAAACTTAGCAATTTATGTCGTATACAAGTTGTATAATATATACCGATATAATTAGGGGAGATGGTATATCATGACGAATAATGACTATGATATAAAGAGAAGAAGAATATTTATAATTTCAATTCTAGTTTTACTTTTATTTTCCATCGGATTTACCAGTTGTATAACAACAAGCAAAAAGAAATCCATGAGCAAATCAGAAAATATGGCAGTTTCAAATAACCCAGGTGACAAAAAATCCACGAACAAATCAGAAAATATGACAGATCCAAAAAAATTAGGTAGTAAAATGTCTATAGACACAACAACTCCGGATAATTCAGGCGACAGTAAATCCATAAACAAATCAGAAAATACAGCTGCTTCAAACACATCAGAGGGCTTTAATCCCTATAAAAAAGATGGAAGGAAAGTAGTTTATTTAACTTTTGATGACGGCCCTTCCGCCAATAATACACCTAAAATACTGGATATATTAAATCAATATAACATAAAAGCTACATTTTTTTTAATAGGACAAAATGCAGAACAGAATAAAGATCTTGTAAAAAGAGAAGCGGCTCAGGGAAACGTAATTGGAAATCACACTTATTCACATGATATGAAATACATATATTCTGATCCAAAAACATTTATGGAAGATATTTATAAATGTCAAACTGTATTATCGTCAATTTTAGGGGAAAATTATAATTTAAAACTTGTAAGATTTCCAGGCGGTTCTTTTGGAGTCAGGTTAAAGCCTTTTAGAGAAGAACTTACAGGAAACGGCTATCATTATGTGGACTGGAATGATTTAAACGGAGATGCAGAACACAACAACGTGCCTGTTCAAAATTTGATTCATACCACAAAAAAATATGCTATTTACGACCATTTGGTCGTACTCATGCATGATGCTCCCGCAAAAGTTACTACTGTACAAGCCCTACCTGCTATCATAGAATATTTTAAATCCCAGGGCTATTCTTTTGAAACACTCAATTAAAAGATGAAATACGTTAAATCAAAATATTTTTACAGCATTTATAAGCACTGGTATTGACATAAGGAAGGAATAGCTATACGATATTATATAAACTGGTCTAGATATAAAAAGGAGTTTAACATATATGATGCAGCAGGCAAATTATTTGCAATCGAGAAAATACAATAAAAAAGTTATAATGTTTACACTGCTTTTGGGAAGCTTTATAGCATTTTTTAATGAAACAATATTAAATATAGCTTTCCCAAAATTGATGACGGAAATGAATGTCGGAGCCACAACAGTTCAATGGCTTACTACAGGTTACGTACTGGTAATTGCTATTTTGATGCCAGTTACAGCATTTTTAATAAGTACTTTTACAACAAAAAAATTATTTATGGAAGCTGTTACTTTATTTTTAATTGGAACCATATGTGCATTTTTTTCTACATCATTTCCGCTACTATTGATATCTAGAATTATACAGGCATTTGGGACAAGTATGATGATGCCAATTTTAATAAACACTGCACTTGCAATTTATCCACGTGAAAAACGTGGACTAGTAATGGGTACATGTGTTTGTGTAGTATCACTAGGACCTGCATTTGGTCCCACTTTTTCCGGAATATTATTACAATACTTTTCATGGCACATACTATTTTTGGTTCTAATCCCATTTTTAATAACATGCCTAATTTTAGGATATATATATTTAGAAAATGTCAATACAATAACTAAACCTAAAATAGATTATCTATCCATTTTACTTTCAGCCATAGGCATAGCATGTATTATATACCCGATAAGTTCAATATCCTCCGTAAATACATTAACCATTTCAATTATATTTGTAATTGGAGTAACATCAACAATACTCTTTTGCAGACGGCAAACACTCTTGAAACAGCCAATGCTTCAAATAAAATCATTTAAATATCCCGTATTCACAAGAAGTATACTAATAATAATAATAATTCAAATGCTTCTATTTTCAATGAATATAATATTACCTATGGTTTTAGAAAATGGATTTAAGACATCGTCTCTGGTAACTGGAATTGTCCTATTACCTGCAACTCTTTTCAATGCACTCCTATCACCGCTGGCAGGTAAATTTTATGACAATATGGGAGGAAAAATAGTAATTCCCGGTGGAGTTTTATTAATATGTATTTCAACTTTTATGCTGTCCAATATTACAAAATCGGATTCTACTTCAATGATTGTTATTTTATATTGCTTTATGTGTATAGGAGCAGCCATGTCTGCATCCAATACACAGACAACTGCACTTAATCAGCTGCCGGACAAATTCAGAGCAGATGGAATTGCAATTATAAATACTTTGATGCAAGTAGCTGGCTGCTTGGGATCCTCTTTGTTTTTAGGTATTATGTCAATTTACGAAAATAGATATCTGATAGTTTCTGACAGTAAAATAGATGCCACATTCTATGGATTTAGTTTTTCCATGAGATTTGCAACAATCATATGCATAATTGGATTCATATTGTCATTAACTCTTAAGTACCAAAATATAATTAGGCGATAGTTTTTTAATTAAATATTACATTACAAATTTCAGCTTATTTTACATAAAGATTTCATGACAGAAAATCCCCCACTAGATTACAAATATTTATGAACGTAATCTAGTGGGGGATTCCCTTCCGTAATTCATTATTAAACTTTAATTATACCTCTGAACCATTGATTTGGTGCGGATAACAGGACTTGAACCTGCATGAAATTTCTTTCACTAGAACCTGAATCTAGCGCGTCTGCCAGTTCCGCCATATCCGCATGATTGGGCAACACAGCCCACTTGTTTACCTAAATAGTATATCATAATCAAATTCAGAAAACAATAGAAAAATTTTTTCCTTTTTTCATTTCACAACAGCAGAATTTGAATACAGGTTAAATGCCACATTTCCACCTGAAGTATAGCCCTCTATATACACGGGATATTTAAAATCATTCCTAAATTTATAATCTATGTTTCCATAATCCACTGTGGCATCCATGCCCTCCGGCACATAATGTACGGCAAGAGAATGATGTGTTCTCTCCGTTGAAGTAAGGCCTGCCTTGTAAACGACATTATACAAAGTGGTAGATACCTGGCATATACCTCCTCCGAGCCCTGATTCAACTTTATCTCCAATAATAACGGGAGCGGCCTGGTACCCTTTGGCAGCAGTTCTCTGCCCTACAACTCCATTAAAACTAAAAGTTTTACCAGGCATCAGTACATATCCATTTATGCTTTTTGTAGCAAGCGCTATATTATTTGCCCTTTCCGCAGAAGATATGGAGCCATAGTTTGTACTAAAACTGGATATCAGCGTATCCACTGTCTTAAGCTGTGCTTCTTTTATTGAAGCCGGTACAGTTTCAAATTTTGCCTTTACAACAGGATTTTGTCCTACCGTCCCATCTATTTTAGAAACAAGTTCCTTTTCCAGATCTTCTTTTTTCAACTTTACACCGTCCTGCTGTGGAATTACTTCAAAGCCGATACTTCCCATCCTCAAGGATGCATTTACCGGTTCTGAATTAATTTCACTTCCAATTTTATCTACTAGATTTTTCACAGGTTCTGCGTTATAGGAAAATTTCAGTTCATAGTCTACAGCTTTAGGTCTTTTTAACAATCGATACTTTTTAAATATATTCTCATCTTTTCCATAAGAATATGCCTGATTTACAACTTCATCTATATTGTATGAGGGCTTCAAACTCGAATAACTCAATTCATATTTCCTATCCTCCGCAATTATATCAATTTTCTTCTGTTGTATTTTATCAGAGTATTCCCTTTTTATTATGTTTTTAGCTTCCAATTTAGTTTTTCCCGAGAGATCCGTGTCATTTACAAAAACTTTAGGATAAATCAAATTATTCCAATGTTCTATATCATTATAATGATATACCATAAATCCACAACTTATTCCCACAAAAACAGCCAGGGCTCCCACGGCTAATACAACCATTCTCTTTTTTAAAACTTTCTTGGCCTTTCGGGACTGTCTTCTCCGATCCATTTTTATCATCACCTCTTCATTTTTACATAGTTATTATACTATAGTGTCAGTATTTTTTATATGCAAAAGATAATTAATTTATTATATAGTTTTTTCAACAAACATAGTTTTATGGTATCATAAAATTGTATAAATATGTAGTAATATTTCAAATAACAATAGTGGAGGTAAAAATAAATGAAAGCTGAAATACTATGTGTGGGAACAGAAATTTTACTTGGAGATATAGTAAACACCAATGCCCAATTTATATCAAAGCAATTGGCAGATTTAGGCATAGAGGTATTCCACCAGTCCGTAGTCGGAGACAATCCGGAAAGGCTTTTGGAAGAATTAAAAAATGGTTTTGAGCGATCGGATATCATAATTACAACCGGAGGCCTGGGGCCTACACAGGATGATCTTACAAAAGAAACCGGAGCTAGATTTTTGGGCAGAGAACTTGTTTTAGATAAAGATTCACTGGAAAATCTAAAGAAACGTTTTAGCAGCATGGGACGCTCCTATCTAAAGGGAAACAATGTAAAGCAGGCATATTTCCCCAAGGGATCCAAAATACTGCCCAATCCCAACGGCACAGCCCCCGGGTGCATCATGGAAGAAGGAAATAAGGCCCTCATAATACTTCCGGGACCACCAAAGGAAGTCACGCCGATGTTCATAAACTATGTAAAACCCATTCTGAAAAAATACAGCACCAGAGTTATAAAATCAAAAACGCTCAGAATATGCGGAATAGGAGAAGGTATAATGGCAGAAATGGCATCTGATATCATAAAAAACAGCACCAATCCCACTGTCGCCCCTTATGCCAAAGAAGAAGACACAATACTTAGAATTACAGCAGAGGCTCCTACAGAAAATGAAGCTTTGGATCTTATCAAACCTGTGGAATCACGGCTTAAAAAAATATTTGGAATAAACATTTACGGCGAAGACAACGCAAAAATAGAAGGGGTACTTGGTAAAATGCTTGTAGATAAAAATTACACCATATCCTCTGCAGAATCATGCACCGGAGGGTTAATAGCAGCCAAACTCGTAAATTATCCGGGAATATCTCAGGTATTCAAAGAAGGTGCTGTCACCTACAGTAATGAAGCCAAGATGAACAGACTCGGGGTGAAAAAGTCCACCCTGGACAAATACAGCGCTGTAAGTTATGAAACTGCAAAAGAGATGGCAGAAGGTATTGCCAGGACTTCCAATACGGATATAGGCATAGCTACTACGGGAATTGCAGGTCCCGGCGGTGGATCTCCCGGAAAACCCGTGGGGCTGGTCTACATAGGACTCTGCATTAAAGGGAAGACAAAGGTTAAAAAATTTCAATATCCAGGTAATAGAGCTACTGTAAGAAAAAGGGCCGTTATGAGTGCTCTGGATTGGATACGAAGGGAAATCACAGACAAATAGCTCTCAGTTTGAAAATTTACTTTTCATTTTTTTCAGGGCAGTTGAGATATTCACAGTAGGGAGCTACAGGACAGTGTCCACAATCAGGTTTACGGGACTTACATATTTTTCTTCCATGCCATATCAGGTAGTGGTGGGAATCACTCCACATATTCTTGGGTATATTTTTCATAAGTTCCATTTCAACTTTGTGTGGGGTATTTCCCCTTGCTATCCCAAGTCTATTGGATACTCTAAATACATGGGTGTCCACTGCAATAGCCGGAATCCCAAAGGCATTCGACAAAACCACATCTGCAGTTTTTCTACCTACACCAGGTAATTTAATCAATTCCTCCATTGTATCAGGAACCTTTCCACCATGTTCCTCTATAATCGCCCTGCTTGTTTCCAATATATGCTTGCTCTTATTTCTAAAAAAACCGCAGCTTTTTATCTTTTTCCCCAACTCCTCTTCTGTTAGAGAAACCATTTTCTCCGGCGTGTTAAATTCTCTGTATAGTTCATTGGTAACTTTATTTACCCTGACATCAGTACACTGGGCGGAAAGCATAGTAGCTACCAACAATTCGTAAGGGGAACCAAATTTCAATGCACACCTTGCTTCTGGATATGTTTCACCCAATATTTTTAATATCGTAACTACAATTTGTTTGTTCAATTTTTACCACCTTCATTAAAATTATATACTCCTCTATATTTTTCAGGGAGAAGTTTTGCTATTTCACACATGAGAAAATCAATTACCCTATCTTCATATTTATGTTTTTCCTCACCTTCCCTTTTATTTGGTATCTGCAGTTTCTTCCCTATATTCACCGTGACCTTGGCATGGTGAAAACTTTCTAGAGCCATTCCTTTATCATTTATAGGTAAAAGCTTTTCAGTCCCGCATATTCCTATCGGCACTATCCTGCCCCTAGTCAATTTCTGTATAAGTACTATTCCCTTTTTACCCCTATTCATAGCAGCTGTCCTGCTCCTTGTACCTTCTGGAAATATAAGTACATTTTCACCTGATTTCACTGCTTTTACTATGTCGGAAATAGCCCCTTTATCTGCAGAATTAGGTTTTATAACTATGGTTTTTGTAATACTCATTCCAAGTTTTGTAAGGCAATCATCATTTAACTTCATACCAGCAACAAAAATCAATTTTTCTTTTTTAAGTACATTCCCAAGAACCAGTGCATCCGAATTGCTTAAATGATTACATATAAATATAATGGGTCTTTTAACTCCATTCAAATGTTCCATGCCTTTGACTTCTATAGCCGCATATTTATTTAAATATCCATTTAATAATTTGTCTGAAATACATTTTACTAATCCCTGAGGTAGAGAACCTATAAGCTTAGCCATCCATGGAGAAATCATAGATAAAGCCACCTTCCCTTTCATATTGATAATATAACTTAAAATAATGTCATCATATATAAATAATTATAATTTCAAAATATGTAAAAGTCTATTATAATAATCTTTTACATAAGAAGATTTTATATTTTTTATCTCAACATTCTTTTTAAGTACGAGTGTGTTTATTATACTATTTCTCTGGATAATATTTTTTCCCCTCCATCCACAGGAAGTATTTTTATATTTTCTCATAAATGTGCTTTTGTCAATATTGACTATCTCATTCAGATCCACTTTTTCCATAAAGTCAAAGGGCTTGAAACCTTTTATATTGGAGTATGCAACATTCTCATTATACGGACATACCTCCTGACAGGTGTCGCATCCAAACAACCTGCCCTGAAATTTTGCAAACCACATATCGTCTATATGTTTCTTCTGGGTAATGTAAGACATGCATTTGTTGGAATCCCTATAACCGCGGATAGCCCCCGTAGGACACACAATCTGGCATAAATTACAATTCCCGCATTTACTTATTTGCGGCATATCGCTTTCTATTTCCATATCAGTTATTACCTCACCCAAAAATACATAGGATCCATACTTTTCTGTAATAAGCATATTATTTTCCCCTATAAATCCTATTCCGCTCTGAAAAGCTATATACCTTTCAGGCAGAAAATTATTATCCACAAAATATATGGCCTTTCCACCCAGATTTGCTATGAAATAGCATATTTTTTTTAAGTAAGCCCCTATTACCTCATGATAATCCTTTCCCCAGGTATATATGGAAAATCCTATTTTACCTTTCTTGATGGGTTTTTTAAACAAATAGGGAAAGGCAATAGATATTATTGTCTTTCCCCCATCCATATATCTATAGGAATTAATTCTCCTATGGATATCCTTTTCTTCAAATTCATTTTCCAATAAATTCTCTTTCCTAAACTGGAGATATTTTCCTAAATCGGTATACATCCTGCATTTGGTAAAACCTACAGTATCCAAACCCATACCGCGGCAGAAATCTAATATTTCCTTCTTGTAATCCAATATTTCACCTACTCATACAAAAATCTTATATTACCATTTCATTATATATCTTTTTTCTATTTCCTGCATAATTTTTTATCTCTATGATTTCAGCTTTATTTTTATATATAATCCTTGCAGGTATTCCCACTGCAGTACAATCTGAAGGTATATTTTCCAAAACTACTGCATTAGCCCCTATCTTAACATTGTCGCCTACAACTATAGGCCCCAATATTTTCGCACCGCTTCCTATAAATACGTTATTTCCGACAGTAGGGTGTCTTTTACCTGTATCATCTTTTCCCGTACCGCCCAGAGTCACTCCGTGATACAAAGTCACATTATCCCCAATTTCTGCAGTTTCTCCTATTACAACTCCCATACCATGGTCAATAAACAGCCCCTTGCCTATTTTAGCTCCAGGATGAATTTCTATACCTGTCAGCATTCTAGACAGCTGTGATATAGCTCTGGCAATAAAAAATAATTTTCTCTTATAAAAAAAATGGGATATTCTATAGTGAATCAATGCATGTATAAAAGGATACACTAAAAACACTTCTACTGGATTTCTAGCAGCCGGATCATTTTCAATTGCATTTTTAATATCATATGCCAACAGTTTGAATGGATTTCTAATCACTATATCACCTCCATAACTCCTACCTTAATTTAATATTTTTTCACAGGGAAAACTGCCCCTGTGAAAAAATAAAATACAATGCAGATCAATCGTACAATCCCATGGAGAGATATTTTTCTCCCCCGTCTGGTGCCACTGTAGCCACTTTTTTGCCCTTTCCAAGTTTTTGGGCCACTTGTATAGATGCCGCTATATTAGCTCCTGAAGATATTCCAACCAGTATTCCCTCTTCTTTTCCCATAAGTCTGGCATATTTAAAAGCAATTTCATCTGTTATCGTAATAATTTCATCTACAAATTCCGATTTATATATATCTGGAACAAATCCAGCACCTATTCCCTGTATTTTGTGGGGACCTGGCTGACCACCTGATAAAACCGGTGAGGATGCAGGTTCAACTGCAATGACCCTAGTATTTTTATTTTTCTTTTTTAAATTTTCTCCTACTCCTATCAATGTCCCGCCGGTACCAACACCGGCTACAAATGCATCCACATCTTTTAAATCGCCTATTATCTCTTCAGCTGTAGTATCATAGTGTTTCTGTGGATTAGCTATATTTACAAATTGTTGGGGAATATAATACCCTTTTTTGCCCTTTGCAATCTCATAGGCTTTTTCTATGGCACCCTTCATTCCCTTGGCCCCCTCTGTGAGAACCAATTTAGCACCATAGGCCCTTATCATATTTCTTCTCTCCACACTCATGGTTTCGGGCATGACAATTATTACCTTGTATCCCTTCAATTTACCTATCATGGCAAGGGCTATACCCGTATTCCCACTAGTCGGTTCAACTATCGTGCCCCCCTTTTCTATAAGGTTTTCTCTCTCTGCTCTCTCAATCATCCCGAGGGCAGCTCTATCTTTTATGCTTCCACCTGGATTATATTTTTCAAGCTTAATATATATATCAGCCGAGTTTTCATCTTTAAAATTATCCAACTTAAATAAAGGTGTGTTCCCAATCATATCTATGGCATTACTAAATATCATTACATTTACCTCCTAATAATTTTAAATAATTTAATTTTACATTAAAAAAACTCCTCCTCTAACTTTTTATAGAGACGAAGTTTATATTCCGTGGTTCCACTCTTTTTGGTTTTTCAAAAACCCACTCACAATCGAACACAGCGCTATGTTCTATCACTATAACGGGTGAACCCGGTGTTAGCCTACTGTAAATTCGACCCACAACTCCAAAGAGCACTTCACTTAAATTCCATTAGAAAACTTCTCAGCAAACAGCCTTCTCTCTGTAAAATTTCATTTAAGCTACTTTTCTTTTTCAAAGTATTTCTGAGTAATTTACTATGATTTACTATATATATTATACAACTACCCATATTTTTGTCAATATTTTTTTATCCAATTTTCAAATCAAATCTCATAAAATATTCACTGTATTCAGTTGATTTTAATTTTTACATATATTATAATATAAATTAATAGTAATTATCCAATAATAACAAATCAAAATAAAAAAATTAATTCGTTAAAAGGAGGATCTGAGGTTTTAATGTCAACTGGTAAATTTAAAAATTCTACTATAAGAAAATGGAAATGTCTTGTCTGCGGGGCAATATTTGAAGGCAATGAACCTCCAAAAACCTGTCCAGTATGTGGTGCCGATTCCAGCCAATTTGTTGAAATTTCTGAAAAAAGTCCTGCAGATTTCATTACAGGGAAAAATGAAAATTTTGTTATAATAGGAAATGGCGCTGCAGGATATCACGCTGCTGATTCCATAAGAAAAAGAAACAAAAACTGCAGCATAACAATTATATCTTCTGAAAATTTTTTAACTTACTACAGGCCTGTACTTTCAGGTTATCTTTCAAAATCTGTATCCGATCAAAATTTTTACGTCTGCAATAAAAACTGGTATAAAGACAACAACATAAAGATAGATTTGGACTGTACGATAAAAAATATCGACACGACATTGAAAAAAGTAACTGCAGAAGATGGCCGGGAATTTTCCTATGACAAACTCATACTGGCAAATGGCAGCCACAATTTTATAATTCCCATAAAAGGAACAGACAAAGAAGGGGTATTCACTTTAAAATTTAAATCAGATGCGGAAAATATAAAAAATTACATGTCAAAATCTAAAAATGCAGTTATAATAGGCGGCGGTCTTTTAGGACTCGAAGCTGCCTGGTCAATTAAAAAAGCCGGTTTAAGCGCCACCGTGGTGGAATTTTCAGACAGACTGCTTCCAAGACAGTTGGATTCGGAAAGCGCTTTGATGTTTAAAAAAGCCGTGGATAAATCCGAAGTGGATGTTATACTCGGGGATTCGGCAGAGGAAATACTGGGAGAAAAAAAAGTAACCGGAATGAGATTAAAAAGCGGTAGGACAATAAAAACAGATATGGTCTTATTCTCGGTAGGTATACGTCCCAACAAAGAACTGACAAAAGGTACAGATATAAAAACAGATAGAGGCATCATAGTAAACGACAAAATGGAAACCTCTGTAAAGGATGTATATGCCTGCGGAGATGTCTGCCAATACAACGGAAGAGTTTACGGGAACTGGCCTGCTGCTGAAAAGATGGGTAACATTGCTGGTGCCAATGCTTCAGGAGACGATATACATTTCTCAGATTTTATATCTTCTTCCATCTTCACTTCAATGAACATAAATCTGTTTTCCTGCGGCAATATTTCATCAGAATCCCAAACATTGTCTCTAAAAGACATACCAAATGGGAAATATCAAAAACTATTTTTCGAAAACAATATATTATCAGGTGGAATACTTATGGGCGATATAAAAAAATCCGGCAAAATTATCTTAGCAATACAGAATAAGAAATCTATGCAGAACATAATAAAATTAAACCCATTTCTTTAATTTTTTAGATTTAAAAAGCAAGCTGAATTCTGTTTTTTTATAATCAGTTTGCTTTTTTTTCATGTCTAAAAAGCACCGCGTTGACTTCCCCTCCAAGTATTATTATAACAGATATAATAAAGAGCCATGTAAGAAGAGCTATTACAGCCCCTATACTTCCATAAAGCATGGAATAGCTGGAAAAATTATTAACATAGAATGCAAAAATCATAGATACCACTACAATACTTATAGTTGAGAAAATCGCCCCAGGAATAACTTCCTTCCAGACAAGCCTTACACTGGGAGTATAGACGTATACTGCAGAAAAAATAAACACTATAGAAACAAATATAATCACATACCTCAATATATCCCATATAAAATTAAATTCTGTGGAAAATCCCAGGTTAAGTGCTATCAAGCTTCCAATTGTCTGTCCAAATACTAAAAAGAATATAGTAATTATCATCATTACAGTTATTCCAAGTACACACAGTATAGAAACAGCATATATTTTAAATATGGATCTATGTTCTTCTCGATTATAAGCCTTGTTAAGGCCTTTTATAACTGCATGAAATCCTCCAGAAGAAGCCCATACCGTAAAAATCAAACTTAAATATACCAATTTAGTATTTTTAACAGTTGTAATCCTCACCACTGTATTTTTTATCAGCTCCAATACATCTTTAGGCAGCATATAGCTCAAAACCGTAAGTAAATCACTGCTGCTTATATCACTATACCCTATAAAACTTATGATAAATATAAGAAATGGGAAAAAGGAAAATATTAAGCTATAGGCAAGCTGAGAAGCAAGTGCAAAAACGTCGTCTTCCATAAATCTAAAAGCAACTTCTTTTATTCTATGTCCAATATCTTTTGCCAAATATACACTTTCGGTTAAGAAAACCTAGACAAACTTAACCTCTCCTTTCTCACTTTATATAAAAACAACCTAATGTTCTAAGTTTTTAATTTCATACATTTTTAACATTTTTCTTCTATGCACAATATATAGCCACACTATCAATAATATGCCGTATTTCTATTAATATTATAATTTCCCCATTCAGCTGTCAAATTATAAATACACTATTGAATTTATCCTCCAAAAGAATTAAACTTATCTATGACAAATTTTATACGATATAAAGTATAAAGTTTTTTTTTATAAATAAAAATGGAAAGAGGGAATGCAATTGAAAAAATTCATCAAAAACTTTGTACTGCTTTGCGGAATTTACATACTTATTCAGGGCTTTCATTATACTACCGTACTCGCAGCAAATAATATGGACGAGCCTTCAGTAAAATCTGATATCACAAACAGTACCAATTTACATAATACTTCTCCTGCAAAATCCACAGATGATATTCAAACTGGATCACCTACGGAAAATGAAGAGAACAAGAATGCTGAAATTACAAATGATTTAAATGCCGCATCAAAGAAGATTCCTGATTCCGCACAGATTTCATCTGCAGATGCCGCACCGGCGAAAACTTCTGATTCCCAGGAGATTTCCACCGACACTACACCAAAGAAAAACTCTGGTTCCACACAGACTTCATCCACAACCGGTACTGAAGCAAAGGAGTCTTCCGCTTCGACACAAACACAACAAACACAGGCTTTATCTACGGACTCTGTATCATCTTCATCAAAAGATAACTCAACACACGATTCAACCAGTGATAACAAAACATATTATAAAAGCAGCAGTAAAACCGAAAACTCAAGTACTTTTGTAAAATATAATATTCCTGTTAGTAAAAGCTGGAAAATAAAATTCAGTGAACCGGTAGATGCAGATTCCCTGGAAGGTAAGATAACTGTAGTTGATAAAAATAACACAGCTATTCCAATAACATTGTCCCTAACTGACAATAATAAATCGGTTATTGTAACACCCGAAACAAACTATGATCATGATTCCAGCTATACTTTGATTATAAAAGATATAGTATCTAAATATAATAGGAAGCTCAAAAACCCAACTGTAGTAAATTTTACAACAGTTCCTTCTATATCTTCAATAGATGATATAAATGAAACTGTAAACCAGGAAGATAGTTTTGATTTGCCTGCACAAGTACCGGCCAAAATGTCCAATGGTACAACTAGTTATGTAGACGTATTCTGGAATAAATCCTTGGATCCAACTACAACAAGCATACCGGGAGATTATGAGTTTGAAGGTACAGTAGAAGATTATGATAAACCAGTAACTTTGAAATTAACTGTAAAACCATTTGTTCCTGTTCAATCCATATCAAATGATTACAGAGTCCAGTCCCAAATTGGTACAAACCTCTATAATTATCTCATGAATTACAGTAACAGACAATCTGTACTTGAAAGAGCCATAGAACTCCACGATGGAAGTACAAGCAATAACTGTGTGTTTTTTGCCAGCGAGGCACTCAGAAGGGTAGGTCTTGATGTGCCAACTTCCGTAGCGAATACATTGACTCTCACTTCCGTATTAAAAAATTTTGGCTGGAAGATCTGTTATGACTTGTCTCTGCTCTTACCTGGGGACATATGTTTTACTACAAACTACGGAGATGGCCCGACTCACACGTATACCTTCATGAAATGGGCGGATCCGAAAAGCTTTGATTATGGATACATATGCGATAATCAAGGTTACGACTATGATGGAGATCCATATCATATAAGGAATATAGATTTCGCAACCGAACAGAAAGATGCACTATCTTACTTCATGTATCTAGCTTAGCATAAACTAAAGTTGGCTGCCGTATGATTTAAATCATACGGCAGCCAACTTTCTTAGGGAACAATAACATAATCAAATCTATTTAAAATATCTATTTAACAATCCTCTAAATGCAGCACCATGTCTTGCTTCATCTTTAGCCATTTCATGTACGGTATCATGGATATCATCATACTTTAATTTCTTTGCTAAATTTGCAAGATTCTCCTTGCCCTTGCATGCTCCTGCTTCTGCATCAACTCTCATCTGCAAGTTTTTCTTTGTATCCGGCACTAGTACCTCTCCTACTAATTCGGCGAACCTAGATGCATGTCCTGCTTCTTCAAGGGCCACTCTCTTAAATAATTCTGCAGCTTCCGGATATCCTTCCCTATCAGCCTGACGACTCATGGCAAGGTACATTCCAACTTCGGAACATTCTCCTGTGAAATTGGATTTCAGGCCTTCCAATACCTTAGGATCAACTCCCTTGGCAATACCTACTTTATGTTCGGTTGCCCAATCAGAAGAATCCTCTGATTTTTCTACAAATTTATCCGATGGTGCACCACATACCGGACACTTCTCGGGCGGTTTTTCTCCTACATAAACATATCCACAAACTGAACAAACAAATTTTTTCATACCAAAATTCCTCCTATTTTTCATTCTATATAATAACATATTGATTTCTCTCAACAGTTATTATTATATAACATTTATTATTACTTTGCAAGGATTTTTCAGTATTTATCTGAGAAAAAAAGTTGAGATATGATAACACATATCTCAACTTTAAAATTTCCTAATCTCATTCAATATATCATTTTCCACCTTGCGACAGTCCGGAACATAACTTTTAAGTAATTTCATTCTTCCTTTCAAAGTATAATTACCTAAAGATGCAGGTATCAGGAAACTATCTCCCTTGGATATATTTTCAAATCCCCCATCATATATTATTTTTCCATTCCCGTCAACACAGGTAAATATATAAAATCTTTCTCTGTCGCTGCTTTCTGAAACTTCATCTGCAATATCATATAATTCCAATGAAAACTCTCTGGCAAGGCAAAGATAGGTTTTTTCAAAACCTTCCCTTTTTAAAGTAATTCCTCTGCTCTTTTCTCCTCTTAAATTCAGATCAATTACATCCAATGCCTTTTTAATATGAAGTTCTCTTCCTCTTCCATAGTCATATACCCTATAGGTGACATCACTGCTCTGTTGAATTTCTGCTACAATGACACCCCTGCATATAGCATGGACAAGCCCGCTTTTTATAAAATATACATCACCTTTTTTGACAGGTACTTTATTCATAAATTTTTCCAGATTCCCCTGTTTAATCGCATTTTTAAACTGATGTATAGTACAGTCCTTCTTTGTCCCTACTATTAAACTTGCACCTTCAAAAGCATCTACTACATACCAGATTTCTGATTTTCCCGAGTCATTTTCCATCTTTCTGGCATATGAATCGTTGGGATGGACCTGTATGGAAAGATTATCCGTAGCATTTATCAATTTTATGAGAAGAGGGAACCTTTTTGTTTTAATTTCGGTTCCCAATAGTTTATCTCCCATTTTATCAATCAGCCTGTCAAATTTAACTCCCTTTAACTCTCCATTGGCCACCGTTCCCGTGCCATTTTTATGACATGCAATATCCCAGCTTTCTCCTATTTTCCCTTCCGGAAGGTTGTCTCTAAAAGCCTCTAAATCTCTTCCCCCCCAGATTTTTTCATAATATAGATTTTCAAATCTTATAGGATACAAAGCAATTCACTTCCTTACATATTACGCTTCAATTTTCAATATACTCTTTTATCTCTTTAAAACCAGTTCTATTTAAACTACTAATTCTAAATATTCTCTCGGCACCTGCCATTCTCAATATCTCCTCCACTCTTTCAATATCGCTGTTTTTTTCACAGAGATCCATCTTGGTTATTATACCTATAAGCGGTTTAGCAAACATGCCTGCAAAACTGGGTGGAAATATAATATCCAAATTCGTACACTCTTGAAAAATAGCTATGACGTCACAATCTGCCGAAAGAACAGAAATTGCACTATAAAGCCTATTTTCTATATACTCTCCCGGAGTATCCAAAAATGCATCTTTTAAAAATTCCGGGGCTTGAGTTTTTTTATAATTTATCTTTTCCCCTGCCATGGCTTGACAAAAAGTAGTTTTTCCAGATCCTGTTCTACCTATAAGCAATAAAGTCTTCATAATAATTCTCCTGCAATTTACTAAGATTTAGTTATACCCGACACGGAAAATTTAAGTACTTTGCTAAGCACATTAAGCACTTCCCGAAGAGCGGATTCTACACTGGAAACATCTCCCGTTATAACTAACGAGCCGCTGAATCTGTCTACAAATCCAATGTGAACCTGTGCTGCCTTAGTAGCCACATCTGCTGCTATAATAGCCGCTTCGCTTGGAGTTATCGTAAGTATGCCTATTGCATTCATGTTTTCACTTGTCAGACCGAGCTTTCTGTATAAATCCTTGTTGGGGTTTGCTATTACATGAGCTAATGTAACCTGTTTCCCTGGAACATATTCCTGTATTACCCTTTGTTTTTCTTCCATAATCATCACCGTAAATATCCTTATAAATATTAATATAGTCTAGCTATAAATGTCCTTAAACAATTTCTTTACATCCTCTACCTGTGGTTTTCTGGGATTTGTACCGGTAGTTCTATCCGCAATAGCCGTCTTAGCAAGTTCATCCAAATTATCATTGAATTCTTTTTCAGGCACTCCCAGTTGTTTGAGTGAATCGGGAATATTTAAATCTCTCAGAAGATCCTTTATGGATTCAATAAGATTTCTCACAGCCTGTCTTACGCTGGCAGAGGGTACGCCGATTATGCCTGCCAGATATGCATATCTTTGAGCCGTTTCCATATGTTCTGAATTAAACTCCCTGATATCTGCATTGTATTCTATTACATAGGGTAATATTATGGCATTGCTTCTACCGTGAGATATATGATATTTGGCACCAATAGTATGGGCCATTCCATGGTTCAGACCCAATGCCGCATTGTTAAATGCCATTCCTGCCATACAAGATGCATTATGCATCTTTTTTCTGGCTTCCAGATCATCTCCATTTCTGTATGCCTTTAAAAGATTATCAAAAACAAGCTTTACAACTTTCTCTGCAAAAGCATCTGTAAAATCATTGGCATTTACAGACACATATGCCTCAATTGCATGTGTAAGCACATCCATTCCCGTGTCTGCAGTAACAAAATTTGGGACAGTCTTCACAAAATTGGCATCCAGTATAGCTTCATCGGGTAAAAGTTCATTATCTATAAGAGTGGATTTTACATTGTTTTTCTTGTCCGTTATCACTGAAAACCCAGTTACCTCAGATCCCGTGCCGCTAGTAGTAGGTATAGCTATAAATCTCATCTTTTTATCTTCTTTTTTTATCTTTGCGAAAAAATATTTTATAGTTTTTGCTGAATCTATGGCAGAACCGCCTCCAAGTGCCACTATCACGTCAGCATCAAACTGCATCATTGCTTCTACACCCTTTGCAACTATGTCTGTAGATGGATCTGGAACTATATCGGAATAAACCATATATCGGCTATTTACTTTTTTTAGTTCATCCGTTACTCTGTTTATAGTTCCTGATTTCACCATAAATGGATCTGTTACTACAAATACTTTTTCATCTTTGAAATCATTTAATCTTTTAAGTGAATCATCTCCAAAGTGTACCTCAGTTCCTATTTTAAAATTGCCCATATTTTTTCCTCCCTAGTGTAAAAAGCTTACTGTCTTTATTATATCATTAGTATACAAGATTTAAAAATATATTATTCTTCATTATATTATTAATATACAAAATTTATTGGAGGATATATGGGCAATTTTAGATTAAAATCACAATATTTAAAATTATTTTTCTATGACAACCACCGGTTTAATTAAATCTACAGGTTTATCTTTCATAAGCAAAAGTGCTTTTTCTATATTTTCAAAACCGTTGTAAACGTGGGTAACTAATTTGCCTATATCAACTCGTTTATATCTTACAAGATCTATCAATCTCTGGACTCTAAGCCTCCCTCCAGGGCAAAGTCCCCCTCTTATAGTTTTATGGGCCATTCCGCATCCCCATGCTTCACGGGGTATAGGCAAAGTATCTCCTTTGCCGTGGTAATTTACATTTGAAACCACTCCGCCGGGTTTAAGCATAGTTATAGCCTGTGCCAAAGTATTGGTATTACCTCCAGCTATAATCACACGATCAACACCTTTTCCGTGAGTTAAACTCATAATTTGATCGACTATATCTCCTTCTTTATAATTCACTATATCAGTTGCGCCGTAACTTTTCGCGACTTCAACACAAACCTTTCTGCTGCCAACTCCTATAAGTCTTCCTGCCCCGCGGAGTTTAGCTCCTGCTACAGCCATAAGCCCTACGGGGCCTATACCTATAACTGCCACAGTTTGGCCAAATTCTATTTCAGCCAACTCTGCACCATGAAAACCTGTAGTCATCATGTCAGATATCATGACCGCATTTTCCACAGGTATTTCATCTGGTAAAATCTCAAGATTTGCATCAGCCTCATTTACATGAAAATATTCTGCAAAAACTCCATCCTTAAAATTAGAATATTTCCAGCCTGCGAGCATTCCTCCCGAATGTTGGGGATGCCCTGCCTGAGATTCCAAAGTTCCCCAATCCGGCGTCGTACAAGGTACTATTACTCTATCACCCGGTTTAAAATTTTTGACCATATCTCCAACTTCAACTACTTTTCCAACAGCTTCATGTCCCAAGATCATATTATTCCTCTTCCCAAGTGCACCCTCGTACACAGTATGAATATCAGAAGTGCAGGGTGATACAGCCAGCGGAGAAACTATAGCATCATATGGACCTGCCTTCGGCTTATCCTTTTCGATCCACCCCACTTTACCTGGACCCATCATTGCAAAACCTTTCATAAAACAAAGACCTCCTAAATTATAAAATGTTGTACTACATTACACCTCAAACTTTAGCAAAATTCATTCCAGTAATTTTCTCAAATATCAGCGGGGAGTCCGTCTGCAGCATAAATTCAATTGAAGTCAAGTTAAATTTTTAATTATTTATCGGAAGTATAAATTCCTTCATAAATAGAAATGTTGTAAAATACTACAATATTTATTAAATTACCGTAGTATTTTACAACATTGTTGTTTTTTTATACATCACTTTAATATTTATTTCTTTAAAATTTGATAAATATTTATCATCATATTTTTATATTGAATTTTTTTATTTTGGCATATAGAGTGCTTCTATTTATTTTTAAAACTCCGGCTGTTTTAGTAATATTATAATTACATTTATGCAGGCAGTCCACTATGGCTATTTTTCCCCATTGATCCAAAGAATACATATCATACTTGAAACCTTCATTTTCACAATTCGTACAGTCCATTCGTATTTTACCAGAATCTAAATCTTTAAATTCAAAAGAGGTATTTCCATTCATATTTACAATATTTTCAATGCAGTTTTCCAGTTCTCTGACATTTCCAGGCCAAGTATAATTCAACAGTTTCTGATATAACCTGTAATCTATTTTCGGTATGGGTTTTTTTAATTTTATGGATTTGACTTTTAAAAAATGCCTGATGAGAATTTCCACATCATTTTCCCTGTATCTAAGAGGCGGAACATACAGCGGAATTACACTTAACCTGTAGTACAGATCTTCTCTAAAATTTCCCTTCTCCACTTCCTCTTTTAAATTTTTATTAGTAGCTGCAATAATTCTGACATCCACATGTATGCACCTGCTCCCACCAAGTCTTGTTACAGTTCCCTCCTGAAGTACCCTAAGTAGATGAACCTGCATATCCAGAGGCATCTCGCTTATTTCATCCAAAAACAATGTACCGCCATTTGAAAGTTCGAATTTGCCGGCACGCCCGCCTCTCCTGGCTCCTGTAAAAGCACCTTCTTCATAGCCAAATAGTTCACTTTCTATTAAATTCTCAGGTATTGCACCGCAATTTATAACCACAAAAGGATAATTCCTTCTGCTGCTTGCATTGTGAATTGACTGGGCGATAAGTTCTTTTCCCGTACCGCTCTCACCCTGGATTAAAACTGTCGAAGGAGTATTTGCCACGCTTTTTGCCTGCTTTATCAATTCAAGCACTATATCACTTTTACCTATAAAATCATCAAAAGTATAAGTAGCCGTCTTACCTATATATTTTTTTACAAGATTATAAACTTTATTTATATTTTTAAACATGGCAACCATTCCCATCATTGCACCACTTTGACTCTTTATAGGATACACATTCAGGTTAAGTCTTTGTTTTTCGCTCCCATAAGAATATATTATCTCTCTATTTTCGTATAAATTACCCTTTTTCAATTCCTCAAATATATATTTCCAATTATCTAAAATGCTGTTTATATTCTCTCCAACGACTTCCCTTTTGACACTTAAAAGTTCACAGGCATTATTATTTATAGATTTTATCTTACCGCTGCTGTCGATTGCAATAATACCGGAGTTAATGGAATTTATAACTTTATCCATATATTGCTGGGCCTGAAATAACTCATACTGGGTTTCCTCCACTTTTAGTTGATTTTCCACATATGCCGTCGATGCAACTACAAGCCCCAGAGTATGAGGGTGTTCAAACTGGCGTCTTCCTGTAAGGTTCAAACAGCCTATTATATTAACTTCTCCATCGTGAATAACATCTGCAGAGCAAGTCCAAGTGTAATATGTCGTTATAAAATGTTGTTTTCCGGATATCTGAACAGCACAATCCTTATAGAGGGCAACACCTATGGCATTGGTACCCGTACTTTTTTCACTCATATCAGCTCCTTCCACCATACCCATCTTTTTCTCATCTTCTATTATATCCTTATCACCCATAATTCTAAGTACAATACCATTTTTATCCGTAAGATACAATGAAAACTCTGAACCCTTTAAAAACTTATATAATACCTTCATAAAGGGAACAGCAACTTTTATAAGTTTTCTGTTTTCCGCACACACCTTATGAAATTCTTCATCTTTAAGTATTTTGGTGGGGAAAACCCTGTCCTTATTTATTCCATATCTAATACACCTTTTATGGGATTCCAATATATCCTCATCAATGCTGAAAATAATAATACCCCCTTATACCATATGCGAATACGATTTCACCAACATGGAAAAGGATAATACCCCATATGTAAAATCCATCAGCAGTATTATCCTCAAATTATCTATTGTCTTCTATAAATTTATCAGCCTATAATCTCTAGAACCAAGTCCTATTTCTTCTCCATGAGCCAGCTGCACTTCTCCATAAGTATTTTTTCTCATGGCTTTGAATTTATCCCTGCACTGTTCCCCTTTAGTTTCATTGTCCTTTAAAAAAGTATTATCCAATGCCGGCGCCTTATTCACCAGATCATAACATGCGGCGTCCAAAGCCACTGGATCTTTTGATGCCAATATGCCTATATCTGGAACTATAGGGGAGTCACTCCATGGAACACAGTCGCAATCAGGAGTTACATCAATTACAAAATTTATATATCCCACTTTACCTTCTTTTCCCTTTACTGCTCCATAGGCATACTCAGTGAGTTTTTCCGTAAATATCCTTGCCTCTATTTCAGTTCCTGATTCAATAGCTTTAACGGGACAGACCGTCATACATTCACCACAACCGATACATCTCATCTTATCTATAGATGATTTTTTATTTTCAATAGTTATAGCTTTTTGAGGACATACTTTTGCACACTGTCCACAACCTACACATTTTTCTGTATTCACGCTGGGTCGTATGGAATGCTGATCTTTTTTACCATCAGGATTTGCACACCCCATGGCTAAATTTTTAATAGCCCCTCCAAATCCTGCAGCTTCATGACCCTTAAAATGGGACATAACGATCATATTGTCGGCTTCAGCTATGGCACCAGATATCCTGGTATTTTTGAAATGTTTCTTGTCTATTTCCACTTCTTTTACATTTTCACCCTTCAATCCGTCCGCTATAATTACAGGTGCATTCACCACTGCATAATTAAATCCATGCAATATCGCAGTATTCATATGATCAACTGCATTTGATCTGCTTCCAGAATATAATGTATTTGAATCCACCAAAAATGGATTGGCATCAGCTTCCTTTACCTTGTCCACAACTTGCCTTACAAATACAGGATTGAGATATCCATCACTCCCAAGTTCACCAAAATGAATTTTTATAGCAGTTAAATCTCCCTTGCTGAGGAAATCTTTAAATCCAGCTCTGTCAAATAATTTTTTTATCTTGCTTATCTTGTTTTGCTTTGCTTTCCTAGCTCTTAAATTTACGAAATATACATCACTTTTCATAAAATCACCCCATTTATGATATCCTTATTAAAATTGCCATTACCCATCAAAGTACAATGGTGTCTAGTATTCAATTCCTGCCTGACCTTTAATCCCGGAATTATAATGATGTTTAACTTCAGTTATATCACTTACCATATCTGCAGCTTCTTCAATTTTATCAGAAGCATAACGACCGGTTAATAACAAATACACTTCAGGTGGTTTTTGCCTGATCAAATCTATTACTTCTTCTTCTGAAATCAAATTAAAATTGACAGCAACATTAAGCTCATCTAAAATAACCAGATCATATTTCTTACTCTTTACGGCTTCCTGAGCCTTTTTAAAACCTTTCCTGGCAAGATCAATATCCACTGGAGCTGGATTATCTTTCATTACAAAACTGTCAAGCCCACTTTGAATCACTGTAATATCCGGAATATATTTTTCTATTGCTAAAATCTCGCCGTATTTTCTACCCTTCATAAATTGAATAATGCATACTTTATAGCCATGGCCTACAGCACGCAAAGCTTGACCGAATGCAGAAGTAGTCTTACCTTTTCCATTGCCCGTAATCACCATCACCAGACCATGTCTAGCCAAATTTGACCGTACTGACTGCACTGTTGACATCTCTATTACCTTCTTCTAAAATTTTTATTAACTCAAACACAAAACATAAAAGTTTAATTTATGCAAAAATATCACCTGAAACAAATATTTCCAGATGAAAAGTCTTATCAGATATATAACATTTTTTTAGCAGCTTAAAATAAAAACATAAAAATTACAATTTCTATTTTCATTCATTTTACCAGAAACTTTTTACTTTTGCAAGATATGCCCACACTGCATCTTTACAGCATCTCTTCAAGCTCCGCAAATTTTCTTATTTTTTTACAATTTTCAATATTATTCCTACCTTTTTCTAAAAGGATACTGTCCATTCCCATTTTTCTAGGCCCAAGGTAATCATTCGTGAAATCATCTCCTACAAATAACGCATCTCTACAAGAAACCCCAGACATTTTCAAGGCCAAAAGATATATGTTAGGATGTGGTTTCCGCCATCCCTCTTCCGAAGAATTGACAACAAAACTGAAGTATTTCCTTAAATCGGTATATCTCAATAATTCTTCTATCCCTTTTTTTACTTTGAAATTTGAAACTACTCCCAGAATATATTTTTTATTTAAATAAGAAATAACTTCCTTTACTTCTTCATTTACATAACATCTGCCCTTATAATTTCTCCATAAATTTCCAAAAAGATCCTGTACCAGTTCTCTGCTCTTTTCTTCATCAAAATGCCTTTTTTTCATAATATCCACATAGATATCTTCAAAGTCATATTCCCTATACCGGGGAATACCAGATAAAATATTCTTATCTGCCTTCCTGTAACATGTATAAAATTCATTAAAATCTCTAAAATATTTTCTGCATTTTGAGCCTTCAAAAGCCCAAAGAGCATAATCACTTTTTTTAGGAAGTTCAGTCATGTCTATAATTGTTTCCATACAGTCAAACATTATACACTTATAGTTATTCATATATTCATAACCTTTCATATCAAACATCAGCTAGTCTCCAGTTATTTTTACATATACTTTTCTATTTCGCGGTCCATCAAATTCACACAAGTAAATTCCCTGCCAAATTCCAAGCTTCAATTTTCCATTCTTTATGATAATATTACATGAAGAACCCATAAGTGAAGCTTTTATATGGGCATGTGAATTGCCTTCCGCATGTAAATACCCATTTTTTTCGGGAAATGCCTTATTTAATGCCCACAAAATGTCCCTCACAACATTAGGATCAGCATTTTCATTTATTGTTATTCCAGCAGTGGTATGTGGTACAAAAACAATTACTGTTCCATTCTTGACACCGCTTTCAAATACAGCTCCTCTTACAACATCTGTTATATCCACAAATTCCTGAGCCTTTTTCGTTTTTATTGTATATTCCATAATTTCACCTCGTTTATAATTATCAGGAAATTAAATCTTTCAATCTAAAAAAGCACTACTAAACTACTACCCCCTTTAGTAATTTAATAGTGCTACAGGGATTAACGTATTAAAATCCCTGAACCTATAGGAACATTATCGTAAATGTATTTGGCATTCTCAAGAGCTAATCTTATGCACCCGTGTGATGCAGATCTCCCCAGAGTACCATCTAGCAGGTTTCCATTTTTATCAAATAAAACGCTGTGGAAAAGGTAATTTCCCTGAAACTGTGTATAGTATTTAAGTATAGCTCCACCTTCTGATTCAAATTGAGGTCCTTTTATTCCCACAAAAAAATGGCCTCTTACCGTTGGTGTGCCGCCTGTCCCCGTTGCACATTGAAATGAGTTTATTAATCTCCATTTATGATTACTCCCATTAAAAATATATACCATCTGTTCAGGTATACTCACCATAATATAATAATCAGTATAGCTCTGAGTTTCCAATCCATTTATTATACCTTCAGGATAAGCTGAATTATAGGCAGATACTACTTCCGCCGTAGGCTTGTACATTACATCTGATGTAGGTTTCTTTTTTAAATCACTTAGGGTAACATCCTTTACTACACCATTGGTAGTAAGACCATGTCTGTGCTGAAAATCCATCACAGCATACACCGTCTGTTCACCAAAATTTCCATCTGCATTTACATTATAGCCAAATTTTTTAAGCTTTTCCTGAATATCTTTCACATCATTCCCCTTATCCCCTGATTTAAGAATACTTCTAGGTGGCGGCACTGGTTTTTTCTCTTTATGCGTATTTATATTACTAACAACATTTACTTTTTGAGTATTCTGCTTATTATTCAAGCCAGATGAATTACCGCACGCAGAAAAACTAAAAATCATCATCACAGTCATAATTCCTATTAACAAAGTTCGTTTCATAAAGTTCTCCTATCCCTCTTATCGTTTTTTAAATTTAAAAAACAAAATTCCCCCTTCAATAATAAATAAAACTACCTATATTCATCATATTATTATAACACTTAAATGGTACCAAAAAAGCTATAAAATATAATGAATTCTAAAATTTTATAGTTTACGAATATATTATAACATGAAAATAATACTATTTTTACAGTATTATAAATAAAATGACAGTAAAATCGGATTTGTAAAACCGATTTTACTGCCCTATTAAAATCTTTATCTTGATTTAAAACTCTGTTTAGCCTCTTTAGCCAAATTCTATCTTATTCCACTGTAACAGATTTAGCCAAATTCCTAGGCTTATCCACATCACAGCCTTTTTTTATGGAAATATAATAAGCTAAAAGCTGAAGAGGAATCACCGCAAGTACCGGTGCAAATATATCCATGGTTTTTGGCAAATATATTACATAATCTGCTGCCCTTTCAACATCTTTATTCCCTTCAAAAGTAAAGGCCAAGACCTTGGCACCTCTCGTGGTCACTTCTTCGATATTGCTTACCATCTTTTTAATCAGATTTTCCTGGGTGGCACCTGCAATCACTACAGTACCATCCTCAATCAGTGCTATAGGTCCATGTTTTAATTCTCCACCAGCATAAGCCTCTGAATGAATATAAGATATTTCTTTTAACTTCAAGGATCCTTCCAGGGCAACAGCATAATCAAGACCTCTTCCCAAGAAAAATATATCTTTATTTTTATAAATTTTTTCTGCCATTTCCTGAATGATCTCTTTATTCCCAAGGACTTTTTCTGCCTTTATGGGCAGAGAAAGCATTTCCTTTTTTATAGATTCTATTTTTTCCGAACTCAACGTATTCTTATGCTGTGCAAAGAAAAGGGCAATTATATAAATTGCAATAAGCTGTGTTACATATGCCTTGGTAGAGGCCACTGCTATTTCGGGACCTGCCCAGGTATACAGTATGTCATCTGCTTCTCTGGATACAGAACTTCCCACTACATTAGTTACGGCTATCACCCTGGCCCCCCGTTTTTTCGCTTCTCTCAAGGCAGCAAGGGTATCCGCCGTTTCTCCCGACTGACTTATAATTATCATAAGAGTCCTTTTATTTATAATAGGATTTCTATACCTGAATTCCGAAGCAATATCTACTTCTACCGGCATTCTAACCAATTTTTCTATTACATATTTTCCAACTATTCCTGCATGATAAGCAGTTCCACAAGCCACTATATATATCTTATCTATATTTTCGATCTGTTCTTTAGTTAATTTTATATCATCCAAAGTCACGGGCTTGCCCGGCATAATTCTAGAAGTCATGGTGTCTCTAATTGCCTTAGGCTGTTCGTGTATCTCCTTCATCATGAAATGTTCGAATCCACCTTTTTCAGCGGCATTAGCACTCCATGTAACATGATATATATCTTTTTTTACTTCCTTCTTATCTTCAGATAAAAGTTTTACTCCATTTTCAGTTATAACTGCAAATTCATTATCATTTAAAAGATATATATCCCTTGTATGATTGAGTACAGCTGGAATATCCGATGCTATATAATATTCATTTTTACCCAATCCAACTATCAAAGGGCTGTCCTTTCTAACCGCGACTAATTTGCCCGGCTCTTTTGAACATATGACTCCAATAGCATAACTTCCCTTTATCTTAGATATTGCTCTTATAACTGCCTCTACTATATCTCCCTTATAAAAATATTCTATAAGTTGAGGTATAACTTCAGTATCCGTTTCAGATACAAATTTATATCCTTTTGACATAAGCCATTCCCTAAGCTGCAAATAATTTTCCACTATTCCATTGTGAACCACACTTATAGTCCCATCCTGGCTGTTGTGGGGATGTGCATTTATATCGGAAGGTTTGCCGTGAGTGGCCCACCTTGTATGACCAATTCCAACTATCCCTTTAAGGGGATGTTTAGATAATTTATTTTCAAGATTTTCAAGTCTTCCCTTACACTTTACTACATTGATATGATCTTTATCTATTACAGCAACTCCAGCTGAATCATATCCCCTGTATTCAAGTTTACTGAGGCCCTCAATTAAAATAGGAGATGCCTGCTTTTTTCCAACAAAGCCAACTATTCCGCACATATTAATCTTCCTTTCAATATTTAATAATTAACAAGCAGCACAATTTGATTATAGAAAATTTTACTTTACTGTAAAATTAAAAAACCGTACTCAAACGAAACCTGAACTGCTAAAGATTTTTCAGGTACTTGTGCTGTGGAACCTCATATTAGATTCCTATCAAAGGCTTTTACACCAAACTGATGTTGTATCAGAAATCGCTCCCTGATTTTATCAGTTGTTAACGGTAGTGCGATACCGTGGGGCACCCGCCGAAGATTCGATACTCCCCATCCTCGTCAACTTAAGTGAGACTCCAAATCTTTGATTTGGTTAGTCGAACTTACTCAGACGGTCAAAGTCTGAGTTTCCTTATTAAAAATCAATCTTTGATTTGGTTAGTCGAACTTACTCAGACGGTCAAAGTCTGAGTTTCCCTATTAAAAATCAATCTTCGATTTGATCAGTCGAACTTAAGTTCTGGCGCTTTTATCATTATACTGTTAACTGACAACCACCCTCCTCAAACTAAATTGACAACCTAAAATCTGTTGTCAATACATTATATTATTTAATTTGATTTTTTGTCAACTGTTATAATTGTAAAATTCATACATTCTAAAATATAGATTTTGTCCTTACTACCTTGAAATATAATGGTTCCCGGAAATTACCCCATATAGATATAAATTCAATTCAATTATTAATTTTGTATTAACATGAAAATTTACATACTTGCCCAAACGATTTTACCTCAATTTTAATCTGCCATTATCTAATTTTCCTTACATCTTTTAAATATTATACAATCACCATCTATTTTAGGATCCTTTCCCAGGGTAGTGTAGGGTTTTTGCACAATTCCTGCAAATTCCCAGGCATTCTTTCCCCACTTATTAAATTTTTCTTCCACAGTTAAATTATCATCTGAACTCAAAAATTTTTCTGTCATAATAATCTTATATTCCCATACCATCAAAACATACCTCCAATATTTTGTAATAGGTAAAATCATTTAGGCCTTAATTAATATACTTCCCAATTTCGCAATATAATAGGAAAAATAAAACTAAAATAAAAATACACTGTTTCCTATTCCGCACAGTGTATTAAAATCTACATATTTTTAAATATTTTATGAATTAGCTTTTCGTTGAATCAATCCGGCTAAATTATGGGCAATTTTGTCTATTTCACTTTGCCTTTCACCTTCCAGCATAACCCTGACCAAAGGTTCCGTACCTGAAGGTCTTATAAGCACTCTTCCACAGCCATCCAGCCTCTTTTCAACTTCTCCTATCTTTTCCATTATTTCTTCATCTTCTCTATAAATGTTTTTCTTTTCATTTGGCACTTTTGCATTTACCAATACCTGGGGTAAATTTTTCATCATAGAAGCAAGATCAGATAATTTTTTACCACTTTTTTTGACTATGTATGATATCTGCAGTGCAGTAACAAGCCCGTCCCCTGTAGTATTATAATCAAGCATAATTATGTGGCCTGACTGCTCTCCTCCAAGCTTATATCCACCCTCCTTCATCTTTTCAAGTACATATCTATCTCCAACTTTGGTCTTTACAGTATGCATTTCTTCCTTTTTAAGTGCTATATCAAGTCCCATATTACTCATAACAGTAACTACCACTGTATTTTTATAAAGCCTGCCCTTATCCTTTAAATCCTTACCTATTACAGCCATGATAAGATCTCCATTTATGAGGTTTCCCTTTTCGTCTACAGCAATACACCTATCTGCATCCCCGTCAAAAGCAAGTCCTAAATCAAATCCAGAGTTTGCTACAATATTCATAAGCTGATCAGGATGGGTAGAACCACATTTATTATTTATATTTATCCCATCTGGTTTATTGTTTATGACTTTTACTTCGGCTCCCAGTTCTTTAAAAGCTCTTGCAGAAGTTATGTGGGAAGCTCCGTTGGCACAATCCAGAACTATCTTCAATCCTTTTAAGTCACCATCAATAGTTGATTTTGCAAAATCTATATAATCTTTCAGTGCGCCTTCACTTTTAACAATTTTTCTTCCTATTTCCTCACCAAAAGGTATGGATATTCCTTTAAAATCATTTTCAATTATGTACTGTATTTTATCTTCTAATTCATCAGACAATTTATAACCTGAGCCATTAAAAAATTTTATACCATTATATTCCACTGGATTATGAGAAGCGGATATTACTACTCCTGCATCTGCCTTGTATTTTCTTGTCAAATAAGCCACTGCCGGTGTTGGTATCACTCCAATGCAAATAGCTTTTGCCCCTATGGAAAGTATGCCAGAGACCAATGCACTTTCCAGCATATCTCCAGATATCCTCGTGTCCATTCCCACAAGTATCTTAGGTTTACGCACTGCTTCTGTGAGCACATAGGCTCCTGCCTTTCCCAGCTTATACGCCAATTCCGGAGTCAATTCCCTATTTGCAATTCCTCTTACACCATCAGTACCAAACATTCTTTGCATATCAATACCTCACTTATCAAAAGTTAATTTGTCTTTTTATATTATATTACATTAGGAATATTTCTACAATGCACTTTTCTGCGGCTTAAAAACAGGAAATAAAAAGCACTTTATCAAATGCCACTGCAGTAGTTATTTAATAAAGTGCTTTATTTAAAAATTTACTTTACAAATTCAATTCCTTTCTCAACAGCTCTTTTATTGGATTCAAAGAATTTTTCCTTTCCATGAGCTTTCAAAGAGTTTAATAATTGATCCTTGGAAACTATACCAGTTTCTTTTACCAGAGCTCCCAGCAAAATCATATTTGCTATTTTTTTACTTCCTATCTTCTCTGCTATGGTTTGAGCCGGAATTGCTATGGTCTTTATGTCCTTTCTTTTTGGCATAATATCTATTAAGTCCGAGTCCATTACTATTATACCGCCTGGTTCTACCGAGTTCTCAAATTTCTCCAGAGAAGGTCTATTCATTACAACTACACTATCTGCCCTCAACACCACAGGGGAACCTATATCCTCATTAGTCAATATGACAGAACAGTTGGCCGTGCCTCCTCTCATTTCAGGACCATATGAAGGAAGCCATGAAACATTCAAATCAGCATCCATACCTGCATAAGCTAAAAACTTACCCATAGACAAAATACCCTGTCCGCCAAAGCCTGCAAAAATCATTTGTTGTGATGACATTTTACTTCACCTCCCCAGTAGTGTCTTTCTTTACTCCCAGAGGATAATATGGTATCATGTTATCTCTCAGCCACTGCATTGCTTCCTTAGGAGATAAACCCCAGTTAGTAGGACATATCGAAAGGACTTCAATTAATGAGAATCCTTTTCCTTCCAGCTGATTTTGGAATGCTTTTTTTATAGCTTTCTTAGCCGTTAAAAGGTGAGGTATGGTATCTACAGAAACTCTTTCCACATAGCATGCCCCTGTGAGAGTAGATATCATTTCCGAAACTCTTACCGGATAGCCGGCTATTTTTGTATCCCTTCCGTAAGGGGTCGTTTCAGTAACTTGTCCCGGTAATGTAGTTGGAGCCATCTGTCCTCCCGTCATACCGTAAATACAATTATTCACAAATATAGTAGTGACATTTTCTCCTCTTGTAGCGGCATGGACTATCTCCGCGGTACCTATTGCTGCTAAATCTCCATCACCTTGATAAGTAAACACTACACTATCCGGATTAGTCCTCTTTATTCCTGTAGCAACTGCTGGTGCCCTGCCATGAGCTGCTTCAAAAACATCACAGGCAAAGTAATTATAAGCCAAAACTGAACATCCTACCGGTACAACTGCAATGGTTTTGTCCAAAATTCCAAGTTCATCTATTGCCTCCCCAACCAATTTATGAATTACTCCATGAGTACAGCCTGGACAATAGTGTGTTGGTACATCCAACAGTGATTTCGGTGGTGCATATACTACAGTCATTATTTTTCCCCTCCCATCATGGCCTTAGCCTTTTTTAAAATATCTGAAGGCTCTGGAATTACTCCTCCAGATGTTCCATAAAAACCTACTGGTTTTCTACCGTTAGATGCCAATTTAACATCATAAACCATTTGTCCACAGCTCATTTCCACAGATAGATAGCCATGTTTGGTCTTGTTTACTGTTTTTTCAAAAGCTTCCATTGGGAACGGCCACAAAGTTATCGGCCTTATCAGACCTATATTTATCCCTTCTTTTTTAGCCATCTTAATAACATTTTTACATATCCTCGACGTAGTTCCATACGCAACCAGTATCAAATCACATTCCCCATCACAATTAGTCAATTCGTATCTGACTTCATTTTCTCTTATTTTGTTGAACTTCTCTTGAAGTTTATTATTGTGAGCCTGCAAATCTTCAGGTGCCAAATACAGGGAATTTATAATATTGTGTTTTTTCCTCCCTCTAAGTCCATTGGCCGCCCAGGTTTTCTCAGGCAGCTTTTTCTGAGGTCTTTCTTTAAATTCAACAGGTTCCATCATTTGTCCAAGCATTCCATCTCCCATTACCATACAAGGGGTTCTGTACATATCGGCTACATCAAAAGCATCCTGTATCAAATCTATCATTTCCTGTATGGAAGCTGGTGCAAATACAGGCATATTATAATCTCCATGTCCTCCGCCCTTTGTTGCCTGAAAATAATCTGATTGCGCTGGCTGTATACTGCCAAGACCTGGACCTCCTCTTACTATGTTCATAATAAGACAAGGTAATTCTGCTGCCGCAATGTAAGATATACCTTCTGATTTTAAGCTAACTCCCGGCGAACTTGAAGATGTCATACATCTAACACCACTACCTGCCGCACCATAAACCATATTTATAGCAGCTACTTCACTTTCAGCTTGAATGAAAACCCTGTTTATTTTTGGCATAACCTTGGACATGTAAGCTGCAACTTCTGTCTGTGGGGTAATAGGATATCCAAAAAAAGCTTTACATCCTGCTTTTACAGCTGCTTGCCCTATAGCTTCATTACCCTTCATTAATACCTTCTCTACCATAAAAAGCCTTACCTCCTTATTATTTTTCAACAGTTATTACACAGTCTGGACAAATTCTAGCACAAGATGCACATGCTATGCATTCTTGCATTTTATCTTGCGGAACAATAGCTGGATGATACCCTTTTGCATTTAACTTAGTGGAAAATGACACAATTTTCTTCGGACAGACTTCTATACAATGTCCACAACCTTTGCATCTCTCTTCCCTAAAAGTCACTTTTGGCATGAGAAATCCCCTCCTAAAAATTTAGCTATTAAATAATCTGTATTTCACTATAATGTCTCTAGATAATAAATTAATATTATTAATTCTATATAAATTTTATTTCTAGCATATTATTATTTTAATAAATCATTTATAAATACCTTACTCCCAAGGTGTCTTCATATAAATATCTATAGAAAATACCTTTGCACTTACTTTTCCTTGAACTTTATCTGCTAAATCCTTTCTACATACAGTATATGCATGGGGTATCCTTAACTTACGAGATAATTCTTCAACCAGCTTATCCCCTTTCAATATATCTGATACAGTAGTTTCATAGGATAAATTATTATTTGAAATGAGATGAGTTACTTTCAACCTTGATGCAGCTTCTATAAATTTTATATATTTTTCAGTATCCTCAATATTTGAGGTAAAAGGCCTTTTGTTATTGATCACATAGTACATGTCATAGGGTTCGCTTTTAAAAAATCTGTTGAACTGCCCAAGAGCCACAGCTCCCTGATCATCCCCTCCTACATCGAAAAATGCCTGATAACTTTTGTCATTGAATACTGAAAGCACTTCAGCAGGCACTACCATTAATTCTGCATTCAATAAATCCGGATCTGAAGATATAACCTTTACACCTTTTTTATTCAGTTCATCTTTTAAACTTCTTGTACAAAAATAGGGATTTACTATATCTAAATCCACTATTGCAGTATTTTTATTTTCATTTGCAGAATTTATTGCAAAATTAATAGCCACTTCAGTTTTTCCACTTCCAAAATGTCCTGTAAATATTTTAATTCTACTCATATTATCACCTCATTTAAATAACTTGTACTTAATCTTGCATGTATAGTAAACGGTTGCATGTGGTAAAACATTCAGTTTTCATGTTTTCTCATTTGTAAACACGGTATTGAAAATATCTGATAATTATATATAATATGAATAATTACTATCAATTTAAAATTTAGATGATTCTTTATATATCTTCTTAAATATATTATATCACAAATTTTTAAATTTTTTAATTAATTATCTATATTCTTTAATTTCTTCTCCCTTCAATGCTCTCAATCCCGCATCCGCCAGTTCCAACAGCTCATATTCCCCAGGAAGACAAATTACAGGTGCAATAAAAGATACTCTTTTCTTTACCTCATCTACCGCTTTTTCACTATAAGCTATACCTCCTGTTAAAATTACAGCATTCACGTCTCCTGAGAGAACTGCTGCACATCTCCCTACTTCCTTCGACACCTGAAGTATAAAAGCATCAAATACATCTTTAGCATTTTTATTTCCATTATTGACTTTCATCTCCAATTTTCTAAAATCGCTTGTCCCTAAATATGCCGTTATTCCTCCCTCTCCAGTTATCATTTTCTTGATTTTTTGATGGCTGTACTTACCACTATAACAGAGATTTACTAAATCACCCACCGGCAGTCCACCGGCTCTCTCCGTTGCAAATGGCCCATCTCCATCTAGTGCATTATTTACATCTATGACCTTTCCTCTTTTATGTGCCCCTACTGAAACTCCACCGCCTAGATACGCAACTATTAAATTTAAATCTGCATAATCTTTTCCTATGCTTTCAGCATATCGTTTTGCTGCCGACTTCTGGCCCAAAGCATGAAATCTGCTTTTTCTGATTATTTCAGGCATACCTGATATCCTTGCTATATCCTGCAGCTCATCTATAGTAACCGAATTTACTGTAAATGCAGGTATTTTTAAAGGATTTGCTATACTATAGGCTATTATTGCCCCCAAATTTGAAGCATGTTCTCCCTGTGTTCCCGACTTTAAATCATTTATCATGAGTTCGTTTACTCTATAAATTTCATCTTTTGCAAGATCTAAAAGGCCTCCCCGTCCAACAATTGCATCCAAAGTATTCAAATCAAAATTTTTTTCTCTCAATACCCTCAGCACATCTTCTTTTCTGAACTGGAACTGATCATAAATTTTACTGTATTTACTTGTACAAGTTGATGAATACGTTATAGTTTCCTCTATTATTTTTTCCCCATCTTTGCAAACGTATACCTTAGTTGATGTAGAACCCGGGGCAATCACTAAAACTCTGTATTCCATACTTTATCTCCTCCAAACTTTATCTCCTCCAAAATTATATTTACTACTTTTATCAGAATTATCTCCAATATAGCTATACAAAAGATACCTCTTCATCATAGATTTTTACCTTTTCCTTACCCTGAAGTACCCGTAACACACCCTGGGCCAAAGCCAGCATTTCCAGCTCACCTGGTATTACCTCAACAGGGGCAATAAAAGATACCATATTTTTTATAAAGTCCACAAGAACTTTACTATAAGCCATTCCACCAGTTAATATCACTGCATCTACCTTCCCATTAAGATCTATCGACATGGCCCCTATTTCCTTAGCAATCTGATATGCCATTGCCTCAAGTATAAACTTTGCCTTTCCGTCCCCTTTTTCAATCCTATCGGCTATTTTTTTGCCATTATTGGTTCCAAGATATGCTACAAGTCCTCCACCTCCTACTATCTTTTTTCTTAATTCTTTATGGCTGTATCTGCCGCTAAAAGCTAATTCTACTAGATCCCCGCAGGGCAGAGTTCCTGTCCTTTCAGGCGAAAAAGGGCCTTCCTCGCTTGCATTATTTGTGTCAATTATTCTTCCATCTTTAACAGGGGATATGGATATGCCCCCGCCTATATGTGCGACTACAAAAGAACTATTTTCAAAATCTTTATGAAATTCACGGCACACCTTTCTGCAAACAGCTTTAGTATTCAATGCATGAACAAGAGATTTCCTCACAATCTGCGGTATGCCGGATATCCTTGCAATATCATCTATCTCGTCTACAGCTACAGGATCCACTATAAATGCCTGAACACCAGCTTTTTGTGCTATTATATTCGCAATAATTCCCCCTAAGTTGGAGGCATGCTGTGCCTGGTAACCTATTTTTAAATCTTCCAGCATCTTTTCCGTAACTTTATAAGTCCCTCCGGGTATAGATCTAAGCAGCCCTCCTCTGCCAACCACTGCAGACAAACTGTTTAATGCTATACTATTTGATTTAAGCCAATTTAACACAACTTCAGTACGCATTTCTTTTTGATCATATACATTTTTAAAACTTTTTATCTTATCTACATCATGCAGCACGTTGTCTGAAATTTTGCATTTTTCATTTTCAAACAACGCTATTTTAGTTGACGTAGAACCAGGATTAATTACTAATATAACATTATCCATACAATAACCTCCCTAAAATATAATTCCCAACACTTTTATTTTATCAGATATATATTAAAAATAAAGCTTTATAGTATTACTATTCAGAAAGGTTTATATTTTTCAATTATATTTTCCGCCGCTTTCATTCCATCAACTGCAGCAGATATTATTCCTCCTGCATATCCTGCACCCTCACCACAGGGGTATAATCCTCTTACAGATATACTCTCTAAATTGTCTCTCCGAGGAATTCTAACGGGTGCTGAAGTCCGGGTTTCAATACCTGTTATTATCCCATCTCCCTTTGCATATCCTTTTATTTTCTTCTCAAAATTAGTGAACCCTTCCTGTAATCCACCGACAACTTCAGGAGGAAGACATACCTTCAAATCTCTAAATTCATACCCTGGCCTGTAAGTGGGCTTTACTTTTCCGAGCTTCGTGGAAACCTCTTCTTTTAGAAAATCCCTTATAAGTTGAACAGGGGCAGTATAACCTCCCCCACCTAATTTATATGCCAATTTTTCATAATGCCTTTGAAACTCCATACCCTTTAAAGGAGAATTGCCCTGAAAATCATCTCCTCCTACCGTTACCACTACAGCCGAATTTGCATTATCAAGATTTCTGCTGTAATAACTCATTCCATTAGTCACAAGTTCTCCCTCTTCTGAAGCCGCAGCTACAACTTTTCCACCGGGACACATACAAAAGCTGTAAACTCCCCTGCCATTTCTATCCCTATATGTAAGCCTATAATCTGCATGCCCCAATTTAGGATGTCCTGCAAATTTTCCATACTGCCTTACATCTATCATATGCTGCAAATGTTCAACTCTAACACCCACGGCAAATGCCTTGGGTTCCATAAACACTTTCCTCTTAAAAAGCATTTCATAAGTGTCCCTGGAACTATGTCCAATGGCAAGTATCAAATTGCTGCATGGAATTTCATCTCCATTTACAATCAAACTTTTCAACTCTCTATTTTCTATTATCAAATCTTGCAATTTACTATTAAATAATATTTTCCCACCTAATTCCACTATTCTATTCCTTATGTTTTTAACTACAATTTTTAAATTGTCAGTTCCTATATGAGGCTTACCATCATAAGCAATTTCCTCTGGGGCTCCATATTTTAGAAATGTATCCAATACAAAATTACACCTTTTATCTTTTATTCTAGTAGTTAATTTACCATCGGAAAAAGTTCCTGCACCCCCTTCACCAAATTGCACATTGGATTCTAGATTTAATTTTCCGGTATCCCAGAATTGCTCTACAGTTTTTGTCCTATCTTCAATTTTTTCTCCTCTCTCTATTACAAGAGGCCTATACCCGTTTTTAGCTAAAACAAGACCTGCGAACATACCTGCAGGCCCCATTCCAACAATTATAGGTCTTGAATTCATCTTTTCTTTTCCTGGAATAATTTTCTCTTTTGTGGTGTTCTCCTGTATTTTTACATCATTATCCGTTGATTCCAATTTCAATTTTTCCTCCGCAGGAGACAATACCTCTACAGTATAATTGAATCTTATACTGTTTTTCCTTCTGGCGTCTATCGATCTTTTCAGTATTCTAAATTTTTTAATATCGCCTTTACTTATCCCGAGTCTTTTTGCAGCTTTGCCTTTTAATTTTTCCAAATTTTCATCTATACCTATAACTAAATTATTTATCCTAATAGCCATTCTGACCCTCCCATGTTTTCTTGTTTACCTCTACATTTACACTCTGCGGGTTTTGAGATACCAGCTTCAATCCCTCAGGTAAAGATACCACTACATTGGCGGATTGAACTCCCTCTTTCATCGAACCCGCATCTACAAAGCAGCTTATACTATTTTCATTTATATTATTTATAGCACTGTCAGTGCCGGAAACTACTATTGACACAGTTCCACTGCTCAATTTTGCAGTATAATTATTATTCAGATTTTTGACATTTATATTTAAATTCAATTGTTTCTGAGATCCTCCAGTGGTTTCATCTGTATTTGAATTAAATTTTAATTGCACTGTTCCGCTGTTATTGACCAATACCACTCCTCTAGGTACTACCAATCTAACCTGCATGTTTTCCCTGCCACTTATCTTGCTTAAATCAACAGGTTCCGTGTCTATCCCATTTACACCGCTTATTACATCATCACTTCCAGATATATCTATCTTTTGAGGTACAGCAGTAATTAAACCAGCTTCAGAAGTACCTATAGAACCATTTTGAAACTTAACATTCACTGGAACGGTCTTTATTTTGCCAACAGGCACGGTGACTTTGACAATAGCAGGATTTACATCGACACCCTTCACCAAATTTCCAAATGTATCTTGGGGTTGAAGTGAAGCCGTTGTATTCATATTGCTTTGAGCATACTTTAAGTCACAAACAGCTGCAGCATATTTAACTGCTCCTACTGATTCCTGAGTACCGCTTATCTCTGCTTTTTCCGTCTCCAAAACAGGATGCAAAGCATAATATCCTCCCCTGGGTTTTCCTGTAAGTATGACTTTTACAGGTACAATTTTCTTTCTCAGTTCATCAAGCTGTATTTTTATCCACAAATTTTGATTATTTACTATACTTATATTATTGGGACTTTTCTTCACAGTTACCGGTATATTATTCTCTCCTTTTTTCATAACATAGGAACTCAGATCGGAATTTAATTTAAAGTCATTGGGCTTTACTGAATATACATCGGAAGCATTCCCTTTTATTATAAGAGACACATTAGGTTGTTCATTTCCTATCTGAACAAGCTTTGATTGAGCAAGTACATTTTTATTAACTATAGTTACAGGCACGACAATTTTTCTTTCTGTCATGGGATTTTCCACGTTAAATATATATAACCACAAAATAAATACAGCAATAACACAGCATACCTTTATCAGGATTTGGTTTTTCCCATTTTTTTCTTCCACTCAATCACCTTCTCCCTCAAGGTAGATTTCTTCTGAAACCTTCTCTTTATTATAGCAATAAGGACTTTTTTCAATCTATCTTTAGTATAATTTCTCATCAGTTTACCATTGATAGCAAAAGAAATAGTCCCTGTTTCTTCAGAAACCACTATAATCAATGCATCAGAATTTTCCGATATGCCAATGGCAGCTCTATGTCTTGTACCTAACTTTTTATTCAAATCATTATTATTTGTAAGAGGTAAAAAGCACCCTGCCGAAACTATCCTGTCATTTCTTATTATAGCTGCCCCGTCATGCAGCGGTGTATTTACCACAAATATATTCTCCAAAAGAGCCGAAGATACCAGGGCATCCAATTTAGTTCCCGTGTTTATTACATCTTCAAGTCCTGTAACCTGCTCAATTACAATGAGCGCCCCTGTTTTACTCTTTGACAAATTATCCACGGAATTTACAACCTCTGTTATGACTTTTTCCATTACCTCTTCGTCCTGCAATACATGTCTATCATTAAAGGCCGTCCTCCCTAAGTGCTCAAGTGCACGACGAATTTCAGGCTGGAATATGATAACAAAAGAAAGAACGCCTATAGCCAGTGTTTTTGTAAGTATCCAATTAAGCATTACCAAATGGAAAAAGCTGCTTATTGGTATGAGAAATAATATAAGTATGATTCCTTTTAAAAGCTGCTCTGCCCTAGTTTCCTTTATAAGCATATAAACTTTATAAAGTATATATGATACCACTGATATATCCACAATAGACCACAAGCTTATATTCTTAACGGAATTTATAATTATCTGCAGTAATTCCACCCGTTCCACCATCCTATTAAGTGATTGTTAGATTCAAAAATAAAGTTTTAGTTAACCTCCTGATAACGTTCAGTTAAAGGTATCTCTTAATAATTATACACTATTTAATATTGTTTATATCAGTACTTTAAAACATTTTAAAAATTTTTAATAAAATGTATTTTATTTTAATTAATGGGTACAATATCATTGACCTAAGTTTAAATAAGAACACGGGGAAACCAATAACATTGGGGTGAATCGTAATTACGTAGGTTATGCCTTTACCGAACCCGTCAGCTAACCCCGTCGGTAATAAGGAGATGATTTCGTTTGAAAAGATTTTTTTATTTTATTATTCTCTTTTTGATGCTTTTTATACCGTCTCAAAATGTAAGTTCCCGCACTATCAGCAATACAAACTCCAATTTATTCAACGAACAGGAAGAGGTAGTGCAAGTATTTAACTGCTCTGACCAAAAAATATATATAACAAGAGAAGATGTGGATTTAATGGCTAAAGTGGTTTATGCTGAAAGCAACTGCGAACCTTTCGAGGGTAAAGTAGCAGTTGCCTCTGTAATACTAAATAGATTACAGTACCCTGAATTTCCAAAGACGGTAAAGGGGGTCGTAACACAAAGGGGGGCTTTTTCCTGTGTCAAAAATGGAAGTATAGATGTAACAGCAAATAAAGAAAGTTATAATGCAGTTTCTCAGGCATTAAGAGGAGTGGATCCAACTGGTAAATCTATTTTCTTTTATAACCCTAAAATTGCCACATCTCAATGGATGAAAAATATACGTAAAAAAAACGTCAAGTCTATAGGAAATCATGTGTTTTTCGTAGTGAATTGAGAAACTGGGCTGCTATAAATTTTATGGCAGCCCAGTTTCTCAATTCACTTTATCAAGGTATAGAACAGCATTTAATGCAGCTGTCTGTCCCTGACCCACAGCTTTCATATATTGATATGGTTTCCCCACGCAATCTCCCGCTGCAAAACATCCTGGTATATTTGTATTCATATCTACATCTACTTTTACATGATTATCTTCCACTACAATTCCAGGGACAAGCTGAGAAGGTGAAATACTGTCCTTCAGTACAAATACCCCATCTGTAGTTATCTCGCCATTTCCTAAAATAACTTTTTCAACTTTACCATTGCCATATATTTCTACGACATTATCCCGTATTGTTTCTATATCTTTATCTAATTCTAATATACCTTTGTACATAGGTATATAATATACCTTTCCGACTAACTCGTTTACATAATTAGCTTCTCTCTCAGCCTCCCTGTTATATCCTATAACGGTTACTATTTTCCCTCTATATAAAGGGGCATCACAAGTGGCACAATATCCCACCCCTCTGCCTAAAAATTTCTCTTCTCCCTTCAAAGGCTTTGTGTATTCAATACCAGTAGCTAATATTATCGTCTTTGCCTCATACATCTTCTTATTTACCATAAGGCCAAAATATTCTCCCATGGCATATATCTCATTTATATTCTCAGGGGTTATATTTATACCCATAGATTTTATGTGTTCTTCAAACTTCTCTTTCAACTGTACTCCAGTTATATCCGGCAGTCCAAGATAATTTTTAATTTTAGGAGCCTTTATCAATTTATTGCTAAGCTCTTTTTTGCCAAACACAATAATACTTTTATTCCTTATTTTAGCATTAACTGCCGCAGAAAGCCCGGCCGGACCACTGCCTACTATAGCAATGTCATATCTGAAATTCACTTTTACCACCTCCCAGTTTATATTTAAAATGACAAATCAACCAAGTCAATTTGTCATTTTAACATGTATAAACTCCAAGAATTATTTATATTCAAACGTGTTTTTCCAAAATGTCCCTTATAGAATTTTTAGGCCTAAATCCAACAAATTTGTCTACCACATTTCCATCTTTAAATACCATGACAGTTGGAATACTGGAAATTTTAAATTGTGCTGCAGTAACCGGGTTTTCATCCACATTCAATTTCAAAAATTTTGCCTTCCCCTGCATCTCGTTTGAAACTTCCTCCATTACAGGCGACAGCATTTTACAAGGTCCGCACCAAGAAGCCCAAAAATCAACGACTACAGGAGTAACTGAATCCTTAACTGAATTAGAAAAATCAGAATCCTTTATTTCTTTTATCATTATTTTTCCTCCTTGTACTTTATAGAAATATTTTCCTTAATTATATATTTTATCTGATGATCAGCAATCAAAATATCAGCATCACATCTTTAGATAACAATTTTAGTACTTGATTAAGTTTAAACTTAACTATGTAATATACTATCTATTATAGAATTATTGTAAATGGATCCGGGATATCTGTCCAGTAGTTTTTTAGCATAACTTTTAGATATGTCTGAATTCATTCCTCTATATAAAACAGCAAGTCTATATAAAACTGATTCTTCATAATTTCCCTGGGGGAAACTTTTATCATATTGAGAATAATACTTCAGGGCGCTGCTGTGATCTCCCGACAAATCAACAGATCTCGCAAGAAAATAAGTTATATGTGGGTACAGATCACTTTTATTCCCCACTTCATAAGATTTCTTGAAATAAGAAATGGCATTGTCATAATCACCATTATCCAGATATTTACTGCCCAAATTATAAAAATACAGGCAGCCTTCACCATTCAAAATTTGATGAACTGTCGATAAAAGTCTTTTATCCTCTGCACTTAATTTTTTATTTTTCCACTTGTCGAACTGAAAATACATGGAATCATAATCTTTTGCCTGTATATATTTTTCCACATCTTCTCTTGCAAAAACATCCTTTTTAAGGATATTATGATCCTTTCTCACTTTTACCTCATATTTTTTATTTCCAGAATAGTTTTTGAAATTTATAATTCCTCTATGAATTCCTACCAATAATAACAATATCATACACGTCACAAATAAAAAAATGACTATTATTCTTTTTATATCAAACCTTTTTTTTACTACATCTACATCCTCAAGTAATTTTATATTTTTTTTAGCCTTAAAATTATCTGCATCCACTTTAAATACATTATCTATCTTTTTCAATGCCTTTTGGTATTCGCCTTTTTTTATATAACACAAGGCACTGCAATTATTTACCTCAATATAATTAAAATCACTTTCAGCACACCTCTGCAGCAATTTTAATGCTTCATTTATTCTCAATTCCTTAATCAGCATTAAAGATCTTCCATACAATCTAAATCTTATTTCATCATCTTTTGAGCCATCAATATATTTTTTGGATATTATATCATTGTTAGATTTATAATTCATGTTCCAAATTTTTCTAGAGCCCCACAAATCACCTTTTAAATACAGCAAAAGCCCTTTTAAATTAATAGCTGCTCTATTTTTCGCATTTAAAGATATACTCTTATCACACAGCTTTATTGCGGATTCTATATGTCCGCCATTATATTTATCCAAAGCTCTATTATATATTTTTTGAGACCTATTCATCTACTTAATATACCACTCTTCCATCATAATTTTAAAAATCAACATTTCATTATAACCTGCTTTGCTTTCAAAATAGAGGAGGCACTCATGGAGAATTCATCCAATCCATATCTTACTAAAACAGGTATGGAATTTTCATCTCCCGCCATTTCTCCGCACATCGCACAGGTTTTCCCCTTTTCATGAGCAGATTTTATAGTGTTTTTTATAAGTTTTAACACAGCAGGATTCATCGGATCATATAAATAAGACACTTTTTCATTTGTCCTATCTGCTGCCAGGGTATATTGTATCAAATCATTGGTCCCAATACTGAAAAAATCAACATATTTAGACAGTTCCTCTGCTTCCAATGCTGCGGCCGGTATTTCCACCATTATTCCAGTTTCCAGATCTCTATTAAAATCTATTCCCTCGTTTTCGAGTTCTGCCATACATTGTCTCAAGATATTTTTAGCTTGTAAAAATTCTTTGACAGAACTTATCATGGGAAACATCATTTTTAAATTTCCAAAGGCCGACGCCCTGAGTATGGCTCTCAACTGAGGCTTAAATATATCCTCTCTGTCAAGGCAGAGTCTTATAGCTCTATACCCCAAAAAAGGATTCATCTCTTCAGGCATTAACAGATAAGAAAGTTTTTTATCACCACCTATATCCAAGGTTCTTATAACCACAGGCTTATTTTTCATCTTTTCCACCACATATTTGTAAGCTTGAAACTGCTCTTCTTCTGAGGGCATATTTCCCCTGTTCATGTACAGAAATTCTGTCCTAAAAAGCCCTATTCCATCACCACCGTTTTTCAGCACCTGTTCTACATCTTGTGGCTTTCCTATATTGGCAAGAACTTTTATCTTCTTACCTGATTTTGTAACAGTTTCTACATCTATGAAAAATTTGAGTTTTTCCACCTCTCTGTTATAGTTTTTCATTTTAATCCTATATTTCTTCACCACATCTTCATCAGGATTGATTATAACACTGCCATCAAAGCCGTCAACAATTACAAGATCTCCATTTTTAACAGAATCCGTCATATCCATAGTACCCACTACAGCTGGTATTTCAAGAGTCCTAGCCATAATAGCGCTGTGCGAAGTCCTGCCGCCAACATCTGTAACAACTGCCGATACCTTGCTTTTATCAAGTTGTACAGTATCCGAAGGTGTTAAATCATGGGCAACTATAACAACTTTATCATTTTTAATTCTGTTTAGAGAAAAGTTCCAACCTGTAAGGTTTGAAAACACTCTGTTTCCAACATCTTTTACATCAATACCCCTCTCCTTCATATACTCATCTTCCATTGAATTAAAAATTTTCATATAGGATTCTATCACTTCATAAAGAGCTGCTTCCGCATTTATATGCCCTGTCTCTATCTTCACTCTTACAGTTCCCACAAATTCTTCATCTTTCAAAAGCATAATATGGCTTTCAAATACCTCTGCCTCGTCTTTCCCAATTTCTCTTTCAGATTTTACCTTTATTCTCTGAAGCTGTTTTATAGATAAATCCAAAGCTCTTTGAAATCTTCTCTCTTCTCTATCAATATCTCTTACATACCTTTTTTCTACATTTACCCTGTTTTCCTCTTTTATAAAAACAGTGCCTATTGCATAACCTTTAGAAGCAGATATACCTTTTTTCATAAATTTCTCTCCTATTGTATCACTTAATTACCTCTTGAAATTCCCTGGAATTTTTCACTGGATCAAAATCTTTCTCGTCTCTGGCTATACTCTTGATATCAGGAGATATATCCACAGCCATTTTAAGAAATTTTACAGTATTTGAAACATCTTCCCGCCTTCCATATATACTGGCTTTACCATAATAACTCCAGACATATTTCTCTATTTCCAGATCTTTATCATACCAATAAAGTGCTTCGTCATATTTACCATAAAGCTCATAGGCAAGTGCCTTATTAAATCGCGCATAGCCAAAATCGGGATTGAGTTTAAGGGCTTCATCTATATTTTTCATCCCCTCTTCGTAATTACTGCTGTAACAGAGTGCAATTCCCTTAATATTATAAGCTTTATAATATTTATCGTCCTGACTTATGATCTCATTTGCCTTGTCTATGGTTTTAGAATATTCTTTATTGCTAAAGAAATTTTGCGCAATTTTATACTCGCTTTCCAATTTATCAGAGCGGTTATTTTTTATCACAGTACTCTTAGCAGTACTTCCATGTGAATTTCCCGATGCAGTTTTATACTTATTATTCAAATATGAAGTTTTCACAATTAAAGTCACTGCAAAAATACATAAAATACAAAATATTACTATTTTGATCTTCAAGGGAATTTTCCCAAATAATTTTGTACTTATGCCCCTTCTATTTTTAAAAGCCATACACACTTTCCTCCTAAAAATACAAATAAGTATTTCAGATCAACTATCATCCGGAACACTTATTATTTTACCTCAACAGGCAGAAGTTCTCTTCTATCCAATTTCCAAATATACCTGTCCTTATTTTTGGTACTTAAGATCAATTATCTTTGACTTCAACTCTTTGACTGAATTATCATCAAGACTATACAAAAATTTCATTACATATTTATTGTTTACATTATGCGACTGTACATCTTTATACCTTCCCGGCGATACTATAATAACATCTACATCATCTATAGTCTTTGTAATTTTCCGTTCATCTGTAGAATTGGTAAATTGAATATTTATATTTCCAAGGCCAGCCTTCTCCAACGCAGCCCTTGCTTTAAACATAAATTCATTTGAAATACATATAAATGCAAATCTAGTATCTTTGGGATATCTGGCAATCTTAACTATGGTTTCCAAATTTACATTTATAGCTACACCTATTATTTCTTTTTTAAATTTTTTAGTCAATTTAACAACTTCATTGACATGATTGAACGTTGCTATTATAACCTGACTTCTTTCTATAATCTCTCTCGTAGAATCAGTTATATCTCTTATGTCATCAAGAGTAAAGGGAATTACGTTCATATTGGTGCTTTCCATAATCTGTTTACTAAACATTCTGGATTGCTCAATATTACATTCCACATACACAGCTGTTATTTTACTCATTAATTTTTTCTTTTCTCTTACCCTCTGAATAACAATTTCCAGAAATTCGTTGGCATCCATTCCCGATTCTATTGCTTCTTCGAATCCAAGATCAATGAATTTCATTATTTTTTGTCTTATATTTTGGACTTTCCATGGATTAGCTTCTTCCGCCACAAAAGTCCCTCTTCCCTGATAAGATTTTAACACTCCTTCTTGTTCCAATTCATCATAGGCAGTACTAACAGTATTTCTACTTACTTTAAGGTTTTCAGACAGTTCCCTTTCAGTAGGCATCCTTTCACCTACTTTTAATTTACCTCTATTTATCAAATTCATTATTTCTTTTTTAACTTGAAAATACAGAGGTATTTCACTGCCCTTATCTATTCTAATGTCTATAGTAATCACCTCAAAATCATTAAATTAATGGTTTGATATATTACTTTAACTCAAGAATACCATAATGTAAAGTAAAAATCAATAAATGATCTTACATTAATTTATAATATTCAGAATATTATAAATTAACAAAAGTGTACACTCCTCTTCAATTGGAAAGATAATAGTCATCAACAGATTTAGCTATAGATTCCGCTATTTTGTCTTGGTAGTCATTACTTGTCAATTTATTTTTTTCCTCAGTGTTAGACAAAAAACCACATTCTACTAATACAGAAGGCACATTGTCCCTGCATCTGAGCACCTTATACGAATTTAATGCAGCCTTTTCCTTTCTATTATTGTTCTTATCCAGGTCATTGATTAAATTATTTTGAAGTATATTTGCCAGCCTTTTACTGTTTTCATTTTTTGAATACCACACCTGTGCTCCATGGTATTTGGACTGGGGAAACATGTTTAAATGTATACTTATAAACATATTACATTTAGTACTTTCTTTCAATTTACATCTGTTATTTAAATCCTCAATTTTCTTTTTCCTCGTTCTGCCCTCTTTAGTATAAAGGCCATTATCCCCATCTCTGGTCATAAATACTTCATAACCCTTTTTTGACAATTTGTCCTTAAGTTTATTACCTATTTTTAAATTTATCTCCTTCTCCATTATACCATCCTTTGACACAGCACCACTGTCCATGCCTCCATGTCCCGGATCCAGGAGAATTATACTTTTTTTCCCACACTTAATATTGCCTGCACCATCATTCCCGAAAGCTTTTGCAGTATAGAAAACATTAAAACCAAATGTAAATAATAATATTAATAATATGGTAAATCCGATTTTTTTTCCTTCCATACCAATATATCACTCCTTGTACATATAATAATCTAAGAGCTTTACCATATATATTTTTACCTACATATATGAGAAATATTAATCAAATTCATTAAAAATTAAAAGCTCCTACAATCAAAAGTATACAAACCCTCTATATGTAGAAGCTTAAATATGATTTTATTATCTCTTTGAAAACTGTGGAGCCCTTCTGGCTTTTTTGAGGCCATACTTCTTTCTTTCTTTCATTCTGGGATCTCTCGTTAGAAATCCAGCTTTTTTAAGTTCCGCTCTAAAATTTCCGTCTGTTTTCAGCAGCGCCCTGGATATACCATGTCTTATAGCTCCAGCCTGACCAGTAAATCCTCCGCCATGTACATTTACAAGTACATCAAATTTGCCGGAAGTTGAAGTCAACTCAAGAGGCTGATTAACTATGACCTTTAAACTATCCAATCCAAAATAATCTTCTATACTTCTTTTATTTATAATAACTTTACCTTCTCCAGGCACAAGTCTAACTCTTGCCACTGATTCTTTTCTTCTTCCCGTTCCATAATATTGAACTTTAGCCATTTATTATCCTCCTTTCAGTCTTTTAGCTAATATTTCAATTCCAGTGCTTCTGGTTTCTGTGCTGCATGGTTGTGTTCAGAACCTTTGTAAACTTTCAATTTTTTCAGCATCTGTTTTCCAAGTACTCCCTTTGGAAGCATTCTTCTAACAGCTTCATGAAATACAAATTCAGGCTTTTTTGCCAAGGCATCTCTATACGGTGTTTCCTTTAATCCGCCCGGATATAGTGAGTGATGCCTCAACATCTTCTGATCTAATTTTTTACCAGTTAAAACTACCTTCTCAGAATTTATTACTATTACAAAATCTCCTGTATCCACATGTGGCGTGAATATAGGCTTATTTTTGCCTCTCAATATAGATGCAACCTGGCTTGCTACTCTTCCAAGCGGTTTTCCCGCAGCATCAACAACATACCATTTTCTTTCAATTTCCTGGGGTTTTGCTATATATGATTTCATGCTTTCCCGTTAAAATCTAACGGTATTCAACTCCTTTCTTAAAATTAATTCCTATAATTTTCAATAATTTCAATATACATTTCTCTATGGAAAGATCCGGGGCTAGTGGATCTTTTATAATCGATACAAACATTTATATTATAATACAACGTTCCTGGCGTGTCAATCAATAAAATACCTTTTCAAGGCAAAGTATGATTTAATTGTGATAATGTCTTAGTATACCGCATTTGATTATGTCCCAGATA
>CAIFEX010000019.1 GCA_903789665.1 uncultured Clostridium sp.
AAACTTCTTCCCATCATCAATTCATTTTTATCAGTGAGTTTCGCAATTACCTATTACTTATTCATCATTTTTATAGCTTGATCCGCAGTTATCTCTCCCCTGTCCAGCATATCCACTATCCTTTTCTTGTCAGCCTTTGAATTTTGAGATACATTGTATCCCAGGGCAGATATTAACTCATCCAATTTTGATCTCACTGTGGGATAGGATATGCCAAGTTCTTTTTCCACATCTTTTATATTTCCTCTGTTCTTTAAAAATATCTCTATAAATTTAAGCTGATCTTTTGTAAGATATTCAAATTTAGACATTTCAAAATCATTTTCAATTACAGTGCCGCATTTAGGGCAGTGAAGTTTTGAAATCAAAAGTCTTGCCCCACATACCGGACATTTTCCAATTACTTTATATGTCAAATAATCACCTTCTCTTTTTTATGAACACAGTATATCATGAATCATTAATATATTCAATATAAATATTTATTTTTTTAATTAATATTTATATATAAATTACTATATTTAATTATTATATAAATAATATTAAGTTTACTGTAAAGTTAATTATATAACGGAACAATAAAAAGTCTTCTACGAAATTAATTTTTTCATAGAAGACTTTTTATACAATACGCAATTAATATAATTTTATGCTGTTGGATTCAATATATATTTTCAAAGAATATTTAAAAAATTATTTTAATATTATCTTTCTAAACCCTCCAAAATTATTTGCCATCTGGGAATATACCCCTTTTCCAAGAAGAAATTTATAGATTTCATCAGCCTTTTTTATAGGATCAATATCTTTAAATTTTTCGGGATAGATAACCTTTCCAAGGTAATAGGCATCCGCCATAGCAGTTTCAATATTTGTAGTATAGAAATTATAGGGCATCTGTGAATATACTTCACCATTTTTAACTGCTGAAAGATTATTATAATAGTCAGGATTTTTTTTACAGTCTTCCTGAGTCATCTGAAATCCTCCCTCATCTATAAAAATCTTATCCGGATCCCATTTTAGGAGTTTCTCTTTATCTATCATAACTGTACCAGTCTTTCCCGTTTCATCCACTACATTTTTCCCGTTTACAGCCTTGAGCAGAGAATAATTCCCCTGAGTACTTTCAATGCCATGCGTGCCTTTCATGCCCAAAGCTCCGACATATATACTTGGCTTTTTACTTTCAGGGATATCTTTAGTTCTCTTGTCCAGATCATCTTTACAGTTTTTCATATAATCAATTACTTTTTGTGCCCTGCTCTCATTGCCAGTGACTTTCCCAATAATTTTCAAAGAAGTGTACATATCAGGATCAAATGTGGATTGTTTACCATAGCTCAAAACAACGACAGGTATGTTGGTTTTGGACTGCAGTTCATCTGCAGAAGACTTATCTGAAGCATATGTATCGAAAATGACATCCGGTTTAACTGAAAGTATTTTTTCGGCATCCGGTGAATTATTAGGTCCTCCCTGACCTATAGTTGTAAGTTTTGCAATATTGGGATTCACCATCATATAAGGCTTTCCCACAGTGCTGCCTTTCTCAGTCTGTTCTACACCCACTAACTTTTTTGAACCATTTATATAACAATAAAGTCTCAATGCCCCTGGTCCAATAGCTACAACTTTATCAATTCTTTTATTTAATGTAATCTTTCTTTCCAATAAGTCTGTTATAATTATATTTTTAGATTTTGAATTTGAAGTTTTTTCGTATTTAGGTGAACAGCCTCCAATCAAAAGTGCAAAAATAAATATTCCTACAAATAATAGACTTAAAAATTTTTTATGCACAATTATTTCCTCCCTCCATTTAACGTACCTCTTATGAGAATAACTTACAGCGGTATAATTACCGGAATATTCTTATAATTTTTTACAGCTACTGGAACAGAATAAACTCTTTCAATATTCTCAGGAGTCATTATTTCCCTTCCGCCTGCGGCAAAAATTGTACCATCTTTCAGCATGATAAATTTATCCGCAAACCTTATGGCGAGATTTAAATCATGAACTATCATTACAGCAGCAATTCCCTGAGTTTTAACTATCCTATTGATGATTTTTATCACTTCAAGCTGATTTTTCAAATCCAGATTACTTGTAGGCTCATCTAAAAGAAGTATCTCAGGTTTTTGGGCAATAGCCCTTGCAATAACAACTTTTTGCAGTTCTCCACCGCTTAGCTCATCTAAAAATCTTAAAGAATAATCTTCAAGCTCCAGAGCTTCAATGGCCATATTAGCTATTGAAATATCTTCTTTTGAAGCATTCCATTTAATGTAGGGTTTCCTTCCCAAAAGTACGGAATCAAAAACAGTGGTTCTTACACTTGTTTGCTGCTGTGAAACATAACCAACCCTCTGAGCAAGTTTTATAGGGCTGAGTTTAAAGATTTCATTTTTTTCAATTAATGCAGTGCCGTATTGTGCCTTCAATATACGATCTATACATTTAAGAAGAGTGGATTTTCCTGCTCCATTTGTACCCAGGAGTGCGGCACATTCTCCTTTTTCCACCGAAAAATTAATGTCTTTTAAGACAGATCTGCTTGTATATTTAAATGCAAGTCCCCTTACAGATAAAATCATTTTTTCCTATACCCCCTCATGAGCAGATATAAAAACATAGGTGCTCCCATAAAAGATGTAATAGCTCCAACAGGAAGAATTATAGGTGAAACTATGCTTCTTGCAAATGTGTCAGAAACGAGAAGTAAAAGTGAACCCATAAGTGCGGATGCTGGAATCAAGAAACGATGATCCCCTCCAATAATCCTTCTCATTATCTGAGGCCCTATAAGCCCTATAAATCCTATAATACCAAGAAATGAAACTGCTGCCGCAGTGATTAAAGAAGAAGCAAACATTCCCCCAAATCGTATTCTCTCAACACTTACTCCTAGACTTTTTGCAGCCTCCTCCCCATTGTCCATAGCATTATAATCCCATTGTCTAACAGCAAAATAAATCATCGATACCCCTATAATAACTGCCATTATAATTATTTCCTTCCAAGAAGCACGTCCAAGATCACCAAATGTCCAGAATACAACAGCTGCTACCTGAACATCCTGGGCAAAATACTGAATAAGCGTAATACCTGCAGAAAAAAGAGATCCTATAGCTATCCCCGCAAGTAATATAGCCTCTGGAGAAAGGGATCTAAGTCTCGCAATCATTAAAATAATGACAGCAGCTATCATAGAAAAGGAAAATGCGCAAATAGTAACTATATACGGATTATCTATAAGCACTGCATCAGCACCTGTACTTTTAACACTTCCTGCACCAAATATTATAATAGCAACATTTGCACCAAAAGCCGCAGCATTTGATATTCCTAAAGTTGATGGTGATGCAAGAGGATTTCTCAGATTACTCTGCATTACACATCCTGCAGCAGACAGTCCTGCACCTGCTATAATGGCAGCAAGGACTCTTGGAAGCCGTATATTCCAGATTACAAGATTTGATAACCCACTTCCCTTTTGAAAAATTCCCATTAAAACCTGGTAGGGTTTAATAGCCGATGAGCCGGCACATATTGAAAATAGAGAAAATATTATAATTAACAACAGAATAACTAAGATTATAATTCTTTTTCTTGTTGTATATCTTTCATAGTTTATGCACATTTCCTCTTTCAATTTCATCAATCCCTTTATTTATTTGATACATCATCTTACCATCCCCGTGTGTACTCTTCAAAACAATCCAGGCAAAGTTTTTTTCCGTTGCTTATTCTTATTTTATGCTCAGGAACACCTTCTCCACATTGTTCACAAATAATCGTATTAAACAACCTTGCATTTTTAGGGGCTTGAAATTTTGGCTTTTTTATATCAAATATTTCTTCTGCCGGTGACTCCAAAATGTACTTCTCTTTTTCCTCCCTGCTCATTTCACCCTTAATCTGTTTCAAAACAACTCTCATATTATCTCCATTTCCCCTGTTGAAAAATGAAAAAGCCATTTTACCAGTACCTCTGTACACCAGATTGCCTTTTCCCAAAGTGCATCCTGTTATAACCTGTACTGCATCAACACCGCAGGCATCGTTTTCAGTAACACATACTATTTCTTCATCAGATGAAAATTTCAGATTCATCTTTTCTATTGCTGCTTCACAAGCTTTGAATCCTATGGCAAGCCCCGGGCAATCATGTCCATGGAACTCTATGCACTTATTCCACAATTCTTTTTTATTCATTGATAATCTCTCCTTTTGAATATATCGTGTACATATAAATGCAAGCAATTTTCAAGCCAAAATGGAAAATATGATTTTAAAATATATAAATTACTATAAAAATGCTGTGTACAAAGCCAACTCAATCTAAAAATATTTTCTATAACAGCTAAAATTATAGTCAGCAAAAGAGAATTATTTATCATAATGATAAAAAATGGTTTCAAAATGATATATTTTCATTTTGAAACCATTTTAACACATATATGATAATATTTTTAGAACTACTTTATTTCAGTTCTTTTACTATTTTTCTTGTCTTTCCTAAATAATCTTCCACACCGTAGACTCCAGTATTTATAACTCCCAACCTTTTATAATTCTGAAGCATAATATCCCCTCTTGAGTCTGAACAAACATTATACAACAGGTCCTATTTGCACCCTATATCAATAGGTCTTGCATAATAAATGCAAGAAGTAACAATAGCATCAACCCCCGTCTCAACATAATCTTTAATATTTTTTTCATCAATCCCGCCAGCTGCTAATATAACCATGCCTGGATTAATATTTTTTAAAACGCTTACATTTTTTCTTAATTTATCACAGGGGACCTTATCAAACAGTTAAGTGTTTACTCAGCGGCTTCACATGAATGTTGCTCCTGTACTCTGTTTCCGTCCAGTTGATATTCTCGGCAATAAAAGCTTCCGGATTCAATGTGACACCTTCGATCATGAATTCTTTAAATTTCTCATACCCTGCCCTGTCTATCAGATGGCCGCCGTGAATATAAACAGGCTTTCCGCCAAGTACCCATTCTGAAAATCTAGGCCAATTTGCCATTATCGCAAGTACACTTTCTTCAGTCAACCAGTTTGCAAACATCTTTCCCATCCTAGGATACTGTTTTCCTGTCCTGCCGCCGAGAATTATCTTATAAAAATCTTTGTCCGGTCTGCGCCATGCCCCCGTTGGACATGCAATAACACATTCACCGCATCCCACACAGCAGCACGTATCTTTGTCTATTTTACCCTTGTCATTAAGTGACAGCACACGGGTTGCAGCTTTTTCACACTTCCTCACACAGGCCCCACAGCCAATACATCGGTTTATATCATAAACAGGCTTTGTACATCCAATTATGCCAAAATCCTGAAAGTGACCTTTCGCACAGTCATTAGGACAACCTGATACCGAAATCTTGATATGATACGGATTGGGATAAATTATCTTCTCCAGTTTTCGCGCTAGTTTCTGTGTGTTTACATTTGCCTTGATACAATGAATTTCTCCAATACAGGCCATTATATTTCTCGGGGCAATATAAGGGTAACCGTTATCGGTTTTCATATTCACACCGCACATTTCATGCTCTATACTCTTCAAATAAGGCTGTATATATTCATTTACCGCAGGTATATCTTTTGCTTTTATTCCAGGTGCATTCAAAGTCTGTCTGACACCTAAATGGAAAGAACCATTTCCCCATTTTTTACACACATATTTTATAACATCGAGCCACTTTGCATCTATGACAGCACCTGGAACTCTAAGCTGAAGCATAAATTCACCAGGTACTTTGGATTGCCTGAAACAGTTGTTCCTTAATTTTTTTATATTACAATCTTCCACCATAATTTTCCCCTCCTAATCAACCAGCTTTTTACCTATTGTATAATTGAAAATAGGGCCATCTAAACATACATATGTTTCATCGATTCTGCAGTGTCCGCATTTTCCAACGGCACAGGACATTTTTCTCTCAAACGACATCCATATTTTATCTTCAGGTACACTATTTACAATCAATTCTTTACCTACAAATCTCATCATTACAGGAGGGCCCACTACAAGACATTCATAATTTCCTTTAAAAGATTCAAATGGAATATTCCTTATAAAGTTTGTTACCATTCCAACCTGCCAGCCACTGTACTTTTCATTGTCAAGGGTATAAACCACATGAAAATGTCCAGCTTTTTTCCACTTTTCAAGCTCATCTTTAAACAGAATACTATTGGAATTTTTAAACCCAAAAATCAGATAAATTTCTTTTGCATAGTCACTCCTATCAAATAACTCGTCTATAAGGCTCTTTACCGGTGAAACTCCAGTACCCCCAGCAATAACCACAACATTTTTATCTTTGAGTTCTTCAAAAGGCCATCCATTTCCATAACATCCCCTGAGGAAAATATAGTCCCCTTCCTTCATGGAAAATAATCTATCCGTAACTTTTCCCACTCTTCTTATCGTAAAATCTGCATATCCTTTTCCAAAACCACTTAGAGATATGGGTGCCTCGCCAACTTTTGGAATGGAAAGCTGCATAAACTGGCCGTGTTTTACGGGAATATTGTTCTCTATGCGAAAAGTCCATTCAAGCTTTGTTTGTGGAATTATCTTCAATATCTTATGCGGCTCCGGCCTAACTGGATTGTTAAACATCTTTGACTCCTCCCTGTTTTTTTATTTCCTCTACAGCATCATATAGCTTGTTCAATGTGGCAGGATAACTTATAAGTTCAGGACATCTTGCAGAACATCTGCCGCAGCCCACACACATAGGACCATCCTTGAATCTTGCATTGTATCCGTAAACTTTATGGAGGATTTTATATCTGTATCTTTCAGAAACTTTTTTTCTAAAGGAGCTGCCTCCCGCAACTTTGTCGAAATTTTCAAGCATGCATGAAGAACAGGTTCTTCTTCTCTCTCCTACATTTGCATTTTGTGTATACACTATATCTGTGGTTTCAAAACAGGTACATGTACTGCACGCAGTAGTGCATGAACCACATCCAATACATCTGTCTTCAAACTCATCCCACATCGGATGATTTTTTATCTTGTTTGCCATATCCAGATCCTCTATTACAGGAAATTTTACTTTAAGTTTGTTTTCTGCAGGGAATTTGATCTTATAATCAGATGGTTTGTAATTTCGAAAATATTGTTTAAATTCCTCATCCTTTACTTCCACATTATTTATATTTTCACCAAAGGATACAGCAATGGAATACATATCTGTGGTGTTCGTACCCATACTGCAGCAAAAACACCCATCAAATTCATTGGCACATTCCATCAATGCAAACTTTACCTTGTCTCTTATTCTTTTGTAAAAATAATCTTCTGTATCACCATTTTTCAGATAAATCTGATCCTGAATTTTTATTGAATTTATGTCACATGCCCTGCCAAACACCAAAATGTCTTTTTTTTCTCTCATTTTGCTTTCCCTGTATTCATCCTCAGTAAAATAAAACAAGGTCTGAGTAATTGGAGTAAGAACCTCTTTCATAGGGTAAGTCGAACGTTCACTATATTCTATCTCTTCATATCTGTGCACTGGTTTGTATAAAATGGAATCCTGTTTTGCATATCTTCCTCCTCCACGAATTCGTACCGGAGCATAGATAACATATTTCTGTTCCAATTTAGCAAATAATTCATTCATATCTTCAGCTCTAAGCTGACAGGTATCGGGAACCTTCATCTTGATTACACCCTTTCTAAATTTTTCATTTTCACAATTTTAAAGATTCAGGTGGAGAAAAGTATTTCCTATAAGCAAACTCCAACTGGAGCTAAGAATCACCTGATTTTTCAACTAAATTGTAAAATGGGTATTGGCCAATTCCCTATATAAAAATTATATTCCTTGCCATTTCTTTTGTAAAATGCTAAACTTATTATAATTTCATAGCTTTTTATCTATGTATTTTTATGTAAAAAGGGGGATATCCATGACAATACGGGACCTGGAAATTTTCACCGCAGTAGCAGAAAATGGAAAAATAGGAGCTGCAGCAAAAAAACTCTATATATCCCAGCCCACTGTCAGCCATGTTATTTCTCAGATTGAAAAGGAATATCATGTGAAATTGTTTGAAAGGCTTTCCAGAAAATTATACATTACAGATGTGGGAAGGGAATTCTTAAATTATGCAAGACATATTCTCTCAAATTTTCGTGAAATGGAACATTATCTGCACCATGCTTCCGAACAGATATGCATTCATGTAGGAGCTTCACTTACCGTAGGAAGTTTCTTTCTGGGTAATATCATATCCAAATTTGAAGAAAAAAATCCTAAAATTCGCATACGTGTATATGTAGACAACTCTAAGGACATCATACAGAAAATTATTGATGGAACTCTAGATATAGCCGTAATAGAAGGATTGGTAAATTCAAAAGACATTATATCCCATGAAGTCTACCAAGATGAAATGGTCTTGATCTGCGGCAAGAATCATCCATTTGCTTCAAAAAAATCAATTCAACTGTCCGATTTAAAGGGTAAAGACTGTGTACTTCGTGAGGAGGGTTCCGGTACCAGGGATTTTCTCATCAATCTAACGGAACGCAGGGGAATACCAATTATAAAAAAATGGGTGTGCCACAGCTCTGACTCCATAATCAACGTAGTTGCTGCCGGTCAGGGTGTATCAATCCTGTCTAAAAGCCTACTAATTCACCAGAATAATGTGGTGCAGATTCCCATCAAGGACTTTTCACTTTACAGAAGCTTTAAAATAATTTATCACAAAGACAAGTACATTTCCTCTGCCCTCAAAAAATTAATTTCAGCAATAGAAAAGCTCTTTAATTCTGCCTATAAATGATAAATAAATTATAATTCAATCATCTTTTCTACCTAATTTGCACCATTTTTTGCAGAGATTAGCTCTTTTATTACAAATAACCTTATTTGAACCACAGGAAGGGCAGACATATTTGTCTTCTTCTTTTTTTATCTTATATATATTGCCGCAATTAAAACATTTAAATTTGCAGAATACAGGTCTGTAGTTTCCTCCATTTATCCTTATTGAATTCCCCTGTGTCAGAGCAAGCGCTGTTTTTTCCCTTGCACTATCTATTATATTTTGAAAAGTCTGCCTGGACACGTGCATTCTTTCAGCACATTCTTCCTGATTTAATTTTTCAATATCTTTCAGTCTCATTGCTTCAAGTTCCTCAACTTTTATAACTACATCTTTTATTTCACATTTTTTCCTACCTACCGGTATAAAATAAGTATATTGCGGCAATCTCTCTACACTTCTATATTTAACTGGTCTTGGCATTTTTCCCTCCCTGCATTTGCTGCATATTCCGACTAAAACAATATTGGTATCTTTTATATCAATATTTTTAATTTTTTCTATGTAATTATTTAGTTTAATAAATTCTAAATTGATATTGCTATCATCTATATCTATTATATCATTGCAATTAATATATTGTTCTATAAACAGTTGCAAGACCTATCTTATTATGACTTTTTATTTTATCATAAATCTCTTTGATATTTTGGTGAATATTTGATTCAATTAAAACTTCAAGTACAATTTCCCTTTGATTGGTAAGCTTGTAATTTTTCTTATTCAACAATTCTTTGATTAACAAAAATTCATCTTTCATATTCAAATACTCACCTCATAAATTTAATCTAATTACTTATTGCAATTTCCCTCATATTGATGCTCTGTACATACACTCCCAGTAGATTTTAGTTCTCCATTTATATATTTTTGTATTACATCATCACATAGGCCTTGCGCACCTATGACAACTTCTATTTTATTATCTCTAAATAATTGAACCGCAGTTTCTCCCATTCCTCCCGATATTATTACATTTACACCCTTTTCTTTTAAAAACGCCGGTAAAAATCCCGGTTTATGTCCTGGATTCTCCACAAAACTCCTTTTTAAAGATTTGTCTTCCCTTATTTCATAAATCATAAATCCACTACAATGTCCAAAATGTCCACTTACTTGTTTCCCATCACTTGCTACTGCAATTTTCATTTTTATTCCTCCTTTAAGCTTTTGATTATATTTTCAACTATCGGATTGAATATTGAATCTATACTATTATTTGTATTTTTATCTTGGGAAGACAATGGGTTACATATACTGTCCACTACAGGCAATTCACCAAGAAATTTTAAATCCATTTTTTTTAAAAACTCATGAGTATTCTCACCGTTGAAGATTCTGATCTTCTTATTACAATTTGGGCACTTTACGTAACTCATATTTTCAATAATACCTAAAATACTAACGCCCATTTTATTTACCATATTTACAGCTTTTGAAACTATCATAGACACTAAATCTTGTGGCACCGATACCATTATTATTCCATCAATAGGTATCGACTGCATTGCAGTAATAGCTACATCTCCTGTCCCCGGTGGCATGTCAATTATCAAATAATCAAGTTTTCCCCACAGTACATCTGTCCAAAACTGTTTGACAATATTGCCTATCAAAGGCCCTCTCCAGATTACCGGTTCCTCCTCATTTTCTATCAGCAGGTTAAGCGACATGACTTCTATACCTTCCTCTGTAGCTACCGGCAGAATATTTTCATATTTGGCTCTTGCTCTCTTATTTTTTAAATTCAGTAATATTGGAACACTCGGCCCTGTAATATCAGCATCAAGTATACCTACCTTAAAACCCTTCTTATTAAGCTGCTTTGCCAATAATACCGAAATTGTAGATTTACCTACTCCTCCTTTTCCACTCATTACACCTACTACTTTTTTTACATTATTCATAGGATTATTTTCCTTTTCACATCCGTCATTTGATGGGCATGAATCACGATCTGACATACAATCATCTCCCATTTTTATATTGGCATTTGCCAATATCATATTACTCCTGTTTATAGTTATTGTCAAATGCCAATTAAAAATGTTATAATAAATATTAACAGAATCTATAAAGTTTGAAGAAGTTAACGAAGAGAGAAAATTTGTATTAAACCAAACCGGCATTCACCTTCCCGGCGTTGCTGTCCAAAAATATGAAGTTGAAATAAAAGAAATAAAACAAAATATCAGCATATTAAAATCCCTATTGCAAAGGGATAAAAAGAACATCTGAAATTTATTTCATTTTATAAAAAATTTTTTAATTCCCAAATAATAAATTTATTGTGTTCATTAATTTACAGAGCCATAAAAAATATTCTTATTCCCACAATAGCTAAAGCAGCTGCAAGACTTCTAATTATCGTGACTCCATGAATTTTTTCTGAAAGTCTAGCACCCAACTGTGCCCCAAACAGCACACCTATTGATAATGCAGCAGTTTGAATTACACTGGATTGCAGTACTCCATCTGCTATATGAACTGCAGTTCCCGATAGTGACATCACTGCCAAAACAAAATGTGATGTGGCAGTTGCAATATGTACTGGATAATTCAGCATGTTAATAAGTACTGGAACATGTATTATTCCTCCACCTATTCCTAAAAAACTGGATATAAGTCCTACAAAAACACTTGCAATAATTCCAACAAGAGGATTATATGAAAATGTATGTTTCACCCCTTCAATATCTATTACTGTTCTTGTAACATATCCCTTCTTAATTACCACATTTTTTTCTATTGTTTCCTTTTTCGTTCTTACTATTAAGAATATTGACACAATGACTAATATCACGCCAAATATTCCATTAAAAAGCTGCCTTGGCACGTATGATGTCGTAACCGAACCGAATATTGAACCTGGAATTGTTGCAATTGCAAACATTATCCCGGATTTGTAGTCAATACGTTTCATCCTGGAGTAAGCAAAAGAACCAGATAATGCATTAAAAAATACAACTGCAAGAGAAATGCCAGTTATAGTATCTGGGCTTTTGTCAGGATATAATAACAACAATATAGGCACAAGTATGAAACCTCCGCCAGCACCAATTAGAGTTCCAAATGCTCCAACAAGAAATCCCAGAGGAACCAGCCACAAGAATTGTATCACTTTTAAAAAACCTTCTTCCTATTACTATTATTAAAATCTATAGATTGATAAAACTGCCTTTATTATTTTAACACACCTTTCCCTTCTAGAGTATTTATATTAAATGTAAATGCTTCTCTTTTTTTTATCTATTGTAAATAATTTTTATCACTATTTTCTAAAACACCACTCTAAACTGCGGATAGTTTGTAATGACAAGTTGCAGTCCTCCCATGATCATGGAAAAAGCGCAAAGTACCATCACAATAATTATCGCTCCTGAATCATACCTTATTTTTTCTCCATCGTTTACCACGTAAGCTGCAATGATCTCCGCTCCAAGTGAAATCAAAATTACAGGCCAAAGGGATATTAAGACTTTATAATTTACAATTTTCAATAAACTGTTTATTAAAAACATTGTCCCAAATGCAATAAGCATTATACCTGATGTAAATGTACCAACTCTCCTTCCTTTAGTCATCTTCATCAACCTCTTTTTTCTTCCCCACGATAAGTTTTATTCCAATTACAATTATGGCTATTCCCACAATCATCTGCGGGATAATTTCTGTAAAATTACTTATAATTTTATAAATTTCAGAATTGATATATGGCTGAATAATGAATCTTATATTATCCCAGATAAGGTATAGTCCCATACAAATTAGAAGTATTCCAAAAAACAATCCCTGTTTCTTAAACAGGTTCTTATCCAATTTCAGCAATTTGTCTATAGAAAATATATAGCTGTCATCTAATTTGTCAAACTCTTCCTGGGGCATACTCTGTTTGTTTATGCAGTCAAAAAGTGAATAAAACCATATAAGTGGAGTAATGTACAAAAGCGGACCTATATGAAGCCAGCTGGAAAAAAATATTATTGTAAAAAATACTGCCATAATTGACAATCCCATTTTCATAAAACCCATATACATATGTCCTGCACCGGGCAGAAAAGAAAATATAATAGTTAAAAAACTACTTTTTTTGGATACCATTATTAAATACCTCCCTATCGATTATATTATTAGTAAAATTTTCAAGTTTCACATTCATAGAATTTACCGCTGTAAACTGGGGCGATTTTATTTCCAATTTCCTCACGCCGGTGTCGGCCATAAAATTGAGGGCACTGGAAAATACAAGTACAAGTGCCATACAAGCTGCAGCAGATACTTTCAGCGAATAGAAAAAAAGCTGTTTATTTTTCTTGTGATTTCTATTTATTTTATATTCTATCTCTTCCTCAAACCCACAGGGTACTTTTAAAAAGTCCTTTTGCTCAAAGCTATTTGACAGCTTTTGTGCACACTCTTCACAGCTTTCTATGTGCTCCGATAAAATATTGATTTCTGTTTTCTTCAGATTTCCATTTTTCAATTTCTCTATTGACGAATTTTTTATATGTCCTCTTCTATCAAACAGATCATTATTCAAATCAACTCCTCCTCCCATAAAATTTTAAGAAGTTTTTTTGATCTATATAGTCTCGTCTGGAGCGTTTTTAAATTTTCTCCTGTATTCCTTGCCATATCTGAAAGTTTTATATCTCTACAGAAATAATTTACCGCCACAGTTTTATAAGGTTCATTTAATTTATTACACAGCTCATATATTTTTCTGATGCTGTAATTTGCCAGCATATTTTCTTCAGGAGAATTCTTTAGATCTTCTATGTATATATAATCTTCACAGGTAAGTTTCTCCGCTTTTCTGGAAGAGCTTCTAATATGATCTTTGCATTTATTAACTGCAATTTTTGTAATCCAAGCTTTAAAATTCTTTCCGTCAAATCTATTCAATTTTTTATAGGCGGTTAAAAAAGTCTGTTGGGCTATATCTTCGGCGTCAAAATAGTTTCTTGTAAAGGAAAAACATATGGTAATGACTAAACCTCCATACTGTTTTACATATCTTTCAAATTGATTTTTTTGAATAACCACCACCGCCTTTTTTGAACTCACAATAATATAACGATTTACAAGTAAAAAACACTTCAACAATTTTAATTTTTACATAAAATAATATAAAAAAATAGACTATTCAATACAATAGATACTAAATAGTCTATCCTTTTTTAATTGCCGCTATTTTGTTTCAATCTACATTTCCTCCGAGTTTTGTATAAGTAGTGCCATAAAACTTTTGATAAAAATCATTTACTTCCTCCATTATATCAATATCTTTAAATACTTGAGGATTTATCTTCTTGCTAAGCCACATTATTCCCAGAATTGTCTGTGGACAGGGCATATCCCAGGCGCTCATCTTTGAAGGCATCAGATAAACTTTTTTATTTTTTACAGCATTTATATCCTTCAAAGTAGGATTGTTAAGTACATCCTGCGGCTTTACTCCACAATATTGTGTGAGAATTATCACATCAGGATTCCAGTTAATCACCTGTTCTGCAGATACCTGGCTCCATTTAGCACTTTCACTCAAAGATTCCGCCACATTCACTCCTCCAGCTAATTTAATCAATGAATTTTGAAACATATTTTTTCCCGGAGTGGAATACATGGCCCCGCCTGCCATATACACTTTAGGTCTATTGTTTTGATCTACGGCTTTAAGTTTATTATCAATGGAATTCAGCGTTTTAGCATAATAGTTCATAAATTCATGCGACTGCTTTTCCCTGCCAACAGCTATTCCCAAATTTTTCACAGTAGACTCCAATTCGTCAAGGCTCTCCGCATTGGCAACAAAAACCTTTATGTTGGATTTCTCAAGACTTGGCACAATCTTCTGATTCTTCTTCTGCATGATAACAAGATCCGGTTTGGAAGCTACTATCTGCTCTACATTCATTTCATTGGCAGAAGACACTTTGTTTGTACCTGACTTCGGTGAAAAAGTCAGCGGATCTTTTATAACATTTCCATCAGCACCTAAAATATTATTTTGTTTTCCCAAAGCACACAATATCTGCACCGCTATAGGATAATTAGTCAATATTTTTTCAGCAGGCTTGGACAATTTTATTTTCCTTCCTGCACCATCGGTAACGGTGATTTCCCTGTTATCTGCAGCATTTGCACCCTGTGTAGACGCTGTAGTATTCTTGTTGCAGGCACCAAAAGTACATACAATCAATACCAGGATTAAAAATTTAGCTATTTTCTTCATTTGCCATTCCTCCATATTCCTCGAATTTTTCTCTCCATCAAATCCCTATTATCTTTATCAATTTCAATTACCTGTACATCTTTTCTCTCTGCTATTTTTCGCACAAAATTTCCATTACATTTTTTTAACACTCCTATTACAGGCTTGCTGCTGTCAAGCATTCTAAAAACAATTTTTTGAAATAGGGGAGCTTTTTCTTCCATATAGCCCAATTCGTCCAAAATCATCAATTCTCTATCCTGTAGACTCTTCAACAATACATCCCTCGATATGATATCAAATGTATTTATATCCCAGTGCAATTCATTTTCTTTCTTATCATAGAACCCAATAATATAACTGTCATCCAAATTATAAAGCGACTTTACCCTAAAGCGTTTATTTCCCCCACTCAGTTCCTTTTCCTGAATAAATCCGCCTATCGAACAATCCACATTTTTAATGATCTTTTTTATAATTGTAGATTTCCCCACTCCTTTCTCGCCGGTAAAAAAAATATTTTTCACAATAATTTTCAATCTCCCTCTTCCTTTAAAATATTCATACATAAAATTAACCTATCATCGGAATACAGGCCCTTACAACACCGCCTTTAGAATTGGATGTATTTATTATTTTCACATCAATCCCATATGCCCGTCTAAGGTTATCTTCCGTAACAACTTTATCTGCATCACCAACCACAAATACATTATTTTTCTGCATGAATGCCACTTTTGTAGAACACAGAAAAGCATGGTTGGGATAATGTGAAGTCATAATAATTGCCAGTCCTTTTTTAGAAAGCTTATTTATCTGTTCCAGTACTTTAATCTGGTTCCCAAAATCTAAATTTGAAGTCGGTTCATCCATTATCAATATCTCCGGGTTTTGGGCAAGGGCCCTGGCAATTAAAACCATCTGCCTTTCTCCGCCGCTTATTTCCGTGTATACCTTGTCTTTCAAATAGGATATTTTTAAATCTTCCAGAGCCTTTTCTGCAATATACCTGTCCTTTTTACTAGGAGAAGAAAACATTGGAATATGGGCAGTTCTTCCCATCAGCACCACGTCAAAAACCTTAAATGGAAAAGTAGGTGTATGTAGTTGGGGAACATAGCCAATAATTTTGGCCAATTGCTTTCTTGAATAATTGTGTATATTTTTTCCGTCTATCAATATTTCTCCGCTTTTCAGCTTCAAAAAACCCAATATAGTTTTGAAAAAAGTAGTTTTGCCTACACCATTGGGTCCCAATAGGCACAATATCTCCCCTGAACTCACATTCACAGATATGCCGCTTACTATATTCTTTTTACCATATCCACAGACTGCATCCCTCACTTCTAACTTCAAGCCCATCCCTTCTTTCCTTTAATTAGAAGATAAATAAAAAAAGGTGCTCCAATAAGTGACGTTAAAATTCCCAACGGAATTTCCACGGGAAACGCACAACGGGCTATATCGTCAACTAATAAAAGAAAAATACTTCCGATAAGCAGTGACGCCGGTAACAATATTTTAAAATTAGGTCCGACAATCATTCTTGCTATATGAGGTATTACAAGCCCCACCCACCCAATCATGCCGCTAATTGATACAGCTCCGGCTGTCATTAAAGTGGAACAAAGAATTGAAACCAATCTCAATTTTGAAGTATCAACACCTAAAGATTCCGCTTCCTCATCTCCAAATGAAATAACATTAAACTTCCACCTCAATAAGATAAGCGGTATAAGTCCTATAACCATTGGTACCAGTAATATTTTGACATCCTTCACAGTAACAGCATCCAGTCCTCCCATAAGGTAAAAAGTTATAAGCGGGAGCTTTTCGTATGGATCCGCCACATATTTTGTAATTGAAGTAAAAGACGTGAACAAAGCTGCAACAACCATACCCGTAAGTACGAGTACCAATGTGGCATTATTGTCTCTCGATATCATGGTACTTATTAAATATGTGATCATTACCGCTGTGAGTCCAAATAAAAAAGCAGAAACCTGTATACCAAAATCATTAAATGACAAAAGAATTCCCAATGCCGCACCAAATCCCGCACCAGCAGAAGCTCCAAGTATATCGGGAGACACCATAGGGTTTCTAAATAAGCCTTGATATGTGGTCCCGGACACAGACAAAGCCGCTCCCACCATTAAGGCAGATAATATTCTAGGGGCTCTGACATCAAAGAGTACCGTTTCAACAACATTGGCTTTTGCTGCGCTACGGCCAAGAATTTTTGATACCAGGGCATTGAAAAATTGCGGCAATGATATTGAATATTTTCCAATGGTCAACGAAACCAAAATGGTTATTATAAGTAGTGTAGTGGTTATAAGTATAAAATAAATTGTTTTCCTCTGTTCAAATTTTCCTTCATATAAATCCAATGGTTCTATCACATGCCTTCCCTTCTACAAAATCCATCATATTTGAATATCAGACAACATCTGAATAAATTTTTTTACTGCCGGATTATTATTTACTTTTCTCCAGGCTGCAATAACATCAAAAGAATATTGATTCCCTCTAAGTGGTATAAAACAAATTTTCTCACTTGCAATAGTTTTGAGTTTTTGTGGAACAATTGCAGCACCATATCCTGCCTCAACCATCAGAAGTGAGGAACCCGCACATTTATACCGGAGCTTCCTATCCTGAGATAATTTTTCTGAATTGAAGATCTCATTTACAAATGTCGCATATCCATTAAAATTTTCATTTGAAGGCATCAATATACGTTCCGAATTCAGCTCATGAATTGTAATGTTTTTCCGTTTAGCTAGAGGATGATCCTTACGTACTACAACGCAGAGCTCATCTTCATATAACTTGTACGTGTCACACCAAAACAAAATATCCTTATCAAAATCAGCAGTCAAGATCAAATCCAAATCATTGTTTTTAAGTTTTTGGGCCAGTTTCCCGTATTCGCAGGCCATCAATTTCAACTCAATATGGGGATAATATTTTTTAAAAAGCTGCATGGCTGGTACGAGAATATCTCTGGTACTTGCATACAAGTAGCCTATTTTCAATTCCATTTTAATCCCATATACTGCCATCTTCACTTTTTTCATACCTTCATCATATCGATTTACAATAGCAATGGCCTCTTTTAAAAACAATTTTCCCACATCGGTCAATTCAACATTATGGTGACCTCTTATCAACAAAGTCAATCCAATTTTCCTTTCCAATAAGGCAATATGCTTGCTGAGCACAGATTGTGTAATATAGAGCTGCCGTGCCGTCTTACTGAAATTCAAATTTTTAGAAAGCACAATAAATTCACGTAATATGCTGATTGGCATATCTTATCTCCTTCCTATCAACTTAAATACACCAAAAGACATCCTTGTTAATAAAATATCAAAGCTGCTGCTTGTAATCAATTTCAAACTATTATATAATTAATTCAAAAATGGAATAGGTGAGAACAATGACAGAAGAACAATTAAAATATTTTATAACCATAATAGACACGGGCAGTTATATGGAAACCGCCTTAGAGCTAAATATCGCCCAATCTTCTGTTAGCAAACAAATACAGGCACTTGAACGTGAATTGGGAGTTCAGCTCTTTAACCGCCGCCGCAGACATGTAAAATTAACGGAGGAAGGAAAACAACTATTACCACAGGCAAGACACATACTGGGAGAGATCCATCATCTGAAATACATGGCAAAAAAACTACAACCTGGATACAAATACAGAATAACAGTACTGACTCTGCCTATAATGAGCTGTTTCGGATTCCACATTCCAGTAAGCAGGTTTGAATTGGAAAACCCTTCATTCATAATCAATCTCAAGGAATTGGAAGAGCCCCAGTTATTTCGTAAACTGCTGGGCAACAATTTTGACATAGCACTGACTTATTGGGACGAGCAAAATCTAACCAACGGCAAAAATTCGTTCGTCCCTGTTTCCACGGATAAAATTGTCCTGGCAGTTCACAAAGACAATCCCCTGGCAAAACTAGAACAAATCACCCCGGAACAATTGAAGAATACGCCCCTTATGCTGATGGAAACCTATACATGCATATCCCATCTATGTATGGCATTTTTTGAAGAACATCATATTGTCCCGAATATTGTATTTAGAGGAAGACCTGAAACAATTTTAGGAGGTGTGGAAGCTAAACTTGGTTCTGCTTTAATAGCACGCAAACTAGCCAGCCAATTACTAGCTAACAATGTTGTCTCAATACCTATCTCGCCCAGTATCCCAGCCACATTGGGAGCTGTCATCAACAGACACAGCCAAAAAAATCCAAAGGTCAGAGAATTGGTCAAAATGTTAATTGACAGAAATAACGAATGATCATTACCCCCCTATAGCCGTCATGTTCCTCTTTATATATTCTCCCTTCTCCAGATTATGTCTCTCAGGCTTGTTTTTAACCGAGTCAATTATTATTTTCTTTAAATTTTCTCCATTTCTCAGTGCTGATTTCAAATCTATTTCATAATCTGAAAGGAGGCAGTCTTTGAGCTTACCATCTGCTGTCAGTCTAACTCTGTTGCAATTTTTACAGAACTTATGGGAAACAGGACTTATAAGTCCTACCCTTCCTCTCCCGCCAGGTAACTTATAATATTTGGCAGGTGACGATACATCTTCCCTTTCAATTTTCTTTAATTCTTTAACTTTTTCCAAGACTACCTTATTTGATATAAATTTATCCAGAGACCAATCCTTGGTACGCCCAATAGGCATGAGTTCAATAAATCTGACATCTATCTCTTCATTTTTTGTCAGGCCGACAAAGCTTTCTATCTCGCTGTCGTTAAATCCGCTGATCAAAACCGTATTCAATTTTATGGGTGCAAGTCCTACTTTTCTGGCTTCTTCAATTCCATCAAGAACATCCTTCAAACACCCTCCTCTGGTTATATCACGGTATTTTTTCCGATCTAAAGTATCCAGGCTGACATTAACCCTGTCAAGGCCTGCGTCTTTCAAATTTCCAGCATATTTTTCAAGAAGCATTCCATTCGTAGTCATTGCAAAATCCTCAATTCCACTTAAACTGCCTATATTTTGAATCAGTTTTACGATTCCCCTTCTAATCAGAGGTTCTCCTCCCGTTATTCTTATTTTTTTTATTCCCAGTGATACAAAAATTTTCACCAGCTCATATATTTCTTCCAGTCTCAATATTTCACTATGCCGTATTTTTGTTATGCCGCCTTCAGGCATACAATACATACATCTCAGATTACACAAATCCGTAACTGACACTCTTAAATAATTTATGTCCCTTCCATATGAATCTATCATATCTATCCCTCCGTCAGGTGATTTTCAAGTTATTCTGCATTTACAAGTACAAGTATAACATATACTATTGTGTCCCAAGAGTCTAAATTTTTTGAAAATAATCACTTATTTAATATAGTAAATCACAATTGATGCCTGCAATCAATTTAAAATTATCATATAATTAATTCAAAAACGGAATAGTTTAAAAACCGCAGAAGGGACTATTCTTTTTTGGAATAAACTATCATCTTTTTTGAATTGGAAATCAAATTTATACGATGTTATTCTAGAATTAGATAATTAAATTATCCAAAATTATTCATTAGTAAAGGAGGCAAACAAATGGAAGAACAAAAAACAAATAAAAAAGATTTCCTCGATGCAACGAATGTAGGGGGAATTGCATCAGCTTTGGACGGTTCAGATGGATTAGTGCGAAATGAGCTGCCGCAAGATGATGTATCATCTTCCATTAAGACTGTCAGAACATGCTGCAGGGCATGTATTTCCAACTGCGGTGTTATCGCCCATGTTAAAAATGGTAGAGTAATCAAGCTCGAGGGTGATCCGGAGAACCCCATGAACAAAGGATCACTGTGTGCCAAGGGACTTTCTGGCATACAAGCTCTTTACAATCCAAACCGCAATAAGTATCCAATGCTGCGGGTAGGCAGCCGTGGTGAAAACAAATGGAAACGTATTTCCTGGGATAAAGCCATTGACATTATCGCCAAAAAGCTTATGGAAACCCGTGAAAAGTATGGAGCTGAAGCTGTGCTCTGTTCTACAGGAGGAGGCGGAAACCCCGAATTTTGGAGCATTGCAAGATTTTGCAACGTATTTGGGACTCCTAACTGGTTCGAACCCGGCTGTGCGCAATGTTATCTGCCGCGTATACTGGCAAATAATTTAATGTACGGCGGTTCCGACTACAGCATAGCCGATTCAAACTGCCAGGAAATCTACTACACTAAAGATACACCGATGAAATGCCTTGTCCTGTGGGGAGCAGCTCCTTCCTATTCCAGTCCTGCGATGGGAGGTGGAGCCGTTGCGGATCTTCGTGCAAACGGGGTAAAAACCGTTGTAATCGACCCACGCATGACACCGGATGCAGCTAAAGCCAACGTTTGGCTTCCAATAAGACCCGGAAGCGATGTAGCACTATTGCAAGCTTGGACCCGCTATATAATCGATAAAAAACTCTATGACAAAAATTTCGTATTGAAGTGGACAAATCTGCCTTATCTTGTAGATGTAAAGAGCAAAATGTTTTTACGTGCTGACAAGAGCAATGATCCGGATATTCCAGATACCTTCATGGTATGGGATACAAAAACCAATTCAGCCAGATCGCTGGACTACCCATGGAACGATGCCCTGGCTCCTGCACTTGAAGGCACTTTTACGGTAAATGGAGTTGAATGCAAAACTGGCTTCCAGCTTTTAAAGGAAAGAGTGGAGCCCTATACCATTCAAAAGGCGGCAGAAATCTGCTGGCTCAATGCAAGCAGGATTGAAGAGGCAATTAATATATATACACAAAATTCTCCTGCAGGCATCTGCCTTGGTGTTGCTACTGACCAGAGCCCAAATTCAGTACAGGCAGCTATGGCGGCAGTCATTCTCAATGCACTTATGGGCAACATTGAAAGGCCGGGATCATTGATGCAGCGTTTTAAAGTAAGTGGTGTCATACCCGGTGATGCTGCTGTTTCAACCTATATAGTACCGGCTGCCCGAAAAATGCTCCCGCCTGAGCAGCTCAAAAAACGTTTGGGTGGAAATGAATACAAGGGACTTCTATTCTGGTGGGCGGGACACCCGGGAAGCATAAAAAAGGCAATTTTAACTGGAAAGCCTTATAAACCGAGAGTCTGGATTGAGCGTTCCGGTAATAAGTTTGCCAATGTAGCCGAAAGTAAATCATGGGCTCCCGCCATTAAGGAAATGGAATTCGTGGTACACATGTACATGTACCCTACTTCATTTTCCAATTACGCAGACATGCTTCTCCCTGCATCAGAATGGCTAGAAACAGATATGCCTGTGGAATCCTGCAACAAGGTCTTTGCTAGACAAGCCGTTACCCATCTCTGGGAAACCATGGACGAAACGCTGTTCTGGTCAAAACTTGCAAAACGCTGTGCAGAACTCGGACATGAAAATTGCAAGAAAGCATTCGATCCGGAAATCATGGGCAGCGATCTACCTTACTGGAATAACATGAATGAACTTCTCAATCGCTGTACAAGCACCTTTGATATGACATGGGACGAATTCAAGGAAAAAGCTCCTTTTGAATTTTTACCTAAAGACAAGTGGAAGCAGTATTACGTGTATAAACAGATCGATCCAAAGACAGGCAAGCCAAGAGGATTTGACACACCTTCCAAAAAAATTGAACTCTACCTGGAAAGCCTTATCACCTTGGGAAGAACGGGAATGCCTTACAGCACCTGTGAATTGCCTCCTGCTTCAAAAGACTACGACCCACTGCCGTATTATATGGAGCCTTCTGAAAGTCCGCTTGAAGACAGTGAACTTGCCAAAAAATATCCTCTAGTCATGACCAACGGCCGGCTTCCGTTTTATCATCATTCAACCCTGAGAAATGTTCCATGGCTGCGTGAGATGTACCCCGTTCCCGAAATCTGGATTCACCCCGCAGCTGCAAAAAACTATGGAATCTCCCATGGAGACTGGGTATGGGTGGAATCATTAAGGGGCAAGATCAAGGCAAAGGCAAATGTGACAAAAGGAATAAATCCTAGGGCAGTATACATGGAACGCTTTATTTTCCCTGAAAATTATCATACTGAAACTGAAGGATGGCGTGAAATGAACGTCAATGTACTTTCAAAATCAACTGCTCCATACAACGATGTTGTCGGGACGTATACGCTGAGAGGTTTTCTCGTAAGGGTTTCAAAAGCCAACGACGGTCCTCCAAAAGGAGTCTGGACCAAACCCGAACAGTTCAGAGAGTGGCTCCCCCAGCCATCTGATCCTACGGAGGTGGTTAAGTAATGAAACAAAATGTTTTGGTAATCGATGTGGATAGATGTATCGGCTGCTATGGATGCAGCGTAGCGTGTAAAATGGAAAACGGAGTGGCACTGGGCTCTTCAAGAAACAAAGTACTGACCATAGGTCCTACGGGGACATACCCTGACGTGCAGATGTACTGGCTTCCAGTTATGTGCCAGCAGTGTGCCGATCCTGCCTGTGTCAAAGTCTGTCCTACAGGGGCATGTTATAAACGCAGCAGTGACGGTGTTGTAGTTATCGATCAGGAAAAATGTATTGGATGCAAGAGCTGCCATAGAGCCTGTCCCTATGAGATAAACAATTTCAACAACGAAATGAGAGTAATGGATAAATGTAATCTCTGCACTCAATTGACGGAAAAAGGTGAAAAACCCGCGTGTGTAAAAAGCTGTTCAGGGAGAGCCATGATTTTCGGCGATATCAATGATCCAGGCAGTGATGTATCAAGGACATTAAAAGAAGCCGGCAGCGAAAATGTATACAGTCTCCGTGACGTTGGTACCCATCCTTCCGTTCGATACATTTTACGTCATGACAAATGGATTGATGTTATTCCGCAGGAGTGCGGCGAACAAGACGGGAGGAAAAGATAGTTGAATAAAAAGTCAGAGTACTTGATACTTGCAAAAAACCGTGAAAATCTATATCGCTTTTTGGGACGCCTCTATAAATCAGAAGTGGATAAAACGCTATTTATGCAGATGAAAAATATGAGCTTTCCTGTAAAGTGCTGTGAATCTGAACTCAGTGAGGGATATCAAATACTCAAGAAATATTTGGATAACCATGACAGCAATTCACTGACTGACCTTGCCGTAGATTATGCGAAGGTTTTTCTCGCTGCGGGAATGGCGGAAGGATCTGCTGCATTTCCCTATGAGTCGGTATATACAAGTAAAAAGAAGATTGTAATGCAGGAGGCCCGAGATCAGGTAATGGTTATATATGCAGCAAAAGGTCTGAAAAAAAGCGTAAAAAATTTAAATTTTTTCGAAGATCACATATCTCTGGAGCTGGAATTTATGGCATTTTTATGTCAGGAGGCACAGCATACTTCAGATATACATGGAGAACCTGATTTTTCGCCCTATGTAAAAGAGCAGATGGATTTTCTAAATAAACATTTGTTAAATTGGGTGCCTAGATTTTGTGCCGATATAGAAAAGTATGCCGGTACGGAATTCTATAAAGGAATTGGAAAAATCACCAATGGCTATTTACATCTGGATCGCACAATCCTGGAAAGCCTGACAAGTCAGCTGGAACATAATTTATAGAGATAGGAGGGGTAATCATTGGGTTACTATGTAAGTTTGGAAAGAATGGACGAAATAATGAACAAGCTTAAAAATGAATACAAGATATATGCTCCCAAGCGCTTTAAAAATCGCGGTTGGAAGCCTGATACCGATCTAATACGCTACGATGAGATCGATTCGGTGAAGGAAATCGTATATGATGTAAAATCCGACTTTTCACCAAAAGAAATTTTCTTCCCAATTAATCAGACACTTTTTTATTTTACCGAGGACAAATGTACCGAAAACAGTCTCGGCGATAAAAGGGACATCATCATATTTGCCCGTCCCTGCGATATCAATGCCATAAAAAGACTGGATACCATCTTCTTAAAAAATGGCGATAAAAAAGATAATTATTATGAACAACTGCGTGACAAAATAAATATTTTCATGATAGAGTGTCGAAAAGGCTGGGATAATTGTTTCTGTGTCTCCATGGGTTCAAATCAAACCGACAATTACAGTGCAGCTGTGAGATTTCAAGACAACGGGCTGCTTCTGGATGTAAAAGATGATAAATTCAAAAATTACTTTAGCGGGGAAACTTCAAGGAATTTTACTCCTGAATTTGTCCAGGAAAATCAGACAAAAGTAAAACTGCCTGAAATTAGCAGTAGTGATCTTTTGAAAAAAGCATGTAATTTAAAATTATGGGATAGTTTCAACACAAAATGTATAAGCTGCGGTGCCTGTAATACGGTCTGCGGTACATGCAGCTGTTTCGATACCACGGATATCATATACAATGAAACGAGCCGAAATGGAGAGAGAAGAAGGGTATGGTCATCCTGCATGCTTGAAGAATTTACAACTATGGCAGGTGGACATAAAGTCCGGGAAACAGCCGGCGAAAGGATGAGATTCAAGACACTGCACAAGGTTTACGATTACAATGCCCGATTTGGCGGCACTGAGCATATGTGCGTAGGGTGCGGACGCTGCACAGATCGATGTCCGAAAGAAATCTCATTCCCGGATACTATCAACAGTTTAAGTGAAGAAATAGAAAAAATATCAAGTGGAAAGTCATCTAGGGAGGTGGATAAATAATGAATAATATCACTTTGCCATCGCCTCATAAAATTCTGGATGTCATACATGAAACCAATGCAGAATATACCTTCAGGGTTGCATATGACGATCATGATAACATCATGTACGGCCAGTTTTTCCAGCTTTCAATTCCAAAAGTAGGTGAGGCCCCAATATCCGTAAGCGGCAAGGGTGACAAATGGCTTGAATTTACTATACGAAAAGTAGGTAAGCTTACAAATGGAATTTTTGGCCTGCAGCCCGGAGACATGGTATTCATGAGAGGTCCCTACGGGAACTATTTTCCTGTAGATGAATTTAAAAGCAAAGACCTGGTAGTAATTGCCGGAGGTACTGGTCTTGCTGCAGTCAGAGCCCTTTTAAACCATTTTTACGAATACCCCGAAGAAATTAAATCAGTAAATTTTATTGCCGGTTTCAAAGATATCAATTCTGTTTTATTTGAATATGATCTTAAAAAATTCAAAACCAAATTCAATGCAATCTATACCTTGGACAATACCAGGGAAGATGGGTTCGAGACCGGAATGGTCACCGCATATATTGAAAAAATTCCTTTCAGCACTTTTAAAGACTACAATGTAATTATCGTAGGGCCTCCCGTCATGATGCATTTTGCCGCTAAGGAGTGCCTTGCAAGAGGTGCAGAAGAATCTAAAATATGGGTTTCACTTGAAAGAAAAATGTCCTGTGCAGTTGGCAAATGCGGACACTGTAAAATAAATGGAACTTATATATGTCTTGACGGACCAATTTTCAACTACACCAGGGCCAAAGATTTGATTGACTAAATTCTAGTACGTTTGATAATTCAATAATACCGGGGATTGCCCCGGTATTATTATTTAAGGTATAATTGCAAAGGAACGTACTGGAAAACCAGGCGCTTTTTCAACTTTGGGAACTATACTAAAAATTATCGATCCAGTTGGAGGTACCTTGTCTAAGTTTGCCATGACTTCAATTTGATAATGATCTTCTTTCAGCACGTAATATTCTCCCTGAAATCCCGTTTTCTGCTGTTTTATTGGTGCATCCGTATCAAATGTTTCATGACCATTTGCACTTATCTTCCTCGTTTCATATAAAAATTTAAGTGCTTCCAGCGACCATCCCGGATAATGTTCATTACCACCCTTGTCAAGATTCAAAAATTTGTCCTGATCAGGCCATCTTTTGCTCCAATCCGATCTAAATGCTACAAAAGAACCCTCAGGTATTTTTCCGTATTTTTTTTCCCATTCCAAAATATCATCTACAGTCATCACGTAATCATTGTTCTTATTTACCTTCTCCGAGAGATCTATATTCACAAGAGGCAAAACCAATTCTTTCAGTCCCAGTTCATCCAGATACCTTCCACCTTCAGCAAAATGCACCGGTGGATCAAGGTGAGTACCATATTGCCCCGCAAATGTATATTGTTTTACAAAAAATCCATCTTTGTAGGTAAAAAGAGTTTCAAATTTTGCAGGATCAAAACTTGCAAACCTTGGAGTATCGGGCCCAAATTTATGGGTGAGATCAACCCATTTATGTTTTTTTAAGTCATTTAAAGTATTCCACAAACTATTATTCATAGTACACAAACCCCTTTCAAATTAAAAAATTATTGAACACTAGTTTTTAAATTAGCTCTTTTATAAATAAATGTAATGATACAACCAGCTATTATCCACGTTAGAACAATGTAGGGGAATATATTATTTGGAAATTGCGGTATAGGATAAATATTAGAGTAAAATGTAAATGCCAAAACAAAAAGTGCCACAATTGGTATAAATAGCTGCCATGTCCATATCTTTCTCTTTCCAAAATATATCAAGGATCCCAGACTTGTTATAAAATAAGCAATAAGCAGTGCAAGTGCGCCAATAGTACCTATGTAACCAAATACCTCAACGCCATCATGCTTGAACAGTGCCAAAACTGGAATTATAATTATTGCAAGTATAATATTTAATGCTATATAGGGAGTATGATGCTCGGGATGTACATTTGAAAAAGCTTTTGGTATATTACCATCTTTACTCATGGAATAAAGCAATCTCGAGCCTGCCGTCATAGACCCCAGAGCCGTTGAAAAAGCCGATATGCTGATGGCAAGCGTTATTAAAATGGTAAACAAACTGCCCATATAGTTCTTTGAAAGTTCCACTATGGTGGATGGTGATTTTTTTAATGCCTGTATTCCTGAATCTGATACACCGAACCCTATAACTTCAGCATAACTTACAAATATAAATACAATTCCCGTTATGACAACCGTACTTGCAATTGCAAGCGGAATGGACTTTTTAGGATTCTTACTTTCCTCACCTAAACTGGAAGCACCTTCAAACCCGCCAAAGCAAAGTATCGCATATACAATCCCCGTCCCAAAATTTGAAAATGTATTTCCGTTCCTTTTAAAGGGTATCAAACTCAAACCTTTTGTAGATCCAACTTTTATGAGGATAATCACCGCAATTAAAATTACAAGCAAGATTGATATACTTTCTATTACAAGCATAATATTTGTACTCAATTTTATGTCAGTATATGATATAAACCATATAAGCACTTCACAAATCAATGCAAATATTATCCATGATATGTTAAGCCCTGTCAGGTCCTTGACAAAGCTTGCAAAAAGCGACCCAAAGGCGGAAGAACACCCGGCGGAAAATGCTATATAAGTAAGTGATAAAGTCCAGCCCGAAATTGATGCTGCATTTTCCCCCAAAGATTTTTCAGTAAATGTATATACCGAACCGGCAGACGGAAAATATTCATTAAACTTTACAAAAGACACTGCTACAGATCCCATCAATATAGTTGATACAAGAAATACCATACTTACGGAATAGGATACCGTGGATGCCATAAGCCCGACATTCATTGACATAGCAAAAGTAGGAGCTATTATTGCAACTGAGAGTGCAATAACTTCTACAAAATTAAGCTGATTATTCTCAAGGTTATTAATTTTTCTATTTTTGGCAACATTCAAGTAATTTCTCTCATTCATATGTTTTCCTCCTTGCCAATAACATTTAATTGGTTTTTAATTTTAAAAAATTTTTACTAGGTAAATAACTTCATCTTCATTCTGTTTAATTTAAGCAAGTGAAACAAAATAAGGTGATTTTCTTAAGATAAAGAAAATCACCTTTAATATCATGATATTAAAATTAATCATCTCATCTCTCAGAAATAAATCTGCAGGAATTGACACCAATACATTCACGTGAAAATGTTGGTTGTCGGGTTTCATAGGGCCTGTCCCTCTACCGCTCTCGATAAGACACTGTTTAATTTGATTCTTAGTATACTATCCAATTAGACTTTTGTCAACAATTTTTTTAAATTAAATTTATGACATCTGTATATCTAGCTGTATACTAACGCTTCTTAAAATGCAGTATTAAAGTTTATATGTTTCATCAGGCAAATTCATCCAGTTTTTTTGTCTCATTATCTGGGGAATCATCTTTTAAGGATTTGCTTTTGGCACTTACATCATGATTTAATTTTCCAATTTTAGCCTGTATACCATTGGCTTTACCTAAAGTAGATGCCGATTCAGCTCTTTCTCTTTTTGCCATAGCATAATTTTCCGTCATATCATCAAGATGAGCATCTGACTTCAATATATCTGATTTACCCATTAATTCTTTTCTTATAGAACTTATATTCTTCAGCTGATCATAGACGCTGGAAACATTTAAAAACAATGCATCTCTCACAAGTTTACCCCTATCTTCTCCATCAGATACTGACGCATCTGAAATTGACTGTTTTTTATTTTTCACTTTGGAACTCCCATCATCATTTACCTGAGATATCTGGATCTGCTGAATCTGAGCCTCTATACTCTGGATCTGTTCCTGAAGCGGCTCTACAAGCTGCTGCTTTGTCTTGACATCCATACTCCCATTCTTTATACTATCTATCTGTTTCTGAATTGACGCTTCCTGGCTGCGAAGCACCTTTATCTGATCTTCACTGGAATCATTTTTTCTGGTACTTACAGAATTATACTTTCCCAAGTCAGAAATTGAATTTATCATGGACCTATATCCCTCCTACAAAATACTTTAAGTTTCAATTTTATTATCGCAGTTTTTTCTAAATACTTGATTAAGTACTTTATAAAGCGGGATGTCAGGCATGCACTGACATCCCCGCCTTAATTTTCACTTTCATTTAAAACTATCAGGCATGCCTTCCTCATTGAAATGTCCTTTGCATTTTGTGACAACCACTGAATATATCTTTTATCGGAGTCCATAATCTGTCCCAAAGTTTTACCCTTGTATTTTCCAAAGCCAACTACAATATTCACTGGTTCACCAGATTCCATATCCTCAAAATTTTCCGATTCATGAAATTGTGCCATATCTTCAATATCCTGGGTGAATATTTCCGATAAACTCGCCACAGTAAGCGTTGCATCCACCTGTGCCCTCTTTTTTGCCATTTTGAGTATCGTATTTGTCTGACTGCATATGTCGTCATTTTCAATTCTGTATTTTATGCGGCCGTAACCATCCGTTTTGCTCTTTATCATATTTTTATCCACCCCTGCAGGCAGATCTTCTTCTCTAACCCACCTCCAGCGGTATTTATCTTCCTTTGAGTTGCAGCTGCCAACACCTTCAGTTATCTTTTGTCCGTTCTTTCTCAATATACATTTTATGGTATATGCAAATATTCCCTTATTGTAATCCTCAATTTTTTCAATAATATCATATTCACTGGTAAGACCCATAAGCATGAGTATTTTTTCCGCACCTGGCTTAAGCAGCGTAGGTTTTGTAACTCCTCCTATTTCTCCGTAATCATGCCCATTTTTCAATGTTTTCTGTATAATTGACTGAAACTGGGATATCTTTCCCAGCGTATTCCTCACTTCCCCTATTTCCATACTGTCCAGTAAATTCAGTGTCCCGTTCCGATCCACCATAATTGTATTTTCCATAGCAATGTCCCCTTTCTATCTAATACTTAAACTCACAGTCCGTTTAATCTCAGCTCCATTTATTTTCAAATTTTTCTTCAAATCTTTCAACATGGTTATTTTGTCCAATTTATATGGTTGAGGTATTTTATATCTTTCCGGAACAGCTTCTTCATCAGTTACGATAACAGTAGGTGCATTTTTCCTGATTGAAAGTGTAAACAAACTACCTTTTATCTTCTGTTTTCCTAACATTTCCATGTGTTCGAACAAATAATTCCTTAAATCATATATCTGATTATCCACAGTTTTTTTTCTGGCATACAGCCTCTTTATTTCTTCATCTAACCCTTTGGAATCAACTTCCTTAGCTTTTGTAAGCTTTGCAATATTTTCCGCCTTGACATCGAATTCCTCATCTATTTTATTCAGGGATTGTTCTATGGCTCCCTTTACATTTTCCAAATCCGGATCATCTAACAATTCGTCCAGATTCTTATATCTTTCGGATATCTCATATAATTTTGCCATATCACTCCTCCTCCGCCAGCACTTTGAAGGTATCTATACATTCATTGCATATAGATAAATTTTCAATACTGTAGTAGCTATCTCCAAAAAAAATATTTTTGCCGCATACATCACAGGTTGTAAATACTTTGGCTGCCGGATTACAGTATCTATATTCATAACAACATTCCGGTAACATTTTATTTCCTCCTTTAAAAATCATCCGCCCTTCAATTTTATTTTAAATATTTTTTATATGTCTATACTCATTTATTTCTTCCATAATTGAATCTTTATCTAATAAATTTATTATATTTCCACAAATGTTATAAATTTTTATTTATTTTTGGAAACTGGAACTTATCATCAAAAATGAGCATAGATATTTACCACCAATGTGGTAATTATCTATGCTCATTAAATACTAAACTTGGCTTCTAAATTTCCCTCGTATATAACTTCAGCCAATCCTGCTCTTTATCAGTTAGATGAGGAGCCAACTTCTTATATACAAGTTTATGATAAGCATTTAAATACAGCTTTTCGTCACGATTAAGATATTCTGGATCTATGGCATCCAAATCAATTGGAGCATATGTTGCAGGATCAAAGTACATAAATTGTCCAAATTCATTTTCAACTCCTTTTCTAACAACAAGTTCATTTTCTAAACGGATACCATGGGATCCATCTATATAAATACCGGGCTCATCAGTTATAATCATGCCTTCCTCCAATACATGGGTTTCATGTTTGGATGGTACAACATACCATCTAAAACCGCTGGGTGCTTCATGAATATTCAACAAATAACCAACACCATGTCCAGTTCCACACTTATAATCTATGTTAAGATTCCATATTGGCTCTCTAGCCAAAACATCCAGATTATAACCTCTACATCCATATAAAAACTTGGCACGTGCCAAATTCATCATACCTCTTGCTACAGATGTAAAATGGTGCTTAAGTTCCCCATTTACTTTTCCAAGAGCAATTGTTCTAGTAATGTCAGTTGAACCCTCAAGATAGTTACCACCGGTATCCGTCAAGAAAAAACTGCCTTCTGTAAGTTCTACATCCGTTTCAGACGTGGAAGTATAGTGCATCATGGCCGCATGCTCTTTGAAAGCACAAATTGGTTCAAAACTTTGCCATAAGTAATTGTCCTGCATTTTTCTGAACTCTTCTAATTTTTCAGAAGCACTGACTTCTGTAATTTTTGTTTTCCCAATATTGGTTTTCAGCCAATACATAAATTTTGTAATAGCAATTCCATCCTTTATATGAGCTTTTTCAATATTGGCAAGTTCTACAGAATTTTTAACGGCTTTAAACAGGACAGTCGGATTTTCCATTTTTATTATTCTAGTATAATCTGGAATATTCTTATACAACGCATAATTGGTGCGATCCGGATCTATAAGCACGGTATCATCATTCTTAAAACCCTTAACATATCCATAAATGTCATTATAGGGTCTCAGCACTACGTTATCTTTGGCTAGAACATCCTTAACCTTGTCATCAAGCCTGTTTTCTTCAATAAATAAATATACTTTTTTCATCGAAAGGATTGCATAACAGAGAACCAGCGGTGAATACATAATATCGCTTCCGCGTATATTAAGCAGCCATGCAATATCATCCAAGGTTGAAATCACATGGTAATTTGCACCCACTTTTTTCATAACTTCTCTTACCCTTGACAATTTGGATGCTGTATTTTCACCAGAATATTTTTCTTCAAGTATGAAAACAGGTTCATCTGCCAGTTCAGGACGATTTTTCCATACTTTACTGACAAGATCATGGTTATACTCAACCATTACATTTTTGCTGGCGAGCCTATCGACCAAATCTTTTCCCTCTTGTAAGGTAACAAGACGTCCATCAAAACCCAATTTTCCATTATTGGGTATTTTAGCTTCCAAATATTCAGGTACAGTAGGTACACCTGGATTGCCCATTTTAAAAAGCTTGATTCCGCTGCCTTCAAGCTGATACCCGGCTTGCAAAAAAAATCTACCGTCAGTCCAGAGCCCTGCTTCGTCTTTCGTAATGACAACTGTCCCGGCATCACCTGTAAATCCTGATACATAAGCTCTTGCCTTAAAAAATTCCCCCACATATTCACTTTGATGATAATCTGAAGATGGAATAATACAAGCATCTAATCCATTTTCACCCATAAGCACTCTCAGTTTTGAAATTATTTCCTTTTTGTTTTGACTCACATTTATTCCTTCTTTCAATTTATAATCTAACTTATCAAACATTAACCTGATTGTTTATTTCATCATCTTTTATAACCAAACTGTTCAATTTTTTATCTAATGACCAAAGAATAATACCAGCTGTAATAGCAATAGCCGCGACTACAAAATATACAGTTGAAAATTTGAATTTCAATGTAAATTCATACACCCATCCATAGGATTTTCCAGCAACGAAAACGGCAAGCACCCAGACACTCATCATTGTTGACAACAACCTAGGCGGGGAAAATTTACTTATGAAAGAATTCCCGAGCGGTGAGAATACCATTTCGCCGCAGGACAATACTACACCAAATGCTATAATCCATCCAAGTGATGCAAGTTGTCCTCCTCTTACAACATCTGCCATTGCAAATATTATATACGACAGACCTAGTAACAGCATCCCCAAAGAAGTTTTCTTGAACATGCTCAAATCACCTTGGGGCCTATTGGCCAATCTTGTCCATAATTTGCCCAGAATTGGTCCCAATGTAATACACATCAATCCATTTAATGAATCAAACCAAGCTGTCGGAACCTTGAAGCTGCCTATCATCCAATTTGCAGCTGCATGATCTCCACCCCAATAGAAATATACAGGCATATATGCCAAGTACCAAAACACCCAGAATATTACAGAAAAAAAAGATACTAAAATAATAGCGGCCACTCTTTTCTTTTCTGTTGTTGTAAGAGGTCTCTTTTCTTCTGCCGGTTTTTTTTCTTTCAATCTTTTACGCTCATCAACTTTAAATGGTTTCCTACCTGCTTCTCCGAGAAATTTCCACCCGAAGACAAACCAAACAGCATCGAGAAACATAACTATGGCACAAATTAGGAAGCAAAAAGAATATCCCTTAGTTCCTGCAAGCACACCTATGATCGTCGTACCAATAAAAGAACCGATGTTGACAAAAGAATATTGAACAGAAAACGCAGAATCCAGTTGTTTTGGATCCTTAAAAAGTCTTCCCGTAATAGCATTATTCTGACATTTAAATAAACCTGTTCCAACAGAAACCAAAACAATCATCAGATTGATCATAGCAGCACTTGAAGCTTTCCATCCTACCAGATAACCCACTCCCATTAAAATCATTCCAATTGGAACAAGATATCTGGCACCTACAATACGATCGGAAATAATACCTCCAATCAATGGTGCAAGATAAGTAAAAGCAACTAGATTTGCAGACATTTTCGCCGCATCAGCAGTAGTAAGACCAAGTCCTCCGCTGACTACAGCAGTAGCTACAAATATTGTAAGTAACCATTTTGCCGAGTAAAATGAAAACCTTTCCAATGTAAAGGCAAATGAACATACATAAAAGCCAAATGGTCTTCTTTGCACGCTTTCCATTTTATCCCCCCCTATAAAAATTAAATATATATCTAAAGTACCTTCATTTGAAGATACACAATAGCTTTTAAATAACATTTTTCTGAAAATTTGTTTTTTTATCTAACTTAACAAAAAGCAGAGTATTCTAAAAAATCAGTGTACTCTTTTATTATACACTATTACTAAACTTTTTTATATAATTTTACAGTATTAATATAATAATTTTTATTTTCTCCACAGTCTAAGATTAAGCTCCTCTCTGATTTACAGGATCACAGCCAGCTATTTCAACATAAATAAAACCCCTCCGGAAAGATAATACCGGCAGAGGTTCTTATTTCTACCAAGAATATCTCCTGACAGAGTATCTCTTGGGAGTACGTTAAATGTATCTGTTCAATACCTGTTCAAAATCTGATTTAGGCCTAAATCCAACCATATTTTCTACGGCCTTTCCATTTTTAAATACCATTATAGTCGGTATGCTTGATATCCTGAATTTCTGCGAAGTTATTGGATTTTCGTCCACATTTACTTTAACAAATTTTATTTTTCCAGAATATTTTTCATCCAATTCTTCCATAACAGGGCCAACCATTTTACAAGGTCCACACCATGGAGCCCAAAAATCCACAACTACCGGCATGTCATTTGCAATAACTTCTTCGTTAAATACCATATCATTTATTTTTTCCATTTTTATATCCATTCCTTTCGCTTCGCTCAAGGCACAAAATGTAATGAAAATACCTGGCCTTGAGTTTTAAAATATAAATTCAATCTTTTAACAATTCATTCAGATCTTTAAGTATTACTATCCTGCCTCTCTGTAACTTTATATATCCATTTTTTTCAATGCTTTTTAGCCTTCTGCTAACAACTTCTCTGGCTGAATCAACCTCAAAAGCCAATTGAGCATGGGTTGTATAAATCACCCTGCTGTTCTTATTGAGAAGTACCCTGACAAGCCTTGATTCTAAAGACTCATGAATTATTCTCTCTTTATTCTCTATAACGGCATTAAATTTATTATATAGATCTTTATATACACATGATAAAAATTCTTTGTCCTTTATAAAATACTTTTCAACTATTTTAACTGGAATTACACATATTTCAGAATCTTGAATGGCCCTACCCACTATTTTTAAAGATTCCAGCTTTGATAAACAGCTTAAAGTCTCATGACAAAACTCCCCCTTTTTTATATTATAAAGGTTGGTTTCATCTCCCTCTTCATTAATTTTTTGTATTTTTACTGTACCTTTTATGACAAATAAAACTCCCCTGCATGTTTCCAACGTTAATTTTAGATACTCATCAAAATAAATGGTCTTAAAAACTGCTTCTCTTTCTATTATTCCACCATTATCCATGCTAATTTTTTTCAACACCGGATATGCCTTATATAAAGATTCTATATCTTTTAACCTGCTACTTAAATTTTTATCATGGTTAACCATTTTTCCCTCCATAATAATTTTGAATCAATTAACTTGTCTCTTATGAATTTTATTATAAATCATTTATTTGAATATTTAAGTGACTTAGTCACATTAACATTTATTATCCAGCAATAAAAAATAGTTTTATGACAATACTACCTATCATCATAAAACTATTTTGATAAAATTTAAATAAATATACACACATAATTACTACAGGGCTCAAAAATAGGACTCAGCTGCTTTTTTGCGATGTTATTCCATAAAAGTCCCTGCCCATATCTATGGACAGTATATCTGAAAATCCAAGTTCATCCAATTTTTTTGTTAAATCCGCTTCCTCCAGCCTATCCTCCACAGGCGGACCCATCTTATCAGAGCTTTTTTTCCACTCAACAACAGCAATTCTCCCGTTAGATACCATTATTCTTTTTACTTCATTTAAGAACTTTTCTTTATTTTCTACTTCATGCAGCATGGCACACATAAATGCAAATGTCACTTTGCCGCTTTCCAATTTCAAATCATTTTCTTCCGTCAAGACCGTTTCCACATTGGAAATATTGTTCTCCTCTATTTTCACTTTAACTTCTTGAATCATTTGAGGCACAATATCCATTGCAAATACCCTGCCGCCATTTCCCACAATTTTAGAGGCGGATAAGGTAAAATAGCCAATGCCACAGCCTATATCGGCCATTACATCTTTTTCCCCCAGTCCAAATTCAGCAAGAATTTTCTCCGGCGGCAATATTTTTCTTCTTTCTTCATTATCAAGCTTACATTTGCCTTTGTAATTAAATTTATGCGGCATTGTCAATTTATCTCCTTTCATTTAATAAAATCAATAAGTTCAAGAGGCTTGTCAATAAGGAGTTTGGCGCCATTTTTTAGAAGTTCGTCAGCTTTTCTAAATCCCCATGTAACGCCTACTGCATACATTCCGGCCCTGTTAGCCGTCTTCATATCCACACCCGAATCTCCCAGGTAAATGTATTTTGAAGGTGAAATTTTTGAAAGCTCCGATATCTCCAGAGCTGAAGTTGGATTTGGTTTTTTGGGAACATCTTTTCTTGAGCCAAAAACATAATCAAATTTTTTTAATCCAAAAAATCTGTCAATTATCGCCTTTGTAAAATTATCGGGCTTATTTGAGAGCACAGACAGACAGATTCCCATATTGCGGAGCTTATTCAATAGTTCGCCTATTCCGTTATAGGGCTTTGTAAATTCATGCCATCTCATATTGTATTCATCTACAAATTCAGATAGACACAAACTTGCCATCTTTTCATTCGTCTCCTCTTCCGGCAGAGCTCTCCAGACCAATTTTCCTATACCATTTCCAACAAAATATCTGTATTTTCCCGTATCATACACGGGAAATCCATGTTTTTTCAACACGGCATTCATTGAATTGGCCATATCATCGATTGTATTCAGCAGTGTACCGTCAAGATCAAAGATAGCTCCATTATAATTCATAGTTAGTTCTCCTTTTGTTTACAATTTATTTACAGCTCCTGGGGGTAGCTTGACCACCGGGTTGACACCCCAACTTGTCCATGATCTCTGGAGAGATTGGACAATGCTGCCGCAAACAGTTTGAACATTACCACATGTAAGACTCCCTCAACATCTTGATTTCCCCGGCATAACCCGACAGTTCATTCGGAGTTTCCAGAAAAAATGGAAGATGACACAATTTAGGGTGATTTACAACTCTAACAATAGCTTCCTTACCAATAAAACCCCGGCCGATTTTTTCGTGGCGGTCCCTGTGGCTTGAAAATGGATTCTTGCTGTCATTTAAATGTATTGCCTTAAGCCTGTCCAAGCCAATTATTCTGTCGAATTTATTCAAGACACCATCTAGATCATTTACAATATCATAGCCTGCATCATAGACATGGCAGGTATCAAGACATACCCCCATCTTATCAGAAAGTGCGACCCCATCCATGATACGCTTCAGCTCTTCAAAACTTCTTCCAATCTCCGTTCCCTTTCCAGCCATTGTTTCAAGAAGGACAGTGGTGGTCTGTTCTGGTTTCAATATGGAATTGAGCATATCTACAATATATTTTATACCAATATCAACACCTTGTTTTACATGACTTCCCGGGTGAAAATTATATAGATTATGGGGTAGATATTCCATTCTATTCAAATCATCCTTCATGATCTCAAAAGCAAATTTTCTGGTCTTTTCACTTGCAGAACAGGCATTCAAAGTATATGGCGCATGGGCCATAATAATGGGAAATTTATTCTCTTTCATGATTTTTAAAAGTCCCTCTACATCTTTTGGATCAATTTTTTTAGCTTTCCCTCCCCTGGGATTACGGCTAAAAAACTGAAATGTGCTGGCTTCTATCTTAACTGCTGCTTTTCCCATGGCTTCATACCCCTTTGCAGCCGATAAATGACAACCTATATTCAACATATTAATACCTCCATTAAAGTGCTGCATTTGTTTTTTCTATTTTCAAAAGTTTCTCCTTTAAATTCAATCCACCGCCGTATCCTACTAAATCTCCATTGGAACCTATAACACGGTGGCAAGGAATAAAAATCGGAATAGGGTTTCTATTGTTTGCCATTCCCACTGCCCTAAAAGCTTTTGGGTTTCCCACAGCCATGGCTATTTCCTTATAACTGCGGGTTTCTCCATATGGAATTTTTCCAAGTGCACTCCACACTTTTTTCTGAAATTCTGTACCTTCGGGGGCAAGAGGCAAATCAAACAATTTTCTGCTTCCATTAAAATATTCTTCAAGTTCCAGATTTGCCTTTTTTAACAGAGGTGTTTCCTCTACAATATCATATCTCACCTTGTGGAAACTATTCTCAAAATACAGATTTGTAATGGATTTTTCATTTTCCACAATACATATTCTGCCTATGACAGTATTGTAATAAACTATTCTATTCATATTTTCTCCCCATTTCAACCAATTTTTATATGTCCCATTAAATTCACGTTTTTTCTAAACACAGTATATCACAAATACATATCTTTTCATAAATTTAACGATTTGCCAGTAATATGTCTCCTCATTATGTAAACAGCTTTGCTTTTTCAAACTGCCTTTTCCTGAAATTCTCCGTTGACAGAAATATGAATATTGTATATACTGTATATATTCGAATATATACAGTATATATTATTCTCAGAAGGAGTACTATTTATGAACATAATTATTTCCAACCTGTCAAAGGATCCTATTTATGAACAGATTGCAAAACAGATAAAGGACAATATAATAAAGGGCAATATTTCTGAAGGAGATCCCCTGCCTTCAATCAGAAATCTTGCCAAGGAACTAAAAATAAGCGTAATAACAACTAAAAGATCCTATGAGGAATTGGAGCGAGAAGGTTTTATCGAAACAGTCCCCGGAAAAGGTTCTTATGTATCATCACAGAATAAAGAGCTTTTAAAGGAAAAAAAGATCAAATCAATTGAAGACAAATTGATGGAAGCTATAGAAGAAAGTAAGATCATAGGTCTTACCAAAAAAGAATTGAAGGAAATATTAGATGTTCTATATGAAAGTATATAAATGGAGGAAAAATCATGGACAATATTCTCGAAATTAAAAATCTAAGCAAAATCTACAAAGGCTTCATGCTGGATAACATAAGCTTCAATCTTCCGAGGGGATATATCATGGGACTCATTGGTCCAAACGGTGCAGGTAAAAGTACCACTATAAAACTCATAATGAATCTTGTGAAAAAAGATTCAGGAACTATAAATGTTTTTGACCTGGACAATTTAAAATATGAAAGACAGATAAAACAGAAAATAGGCTTTGTATACGACGCAAATTATTTTTACGATGATCTGACTACAACTGCTATGAAAAATATCATATGCCGTTTTTACAAAGACTGGGATGACGAAACTTTCAGCAGATATATGGATGAATTCAATCTACCCGGAAATAAAAAAATAAAGCAGCTGTCCAAAGGAATGAAGATGAAGTACTCTCTTGCCATCGCCCTTTCCCACAATGCCGAATTCATTATAATGGACGAACCTACATCAGGCCTGGACCCGGTCTTCAGAAGTGAAATGCTGGATATACTGTGCTCAATAATTCAGGACGAAAACAAATCCATACTGTTTTCCACCCATATCACCACAGATCTTGAAAAAATAGCGGATTACATCACTTTTTTAAATTCCGGCAAGATAGTTTTTTCAGATACAAAAGACAGTATTTTAAAGAGTTACGGCATTGTAAAAGGTGATAAAAATCTGCTGCAGCCCGACATCAGGAAAAAATTCATAGGCGTAAGGGAAAATTCCTTTGGATTCGAAGGTTTGACCAATAACAGCTCTGAAATAAAAAAGCTGTTCAAAGACAAGGTTATAATTGAGAAAGCCACGCTGGACGATATCATGGTATACACCGTAAGGGGGAATATATAATGTGGAATTTGGTTTTAAAAGACATACTTATACAAAAAAGAACTTTCATCATAATTATAATAGCCTCAATGCTGCTGGTTACCGGCTTTAAAAACAATATCAGTGCATTTTACTCATTTCTTGTCCCTTTTACCACTTATGCATTTTTAACAAACAGCTTCTATCAAGATGAAAGAGCTGAAAAAATATTGAACAGCCTGCCAATAAACAGAATAAACATAGTTGCGGCAAAATACTTAGCTGTATTCATATTTGCACTTATAAGCATAGCGATTTCATTTTTACTTTTTATTTTCGCAAAATATACAGGTATGGTACAATTACCAAGGATAATAAATGTTGAAGATATAACAGGAGGATTAATAGGGGCTCTTTTCCTAAGCTGTGCACTTTTCCCCTTGTATTTCAAATATGGATATTTAAAAACACGATATGTAATGCTGATATTGTTTCTAGGAATATTCTTTATTTTTATAGCACTTGCAAAAATATTCGGTGAAAGAGCTCAGCATATTTTCATTTACTTGGACAGTATTCCCGATACTACAATGAAATTTGCCATAACAGCAGTATGCTTAATAATATTTTCACTGTCATTTGCCCTGTCATACAAGGTCTATAAAAACAAGGACCTCTGATTTAGGTACAAAAAATAATTGCAAAATTCACCGCTGTTGTATACAATAATAGTTGTATACATAATATTTTAGTATACATTATGATATTTGTACAATCACTTGACTAAAATGTTGATAAAAGGAGGAATACAAATGTTGTACCGAAATTTCGGTAAAACAGGGGAAAAGGTTTCAATCTTAGGTTTTGGATGTATGAGGCTTCCATTACTTTCTGGAGGTGATTCCACTAAAATTGACAAGGAAAAAGCCATAAAGATAATCCGATATGCAATTGACAGGGGTGTAAATTATGTAGACACGGCATATACTTATCATGGAAACAGTTCAACAAAGGGAGGCGCAGGCGAACCTCTCGTAGCAGAGGCATTGAAAAACGGCTACAGGGAAAAAGTCAATCTGGCCACAAAACTTCCCAGCTGGTTGATAACCAAGAGAAGTGACATGGATAAATATTTAAATGAACAATTGGAACGTCTGCAAACAGATCACATAGATTTTTATCTTATACACTCACTTAACCGTGAAAATTGGAAAAAGGTAAAGGAAAACGGTGTGGATGAATTTCTGGATTCTGCCATAAAAGACGGAAGAATAAGATATGCAGGATTTTCTTTCCACGACAAATTGGATCTCTTCAAAGAAATAGTAGATTATTACAACTGGTCATTCTGTCAAATGCAGTACAACTACTCAGATGAAAACTTTCAGGCAGGGACAAGAGGATTAAAATATGCAGCCCAAAAAGGTCTTGGAATTACAATTATGGAGCCTTTAAGAGGGGGAAAACTTGTAAACAGCCTGCCTAAAGAGGCAATGGATACCTTTGACAGATCGAACTTTAAAAGGACACCGGCCGAATGGGGATTGAGATGGGTATGGAACCATCCTGAAGTAAAGGTTGTTTTAAGTGGAATGAATTCCATGGAACAAGTTAAGGAGAACATAAAAACAGCAGACAAAGCCAGGGCAAATTCACTGACAGAAAAGGAACTTAAATTAATAGACAAAGTCAAAGATGTATTCAATGCAAAGATAAAAGTCAATTGTACAGGCTGCGAATACTGTATGCCATGTCCATCTGGTGTAAATATTCCAGGGTGTTTCAGCGCCTATAACAATTACAGTATTTTTGGAAAAGATGATGATACCTATAACTCTATTTCATCCGAAAACAGGGCGTCAAAATGCAAGGAATGCGGCAGATGCGAATCTCTATGCCCGCAGGGTATTCCAATCCGCAGGGAATTGAAAAATGTGAGAGATCTCTTTGAAAAAGTACCCGCACTCTAATTTTATTTATACAAGCTTAACATTACAGACATTGACAGGCAGCGGCACAAATCTCTTTCAATTGAGAGTTTCTGCTTTTTTGTGCCTTCTCCCGCCATTGTCCAAAAAATTTTTTCATAATTTATTTAAATTTCACATAGGAAGGATATTCCCACTTTTTTAATTCCTCTTCAGGTAAAACATCGGGCTCCCTATTTCCATTCAACAATAAAGCCCTATAGTATATTTCCGCTATTTCCTCTACATATCTTGCTTTAAGATAGGCACTTTCTATATTTTCACCTACGGTTACAACTCCATGGCTTTCCAGTAAACACGCATCCGATCTTTTAAGTGGTTCAACTACCGACTGTGCCAGCTCCCTTGTCCCGGGTCTTCCATAAGGTGCCACATGCACAGTTCCCCCATAGTAAACAGATTCATAAACAACAGGCGGGATTTCTTTTTTCAAAACTGCAAAGGATGTTGCAAAATGCGAGTGAGTATGTACCACGGCAGAAATATCTTTTCTTGAATTATATGCATAAATGTGCATAAGCACTTCACTGCTTGGTTTATATCCCTTTTTGCTTTCTATTACATTTAAATCCAAATCAAGCACACATATATCATCTCCGGATAAATTTTTCCTATCCACTCCCGACGGAGTTATCAGCACGCAGCCGGTATTTTTGTCTTTAATACTAAAATTTCCCGATTTATGTTTGCAAAGTCCCTCTTCTTCCGCCTCTCTTGCCACCACAGCCAATTTTTCTTTTTCATCTTCAAGCATAATGTCAGTATTCTCCTTTCTGTCTTACAATTTCAGGCTTTTATCATTTTCTTTAAATTCTCTTCAAAAGGCGGATAGACTATACCCTTTTCTGTAACTATGGCAGTTATATTCTCATGGGGTGTTACATCAAAAGATGGATTGTATACCTTCACTCCTTCAGGTACGGTCCTGACGCCAAATCTGCAGGTAACTTCCACAGGATCCCTCTCCTCTATGGGTATATCTTTTCCTGACTTAGTATTTAAATCTATACTTGGTGTAGGTGCCGCTATATACATGGGTATATTAAAGTACTTCGCCAAAATGGAAACCCCAAAGGTACCTATCTTATTTGCCGTATCACCATTGGCAGCTATTCTGTCGCATCCCACTATAACGGCGTCAATCTTGTGCTGAGACATAACTACAGCTGCCATATTATCCGTTATAGTTGTCACGTCTATCCCCGCCATGTAAAGTTCCAGTGCAGTAAGGGTGGAACCCTGAAGCCTCGGTCTTGTTTCATCAGAATACACTTTAAGGTGCCATCCCCTCTCCTTGGCAAGGTACATGGGTGCCGTAGCCGTCCCATATTTTGATGTGGCCAGCTGCCCTGCATTACAGTGGGTCAGTATTCCCATATTGTCCCTGAGAAGTGTGATCAAATTTTCTCCTATACTCTTGCATATTTCAACATCTTCACTGTGAATACTTCTGGCTTCATCTTTAAGTATCTTCTTTATTTCCGGAACAGGTTTGCCTTTCTCCTCTCTGATCTTTTTAAGCATCCTGTTCAATGCCCACGAGAGGTTGACAGCAGTGGGTCTGCTCGAATTCAAGTATCTCGCCTTTCCCTCTACAGTACTGTAAAATTTTTCAAAAGAATCTTCAGGAGCAACTTTAATTCCAAAATACAGCCCGTAACCTGCTGCTACACCTATGGCAGGAGCACCTCTTACAACCATCGTCTTTATAGCATCATAAACTCCCTTTACCGTATTATAGGTTTTATACTCTATTGAATTTGGAAGTTTTGTCTGATCTAAAAGTACGAGCTCCTCTTCTCCATCCCTCCACTGAATAGCATATAATTCAGACATTTTATTACCTCCTTGAATTTTATTTTGCAGAATCTTTAACCAGCTTCACAAATTCTCCAACAGAATCAATGTTGTTTCTATTTATGAGAATAGCCTGTCCAACTTTCAACCCCATTATCTGGGCTCCGGCTCTTTTTTTAGGATCTTCCACTGCATCCATATCCGGCACATGGGCCATTCCAATAATCCTTCTCATGATTTCACAGGCACAAAAACCAATGGTTTCATGGAGCAGATTTTTTATATAGTATTCCCTGTAACCAGCCGTCTTTGTTATTATATCCCTTGACTCATTTTCCCAGAGATAATTGAATTCATCTAAAAATTCTCTCCATATATCTTCCATGGAATCAAGCAGATAGATTCTATACCTGTTTATGTCCACTTCAGTCTTATCTGTTCTTCCTTCCCAGGAAACATAATTCAAGATAAAATTGGCAAACAGCAGTCCTATATCATATCCATAAGGTCCGTAAAATGCAAATTCACAATCAAATACAACGGTCTTCTCATCATTTATAAATATGGAACCCGTATGCAGATCTCCATGAAGCAACGATTCGGCCTTGGTCATAAATATATTTTTCAATTTGGAGACTTCAAGACATACATTTTTATCTTTCCAGATATTCTCTCTGACATATTCCGCTATGTACTTGTTTATGTCATTGGACTCCGCATTCATATAGGGATCATTTAAAACAAGTCTTTCAGTTATGTCACATAACTCAGGGTTTATAAATTTTCCCACAATTTTCTTTTTTTCTATGGGACTCATTCCCATATCCGATGTCAGAAATAAATTTCTCGCCATAAACTTTCCTATTTGTCTCGGAAAATTCCTAAAGGTTTTCATCTCCATCATAGCCTTCCGCAGGATCTCCATATCACCCAGATCCTCCATCACAGTCAGCGCGCATTCATTACTGTGATAGTATACTTTGGGGACACTGCCCGGACAGACTTTGTCCTGTAATCTAAGCGTTTCAGCTTCTATCCTGTTCCTGTCCAAGGTCAATTTCCACCCTTCTCCTGCAATTTTCAGATAGGGAAGCGCCTGCTTTACAACGACCTTCTTATTACTGTCCAAATCCACCACCCTGAAAACATAATTTAAATTTCCGTCTCCTATTTCCCTGCCTTCAGTTTTATGATCTTTGGGAAATATCCCTATACTTTTTAAATAGTCACCTACAATGTCTTTTGTCATTTCTCTGTAACCGCTCATTATTTAAACCTGATCTCCCATCAGTCAGGTTCTTTCACCTCTTCTTTCTCATTTATATTTAGTCTGATTTATATTTAGTCTGACAAATTATAATTATCTTCTTAAAAATAGTATAACATAAACAAACTTTTTCATGTGAACAATTCCAGAACCTGTTTTTCTGTCAATGAAGCAATGCCGCAGGTTCCGGAAAGTCCGTCATCAAGCAGGCTGTCTATGAGTTTTTCCTTTTCACTTTGAAGCTGAAGTATTTTTTCTTCAATAGTACCTCTTGTTATGAGCTTTATAACTTCCACCACATTTCTCTGGCCTATTCTATGGGCCCTGTCTGTGGCCTGCTGTTCAACTGCAGGATTCCACCAGGGATCAAAGTGAATCACTATATCTGCAGAAGTTAAATTCAAACCTGTTCCGCCCGCTTTTAAACTTATCAAAAATACAGGACTGCTGCCAGAATTAAATTCATCCACCAGGTTTATCCTGTCCTTTGAAGGTACCGAACCATCCAGATAGCTGTAATCGACGCCTTCCAATTCTAACCTGTTTCCAATATTTTTAAGTACGGAAGTAAACTGCGAAAATACCAGTACTTTATGTCCTTCACTGATACTTTGAGTTAAGAGTTCCACCAGTGCTTCCATTTTTGCACTTCCCCCGTTGTAATCTTCCATTACTATGGACGGATCAAGGCACAGCTGCCTTAACTTTGTAATATAAGCCAATATTTCAATTTTGCTGTTTTTAAATTCGTCTTGCTTTACCTTTTTCTCAATGAGCTCAACAGCATGCTCTGCGTAAACTCCATAAGCTTTTCTCTGCTCATCTCCCATAGTCACCATCAGAGTTCTCTCTATCTTATCCGGCAGCTCCTCCATGACATCTTTTTTCCTCCTTCTCAAAATAAATGGCTTTACAAGCCTTTTGAGATCTTCAATTACCACAGGCTCTTCCTTGAGTTTTTTATAATACCTCACACTAAATCTCTTTTCATCATATAGATATCCAGGCATTATAAAATCAAATATGGACCAAAGTTCCATAACGGAATTTTCCACAGGAGTACCAGTTATGGCAAATCTTGTCCTTGCATTTATTCTCTTTACACTTTCAGCATTTTGAGAATGTGGATTCTTTATATACTGGGCTTCATCCAACAGGCAGTAGTCAAAACTCACATTTTCATACATCCCGATGTCTCTTTTTAAAAGATTATACGTGGTTATAATAACATCATATTTATCCACATTATTTATCTGGTTCTCCCTGCAGCTTTTTGATCCATTTACTGCCAGTGCCTTCATATCCGGGGCAAACTTTTTAAATTCATGGATCCAGTTGTAAACCAGTGAAGTTGGTACCACAATCAGCGATCTGCTGTTTTTATTTGAAAGCAAAAAAGCAATGGCTTGAATGGTTTTACCAAGACCCATCTCATCTCCCAGTATACCTCCAAATCCCAAATAATCCAGTGTTTTAAGCCAGTTAAAGCCTGTCTTCTGATATTTTCTCAAAGTTCCATTTAGATTTTCAGGCTCCTTGAATTTGTGCTCTTTTATGTTTTTAAATTTATCTACTATTTTTTTAATTTCATCCATTCCCTTTATGTACCTTATATGGTTTTTTTCAACATAGGAGTTTATAAAGACACTTTTGTTTTTATCTATTTCAACATAATTATCAACTATATCCTGTCGTGAAACCATATCCAGCAATTTCAAGAACTTTTTAAGCTCCAGCTCCTCCAAATCCAGATACTCTCCGGTTTTCAGCCTGTAATACTTAAGATTGTCCCTAAAAGCTCTCAGTATTGAAGCCGTTTCTTCAGGAGGTATGTCTCCTATTTTGAATTTCATCTCAAAATAATTATATTTCCCCGATTTGATATCACCTCTTATATCTTTATTTTTTATAGATTTTATCCCCTTGAAATTTTCAGAGTAAAAGACCTCACCTATTTTCTGAAGCCTTGCTATCTCATTTTTGAAAAATCTAAAGGCATAGTCATCCCCCCGCTTAAAATAAAATTTATTCCCCGCCTTTTCAAATCCAAGAGAATTTACCATTTTCAAAACCATTTTTTCCTTTCTGGAATCCCTGTATACAATTTTTTCGCTGCAGTCCCCCCATATGTTAAATTCAAAAGAGCCATATCTGACCTCGACGACAAGTATGATTTCACTTCCTTTCTTGTCAAAATAAAATTTGGGCTCGCATTTTTCATCTACCACTTTTTCCCTTATAGCCTTGGACAGCACAACATTATCAGATAGTAAATTAAGCTTGGGAATCAATCTTCTGAGTATGGTATCTTCCTCGGATCCCTTAAGCACAACTGAATTTTTTCCGCTGAATACGGTAAAAAAAGGTTTTATCCCAAAACAGTAATCCCTATCTGGAAGATATATAGTCGAACCATAGAAAAATACATCATACCTGGAATCTAAAGCCACAGGCATTCCATCTTTCACTTCCAGCGCATAATCTTTATCCGACATTCCCAAATTGAACTTCAATGGCGGGACACTTTCAAGTATTTCAGTTTCAACACACCTATATAAAAAGCCATCATTCAAGTATACCCTATGTGTTTTTATCACATTAAAAAACTCCCTTACAAGGTAATCCGGTATGTATATGTACTTGCCGTCTACATTGGTCCTTTTCATTCTTCCCCGGTATGTGGAACTCCCATCTATGTTCTTCAACATTTTAATAAAATTCACAAGACATTTATCCCTTGCATTCAGCCTATCTTCTTTCATGTCAAGTGTAAAATTTTTCCCATAAGCCACGGATATATTGCTGTAAACCGCAAGTAAAAACCGATCTATATCCTTTAACACGTAAAGGCTGCTGGAACTCATGGAAGCAAATCCTATTTTAAACTGGGCGGAGATCCTGTTTTCCCACTGGCTCCTATTTACATAAACTTCAATCTTTATTTCTCTTTTATTCTTTTCATCTCCCAGAAGAAGTGACAGTGGATCCAAATCATCACATCCACTGTATCTGGGTTTAAGAATATTTTCAGATTCCATTAAAGCAGGATAATTTACCAATTTATCCACTGCCTTGTAAAAAGTGGCAGCCAAATGCCTGCAGCAATAATTGTCCTTTCTGTTTCCATTTTTTTCATAATCCGGGCAGCTGCAGTAAGTCAATACTATGCTCTTATCCTCAGCATCCAGCTTTATTTCAGTATTGTATTCACTTATGAGACTTTCCGAAATAACTTTTCCTTTTATATACACGATGGTTTTCTCGCTGGAAATTTCTATAGAGGACACCAGGTCATTGTCAATAATTCTCATTCCCCCGGCGTGATTTTTACTGCTTACCTGTTCATTAAATAATTGTAGTAATTTCTCCCTGTTCATTTTTATCACCTTGATGTAAGTATTTACATAAATTATATCATGAATAATTTACAGGAGTAATTATGAATTATAGGAACAAGCTATCTTATTCTAGAATTAATGCCGTAAACTACGCCAGAACTTATGCCGGATCACCCAACACAGCCTACAGGTATTTTCCTGTGCAGGGCGACAACGGAGGTGACTGTACAAACTTTATATCCCAGTGTCTAAGAGCAGGAGGTTCACCAATGGTATTCTCGGGAAAAACCAGATGGTGGTACACGGGCCAAAGCTGGTCGGTTTCCTGGGCCGTGGCCAGTTCTCTCTACTGGTATTTGAAAATCAATTCTGCTGAAAAATTATACGGTGTCAAGGGCATGCAGGTGAATTCCACATCAAAGCTGGAACTTGGAGATTTAATATTTTACAAAAACAGAAAAGGCAGAATACAGCACTCGGCAATAATAACTTCATTTAACGGCAATTATCCGCTCATATCCCAGCATACCCCGGATCTTCTAGACATACCCTATGAAAAGAGCTGGGCCGACAGAATATATTTCATAAAAATATATTTATAAATACCGGTACGGATAAACATGTTATAATAGTAAAGCAAAGGACGTGTAAAGATGAATTTATTAACTGCAGAAAACATAAGTAAAAATTATGGTGAAAAGATATTACTTGACAATATATCCCTCGGAATAAATGAAGGTGACAAAATAGGGATAATAGGTATAAACGGTACGGGGAAATCCACCCTTTTAAAAATTCTCACCGGATTTGAAGTACCCGACGGCGGAAAAATTACAACGGCAAATAAATGTTCCATGGGCTATCTGCCGCAGAACTCCGATTTCAACAGCGGTGAAAATATGACAGTTCTGGAACAGATTTTCAGGGGAAATTCTCCGGTAATGAAACTTTTGAGAAAATATAGGGCTGCCCTTGGAGCCATTAAAAAAGATCCTGAAAATAGGGAAATTCAAAATGAGATCTTAGAGCTGAACTCCAAAATGGAAGCAGAAAATGCCTGGGAAGTTGAAAATCAAGCTAAAGTCATACTCACAAAACTGGGCATAGATAATTTCGACGCAAAAGTATCCACACTTTCAGGGGGGCAAAAAAAGAGGGTATCATTGGCTTCTGCCCTTATAACCCCTTCAAATGTCCTGATACTGGATGAGCCTACAAACCACCTTGATGATGAAACCATAGAATGGCTCGAAGAATTCTTAAACAAGTTCAACGGTGCACTTGTCATGGTAACTCATGACAGGTTTTTTCTGGACAATATCACAAATAGAATATTTGAACTTCACGATGGGAAATTATACAGCTATACTGGAAATTACAGCTCTTTTCTTGAAAAGAAAGCCGAAAGGCTTGAAAGGGAAAATGCAGATGAAAGAAAGAGGAAAAGCCTCATAAAAAAGGAACTTGCCTGGATAAAAAGAGGTGTGAAAGCAAGGAGTACAAAGCAAAAGGCAAGAATAGAAAGATTTGAAGATCTAAAAAGCAAAAAACATATCACTGAAGATCCAAAATTAAACATAGACATCAAGAGCTCGAGAATAGGAAAAAAAGTTATAAACATCAACAATATAAGCAAGAATTTTGAAAACAAAATTATCATCAGGAATTTTTCCTACAATATATTAAATAATGACAGAATAGGTGTAATAGGTCCAAATGGATGCGGCAAATCCACACTTATGAATATTTTAAGTGGAAAAATCCAGCCGGACAGCGGAAGTGTGGACATGGGCGAGACAGTCAGGATAGGATATTATCGCCAGGAAACACCCAGCATGAACTTAAACCAGAGAGTTATAGAGTATATAAAGGACACATCAGGGTACATCGATACCGAAAGCGGTGAAAAAATAAATGCCTCGGCAATACTGGAAAATTTTTTATTTGATCCCTCGGTTCAGTGGACCCCACTTGAAAAACTTTCAGGTGGAGAGAGAAGAAGGCTTTACCTTTTAAAAGTCCTGATGGGATATCCCAATCTCCTTCTTTTAGATGAACCTACAAATGATCTCGACATAGAAACTTTGACCATACTGGAAGACTACCTTCAGAATTTTACAGGGGCAGTTGTCGCAGTATCCCACGACAGATATTTTCTTGACAAAATAGTAAATAAGATATTTGCCTTTGAAGGCGGCGGTAAAATATCACAGTACACCAGCAATTATTCATATTTCAGGCAGATGCAGAAGGAAAAGCAGAGCAAGCTTTCAAAAACAGGCGATAGAAAAGCTCCCGTAAAAAAAGTTCACCTACACGGGCGGGAAAAAAAGTTAAAATTCACATATAAGGAACAGCTGGAATTTAGTAAAATAGACGACATAATTGAGAACCTGGAAAATGTCATATCCAAAAAGGAACATGAAATAGAAGAGGCCTCTTCGGACTATATACTTCTTGAAAAACTTACAGCTGAAAAAAATGAGCTGGATAAAAAGCTGGATAAAGAAATCAACAGGTGGACTTATTTAAATGAGCTCAATGAGAAAATTCAACAAAATAATAAATGAAGCCCTTAAGGTTCCATTTTTCCGGAAAACATTTTCTCAGTGGTGGCGATAGGTCTTTACAGTGGAGAAATCCGCCCGGTCAAATTTGTGTACACACAGGACAAAAAAGCATATGCCGATTGCAATGATAATCAAAAATCCAGTCTGCGGCATCAGGATGAAACCGTCAATATTATAAGCCACTCCTTCTTGTACAAGCTGTGCGGCAGAAAAGTTATCCATGTGCATGGTGATGAAACGGAATATCGACGTAATGTAAGTGAGTGGATTCATATATACAACAGGCAACAGGAAATGCGGCATAATTGTCGTCGGGATATAGGCCCCGGATAAAAATGAAAGCGGCATTACAAGTATGGCGGAAAGAATCTGAAAAGCGGAGGAGCCCTTGGCCACAGTCGCTATGAAAAGTCCGATGGAACCGAAAGTAATGCCCGCAATGACCATAATGCCAACTGTTTCTATAAAATGCAGAACATCAATATGCAGACCCATGAACATTCCTGCAATGAGAACAATAAGTCCCTGCAGGATTGCAATAACGGAAGAAGAAAGTATCTCCCCAATTGAAATTTCACAGCGAGATATCGGGGCAACCAATATTTCTTTCATAAATCCGCTGGAAATATCATCTAATACGGCAGTGGAATTGTTGAGTGCCTGCTGAAAAACCGTCATGATGATGATACCACATATCAAATAATTCATAGGCTGTGAGATTTTACCTACGGCAGACGACTTCATCACAAACGAAAAAACAAAAAGAAAGAAAAAGGACATGGCAAAACTTGCAATTATACGTATTTTGTCACGTGAAAAATTTAGCAGGTTGCGCCATAAAATTGCAGCCGTTTTTTTCATCGATTCCTCATCTCCTTTCCCGTTACCGCCAGAAACACGTCGTTCAACGAGCCTTTCGTTACTTCAAAATCAAGAATACCATCTTTTACTTCAGAAAGGAAATCAATTGTCGATTCTGTATCTTTAACCGAGATTTTGTAATGACATCCATCCCGGTCAAATGGAATTCTGGAGTGGTCGAGAAATACAGCCATTTTATCAGGGGTCCTGGCATTTAGTCTAAGGATCGTCTTGGTAAACTGCGCTTTCAGTTCATCTGGCGTGCCCGATGCGGCGATCCTTCCGTGATCGATAATGACAACATCAGAGCTTACCTCCGCCTCGTCCATATAATGGGTGGTCAAAAAAATCGTAATGTCTTGCTGCTGCTGAAGACGGCGAACATAGTCCCAGACCTTCGCTCTCGTCTGCGGATCAAGTCCTGCCGTCGGCTCATCAAGAAACAGTGCTTTCGGATAATGTGTAAGGGCGCGAGCAATTTCCACGCGCCGCCTCATGCCTCCAGAAAGACTTCCTGCCATGTCTTTTTTACGGTCTTTCAAATCGACCAGATCGAGGACAAAATCAATTCGGCTATCAGTTTCGCTGCTGGGCACACCGTAAAAATCGCAGTGAAATTTTAGATTTTCCTCTACGGTGAGCTTCAAATTAAGTGTCGATTCCTGAAACACAATACCGATATCTTTGCGAACCATGTTCCTTTGCTTTGAAACGTCATGCCCACCAATCCACAGCATGCCGTCCGTTTTGTCGAGGATCGTACACAAGGTATTTATAGTCGTGCTTTTTCCCGCCCCGTTCGGTCCCAGGAAAGAAAAAATTGAACCCTTTTTCACGTGGAAGGAAATATTGTCCACAGCCGTAAAACCGCCGTATTTTTTTGTAAAGTGTTTTACTTCAATGATGTTTTCGCTCATAATACAAACCTCCTTATTGTATTATATACTGTCCTTATAGTTGTCCATCCGTCTGCGGGGCCGCTTCTGGCTTCGATTTTTTACGCACCGCCAAGAACAGCGTGGGAATCACTGCTATCACTGCAAATCCGATCGCCCACCAGAACGAGATGTCGAAAGAATGGGCAAGGGCATGAAGATCATAGACGGCATGACCTGCCATCTGATGCTCGGCGGCAGTCGCCAGAATAGCAGACCCGAAAGCCCCGCCGATGGTCTGAAATATCCTCGTGGCAATGCTCGCATGGGGGACTTGCTCTTTCGGAAGCCCGATATAAGCGGACACCATGATTGCAATCAGCAAGCCGCCGAGCCCCGCCCCTCTAATCAGCAAGGCGGCAGACAAAAGGATGTAATTCGTATTTACACCAGCAAAAGCAAACGGCAGTGTGCCGATCACAATACCGGCAAGGCTCATCAGCACAATATTACGCGATCCACTACGATCGGCCACCTTACCGGCCCAGCTTCTGGTAAACAGCATCCCGATTCCCTGTGGAAGCAACCACAGCCCGGCATACAGCACACTTGCCCCGCGAACTTCCTGATAATAGAGTGGAAGAATAAACAAAGGCCCGTTCGTGATGATCCCGCATAAAACCAGCAGGATATTGGAGGCGGAAAAATTGGCAGATTTAAAAAGCCGCACGTTCAGAACCGGTTCCCGTTTCGTATTCAGTGCATAGACAACATATGACATCATCAAAACGATGCCTACAAGCAACGGAATGTAGACTGCACTGTTATTTAAGCCACCATGTGTAGCAACCTGGGCAATGCCATAGATAAGAAGGGCAAATGCAGGTGAGAGTAAAAACAAACCGATCACATCAAGGGATGCTTTCTTTTTTGAAAGCTTGTCGGCCGGTATTCCCCACACGGCTAATGGGATTGCCACAATACAGATAGGAATATTGATCCAAAAAATGGCACGCCAGCTTAAGCTATTGACGATAATTCCCCCCAGCACCGGTCCAAGAATCGGCCCGAGCAGAGCGGGAATACTAATAATGGACATGATTCGCCCGAGATTGCGGCCTCCGGAAATTTGTACAAGCTCCGTTTGCAGTACAGGCATCAGCAGCCCGGCACCGACGCCCTGGACAACCCGGAAAGCAATCAGGTTATCGATATTCCATGAAAGCATTGAGAATATGGAACCGAATAAAAAAAGTGCCAATGAAAAGATGTAGGAGCGTTTGCATCCAAATCGTTTAGTGGCCCACCCTGAAATCGGCACAGTGAGTCCCATAGCCAGAACAAATCCCGTCGTGACCCACTGCACAACAGAAATGCTTGCTTTCATTTCGATTGCAATGGCATGAATGGATACATTGACCATTGTTGAATCGAACAGCGGTGCAAGTGCACCGACAACCAGAATAATTGCAACCCTCATTACGACAGGATCGAGTTTTTCTTTTTTAGGTTTTACATTTTTTATATTCATGAGAAAATTCCTTTCATAGTCATAGTAAGAAACGATTAGTTTCTTCTGAAATTATAATATAGCATATATAGAATTTTGTCAATAAAAAACTTTGAGTTTTTTATTCTCATACAGTAAATATCTATTGTTGTTCTGCAAATCTCCACCATGCGACTGTTCCGACAAATCCTGTTATTCCCGTAATAACAAGTATGGTAATGCTTATGGGGTCAAGAGCTCCATTGGATATGAGCAGGCTCGGTATAGTCCATGGAAGCGGAAAGCCAATCAAGCTTATTGACAACATTGATAAGTAGTACAATGAGAAAAATTATACCGATTGGTGCCAGATATCCTTTCGTAACATTAGCCATAAATGAACTTACTGTGCTGACAAACATAATGAACAGAGATGCTGCCGTAAACTTAAGAAAATAATGCAGAACGAGTTCGGCTGTTCAGCTTATCCATTAGATAACACCTCTTCCATAGTCATAATAAGAAACATTGAGTTTCTTTTAAGGCTATGATATAATAAATATAGATCTTTGTCAATAGAAAACTTTGAGTTTTTTATGAATGTTTCTACGACAGAGGTAGATTTCTTATTGATGTTCGGAGGGAAATAAAATATGGATAAAAGGAAAAAAGGTACACGCCGCCGCGGAGAAGTTCTGGAAGAGGCAATCCTGCATGCCGCATGGGAGGAGCTCTCTAAAACCGGCTATACGCATATGACGATGGAGGGCATTTCAGCACGGGCTGGGACAAACAAATCAGTACTCTACCGCCGTTGGGCAAATAAATCCGAGCTTGTGATGGCCGCCCTGCGTAAATATCTACCGAGAATCACAAATGAAATTCCAAATACCGGGAGCCTGCGCAATGATGTATATACCTATTTGCATACACGTGCTGAACCGTCGAAAACACTCGGCGCTGAGACAATCAGGGGACTTGTGATGGAACCGGTGGTGTGGCACAAGATAATTGCATCCATTCCACAAATAATTGAGCGGAGATCAAAAAACAAGCTAACAGCAGCTATAACGGCGATTTTGAAAAACGCAGAACTTCGCGGTGAAATCTGCCTTAAAAAACTGTCACCCCGGATTATTTCACTGCCGCTTGACCTGCTGCAGTACGAGCTTATCACAAAGTTGGAACCCATATCTGATAAAGCCATAGCCGAGATTGTAGACGACATTTTCATACCGCTTGTACGTGCAGCACAAAAATAGCAGCTATAAACATGTTTATAGCTGCCTATCCAATAAATTGTGTTGTATTCAGTTTTTGCTCTCAGGAAGATAAAAATGTAATTGTAAAAGTGGTTCCGTCTCCAAGCTTGCTTTTTACATCTATAATTCCATCGTGAGCTTCCAATATTGATTTTGAAAGTGCCAGACCTATGCCTATGGCATCACTGTTTTTTGAAGTTTTAGCCTTATAAAATCTTTTGAATATATTGGGAAGATCCTTTTCATCTATTCCTTCTCCATTATCCGATATGGTAATTCTCTTGTAAATCGGGTTCTCTGCAGAGCGTATATCCACCCTGCCTCCCCTTTGAGTATGCTCGATGCAATTTTTAATTATATTTATCAGAGCTTCACAGAGCCACTGCCTGTCATGCGAAAAGGTTATTTCTCCCTCTTCGTGGAAGTTTACACGTACACCGGCTGACTCTATCTTTTCCTCAAGAGCTTCTACAGAACATTTTATAGTCTCATTCAAACTCTGATTTTTCCTGTGAAATTCTATTGCCCTGGCGTCAAGCCTTGCAAGTTTCAGCATACTCTTAATCAACCAGTTCATTCTAAGGAGCTGGTTTCTGCTGTTTATAAGGAAAGTCTTAGACTGTTCTCTGGAAAGATCCCTGTTTAATAAAATGTCATTGTAAACTATCATGGAAGAAAGAGGTGTCTTGAGCTGGTGGGATATATCGGACAGAAGTTCAACTAAAAATTGTTTTTCCTTTTTAAGTTTATCCATATTATTTTTTATAATTTCCCTCATGGAATTGAAAGAAGCCGAGAGTTTTGAAAAATCCCCCTCTCTGTCCTCTCTTATCGATAAATCATAATCCCCTTCTATTATTTTCTTCGCACCCATATTAAGCATTCTTATCTTATCATAAAGATAGCCATATTGAATATAATTCAGCAGGAAAAATAAAACCCCAATACCGGCAAATATAAAAATTACACTCAGATTCTCCTTCCATGCAGATTTATCTATGTACGGAAAAAGTTCATTTTCCAATTCTTCATTCAACCCATACTGGGCCAAAATATGCTCTCCCTTTTTGGCTTCACTTTCATCTGTCCCGGCTGTAATGGCAGGTATTATTTCCCTGGCAATTTCAGGATTATATCTGTACACCCTGTAGGTTACAGCTCCAAAAGTCCGCACATAATCCCTTTTAAGATTATAATGATATATCTTTAAATTTAGAAGCACCGCTGTCATAAACAATACATCCAAAATCAAGAGAACTGCAGTGCTCTTTCTGATTTCCGGATTTACAAAATATCTTCTCATATTCATTACTCCTTGATGACCTCTTTATCCCACATATAGCCCAGTCCCCTCTGTGTAACTATGTATTTGGGATCCTGAGGATTATCCTCTATCTTTTCCCGCATTCTTTTTATATAAACCGACAGCGTGTTTTCATCAAAAAAAGATCTTTCACCTTCAATGAGTCTGTTCAATATTTCATTCCTTTTCATGGAAGTTCTGGGGCTGTTTAAAAATATCAGCAGCAGTTTATATTCCTGAGCCGTAAGCGTGACTTTTTTTCCATTTTTTCTCACCTGGGCACTGGCAGTATCCACAGTTATGTCCCCGCTTTGGAATCTGCTCCCCGAAGATTCACTCTTATAATTTCTTCTTATTATGGCCTTTATCCTGGATAAAAATTCCCTCACTCCAAATGGTTTGGTTATATAGTCATCCCCTCCTATTTCCAGCCCAAGCACAATATTTACCTCATCGTCAAGGGCAGTTAAAAATACGATTGGTACGTCACTTTTGCTTCTTATGTGCCTGCATAGATCATATCCGCTTCCATCGGGCAGATTTATATCCAGAATCACAAGGTGAAATTTTTTATTTTCCATAATTTCCTCTGTATCTTTAACTGTTGATACCGTAAAGACTTCATAACCCTCGTCCTTTAAAGCAAACTCTATTCCCGCTGCAAGAGCACTGTCATCCTCCACCAATAACAATTTATACATTGATTTCTACCTCTTTATCAATATTTTATACAACACAAGTATAACATATCAGACGGATTCATACTTGCAATAGGATAAAGCTGCAAGAATTAAAAACAGCGGAACGGCGGCAGCCGATGAAATAATCATTACATATGGCGACCAGAAACTATAAGAGCCCATCCTGAGAAAATTAAGTTCCACGAGGTTAACGCCGAAACTGTTTCCAATACCTGCTCCTCCGGATGGCAGAATCATCCTAATCCAGTTCACTACATTGCTCCCTGAAATGGAGGAAAGTATGAGAGGCATCAGGCAGAATACAACGGCTATTATCATGGAATTCACTGTATTCCTGCATCTTGCGGACAGAAACAGCGTAAAGCTGACAGTGGCAAGAAGTGTAAGCATACCTGCTGCTGCAGTGATCACCTCAAATTGACCTACATCTATAGAAGGAAGGCAGATGGCCGTCACACTTTGAATTGAAGTTTTCAAACTTTCCCACCCAAATGCACTGTTTTCAATGAAAAGAAAAATGGATATACACACCGCAAATGTTACACTGCAGATCAAAACAGCAGAAATTATTTTGGACACGGCAAGCTTTTTCCTGCCGTATTTGGTACATCTGAGTATATTGTCCGCCCCAGTCTGGTATTCTGCAGAAAATACGGGTGCAGTGATAAACGTACACAGAAATACCAGAAGGAAAATTAATATGATAAGGTAATCCGCTGCCGCGCTGCTTCCAAAACCATATATGAATTTAAAGGGCTTATTCACCTTTTCATAAAGTGCAAGAGCCTGTTTTTGGGCCGAAGGCTGAGTGACCCTGCTTTTTATCTGCCAGGTGTATTTTTTATAAAAATTTTCTGCAGCTTCTCCTGGAGAGATTTTGCTTAAATCAGCAGGTGTTTTTGTCTGTGGATCTGCATAGACACTCTCAAGTCTGTCTATTATATGTCGAAATGGAAGTATCTTTTTATCAAGGATATCCTGGGGAATACTGTCTTCATAAATGCTTCCGTACTGTTTCGAAATTTCCTGGTAATTTTTAACTGACTTCTGTATTTTGTCCTGTGTGATGTCTCCCTGAACTGTATTTTTCTTCATAATCCGTACTGCCTTTATTCCTGAAGCCGTGACACTTTCTCCATTCTTGTCTACATAACTATAATGGACAAAAGATATGGGAAAATAGGCCATGATCCCCGAGATCAAAATGGCAGCTAGAAGTAAAATCCAGGTGGAACGGGTCTTCAACACTCTTTTTAATTCCAAACGGAGAATATTCATATCAAATCTCCTCCTTCTCCGATTTGTCCTGGGGAAAAAGCCACAGATACAGATCTTCGAGTCTGGGGACGGCAGGTTTTGAATTGGGTATGTCCGGGCTGGCCGACAAATACCTTATGGAAAGATTTCCGTCTTTTTCATTTAATACATTTACAATACGGGTATTTCTTTCACAGCGGTCAAGCTGATCCGGAGATATTATGCTTTCCCATACCCTACCTTCAACAGCTTTTACAAGCTCTCCGGTAGATCCTGTCGAGATGATTTTTCCATCTTTCATGACAGCGTTGCAGGTGGCAATGTATTCTACATCGGATACAATGTGTGTGGAAATCAGTACAATACGGTTTTGTGCAAACTCGGAAATAAACTTGCGGAACTTAACACGCTCTCCAGGATCAAGTCCGCTGGTGGGTTCATCCAAAATCAGTATTTCCGGATCATTCAAAAAAGCCTGTGCAATACCTACACGTCTTTTCATTCCTCCTGAAAGTTTGAAGATTTTCTTTTTTCTAACATCTGTTAGATTGAGTACCCGGAGCAATTCATCTATTTTTGATTTTGTACGGTTTTTACTGAGACCTTTTAAAGCTGAAATATACTCCAGATAATCCAATACCGTGAATTCCGGATAAAAGCCGAAATCCTGGGGCAAATAACCCAAAATATCACGGTAGGCTTCTCCAAGTGCACCAATTTCAATTCCGTCATATAATATTTTTCCGGAAGTCGGCGGTGCAATACCCACTGCCATTTTTATCAATGTGGTCTTTCCGGCACCGTTTGCGCCGAGAAGCCCCCATACACCGGGAGATATATTTAAACTCACACTGTCAACGGCAATTTTGTCTTTATATTGCTTTGTCAAATTACAGATTTCAAGATTCATCTATATCACTCCAATATGAAAATAAATTGATTAAACGGGAAAATAGGCAGCTGTCTCACCGGATCCCCTTATTAACTTGCATATCTGAAAAACAACAACTGCCGCAAAAAAAGCACTCAGTGCGATCCATCCCTTTAAGGATGTACGGTAGTAGATCTGGGGCACCATATTGTGAAACAGGTACTGCAGAGGCAGCATAAGGAGGCAGAAAACTTCACAGGTAAACACTTTGTACTGCCCGCGGCTGTGTCCAAAAATGAAGATACATCCGCAGAAGGATATCAAAAACGGCGCCAGCAGATAAAATACTATAAAAGTACCGGAAATCCCTGCCTTATCCAGTACGGTTAGAGCAGTAAAAAGCAAGAAAATACCATCACCCAAGGAGATTATGATAAGTTTGCTTGACAATGCCCTGGAAGTTGACATAAGTGTAGCTGCTTCTACTTCATGCATCTTGTATTTATATGACCTGTACAAAAATGGCAGGCCGGTCATAGTTATAAAAATTGCACACAGGCAGAGCAGATCCGGAGTATGACGGCTTATGATATATTTAAAATCATCTTTAAAAATCGCAGTGAGAAACAGCCAGATTAAAATAAGCACTATACCTTGAAAGATCCATATTTTTTTACCCATAAACGAAACTTGACGAAGTAAAAATTCCAGATATCCAATTTGCTTTCTTGAACTGTGTTTTTGATACTCTTTTTCTGCCAGAATGGCAGTTTTTTCAACTTGTTCTCTGTGGCATACAGGAGGTTTATCAAGTGCATTTTTCAAATACAGCTTCAATTTCCTATTCATGATTTTCTTCTCCCTTCTTCATACTTTTCCTAATCTGTTTCAGTGCCGATCTCAGGCGGGATTGTACAGTCCGCAGATGAATGTTTTCCATTTCCGCAATTTCCCTCAGGGATAAGTCCTGGGCAAAGCGCAGCAGTACAATTTCCCTATATTTTTTAGGTAATTTCCATACCAGTTCTTTCAGATCCGCATAAGATTCCGCCTCGGAAAATCCCTTTTCCACGTAGGGAAGATCCCCGGAAAGGGAATCCGCTTTCTTTTTCCGCCAGATATCTATACATACATTGGAAGCTATTTTATAGATATAGGATTTGAACTTTCCGCTGTGAATATATTTCCCAAAATAACGCACTGCTTTTAGAAAGGTTTCCTGAGTGGCATCCTCTGCTGTCTGACGGTTTGACGTATGCCAGAGGCAGTACCTGAATATATCCGGATAATAAAGTTCAATTAACTCATTTAGACAAGCCATGTCCTCATTTTTAATTTTCTGCAGTACCCTGCCCTTGTGAATCATCCTGTATCCTCCTAAACTACCTGCAAAACCATCTCTATAATATATAACGTTTTAAAATACCAAAATGATTTAAAAGTTATCAAATCATCTATATCAGTAGCACGCATATTTAAAAGCTGACTCAATTCGATTGCCGGTGAAAAAAGCAGCCCCGTGTACGTAACTTTCAAGGCTGAGCAACTGTTCCTGACATATCCTTATCATATATAACGATTTTGAAACATCAAACACTTCAGCAAAATTGCAAACAGTGTACAATCCACCGGGAATTGTACACTGCCAACTGAAAATTGTAAATCTAATTGTGCATTGTAAACTGTCAATTGTAAATTGTTAATAGTCTTCTCTTATCGTATCGATGAGATTTCCCCTGTTTATCCTCGAAAGAGGTGAAAGCACGGAAAGATATCCTATGATTATAGCTGCAGCGGCCGCAATTGCTATTCCGCTCCAGGGAACCTGCCAGCTGAACTCTCTCACCTTGACCGTTCCCCTATACATCATATAGGAAAGACCGCAGGATATTATCGAGCCGTATATGGTTCCAATAATCGCGTATAAAAAGCCTTCCAGAACTATCATCTTCTTAAGCCCCTTCTTAGTGAGACCTATGGCCTTCAAGATGGCAAATTCTCTTCTTCTTAGTATCACATTGGTAGTAAGGGTGTTTATGATATTTACACTTCCTATGAGTGACACAACTACCACAAATCCATATATAAGTATCTCGATCATTAAAATGACAGATTTCTGATTCCTGTTTTGATCAAGGTTGTTTATCAAATTCAGTGAAGGATCAGATTTTATAATATTTTCTATCTGGCTTTTTGCGGCATCCTCATTTTTTATATCCTTAATGCTGATATCAACTCCCACCGGTTTTATGTCACCTATCCCGGTAAGTTTCTCCGCCACTTCCCTCGTTGTTATCAATTTTGGCCCATTTTGTCCATATAAATCAAATGGCTCATCTTTGAGAACCGCCAGCACTTTCACTTTTTTGATACTGCCGCTGTTTTTAGCCGATTCCCTGTAACTGTTCGTAATATTACCATTGTCCGCCGACGTAGTGCTCGTTTTTCCGCTGTATTTCAGTACTACTTCATCTCCAGTTTTTATGTTTGCCACCGGTCCAACATAGGTTTCCTTTTCTTTTCTATCATAAACCAAGTTTTTACCTACTAGAATAACACCATTTTCCTCATTTAATTTATTTGAATCTATACTGCCGGACTGCAAATATTTTTTTGAAGCATCCAGTGCATTTTGGTCATATACAGTGACAGTCCCATTTACCGGAATTTTTTTCCCGCCTTCCACATCTACAGCTTTGCCATACACCCCGTTTATAGATTTTACTGCTTCTACCTCCCTGCTTTTGTCTATGAATTCAGCAAAATTATATTCATTGTACTTTTTGTACATCTCACTCACCAAATTTAGCCTGCTCAGATCCTCTACAATTTGATCTTCTACAAAACCGTCCCTTCTATCTGACTCAACAGAAAAATGTATGTTCTTGGACTCATTTACATTATCCGTCATATTAAAAGCCATATCCATAAAGGACTTGAAAGTTACAAAAAGCACCACACTTATAGCTATGGAAAATACGGTTATTCTGTACCTTTTTCTGTTTCTCTTTATATTCTTGTAAGCCATCTCGCCCTCAAACTTGAAGAGCTTTCCGACAATTACATTTTTTCTCCTCTTTATCTTTTCCTTTACAATAGCTGTCCTCCCGCTTATGGCGGACAGTGGAGAAATTTTCCCGGCAAACAGTGCAGGCAGCAGTGCGGATATATATATGGCCGCTATTGAAACCGCAGCACTTATAAGCATGACCACAGGTGATATGGATACTTTCATTATGGAAACCATGTCCCCGCCAATTACCCTAAAAACAAAATTTATGGTGAAAATGGCTATAATACCGCATATAAGGCCCAGTGGAACACCTATGACTGAAAGTATCGACGCCTCCCTGAGTACTATTTTCCTAATCTGCGCAGGAGTGGCACCTATTGCCCTCAAGAGTCCGAACTGCCTCATTCTCTCCACTACGCTTATCTGAAAAGAATTGTATATCACTGCAATTGCTGCAACAAGCACTATACCTATTACAATTGCCACTGTGGAATACATCTGTGAAATTCCTGACTTTCCACTTCCTCCTCCTTCTACATCTATGAGCGGGGAATTGTTCACAACAGAGGCAGTTGCCCTGCCGTTGAACTCCATTGTCTTGCTTTTCGGCAGACCGTCCAGTTCTGAAACCGCCTTTTTCAAATTTGTCTTGGAGCTTATTTCCACAAGCAGCACTGATTTTTGCCTGTCAATATTTTTGTCCTTGTATAAAAATCCGCCTCTTTTTTGGACTTGACTTCCTACATTGTCCTGAAGTATTCCCACCAATGTAAATTCCCGGCCGTCAAGCTTTATCTCATCGCCTAATTTTGCATCCCCATCAATGTACCTGAGTACCCAGTTCTCCACAGCTGCCTCTTTTGAATTCCGTGGAAATCTTCCTGATTTTATTTTATAGTGAAGAAGTTCCAATGCGCTGTCCGAAGCTGAAATAGGACTTACACTTACATCTTTATTTATTTTTACATCCTTTTCCTGCATGCAAAGACCGCTGCGCGAAATTTTGGGATTGCCGGCCACTTTGGAAACAACATCTTTATCCGGAGCTTTATACATAACGTGCCAGGAGCCGTACTTATTTTTTACATTTTCAATTTCGGCATTCTGCATACTTATAATAAAAAAACCTATAGTGCATATAAGTGCAGCAGACAGCACTATTCCTATGATAGTGAGGATACTTCTCTTTTTATTGAATCTAATGTATTTTCCCGTAAGCTTTTTATAACTCGTAATCATATCAATCGACGCCCCTCCCCCTAGTTCTCCTGCAGGTACTTGTCTGAAATTATCTGTCCATCCTGAATGGTAACTATTCTATCTGCCGTAGACGCTATGTTTATATCATGGGTAATAAGTACAAGAGTTTGATTATACTTTTTAGCCGTGTATTTTAAAAGTTCAACAACTTCCTTAGAATTCTTGCTGTCAAGATTTCCTGTAGGTTCATCTGCAAGTATTATAGATGGCTTGTTTAAAAGAGCCCTGCCAATTGACACCCTCTGCTGCTGTCCTCCTGACAGTTCAGAAGGAAGATGTCTTCTCCTGTCTTCAAGTCCAAGCATTTTTATAATTTCATTCAGATATACTTCATCTACCTTGTCATTGTCCAGAAGTGCCGGAAGCGATATATTTTCTTCCACATCCAGAACAGGTATTAAATTAAAAAATTGAAACACAAATCCTATCTTTCTCCGTCTGAATACAGCAAGCCTGTTTTCTTTGTAATTGTAGATATTCTCTCCATCAATCATAACTTTCCCTGAAGTAGGCCTATCAAGTCCACCCAAAAGGTGTAAAAGAGTACTTTTACCTGAACCTGAAGCACCTACAATTGCTACAAATTCTCCCTTATTTACGGATAAATTTATATTTTTAAGAGCTTCTACCTTATTTTCTCCTTTTCCATACGTCTTAAATAAATTTTCTACCTTGAGTATTTCCATTTTACACTCCCTCCTCTATTTAAATTATAGACAGATTTCATTTAAGACTCCATGTCTGCTGTCTTACAAAGTAAAATTCTATCTTACAGTTTTGTAATTTTTAAAAATCTGCATAAGTTATTGACAATTTTCTTTAATCAGTGATATAATTTTAAAAAATAAATATTTTTAAATGCTGTGAAAAGAAATAGTAGGTATTTTGGATTTCAAGAGAGAAGTTGGCAGGTGTGAAACTTTAATGAAGAAATGTTGAACCAGTCTTGGAGCTGTGAATCGAACATATATTAAGTAGACTTCATTGGAATTCCCCCGTTATATGGGAAACAGTATCAAGAATTATCTTTGTACTGAGCAAGCGCAGTTCACACTGAATTTAGGTGGTAACACGGAAATCATTCGCCCTAAGTTGATTTAAATCAACTTGGGGCTTTTTATTATCATAAAGTGATTCTCACGTTCGCCCTTATTTTACTTCTAGGAAACAAGAAATGCCAAGAATTTTAAAAATTACAGCAAGAATACAGAAAGGATTTGACACATAATGGATCTTATTAAAAATCGCATAGTAGTCAAAGTAGGTACATCCACACTGACAAATGAAAATGGTAAAATAAATTTACGGCGTATTGACAAATTGGCACAGGTTCTATCAGGTCTGCAGAATTTAGGATATGAAATAGTTCTTGTTTCATCAGGTGCTATTGCCGTGGGAACAAATAAAATGAGACTGGCCGGGCGTCCGAAAAAGCTTAGGATAAAACAGGCAGCAGCAGCTGTAGGTCAATGTGAACTCATGCATATCTATGATAAATTTTTCAGTGAATACGGCAAAATTGTTGCCCAAATACTTCTCAGCGAAGAAGATGTGGAAGATGAAGGAAAAAAGTCCAATCTTATAAATACATTTTACTCTCTTTTGGAAAGAGATATTATTCCCATAGTAAATGAAAATGACTCTGTAAGCTATAGAGAAATTGAATCAAGTCAGAAAATATTCGGTGACAACGATACACTTTCTGCAGTAGTGGCCGTGCTCTGCAGGGCAAAAAAATTGGTTCTCATGTCAGATATAAATGGACTTTATGAAAGCGATCCGAGGGAAAATCCCGATGCAAGGCTTATTCCAGAAGTAAACGGCATCGATGAAAATATCCGTAAACTTGCAAAGGGCTCCGGTTCAAACCGCGGTACCGGTGGAATGATCACAAAACTCGACGCAGCTCAAATTGCAACCTCACACGGCATAGACATGATTATAACTAACGGTCAGAGATTAAAAGATCTATACGATATTGTTGAAGACAAACCAATAGGAACTCTATTTATTAGAAGAAAATGATCTTAAATGACATAACAGCTGCAGTATATACGCCGTATATACTGCAGCTGCCTCACATTGTATATCAGCTTTTCAAAGCTGCAAAAAATAGACTTACCAGAAAAGTTATCATGGAAAATATCACTGCTATAACTAAAAAACTTGTTATTACCATATTGTACTTTATAAGATTAATTTCCTGTATATATTTTGACAATCCAAAAATATTCAATATAAGCAGTATGAAAAATATAGCTGTAAGTCCAATTGACGCACCTTTTATATCGGCCAGACTCAACGATATATGAGAAGATATACATATAGATATAAATAGGAATATATAAAAATAGGGATTTTGAAAATTTTCAGCTGAAAAAATACTCTTTACAAGTCCAATATAGGAATACAGCATTCCTGTCACTGTGGATTTATTTATAGTTTCCAGATGAATGTTCCCCATCAAAATATTTATAAAATTACTATAGGTCTGGGGAATAATTACATGCATAAGTGCGATCATACAGGCAATACCCCCAAATATCGGAGCTATCCCTATAAAAAAATTTCCAACCTGCTGATAAATGCTGCTTTGATTATAGCTGTGCTCCACATACCCCATGACGCCATTGGCATCCGGTTTTTGAAGCAATTTAATGGCAGTAATCCTATGTCCGAACAGCAGTGCAGCTATTCCATGGCTTAATTCATGTACAGGCACTCCTATAAAACCAGTTACCATCACCGCTCCACTTCCAAGTCCCCTTTGAAAATTTATCAGCGAACAATTTCTGAGCATACCCAAAAGAAAGCCAACCAATATCACCATACCTGTCAAATTGACAGTCTCCACACAGGTCTTAACAAACAGCTGTATCAAAAGTTTCAAATTTCATCATCTTTCTTTCTGTTTTCATATATCAATGGGAACCCGCCAGCTTATCCAAAATTTTTCTCAGAAACGGAGTCTTTACTTCAATTGCCTTCTTAGGACACATTTCCTGACAGCAGTAGCATCTGATACATTTATCATAGTCATACTTAGGAGGGGTTCCTTTTTCTTTATCAAGTTTTATGGCCTTTCCCTCCACAGGACAGCTTTTCACGCATATGCCGCAGCGGATGCATTTTTTCTCCACTACATAAGGCCTTTGCCTTATGAGTTTCATAAGCCATTCAACTCTATGAAATCCCGCCTTTTTAATATCTCCACGGTAGACATCAAAATCCGGTTTTCCATATTGTTTCACAATCTCCTCTATTGATTTCTCACCTTCGGGAGTTATAATTTCTATATTGTCATCATGACAATTTCCAAGTCCCCAGGCTTCCCCATTTACATTGGTCGGAACCGACTCCGGATTCAGGTGAATGAGCCTGCAGAAAACACTGTCAAGAGCCACCGGATCCTGGGATATTAAAATTACATTCATTTTAACAGGGCTTCCAGATGAAGGCCCGTTACCCTCCATGGCAACAATTCCATCCATAATATGGAGTCTTGGTTTTATCATGACATGAAGATCACAGAGCATTTTTGCAAATCTATCCGCGCTTGGATATCTTGCATGGCTCAATCCCTTGTTAAAACCATATACACAGCCAAACATATTTTTTACCGCACCAGTAATGCGCTGCAGTGCATGAGTTTTCATCTTACATACATTTATAATTGCATCAGCTTCCATGACTCCCCTGCTCATTATAAATTCCTTTGCAACTTTCCCCTGTGGGAAGCTTACTTTTTCTCCCTGATTAAAATCAGCCTGCTCAATTTCAAATTCTTTCGCTGCCGCAGCAATTCCGGAAGCTTTGGATGCCTTTAGGGGATTCCCATTTCCAGGTGAATCTCCATAAAAAATTTTATTGTACCCGTCTTCCCTCAAAATCCTTGCCACCGACCTGAATACAGATGGATGAGTTGTTATAGCCTGATCCGGTGCTGCCCTCTTCAAGAGATTGGGTTTTAAAAGAATTTTTTCTTCTTTCCCCACAAATTTTTCTATCCCACCCAGAAGATCCAGCCCTTCTCTGACAGTTTTATACACTTTGTCCTCGTCATAATCAGTACATTGAAGCAGTGCAACCCTGCTTTTTCCCAAATTACAATTTTTCATTCTTACACCTCATAATAAAATCTTCTACTTTTAAAATCAATTTCTCTGTTGTTTTCCATATCATAATACACACTGTAATTATAACATTATTTTTGCAGAAAATTTGATTGTCAATATACTTTGAGCAAAAAAGTATTGACTTATTTGTACTTTGAAGTTATACTTGTGACTTGAAAGTCATATGACTTTCAAGTCACAAAATCAGGAGGTGACATGGTGCCTAAAAAAACTTTTTTCAATCTGGAAGAAAAAAAACAGGATAAAATAATAAGATCCGCCATAAGCGAATTCACAAAATATGGTTTTGAAAGGGCGAAGATGGATACCATAGCTAAAAATGCAAATGTGTCAAAAGGCAGCATGTATCAGTATTTCGACAATAAGGAAGAATTATTTCTCTTTTCGGTAAAATGGTCAATAGACTTATTTTATAAAAGATATGGAAGATACCTTAATTTAAAAAAGGATATGAATATTTTTGATTTATTTTACAAAGATGCTAAAATCATATGGTCTCAGATGATGGAAGAAAGAGATATGGTCATATTTATCCAGGATGTGCTCCTTGGAAAATACAAAAATTTAACGGACAAATCAATGTCCTATATAATGGATATGGTAAACAAAAACACACTCAATATGATTCAAAACGGCAAAAGAAACGGATCTATAAGAAAAGACATAGACGACAATCTTCTTCTAATTTTTATCACGGGGGTGTCTCTCAAATTTAAAGAACACATGATGAACAGCGCAAGAACGCAGGGAAAGGATATAGTCGACGAAGGTTTTGAAGAAAATGAAAGGGAAATCAAATCCATGATTGAACTTTTAAAAAATGGAATGGGGGAAAATAGATGTTTATTCAGGTAAATAATTTGAAAAAGAGCTACAAAACAGGTACTGTAACTACCCACGTATTAAATGGAATAAATTTGTCTCTCGACAGAGGAAAAATCGGAACAATCCTCGGCCCGTCCGGCTCCGGAAAATCCACACTTCTAAATATAATAGGCGGACTTGATCACTGCGACTCCGGATCCGTTATAATAGACAATAACGAGGTTACCAAACTTTCCGACAAAGATCTCACGGACTACAGAAGAAACAAAATAGGATTCATATTTCAATTCTACAATCTGATACCACAGCTCACCGCAGGTGAAAACATTGAAGTTGTTTCCAATATAAGCAAAACCCCTCTGTCCATAGACGAAATCTTAAAGGATGTGGGAATGCTTGATAAAAAGTATAGATTCCCAAATGAACTGAGCGGTGGAGAACAGCAGAGGGTCGCAATTGCAAGGGCATTAGTTAAGAATCCAACTCTTCTTTTATGTGATGAGCCCACAGGTGCACTGGACTTTTCAACTTCAAGGGAAATATTGAAACTGCTTCAGAAAATCAACAGAAACTTCAACACCACTATACTTATGATAACTCACAACGAAGCCATAGGTTCCATGTCCAACAGAATCTATAAGGTAAGAAACGGGAAAATCATCGAGGACAAAATAAATGAAAATATTGTTCCTGCAGAAAGGATTGAATGGTAATGGTAATCAATAAAAAAGTCAAAAGAACTATGCTGGAAAATAGATCTCAATACCTAGGTTCTTTCCTGCTCATTGTTTTGAGCTGTCTTCTTTTTACCATGTTCAATTTACTTTCCTATAATATGTCTCACATATCCTCCTCCTTTGAAAAAAACTACAACCAGGAAGACGCAAATTTCATGGTAAATAAAAAAATAGACAATGTATCTGCCCTGGAAACAAAGTTCAACATGAATATGGAAGAAACAAAGACATTGGATTACCCGGTATCAGCTCAAAAAACTCTGAGAATATTCAGTGAAAATATAAAAATAGACATCCCTGCAATTATAAAAGGAAATAATTTAAAAGGAGGCGACATCCTGATCGATCCTGCCTATGCTAAAGCAAACAAACTCAATATAGGCAATCATATGAACATCTACGGTAAATCCTTTAAAATATCAGGGTTTATGTCCCTGCCAAATTATATATACCCTCTCAAATCGGAAACTGACATAGTTAACAATCCAAACAATTTTGGAATTGCAGTGATAAGCAAAAATGATTTCAGAAAACTTAAAGGCAGCAGTTTTTACGCTGTAAAATTCAACAAGAGCAGCAGTAATTTGAACTCCAAGATGTCGGATCTCAAGAAATATTTAAAGAACAGCCATGCGATAATACTGAATTGGACAAATATCGATGAAAATCCGAGAGTAACTTACATGGATGCAAAACTGAGCAGTATAAACAAGATGTCTTCTTCTACACCAATGGCCATATTGCTCATAACCTGCATGCTCATAGGAATCGTCCTCTGGAGAATGCTCAAGAAAGAATCTACAATTATAGGGACCCTCTATGCTCTCGGCTATACCAAATTGGAAATTACAGGGCATTATCTGCTGTACCCGCTGTCCATTGCAGCAGCTGGAGGAATCATAGGAACTGCACTTGGAGCCCTTGCTTCAAAACCAATGGTTTCACTTATGCTTGACTATTTCAACATGCCAATGAATTCCATGAACTTCACTGCAAAATACATCACAGCAAGTATTCTTTTACCTATAGTATTTTTAGGCATCTGCAGTTATTTTGTAATAAGAAACAGCCTAAAGTATTCTCCGGTACAACTTATGAGAAACAGCTGTGGAAAAAATGAGGTGAATTTTATGGAAGCAAATTTAAAGCTCGACAGATTGAAATTTCCAACGAAATTCAAGATCAGGGAGCAGCTTAGAAACATTCCAAGAAGTGTATTTCTCCTGCTGGGAGTTACACTTGCAACCATGTTTTTGCTTTTCGGGTTTACTGCCAAAAGTTCCATGGACTACCTTATGAAAAATTCATTCAATGAAGCTTTTAAATACAATTACACCTATATTTTCAATTCCATTCAAAATGGAAAACCTGAATCAGGCGAGGCTTTCTGTGAAATTCCCCTGAGTTTGAAATCCAACAGCAAAATGAGCCTTACAGCATATGGAATAAATCCGGATTCAAGATACATTTCATTAAAAAATAAATCTGGAAACAGTTTGGACAAAAACAGGATTATCATTACAAAACCGCTTGCCGACAAGCTTGGATTAAAACCCAACGGCACGCTGCACGTAATAAACAAGCTGGATTCCAAGGAATACAGCATAAAAATAGATGAAATTGCAGAAAGCTACCTGGGACAGTATGTATATATGCCCATAGAAGAATTCAACCAGATGTTCGGATATCAGCCCAAAAGCTACATGGGCCTGTGGAGCAGTAATAAGCTGCAAATTCCGGAAAACAAGCTTCTGACCACTGTTACAACCGATGACGTGAAGGGGGCAGTAGACTCAATGACACAGCCGCTGCAAATTTCCATAGGAACCATATCCGTTATATCTTTTATAATAGGTCTTATAGTCATATATGTGGTAACTTCACTCATTATAGAAGAAAACAAAAAAAACATAGGCATCATGAGAATACTCGGCTATAGGAAAAAAGAAATTTACTCGCTTGTGTTAAACAGTTCGTCACTTATAGTAATAACAGGTGGTACTATGTCAAGAAAAAGCACAAATTAAAATGGGAAAATTCTAAGTAATCC
>CAIFEX010000020.1 GCA_903789665.1 uncultured Clostridium sp.
TGCAGTTTCATTCACAAGGATTAGAAAATGCACCATGGTGGATTCCTTTAGAATAGTGTAGATGAAAGATAAAATAAAGTGTCATATAAATTCCAGTAATATATCTCTTTGCTGGAATTTATAATTTTTTGACACAATTAAAGATAAAAATTGTCTTTTCGATTCATGCAGGACTTGTAGATTTTGCTGCTCCCGTATTTTTAAACGGGAAAGTTATTGGAAATATGTTTGGGGGACAAGTTCTTACCGAAAAACCGGATGAAGATAAATTCAGAAAGATAGCAGGGGAGATAGGTGTTGCTCCAGAAGAATATATAAAAGCTCTTAGGAAAGTCAAGATTGTAGAGAGGGATAAGGTGGAAGCTGCCGCAAATGTGCTGTACATGATTGCAAATGTGCTTTCAAAATTGGGATACAATCAGTATAAAATGAAGAATTTGAGCCAAATTGCAAATGAAAATTTGGATCAGATAGCTGCATCTGTAGAAGAACTCTCTTCATCTGCCGTAAGTGTATCGGAAAATCAGCAGTCCCTCAATAAGGAAATACAGAATATAAGGGAACTTTCGGAAAAGATCCATAAGATTATAGGATATATAAGAAATATTGCAGATCAGACAAAGATGTTAGGATTAAATGCAGCTATTGAAGCTGCAAGAGCTGGAGAATATGAGAAGGGTTTTGGCGTAGTAGCTGATGAAATAAGAAAACTCTCGGATAATTCCAAAGAAACAGCTGAAAATATTGTAAAGCTCACTTCAAGCATTCAGAAGTCGGTTTCAAAAACCGTGGAGGTTTCAGCTCACACTCTGAAGGCCAGTGAGAATCAAGCGGCATCTGTTGAACAGATCAATGCTAGCTTACAAGAGGTGCTCTCTTTAGTATCCAATATGAATGAAATGGCACAAAAACTTAAATAATTTTAATCCATTGGAAGTAGCACATGTAATTAAAATATGTCAAATTATCAAGTATATGAATGATTAAATAAAGGTAAGCATGGATTAGAAAAACATATGGGATATGATGCATTCGCAATTAAATTGTCGTATTCCGTTAAAAATAGCCTTAAAGTCTTGAAAAGAAAACTGTTATAAAAGTGAATAATAATATATAATCATTCCATACTAAAGTTAAGGTAAAATTTACTTTTAGGGGTGCAAAAAATGGTATCTAAATTGGGAAGATTATTAATTGGCAAAAGTTTGAAAACCAATGAGTTGAAATCCGAAAAATTCAATGTATTTTGGGGACTGCCCGTATTGTCAAGCGATGCAATATCCTCTGTAGCATATGCGGGTGAAGAGATACTTTGGGTTCTCATACCTGTTCTGGGTATAATGTCGTATAAATACATGTTTTATTCGGCACTTTGTATTGTATTTTTAATGATTTTAGTCACACTTTCATATAGACAAACTATAGATGCTTACCCTCAAGGGGGGGGTTCCTATATTGTCGCCAAGGATAATTTGGGAACAATTCCCGGACTTGTGGCAGGGGCATCTTTAACTATTGGCTATATTTTAACGGTGGCTGTAAGTACGTCTGCAGGTACGGCAGCTATAATTTCTGCAATACCTGTATTATTGCCCTATAGGGTTGCCATAACATTGTTGTTTATATTTATTATAACTATAGGTAATTTGAGAGGGATAAGAGAGTCCGCCAAGGTATTCGGCACTCCCACTTATTTATTCATGGTCGTCATATTGATTATGATATTTTTTGGAATATTTAAAGTAAAGGTACTGGGATATGTACCCAAGCCAATTTATAAAATACCTCCGGTAGTTTCCGATATAACCGTTGTATTGTTTTTGAGAGCCTTTTCTTCAGGGTGTACGGCACTTACTGGAATAGAAGCGGTGAGTAATGGCATCCCAAACTTCAAGGAACCTTCACAGAAAAACGCCAAGAGGGTCCTGGAGCTTCTTGCGCTGGTAGTGCTTGTGATATTTGGGGGAGTTTCCTATCTTGCTACCTTGTACCATGCAGTGCCTAATCCCAATATGACCGTGGTTGCCCAAATAGCTCACCAGGTATTTGGAGGAACCGTCATGTTCTATTTGGTTCAGGCAACTACTGCCATTATACTCATAATGGCCAGCAATACTGCATTTGCAGGATTACCGCTGCTTTTGGCCTTCATAGCCAAAGACGGATTTGCTCCAAGACAGTTTGCCAAAAGAGGTAAAAGACTTGGATACTCAAATGGGATAATAAGCCTTGGATTGGTATCATCTCTGCTAGTTATTATGTTTCAGGGAGATACTCACTATTTGATGCCCCTATATGCAGTGGGAGTTTTCATATCCTTTACGTTGTCCCAGGCGGGAATGTTTAAAAGATGGATAAGACTTAAAAGCAAAGGCTGGATCCGCAGGGCTGCCATAAATGGTATAGGTGCACTTGTTACTTTTGCGACGGCTGTCATATTGGGAATAACTAAGTTTTTGAGCGGAGCATGGGTTGTATTCGTACTGACGCCTCTGATAGTTTATATTATGATGGCTATTAAAAATCATTATTCTGAAGTGGCCAGACAGTTAAAACTTCCGGTGAGCGAAAGGCCCAAGGAAAAGGTGGACTTGTCCAAACAAAAACGATATGTAATAGTACCTATAGACACTTTAAATAAATCCTTCCTGAAAGCACTAAATTATGCCAGGACCATTTCGGACAATATAATAATTTTTCATGTGTCTGTAGATGATGAAGCTACTGCCAGACTTTTGAAAAGGTGGCATGAATACAATGTAGATATACCAATAGTGGTAAAGAAATCTCCCTACAGGAGTATATTGGGTCCCCTGGTTAAATTTATCAAGTCAGAGGAATATGCAGCAGGACCCAAGGACACTGTAACAGTGGTTTTAGCCCAGCTTATAGTTACGAAATGGTGGGGCAATATCCTTCATAACCAGACGGCACTGTTTATCAGGACGATGCTTCTCAGAATGAGAAATATAGCCGTAGTTACAGTTCCATATATAATATTTGAAGATTGAACATATAAGACGGCATTTTGTCGTCTTTAATTTTTTTTATAAAAGTTGTTGATTATTTGTAGTAGTTGTGTTATCATAGTTTACATATTCAAGTGGACATGTGTATTTTATTTACGGACAAGGACGGGATTTTTTATGAATGCTAGGTTTCTTATAATTGATGCCAGGATACTTCCAGATATATTTACCAAGGTAGTAAAGGTAAAGGAACTTTTGAGAACTAAAAAGGTAAAGGATATATCAGAAGGGGTAAGACGTGTTGGAATAAGTAGAAGTACTTATTATAAATATAAAGATGCAGTTTTTTCATTATCCGAAGGTATAGTTGGACACAAGATAACGGTTGGTTTGGTTTTAGCCCATAAGGCAGGTACCTTATCCAAGATACTTGATATAATAGCTCAAAAAGAGGGCAACATACTCACTATAAATCAGGACATACCTATTAATAATGCTGCAACTGTATCTATAACTTTTGATGCCTCTAAGCTTGAAATAGAGGTGAACGAGCTGTTGGGATATATAAGAAATTTGAAAAATGTCATAAAAGTTAATTTGCTTGCAGTAGAATGAATATGATTTTGTTCTTATATGGAAAAAACCATGACGAGGAAGAGTAAACAGTAAACCGCTTTTAGAGAGGGGAATTCACAGGCTGAAATATTCCCCAGGTATGAACTGTCGAAAACCACCTCTGAGTTGTATATTGAAGTTTAAACAATAGATATTTCCACAGGTCTGTGTTAAAGACGTAGAGATGGCAGTTGATTTTACTGCCAATTTGGGTGGAAACGCGACAAAAACTCGTCCCATGATGGGGGGAGTTTTTTTATTTAATGATTTTGGCTATTGAATAAAAAAAGGGGGCTTTTAAATGATAAATATAGCAATGCTGGGTTATGGGGTAGTAGGAAGCGGCGTGGCTGAATTGATATTGAGGAATAAATATAAGTTCAAGCGTAAGCTAAATGAAGAACTGGTATTGTCAAAGATCTTGGTAAGAAATATTGAAAAACATGCAGATAATAGGAATTACAGACTTTTAACCGAAAATATAGACGATATTTTTAAAGAAAAAGTGGATATCATAGTAGAAGCTATGGGAGGGCTTGATCCTTCCTATGAATATGTGAAAAGAGCTTTAAACATGAAAAAACATGTAATTACGGCCAACAAGGACTTGATTGCAGAGTATGGATATGAACTTCTGAAATTGGCTAGGGAAAATGGGGTTACTATTCATTTTGAAGCAAGCGTAGGAGGTGGTATACCCCTGTTAAAGCCGATAAACGAGTGCCTTGTGGGGAATCAAATAAAAAGTATAAAATCCATATTAAATGGTACTGCAAATTTTATATTATCCAAAATGAACCATGATAAAATGAGCTATGAAAATGCTCTGAAACTTGCACAAAAATTGGGATTCGCAGAATCAAATCCCGAGGCTGATGTAAAAGGATATGATGCCGCTAGAAAGCTCTCCATCTTGTCAACTATTGCCTACAACAGGAGAGTGAACTGGAAAGATATAAAAGTCAAGGGAATTGACGGAATTGACAGCGATGATTTTAGGTATGCCAAGTTGAAAAAATGCAGTATAAAACTTTTGGGGATCAGCAGAGCTTTTGAAGAAAGTGTATATGCCTCTGTTATGCCGGTGATGGTAAGAGAAAATTCACTTCTTGGAAATATTGAAGATGAATACAATGGAATATTAGTAGAGGGCGATGCAGTCGGAGATGTGATGTTCATGGGAAAGGGTGCAGGTATGTTTCCGACAGCCAGTGCGATTTTCGGTGACATAGCAGATGTGATTGAGCATAAAAGTGAAGAGCCTGTTATATTCGGCAAAGAAAGGGCAAGGGTGAATGGAAACTGGGGACTGAAGAGCAAGTGGTTCATGAGGATAAAAACAGTTAATAGGGTTAAAATCATAGAGAGCCTCTCCATGAATTTTAAAAAATGCTATATTTTATCCAATGATTTTTCAAAAAATAGGTACGAGGTGGTAGCTTTTGTAATCTCAGATAATGAAGATACTTTAGACAATTATATTGAAAAAGTAAAAGACGAAAAATATGCTGGCTCAATAAAAAAAATTTTGGTTTTGGATAAGGAGTGATTGAGAGATGACTAAGATAAGAGTTAGGATTCCTGCAACTACCGCCAATATGGGACCGGGATTTGATACTTTGGGTATGGCCCTGAGATTGTATAATGAAATTGAGGTTGAGGAAATAGATGGACAAACAGAAATATACAACGGCGGCCTGAAATCAGAGAAGGATTTTAAAGATAATCTCATATATGAAAGTATAGTTAAAACTATGGATGAACAGAAATACCCCTATAGGGGGTTTAAAATAAATGTAGTTAGATGCGACATACCTATTTGCAGGGGGCTGGGCAGCAGTTCCGCCTGTATAGTTGGCGGTATAGCAGCTGCCAATGCTATTATGGGAAACAGGATGAACTTGGAAGATATGATTGATCTGGCTGTGAAAATAGAAGGGCACCCAGATAATGTGGTGCCGGCTGCTTTGGGCGGGATGTTAGTATCTCTTAAAGCAGGGGGAAAGGTAAAGTATTCAAGGGTAACTGTTCCAGATGAATTGAAGTTTGCCGCAATGATACCATCTTTTCAAATTAATACCGATTTTTCGAGGAAAGTGCTGCCGAATACCTATTTGAAAGAGGACTGCATATTCAATATATCGAGGTCCGCCATGCTTATAAGTGCACTTTATAACAGTGAATTTGATAAATTGAGAATATGTTTCGGAGATAAGGTGCACCAGCCTTATAGAAAAAATTTAATAAAAAATTCTGAAGCCATATTTAAAAGGTCGAGAGAGCTTGGCTCTATAGGTGAATTTATAAGTGGCTCCGGTTCCACACTTATGGCTGTCCTTGATAAAAATACAGACGAGTTTGTGGAATCCATGAAAGGTTTTTTGGATGAACTGGAAGATAATTGGAATGTGATATTGCTTGAGCCGGATTTAGAGGGAGTTAAAATTGACATCTAGAGGTTATATTTTTTTTCATACCCTAATAATAATATATAAATAACGTAAATAGGGGTGAAAAAAATGAGATACACACGGTATGATTTAAAAAAGGATAAAAATTCTAAAACTTTCGTGATTTTGATATCGTCAATACTTTTGTCAGCATTTATACTGGGGACTTTTATATTTCAAGTTATGTTGAAAGATCCAGGCAATTTAAACTATGAAGGCACATCCCAAAGTACTTCCACCTTAAAAAAGGGAGATATAAAATTTATAGCTGTTCAAGGTGGAATTTACAGAGATAAAAATAATGCGGAAAAAGAAAAAGAGCTGCTTTCTAAATATGGACTTCCCTTTTATATTGCAGAGCCGGATAAGACAAGAGTTTTTTTGGGAATTTTTCTGCAAAATGATGCGGATAAAATTATGAAATCTCTCAATGGACAAAATGTGGAAACCTCAAAGATGGTGTTTACAGTGAAGCAGGAAGATGTGTGCAATACTGAAATAGTCCAGATAATAGATGCAAACTTAAAAATATTAAATAAGCTTTCATCAAAAGATGTAGAGTCCATACAAACTTCCGAACTGAAGAAATGGTGTTCTTCTCTTGAAAAGGACAGGGCTGCAGGCGGTAAAAATAAATTGGTTTTAGACGAATTAAACGAATATATAAATAAGCTTCCAGGGGAAATAACGAAGGACAACAGTGAGGAAAATTATGTTTATCTGTTTAATGTATTGAAAAAGATAGGTTCCAATTGAACTTAGAATATTTTAGAGGCTATTATCATAAATGGCATGTATTAGTATATGAACTAATACATGCCATTTATGTATATTGAATTAAAAAATTTTTTTTAACAATAATATATATACTTGTTTATGCATTTATTAAATGATAAACTATATAGGATATATTATTAAGGTAGGGGGTTTTGTGTGAAAGGGTCGGGGAAGAAAAGAGGGCTCTTATGGATTTTTATATTTCTAGGAGCTGTATTGGGAAGTATTCTTGGAAATATTATTGGAAGCAGCTTGAGCTTTTTAAACTTTTTTAGAGATTCCTATGCAGTTGGGATGTCTAAACCCTTAGTTTTAAATCTGAAAGTTATAGTATTGACTTTTGGTGTAAATTTTAAAATAAATATTATGTCTATAGTGGGCATAATTATGGCTATAATATTATATAGAAGGTATTAGGAAGTGATGGCTTGAAAATTGTATTGGCTTCGGCTTCTAGCAGAAGAAGGGAACTTTTGAAAAGATTGGTAAAGAATTTTCAAGTGATAGTAAGCGATTTTAATGAAGATTCTGTTGCTTTTCAGGGGGATTGTTCCTCATATGTCATGAAATTGGCTGAAGGCAAGGCCAAAAATGTATGTAATAAATGTACATGTAGAGATTCAATAATAATAGGATGTGATACAGTAGTATTTCTTGATGGAGAAATAATGGGGAAACCCAGCGGCAGCAAGGAAGCTTTTTGTATGTTGAGGGCCTTGAGCGGAAAGGAACATCAGGTATATTCTGGAATATCGATTGTAGATAAGAGTTCTAATGAGATCTATAGTGATTTTGCATGTACTAATGTTAAATTTTCTAAAATAGATGATAGACAGATAGAAAGATATTTAAAAACCGGAGAATATAAAGACAAAGTGGGATCCTATGGTATACAAGGTTATGGAGGAATTTTCGTAGAAAAAATTCACGGATGTTATTACAATGTAGTAGGATTACCTTTAAATAAGTTGTATAATATGTTAAGAAAGATGGGGGTAAATTTATAATAGGAGTTTTTAAATGAATAATATGTTGAAAATTATGGATTTACCGGAAAATGAAAGACCAAGGGAGAGGCTGTTTAGATATGGATCAGAATCCCTGTCCAATGCGGAACTTTTGGCTATAGTACTTGGATGTGGTACTAAAAGAGAAAATATAATATCACTGAGCAGCAGAATTATAAAGAATAGTAGAGGACTAAATGGGCTTTTCAATTCTAGTCTGGAAGATCTTACCTGTATTTGTGGTGTGGGAAAGGCAAAAGCTGCCAAGATTATGGCGGTAGTTGAATTGTCAAAGAGATTTAGATCCTATAAAGGTGGAAATGATTGCAAAATATGTAATCCTGAGGACGCAGCAATGCTGGTTATGGAGGAAATGAAAGAGTTAAAACAGGAATATCTCAAAGTGGTGATATTGAACACCAAAAATGTAGTTATAGGAATTAAGAATGTATTTATTGGGAGTTTAAACTTTTCCATAGTTCATCCAAGAGAAGTGTTTTTTTATGCAATAAAAAAGAATGGCGCTTCCATAATAGTTTGTCATAATCACCCTTCAGGAGATCCATCACCCAGCGATGAAGATATAGATGTGACTTATAGATTAAAAAAGTGTGGTGAGCTTTTAGGTATACAGTTGATTGACCATTTGATAATAGGCGGGGGAGTATACGTAAGTTTAAAAGAAAAAGGAATTTTGAGAGATTGAAAGGAGAAAATATAAATGGGATTTTTTGGAATGACCAGAGATATGGGAATTGACTTAGGGACAGCTAATACGCTGATATATGTTAAAGGGAAGGGAATAGTGCTTAGGGAACCTTCTGTAGTGGCTATAAATATAAACAGCAATGTTAAAAAGGTGATGGCAATAGGTAACGAGGCCAAAGATATGATAGGAAGAACACCTGGGAATATAGTTGCTGTCAGGCCGCTTAAAGATGGAGTTATTGCTGATTTTGACGTAACTCATACTATGCTTAGGAAATTTATAGAAAAGGTAAGTCCTAAATCGGCATTCACAAGCCCTAGGATTTTTGTGTGTTTCCCTTCAGGTGTGACCGAAGTGGAGAGAAGGGCTATAGAGGAAGTTACAAAACATGCAGGTGCAAGAGACGTACTTCTCATGGAAGAACCTATGGCAGCTGCTATTGGGGCTGGTTTGCCTGTAAATGAGCCAACCGGAAGCATGATTGTGGATATAGGAGGTGGCACCACGGAGGTTGCAATAATATCTCTTGGAGGAATTGTGACAAGCAAATCTTTAAGAATTGCAGGAGATGAATTGGATCAAGCCATAATAAGCTACATAAAAAAGGAATACAATCTTATGATAGGGGAAAGAACGGCGGAAAATATAAAGATTGAATTGGGTTCGGCCTTTGAAATGGATGAAGAGGATAAATCCATGGAGATAAGGGGAAGAGATCTGATCTCGGGATTACCTAAAGTTATAAATATAACTGAGAGTGAAGTTAGAGAATCTTTGAAAGAGCCTATATCGGCTATAATCGAAGCTATAAAGACCACACTTGAGAAAACACCTCCGGAACTTGCATCAGATATAATGGACAAAGGAATCATGCTGGCGGGGGGAGGAGCTATGCTTAAAGGACTGGATTTGTTGATAAATCAGGAAACCCACATGCCTGTTCATATAGCTGAAGCACCCCTTGACTGTGTTGCACTTGGTGCGGGGAAAGCCCTAGATACTATTGATAAAATAGTAGCTAGTAGAAAATAGTGATAAGCCATGAAATTTTTAAAAAATAAGTTGATAGTAACTATAATAATACTTTCAATTATATTTTTGATTCTAATTCCTTTTAGTATCAGGGGCGGCGGCAAATCAGTCTTAAGAAATGGTATAGGTGTTACTTTTAACCCAATTCAAAAGGGTTTGTATGGTTTTAACAATGGGATAAAAAACTGCATAAGTTTTATTATAAATTTTTCTGAGGTAAAGGATGAAAATTTGACACTGAAAAAGGAAAATAGTTTATTGAAGAATAAGCTAGTAGAATATAATTCTTTAAAAAATGAAAACTCGCAGCTCAGGAAAGAACTTAATTTTAAAAAGCAGAGGGCAGAATATAGTTATATAGGTTGTGACATAATAGGCAAAAGTGCTGATGGGATTCTGGATGAATTTGCAATAAATAAGGGAAGTGCGGACGGAATAGGCAAGCAGATGGTTGCTGTTACTGCAGACGGCCTTGTGGGTCAAGTCATCCATGTGGAGAAGAACTGGTCCATAATTCAATGCCTGACTAATGAAAATCTGGCAGTGGGAGGCACAGTTGCAGGCTCATCAGCCTCAAGTGGGGCAACTAACAGTGGTATTGTGAAGGGATATAAGGACAGTGAGAATAAATATCTGGCCAAACTTTATTATCTTCCCCCGGAATCCACCATTAAGAAAGGCGATCAAATCTTAACTTCGGGAATTGACAATTCATATCCCCAGGGAATAAGAATTGGTTCTGTAATAAGTGTAGAAGATGATAAGGGAGAGGTAATGAAAAATGCTGTGATAAAACCTTATGTAAATTTTGATAAAATTCAGGAACTGCTCATAGTGGTTCCCAAAAATAAAGTGGATATTAAATACTAGGGTGGTAAAAGATGAAAAAAATATTAGTTCTTACTCTCTTGTCAATTGTATTATTTATCTTGGATAATGTGTTGATGCCTTTTTTTGCTATAAGAACATTTTATCCAAGTTTGCTGTCAATTTTTATAATCTGCTATTCCATTGTAAATGGAAAATGGGAAGGATTGTGGCTGGGAGTATTTGCGGGAATACTTCAGGATGTATATTTTTCCCAGGGATTTGGAATAAATTCTTTTACCAATATGATAGTTTGTATCATGGCGGGAGTTGTAGGAAACAGCATAATCAAAGAAAAAAGACTTATTCCCGTTATCTCCTGCTTTTTATTGATTCTGTTTAAGGGAATTTTAGTATGGAGTATCCTCTACTTGGGTGGAGTGTATGTAAATATGATAAATGTGTTTTTCTCTGCTTTTTATGATATGATTTTGTGTATCTTTATGTATAAACCGGTTTATAATTTCTGCAGGAAAGATTATATGCAGGTTAAATGGAAATTCTAAGGGGAGAAAAATTTATAAAAGTGGAGGTGGTACCTTGTGAGAGAAAAAAGGTATTCCAATGTTACAAGATACACTGCGCTTGTAGTAATTATGTTGGTTGTTTTTGCTGTTATTATTGGAAGACTTTTCTTTCTTCAAGTTGTAAAGGGCCAGGATTATAAGGAACAGTCCAATAATAAATCCATAAGAGAAATTCCGGATATAGCTCCAAGAGGGAAGATCCTGGACAACAAAGGAAGGATTTTGGCTACCAGCAGCCAGGGATATATGTTGGTGTATAACCAGGCGGATGAGAGTGATAAAGTTTTTTTCCCTACCATGAGTAGAGTATTTAAAATATTGGATGACAGCGGCGAAAGTCAGCAGGATGATTTCGAACTCAAGATAAATCCATTTAGATTTGAATTCAAGAGTGACGATGAAAAAACCAGGACAAATCTTGAAATTAAGTTTAAAAGGGACAGAGGATTGAATGAACCTATAGAAAAGAAAATCAAAAGTGAAAACAAGAATATTTCTGACGACGAGTTAAAAAGTATGGTTAACAAAGAACTTTTAAAGATATCTCCAAAAGATACTTTTAAAAAGCTTGTAAAACAGTACAATATAAGCACTGCCTATTCTCTGAATCAGCAGAGAAGATTTATGATTGTCAAGGATGCCCTGAAGATGCAGAGCTTTTCCGGGTATAAACCTGTGACTGTAGCCAGCAACATAAAAAAGGACACTGCTTTTAAATTTTTGCAGATGTTGAATGAACTTCCGGGAATAGATGTAACTACGCAGCCTATAAGATCCTATCCCAATGGTGATTTGGGTTCTAATTTTATAGGGTATATATCGAAAATATCCTCCAACTATGAAAAATATACGGAAAAAGGATATGATGTAAATAGTGATTATGTAGGTCAGGCGGGCATCGAAGGAGCTTTTGAAGATAGACTTAAGGGTTCAAAAGGTGGAAGAATAGTAAAACTCAATAAAAACGGAAGAATAACTGAAGAACTTGGCAAGAGGGAACCTTATCCGGGTCAAACAGTACAGCTTACAGTAAACAAGGATGTTCAGAAAGCTGCTGAGACTTCACTTGAAAATACCCTGTCGGATCTCAAATCCAATCCCAATCAGATGACAGGTTCCAATACTGCAAATGCTACGAGAGGTACTGCAGTGGTGATTGATGTCAATACGGGAAGTATAGTTGCAATGGCACAGGTGCCCAGGTATGATCCAAATTCTTTTGCAGTTCCGGGCAAACTTAGTTCGGAGATGTACAATCAGTATTTTAACCCTGATTTAGAGCAGTTTGGAAAAAATTATATTGAATCACGTGGAATTACGGCTAATTACCCGGGAGAAAGTGAAAATGAAGTGCTGGATACTCTTTTCCCGATAGATAAGAGCATAAAAAACAACAGCACTATAAGAAAAGATGTCTATGATATATATCCGAAGCCTTTTTATAACTATGCTACACAGTCACTTGTACCTCCAGGTTCAACTTTTAAGCCCATGACGGCCATTGCAGCACTTGAAAGTGGAACCATAACTCCAGCTTTTACTGTAAATGACCAGGGCTTTTTTGATCAGGGCGGTAAAATTGTACAGTTTAAGACAGATGGACCACAGGGAGTTGTAAATCTTATAACTGCCATACAAAAATCCAGCAACCCCTACTTCATGACAGTGGGGAAAAAACTCAGGGATGCTTTTGGAGATGATATCCTGGCTAAGTATGCATGGAAATTTGGACTTGGTGCAAACCCGAAGAGCAGTGTTAAACCGGCTACGGGAATAGAGATACCGGAAAAGTACGGACAGGTGTATAATACTGCTTCAAATAGAAATGTCTATGCAGACACTTATCTTTGGAAAACCATGTCAATACTTAAAAACGGTCAGGATGATTTTGGACACAAGGTAGTTACCGTGGATTTATATGACAGAAATGACGATTCCAATCAAACTACTGCGACCAAGAACAATATCAAGACACTGATAAGGAATTCTATAAAAGATGGGACCAGTTCCTTTGACAGGTCGGAATATAAAAAATTGTTTTCAGAACTTGCAGTTGAAGATCCCAATAATAAAAAAGATGTCAGTGACAGTCAGATGGACAATCTGATAAATGTGATATACAGTATAACTATTTCAGATGCCCATGCACAGTTGAAGGTACCTGCCAATATAGAAAATGCCGCTATAGGTCAGGGGTTAAACCAATTTACACCTCTTCAGATAGCAAATTATGTTGCAACTCTTGCCAATGGCGGTACCAGATATAAATTGCATCTTGTAAAGCAGTACCTGGATCCAAATGGAAAAGTTATTGAAAAGGTCAATCCGGAAGTTATACAGAAAACCGGCATAAGCCAGGATAATTTACAGGCAGTTAAAGCCGGAATGAGCGCTGTTAATGAAAGAGGTACGGCAGCAAAAGTATTTGCAGGATTTCCAATAGGTACTGCAGGTAAAACCGGTACTGCCCAGAGTTTGGGAAATCAAGAACAGGTGGGAAGAACCGATTATGCTGAATATATTGGCTTTGCCCCAAGTGACAAACCTCAGATAGCTGTGGCCGTGGTTCTGTTTGATGGTGGACAGGGTGGAAAAGGAGCAGCTACTGTGGCGAGAGATATTTATTCTGCATATTTTACTTCAAATGGTACTCTTACCGGACAGAACAGCAATAAATAAAAATAACTTGCGAATAGCTTAGTCTATTCGCAAATTTTATGTCATAATATAGTTTGAGAAGGAATTATATAGAAGGTATTGAATTATTATTATATGTGACTTGTGGAGGCTGATATGATAGATAATAGTATAATGGTTAAGGGCAATAGAGATGGGATAAATGTAATTATAAATATGAATAGATTTAAAGATTTTGAGGAGATGCTCGAATACTTAATTAAAAGACTTTCCGTGGGAAGCATGTTTTATAGAGGATGCACTATCAAGATAACCACGGAATTAAAATACATAAATCAGAGGCAATTTGCCAAACTCAAAGATGTATTATTTGAAAAATTTTTAATAAAAGATTGTATATTTGAGGACAGCAATGAAAAACCAAACAAAATATTTTCGGGAATTTATGAGGGAAGGACCAAATTCTTGAGAAGGACCGTAAGAAGTGGACAAGTTATAGATTACTCGGGAAATATAGTTATAATTGGAGATGTAAATGCTGGCTCGGAAATATATGCAGGGGGAAACATAATAGTCTTTGGTTCACTTAGAGGTTATGTTCATGCCGGATTTGGCGGCAATTCCAAAGCCATAGTTGCATCGATTTGCCTTCAGCCGGAAATGCTCCAGATTTCAAATATAGTTACCAGGTCCCCTGAGGATAATGTTAGACCTGAATATCCCGAAGTAGCTAGGATAAAAGGGAATACAATCATAGTAGAACCTTATCTCCCCAATAAATATGTTTGAATTTGATGCTATTAGGGAGAGGATAGAATGGTAATTTTAAATGCATTGGAAAGTGTATTGAGTATAGTTATAATGGTTTCAACAGGCTATTTTTTATGTTATAAAAAATGGCTGGGTCAGGATTCTTCAAAGGCTTTTTCAAAATTGGTCTGCAATTTGGCTATTCCATGCCTTATGATATCCCAGTTTGAAGAAAATTTTAATAAAGACAAATTGATTAGTATGGCGAGAGGGCTGTATATTCCCTTTGCATCCATGGCAATTTGTTATGTAATTGCCGTGGTGATTTCTAAAATTATAAAAGTTAAAAAAGGGAGGATTGGCACTTTCAGATCCATGTTTTTTGTATCAAATTCGATATTTATCGGCCTGCCTGTGAATATGGCTTTATTCGGTACAAAGAGTATACCGGATGTACTGCTGTATTATATAGCAAATACTTCATTTTTTTGGACTCTTGGCGCTTATGAAATAAGCAGGGACGGCCAGGGAGATACTGCCAGAATATTCTCATTTGATACATTGAAGAGGATTATCTCACCGCCGCTTATAGGCTTTGTACTGGCATCCGCATTGGTGCTGTTAAATGTTCATGTTCCCAAATTCCTTCTGGATACGTGCAGATATTTTGGAAATTTAACTACTCCCCTAGCCATGATATTTATAGGAATAACAATTTATTTTGTAAACTTTAAAGAGTTGGAGTTTGGAAAAGATGTATTGGCAATACTCTTGGGAAGATTTTTTGTCTGTCCGGTAATCATGCTTTTGTTATGCCGCGGTTCTGTTCCAACACTTATGAAAAATGTATTTGTAATCCAGGCTGCCATGCCTGTTATGACAAATACGGCTATAGTTTCAAGAAATTATAATGCAGATTACAAATATGCTACAGTAAATACAGTTGTGACAACTATTGCCAGCCTGGCGGCTATTCCAATTTATATGTTGATACTGAGTTAAACTGGCATTCATTGGAATATGAAAGTTTTTTAATATTATGGATTATTTTTATTACATTTAGTATAATGTGTTGTAGATGGTTTTTTGTTCAAGACTTAGAATATTGAGAATAATTGATAATAGATAAAAATAAAAAATATAAGAGAGAAAGAAGAGGTGAAAAGGCCTGATTATTGGATAGCAGATTTGTCTAATGTTTGAAAATCAGGCAGCATATATGGGAGAAACAATTGTAGTAACATCAGGCAAAGGTGGTGTAGGAAAAACTACTACTACGGCTAATATAGGTACAGGACTTGCTCTCTTGGGGAAAAATGTTGTGGTGGTTGATGGAGATACAGGGCTCAGAAATTTGGACGTGCTCATGGGTCTTGAAAATAGAATTGTATTTACACTGTTGGATGTGGTTGAAAACAAATGTAAGTTAAAGCAGGCCCTTATAAGGGACAAAAGACTGACAAACCTTTATCTCATGCCTACGGCACAGACGAGAGATAAAGATGATGTGAGTTCCGATCAGATGATGAATTTAATTCATGAACTGAAAAAGGAATATGACTACGTCATAATAGATTGTCCTGCAGGAATCGAACATGGTTTTGAAAATGCCGTAGTAGGTGCGGATAGGGCACTTATTGTAGTGAATCCAGAGGTAACTTCTGTCAGAGATTCCGACAGAGTCATAGGAAAACTTGATTCTAAGGGATTGGAGGATCACCAGCTTATAATAAATAGACTGAATTATAAGATGACAAAAAGTGGGGATATGCTGGATGTAAATGATATATTGGATAGCTTGGCTATAAAACTTGTGGGAGTAGTGCCAGACGATAAAAATATAACAATTTCCACCAACAGAGGAGAGCCGATAGTATTAAATGATAAAACTGTATCAGGACAGGCTTTTAGGAACATATCCCGAAGAATTACAGGAGAGAAAATACCCATAATGGATTTAAGTGCTGGACAGGAAGGATTTTTCTCATCTATAAAAAAATTATTTGGCATTAAATAGGGAGGTAAGATAATGGACTTGTTTAAGATATTCTCCAGGTCATCTTCTAAAGATGTAGCCAAGGAAAGGTTGAGATTGATATTAATACATGATAGATGCTGTGTTTCTAAAGATGTACTTGAAAATATAAAAGAAGATATATTGAAAGTACTCTCGAAATATATGGAAATAGATTGTTCAGAAATAGATGTGAAAATGACAACTCCTGAAAAAGTAAATGGAGATTCAGCTGCGTTAGTGGCTAGTATACCTATAAAAAAAGTTAAAAACAACAGGTAACTGTTGATAATTTATTCATGGCTTTTTTATTTCCCTGTGGTATAATCATTATAGTTATATTGGAGGGGTATATGAAATGCTTGAAAAATTCACTATAAGTAGAAGACTTTTAAAAGAATTTGATTTTCCTATAATTATTACTGTTATAATTATATGTTTGTTTGGCAGCTTAAATATCTACAGCGCATCCCATGTAAACAGCGGTTCCTATTATTTAAAGGCCCAGCTTGTGTGGATAGCTGTAGGACTTGCTTTGGTCTATTTGCTGCTTTTGATAGATTATGCTGCTATAAAAGATTACGCTGCCATAATTTATTGGTTTGGCGTATTTCTGCTTGTACTTAATTGTATCCCATTTTTTAAATATACGGTAAACGGAGCATCTTCATGGATTAGAATTGGAAGTATTTCCATGCAGCCTTCTGAATTTGCCAAAGTCGGAATTATAGTAATGCTGGCTAAACAGCTGGATGATATGGAAGGCAGGATTAACAATTTTAAAAATATTGCTAAACTCACAGTATATGCCCTCATTCCCATGGCACTCATTGTAAGTCAGCCTGATATGGGGATGACTATGGTGTGTTTCTTTGCTGTTCTCGGGATGTATTTTATAGCAGGATTAAATTTCAAGGTAATATTGGGAGGATTTTTAGGAATTTTTACTTTGGGAGCAATTGCATGGAACTCATCGCTTATAGAATATTATCAAAAGATGAGAATTATATCTCTGTTTAATCCTGAAAAATATCAGGCATCTTTTTCCCTTCAGGTTACACAGTCAAAAATAGGAATTGGTTCCGGAGGAATTTTAGGGAAGGGTTTCCTGAAGGGTACCCAGATTTCAGGAGGTTATGTTCCGGAATCTCACACTGATTTTATATTTTCTGTAGTGGGGGAAGAATGGGGACTTATAGGGTGTCTGGTATTGATAATATTTTATATGATCATAGTGTACAGGGCTATAAAAATAGCTAAAGAGTCCAAAGATATCTTTGGAACTATGGTGTGTGTAGGGATAATATCTACTATATTGTTCTCAATTTTTCAAAACATAGGCATGACAGTTGGACTGCTGCCTATAACCGGTATTACTCTTCCCTTTATGAGTTACGGGGGTAGTTCTATCCTCTCGTCTTTTATAGAATTGTCCTTAATATTGAATATAGGTATGAGGAGAAGAAAAATTAATTTTTAGGGGGATATATTTATATGAAAATTGCTTTTATAGCACATGACAAGGAAAAAGATGATATTGTGGATTTTGTAAAGAGATATAAAGATGTATTTAAGGATCATGAGATTTTTGCTACAGGAACTACCGGGAAATTGATAAGCGATATGACAGGTATAAAGGTACATAGGTTTCTTTCGGGGCCAATGGGAGGAGATCAGCAGATAGGTTCAAAAGTAGCCCAGGGAGAAATGGATATGGTTATATTTCTAAGAGATCCTCTTACTGCCCAGCCCCATGAGCCGGACATTTCAGCACTGCTTAGAATTTGTGATGTACACTGTGTGCCATTGGCTACTAATCTCGGTTCAGCAGAGATATTTGCAAAGGCCCTGAGAAGGTAAAATTAGTTTTTGATTTTATATTTGGTAAGATTTGATACTGAAACATTTTGATTTTAGTGTTGAATCTTTTTTATTTTGCTGAAAATGAAAAAATCAGGTTAATGACGGCAAAGTGCAGGTTAGGAATAATTGCAGTTATGTTTAAATATATATTAATATATACATTTCAAAGGGGGTTAAAAAATGGGGCATTACGATCTGGAATATGAGAGGTACTATAAGTCCCTGAAAGGAAAAATGAACTATTCACCTTATCGAAGCGGACCAAAAAAGACAAATTACTTAACTAAGAGAATTATAAGAGACTTAGCCGGAGTTCTGATATTATTTGTATTTGTTATAACCTGCAAACTGGTTTCAAATTCTCAGGGCAAATATTTGTATAATTATTCCAAGAAAATTGTCAGTGAGAATTATGATTATGGTAAATTAAAAACCCAATTGAAAAGTATAAATATAAATTATATTGGGGACAGAGTCAAAGATGTAGTTGAACAGCTTAAAATAGACGAAAAAGATTAATGGTTAAGAGGTATTTCCGTGATTAGAATGAGCAAATATTTTATACCCTATGTGGCATTTTTAATTGTCGTAGGTTATAAAGGACAACTTATTTGTACATTTATTGTAGTTTTTTTTCATGAAGTGGTTCACTACCTTACAGCTAGATATTACAACTTTTCAGGGTTTGACATAGAGTTTATAGCGGTAGGTGCAGTGGTAAAGCTTAAAGATATAGATGAAGCATTCCCCAAAGAGGATTTGATGATTTCAACCTCCGGACCTGCAGCTAACCTGGTTTTAAGTATGTTTTTTTATTTGATATATCATATTTCTAACTCAAGCCTGTGCTATATGCTTTTTTCTGTAAATCTAGTCATAGGCTTATTTAATTTGATCCCGGCATTTCCGCTTGATGGAGGGAGAATACTCAGAAGTGCGCTGAACTTGAAGATAACCTATAAAAAAGCAAACAGGATAATGATAGTTTCAAGCATATTTATTGGAATAGTACTCATGTTCTTTTATATATTTCTGTTTTTTAATGGAAATAACAATTTTAATATTGGAATAATAGGAGTACTTATAGTGGCGTCGTCCCTAAAAGAAAATGAAAGGGTATCATATATAATAATGGGTGATATTATCAAGAAAAAATATAAATTTCTAAAAAGGGGATACATTGAAAACAGAAATGTATCCATATATTACAAACAGGATTTGCTCACTGCAATGGGTTTGTTTGATAAAAGCAAATACAATATATTCATGGTACTGGATGAAAATATGAATGTAGTGGATATAATTTACGAAGAGGAAATAATAGAAGCTTTAAAGTTGTATGGAAATATAACTATAGAAAAATTTATCAAAATAAGTGAAACAAAGGATCCCTGAATTTGACATTTGCATTGTGAACCGTGCGGGCTTATGCTAAAATATAGAGATGATGTCTAACAGGAGGAATTTGTTCATGAATAGAATTTCTGATGATATATTATTTAGAGTGGAAAAACCTGCGCGGTACACCGGAGGAGAGCTGAATTCATATGTGAAGAATAAAGACAAAGTTGATGTCAGATTTGCATTTTGCTTTCCCGACGTATATGAAGTGGGAATGTCCCATCTTGGAATGAAAATACTTTACTATATATTAAACGAGAGAGATGACACTTATTGTGAAAGGGTTTTTGCACCGTGGCCAGATATGGAAGGGCTTATGAGGGAAAATAATGTTCCCCTATATGGATTGGAAAGTAAAGATCCCATATCAAATTTTGACTTTATAGGATTTACACTTCAATATGAGATGAGTTATACCAATATTTTGAATATGCTGGATCTGGCGGGCCTATCTGTAAGAGCCTCAGAAAGAGGTGAGGGGGATCCGGTAGTTATATGCGGCGGACCCTGTGCCTATAATCCAGAGCCACTTTGGAATATAGCAGATCTATTTGCCATAGGCGAGTCGGAAGATCAGATAAACGAAATCATAGATCTTTATAAAAACTGCAGGGGAAGTAAATCGGAATTTCTGAGAAAAGCATGTCACATAGGAGGGGTTTATGTCCCCTCGTTTTATGACGTAGGTTATAACGAGGATGGTACTGTAAAGAGTTTTGAACCTATTTATGAAGATGTTCCCGCAAAGGTTACCAAGAGAATAGTCAAGAACCTCAATGAAGCGGATTATCCAGATAAACTTGTAGTACCTTTCACAGATATAGTACATGACAGAATAGTTCTGGAAACATTCAGGGGGTGTACTAGGGGATGCAGATTTTGTCAGGCGGGTATGATATACAGACCTGTAAGGGAAAAAAGCACTTCCAAATTGTTGGAACAAGTAGATAAGCTTATAAAGAGCACGGGCTATTCGGAAGTTTCACTTACATCTCTGAGTATATGTGATTATTCAGATTTAAAAAATCTGGTATATAACTTCATTGAAAGATATGGAGAAGACAAGGTAGGTGTTTCTCTGCCCTCACTCAGGGTGGATTCTTTTTCTGTAGGGCTTATAAATGAAATACAAAAGGTAAGGAAAACCGGGCTTACTTTCGCACCTGAAGCGGGAAGCCAGAGAATGAGGGATGTTATAAACAAAGGTGTTACGGAAAAGGATCTTATGGAATGTGTAAGCAGCGCCTTCAAGTCGGGGTGGTCTACTATAAAATTGTACTTTATGGTGGGACTTCCCTATGAGACTATGGAAGATATACGGGGAATAGTGGATTTATCTGAAAAGGTTGCAGGGGAATACTACAAGATCCCGAAAAAGGAGAGAAAAAAGGGACTTAAGGTAAATATGAGCACATCTATATTCGTGCCTAAGCCATTTACGCCATTTCAATGGGCACCTCAGATATCCATGGAGGATGTGAGAAGGGAGATAGAAATCATAAGAAAGTCCATAAAAAGCAAACATATATTCTACAACTGGCATGAAACTCCACTCAGTTATTTGGAAGCTGTATTTGCCAGGGGGGATAGAAAGATGTGTGATGTTCTAATAAAGGCCTATGAGAGTGGGGCTAAATTTGACAGCTGGTCGGAGTATTTCAATTTTGATATATGGAAGAGAGCTTTTAAAGAGTGTGGTGTAAGCGGAGATTTTTATGCCTATAGGGACAGAAGCTACGATGAAGTGCTCCCCTGGGATTTTATAGATACAGGAGTCAACAAGAGCTTTCTGATAGAGGAGAATGAAAAGGCCAAAAGTGCTCTTGTTACCCCGGATTGTAGGCTTGGATGCAGAAATTGCGGTGTTAATGTCAATTTAGGGGGGAAATGTTTTGAGGGAACAGTATTTGATAAAGTTCAGTAAAGGTGAGAATATAAAATTTATAAGCCACCTGGATCTAATGAGGACTCTGCAGAGAATGATAAGAAGATCGGGAATACCTGTAGAGTATTCCAGGGGATTTAACCCGCATATAAATATGTCTATAGCGCAGCCCCTTTCCGTGGGAATTTATTCTACCGGCGAATATATGGATTTATATTTGAAAGAGCATATTCCGAAGGGCGAGATTGTGAGAAGACTGAATTGCAGTGCTCCTGAAGGTATAAGAATATTGAGAGCCTGCAGGGTCAAAAGGAATGAAAATTCCAAAACGTTTAAATCCATGGCAAGTATAAGTGCTGCTGAATACGTTATTGGTATTGAGTATGACGACACCGGCAAGCTGCGTGAAAATTTGAGCGTTCTGGAGAAGACAGATCACTGGTATGATCTGAAGAAGACCAAGAAAGGGGAACACAGAGTGGATATCAGAAAACTCATAAAGTCAATAAAATATGCCGTTGAAGATAATAAACTGACTATCCATACTGTGCTCTGCTGCGGAAGTGTAGAAAATCTGTCCCCACAGCTTTTAGCCCACTTTATACAGCATAATACGGAAGACGTAAATGTTGATCATTTTGTAAATATAGTTAGAAAGGAAATGTACGGTAAGATAGGGAACAAACTGGTACCTCTCTGTGAATACATAAAATACGTGCAGTAGGAAATAATTTTAAAATAAAGGGGGGCTGTATTTGAAAGAAATATTTGTTGAAAGAAGAATGGAACTTCTGAGAATTGTTATAAGAGAAAATGGAATTTTGAAGGAATGTCTTATGGAAGAACAAAATGGTGCTGCTTACCCGGGTGATATATACAAGGGCGTTGTGAAAAATATAGTTCCTGCTATAAAGTGTGCCTTTATAGATATAGGATGCAGTAAAAATGCCTATATGTATATGGACAGCAGATTTGAAAATCTTAATTTGAAAAAAGGTCAGGATATTTTGGTTCAAGTTGTTAAGGAAAGCTATGGCAGTAAAGGACCAAAAGTTGTAAAGAATATAAGCATACCTGGCAAATACTGTGTTCTGTGTGGCCCTCCGGGAAACATAAGGTTTTCAAGAAAGATAGACAATGTGGACTTTGAAAAAAGTGTAAGGAAAAAGGTGAAACTTCCTGCAGACACGGGTATTATGATAAGAACCGATGCCCAGAATGTAAAACCGGATGTTATAAATAATGAAATAAATAAATTGTCCAAGTGCTGCAGCAGCATAAAAAGAAAGGGAACATATTCTTTGAAACCAGGGCTGATATTTGAGGAAGGCGGGATACTTGGTGAAACTTTAAGAGACAAGTTAAATGGCAGCAGACTCAAGATATATTTAAATGATGAAAGGGATTATTCCTATACGGAGAAGTTCTTGAAATATGTAAGCAATGCGGAGATAGAACTGGTATTACATAAAGGCGGCAGAAATTTGTTCTCGGCCTATGATATTGAAAGGGATATACTTGGATTGCTAAACAGAAGGGTTGAATTAAGCTGCGGGGGTTATATAATTATAGACAGGACGGAGGCCATGTTCGTCATAGATGTTAACTCAGGTAAAAATATAAAAGGCAGGACAATGGATAAAACCGTGCTTATTACAAATTTACAGGCCGCAGAGGAAATTACGAGGCAGATAATACTTAGAAATTTGAATGGAATAATTTTAATAGATTTCATAGACATGGACAAAAAAGGCGACAGAAAGAAAGTGCTGGATAAATTAAAAAGTGGATTTGTAGATGATAAAAATAAAACTGTGATATATGATTTTACAGAATTGAATTTAGTCCAGATAGCCAGAAGAAGAAAGGGAAAACCAATATATGATTATATGGAAGAAAATTGTACATATTGCCGTGGAAAGGGTAAAAAGATAAAATTATCTTACATGACAGTACTCATTGGAAATGAAGTCCTAAATATAAAGGAGAATGAAGAGATAAGAAATATTCATATCAGTATGAATCCATTTTATAAAAAAGATATAGAAAAGAATATGAAAAAATTCATAAAGGATATAAATGCCGAAGACATGGGAGTGTATATTACCTATGGTGGCAGCAAGTCATTCTATAAATTTGAGCCGCTTGTATTTGACAGCCAGCTTGACGATTTTAAGGGATTCAAAGTGAATTGAAGAAATTCAAAAAGCTTTACAAAGGAAGGTATATGTGCTAAAATGACACCTGTAGACCGCACAAAAAAGGTTTTTTTAAAATATGTGAAAGTATTTTTGCATATACCTTTTAGGCGAGACTGGAGTGAGGAGGTGTTTTGAATGTACGCAGTTGTGGAAACTGGAGGAAAACAGTATAAAGTTTCCGAGGGCGATGTTATCTACGTTGAGAAATTGAACGGTGAAGTGGATTCAACAGTCGAACTCGATAAAGTACTTATGGTGAATAAGGATGATACAGGAGTAGTTGTTGGGAAACCTGTAGTTGAAGGAGCTAAAGTCAATGCTAAAATTTTAGCCCAGGGAAAATCCAAGAAAATCTTAGTATTTAAGTATAAGGCCAAAAAAGATTATAGAAAAAGACAGGGACATAGACAGCCTTATACAAAATTACAGATCGAAAAGATCGATGCATAGTTATGATTGAGGCAGTTTTTGAAAAAAAATCCGGCAATTTGGTTTCGGCTTTGCTTCAGGGGCATGCAGAATATTCAAAGGGAAAGTATGATTTGGTCTGCAGTGCTGTTTCTGCTGTGTCTCAAAGTACTGTTATTGGAATAACGGAAGTGCTGAAATTGGACCTTGATTATTCCATAGACGATGGACTATTGAGTTTTTCGCTTGAAAGTATGAAAAAAGAAGATATTTTGAAATGTCAAGTACTTGTGGAAACTATGTTGCTTGCTTTAAAGAGTATGGAAATTAATTTTAGTAAATATATAAGTGTAAAAGTTAAGGAGGTGTAGCTGTATGTTGATTATGAACCTTCAGTTGTTTGCCCATAAAAAAGGAGTGGGCAGCTCAAAGAATGGCAGGGATAGCGAATCCAAGAGACTTGGAGTTAAATCCGCAGACGGCCAGTTTGTTTTGGCAGGAAATATACTGGTGAGACAAAGAGGAACCAAGATCCATCCCGGAGATAATGTAGGCAGAGGATCTGATGATACCTTATTTTCAAAAATTGATGGTGTAGTCAGATATGAGAGAATTGGCAAGAATAAAAAGAAAGCAAGTGTTTACCCGGTAGAGGTAGAGAAAGCGGCAGCAGAATAAGTATTTTATTAAGGCATCCTGGTAAGGGTGCTTTTTTAAAACCTGTTCAGGTGTGTATAATATAATTACAGGAGGGAAGTGACTTGAAGTGTTTGTAGATACTGCTAAGATATTTGTAAGATCTGGCGACGGTGGAAACGGATCCGTATCTTTTAGAAGAGAAAAGTATGTTCCACTTGGAGGCCCGGACGGCGGAGACGGAGGAAAAGGCGGAGATGTCATACTTGTAGTGGACAAAAATATGACTACTCTGCTGGATTTTGCGTATAGGAGGAAGTATAGGGCAGAAAAGGGCGGAGATGGTTCCGGTTCGAAATGCTCAGGAAAAAATGGGGAGAATCTTTATATAAAAGTTCCTCTGGGTACAGTTGTAAAAGATGTGAATAGCGATAAAATAATGGCAGACTTGTCCCATACCGGTGACAGGTGTCTGGTGGCAAAAGGCGGGAAGGGCGGAAGAGGAAATGTGAAATTTACTACTTCCGTAAGACAGGCGCCGAATTTTGCCGAACCTGGAATGCCAGGTGAAGAAAGATATATAAGCCTTGAATTAAAATTATTGGCGGATGTGGGCCTTGTGGGTTTTCCCAATGTAGGTAAATCGACGCTTCTGTCGGTGGTTACCAAAGCCGAGCCTAAGATTGCAAATTATCATTTCACAACGTTATCGCCCAATCTTGGGGTAGTTGATGTAAAGGGAATTAGAAGTTTTGTAATTGCCGATATACCTGGTATAATTGAGGGTGCGGCAGAAGGTGTAGGATTGGGAACGGAATTTTTGAGGCATATTGAAAGAACCAGAATTTTGATACATGTAGTGGACATATCCGGTATAGAAGGGAGAAATCCTGTTGATGACTTTGTCAAGATAAATAATGAATTAAAAAAATATGATGTGAAACTCTGGGATAAACCTCAGATAATTGCTGCGAACAAGGCAGATATTTTATATGACAATAAGTCCTTTGAGAATTTTAAAGATGAATTGAAGAAATTGGGATATACCAGAGTATTTAAAATATCCTGTGCTACAAGGAGCGGTATGAGGGAACTCATGCAGGAGACTGCCAGAATGCTTGATTCCATACCTATCACGGATGTGGAAATAAATGAAGAGGATAAATTTATACCGGAGGAAAAGAAATTCACCTACAGCATAAGAAAAGAAGGAAATGTATATATAGTTGAGGGAGACTTTGTTGACAGGCTGCTTGACAGTGTAAATGTAAATGATCCCGATGAATGGAGGTATTTCTATAAGGTTCTGAAAAATAAAGGTGTTATTGAAGATTTAGAAAAAAAGGGAATTAAAGATGGGGATGTAGTTAGGCTCAATGATTTTGAATTCGACTACGTCATATAATTATAAGTAAATGGGGAGAAACATATGATTAAAAAAGCTATTTTTGGAGGAACCTTTGATCCAATACACATCGGTCACATACACATAGCTTATGAGGCGCTTTATAGATTAAAACTGGATGAGATAGTATTTATGCCGACGGGTAATCCGCCTCACAAATTGAAAAAGTATGTTACGGATGGTTCCCTGAGATATAAAATGGTGAAAAGTGCTATTGAGTCGGAAGGTAAATTTACTGTGAGTGATTACGAAATAAATAGACCCAATTTGAGTTACACCTATAACACATTAGAACATTTTAGCAAATTAGAAAAGGATACTAAATGGTATTTTCTTGTTGGCATGGACTGCTTAATGGATATTCAAAATTGGAAAAGGGTAGATGATATATTTAAATTATGTCAGTTCATTGTATTTAACAGGCCGAACTTTCCGGCTTTCACCAAGGAAAGCATAAAAAGACAGAAGAAAAAAATTGAGGACAGATATTCTACTGAGATAATATATCTAAATGCACCGCTTTTGGATATCTCTTCCACTACTATAAGAAAAAACATGAGAGAAGGGAGAAGAGTTGATTATCTTCTCCCGGAAAATGTTTCTGATATTATTGAAAAATTTGGCCTGTATAGATGAATAATTATAATTTTGATTTTGGAGTGATGAACTATGTGGGATGAGGGACAAATTATCGAATATTTGAAAGAAAATTTAAAAGAGAGCAGATACGAACACAGCCTCAGCGTGAGAGATACAGCTGTTAAAATGGCAAAAATCTATGGCGCCGATATTGATAAGGCACGTACAGCAGGGCTTGTTCATGATTGTGCTAAGTATATGTCAAATGAGGAAATATTGGATATAGCAAGTAAAAATAATATAAATGTAGATGAAGTGGCAAAAGCAAATCCCCAGCTTTTACATGGGAGTATTGCTTCCGTAATAGCCCGAAACGATATGGGGATTTATGATGAGGAAATACTGGATGCCATAAAATATCACACTACGGGAAAAAAGAATATGAATCTTTTAGAGAAAATAATATATATCTCAGATTATATAGAACCTCTGAGGGATTTTCCGGGGGTAGAAGATCTCAGGAAAAAGGCCCTTGTAAATTTGGATGATGCCCTGCTTGATGCTTTTAACAATACTATAGAGGTTGTTATATCGAGGAATCAGCTGCTTCACATGAATACGATCGAAGGCAGAAATTATTTAATTTGCAAAAAAATGAATATAAAAAACATTTACCGTTAGGGTAAATATTTGATATAATGATATTGTTATAGTAATAATATTTTGCAAGTTGTTTTTTAATTAAGTTTTCTAGGAGGTTTTATTATGGAAAAAAATATAATAAGTACAAAAAAAGCACCAGGAGCCGTGGGACCGTATTCACAAGCTGTTAAAGTTGGGAACTTTTTGTTCACGTCAGGTCAGATTCCACTGAATCCTGCTACGGGAGAACTTGTTTCAGGCGATGTTAAGAAAGCTGCTAAACAATCTTTGGAGAACATAAAAGCTCTTCTTGAAGAGGCGGGAACATCCTTTGACAAGGTTGTTAAAACTACTGTGTATGTAAAAAATATGGCAGATTTTGCAGCTGTAAATGAAGTTTATGCTACATATTTCAAAAAAGATATGCCTGCAAGATCCTGTGTAGAAGTAAAGCTTCCCAAAGATGCTTTGGTAGAGGTAGAAGTGATAGCACTGCTGGACTAAAAATAGGATAGATTTAATAAAGGAGTGAACTTTTGAAAGTTCACTCCTTTCAAAGTATAAAGTATATTGAAGTGCTTTAAGGAAGGGACTTTATTAAATGGAAGAAAATAAAATAGTATTTGAAGTCAAAACTGAAGAAGAAGGATTGAAATTGAGGGCATATTTAAAAAAAGTTCAGAGACTCTCAAGCAGGCTTATAAGAGGGGCAGCTTTAGACGGACGGCTGGAAGTAGATGATAGGAGGGCAAAGTTAAATCATATAGTGAAAGCAGGTGAAAATATTTCTTTGAATCTTGCAAAAAAAGAATCTCAAAATATAGAACCTGAAAAAATGGATATAAAAGTCATATATGAAGACAGAGATATGTTGGTTGTGGATAAACAGCCCGGTGTAGTGGTCCATCCTACAAAGAGTTATCCCAGCGGTACCCTGGCCAATGGAATTACATATTATTTTAGAAAAAAAGGTGAAGACTGTATAGTTAGGCTGATTAATAGACTGGACAGGGATACTTCAGGTCTTATAATAGTTGGCAAAAATCAATTTGCACATATGTCTCTGGCAAGAGATATGAAAGACAAAAACTTTGAAAAAAATTATATAGCTGTTATCCACGGAAAAATGGAAAATGAGGAAGGTATTATAGATCTGCCTATATACAGGGATAGAGAAGCCGGTATAAGAAGAGTCATAGATAAAAGAGGACAAAAAAGTATAACCCGCTATAAAGTAGTGTGTGATTTCAAGAAAGATCAATTGTTGAAGCTTACCCTGGAAACCGGCAGAACCCACCAGATCAGAGCCCATCTAAGCTATTTGGGTCATCCGCTGTATGGAGATACCCTGTATGGAACGGAGGATGACAGCCAATATATAGACAGGCAGGCACTTCATGCCTATAGACTCAAATTTCCACATCCGAGGGGAAATGGAGTAATGGAACTCAGGGCCGATATTCCCCAGGATATTGTGGACTTAATAGGAAAAATAAAATAGGTTTCAACTATTTAGAATATGAATTTTTTTATAGCGAATACAGCTATCACGATCAGCAATACTGCTGCAGCTGGAACTATATATTTGTTTTTCATTATTATGTTCTCAATAATATCTGAATTCAGTATCTGTTTTTCACCGTGGCTGATTCCACTTGAAAGATTTAATTCCCCTATATTTTCTCCTTTAAAATACACATTGGCTTTACTTACTATATCTCCTACCTTAAAAAATTTAAAATTCAGATTTTCCTTTTTGACAATTAGGTGAGGAAGATTTTTATCATCCTTTTCCCTGATATAATAGAAATCAGAGCCTGCCAAAAGGGGGACAGATAGTTTATTCTTACTATAAGTGGTAACTAAATCCCCCTTAGAATACAATTTTACCAATTGAAAATTGTTGAATCCAAAATTAAATAGGGATATTGAATCCGGGAAGAAAGTTTTATTTTTATCATGTATTAAAGCTATGATTAATGTTTCGCCATTTCTTGTGGCTGCTGCCGTATATGAGTGAAGAGATTGAATAGTATATCCTGTTTTTCCACCTTCACATCCGCTGTAATAATATTTGGATTGCTTCTGTACAAGCCTGTTTTCATTCCAGACAGTTCTCGGTTTTGCAGATTTATTTGTAGGTGGAATTGTATAGGATATAGTGGTGGCAATCTTCGAATATTCAGGATTTTTGCATAATTCTCTCATTATGAGGGATAGATCTTTTGCAGAGGTTTTATGTTTTTCATTAAACAATCCGGTGGGGTTTATAAAATTTGTATTTTTTGCCCCAAGTTCCTTTGCCTTTTTATTCATTTTTACTGCAAATTTATCTGACGAACCGCTGACGTGCTCTGCCAATGCTTCAGCACAGTCATTGTCGGAGGCCAATAACAGTCCATATAATAAATCCTTTACAGTAACTTCTTCACCTGGAAGAAGTCCCAACCTAGTTCCATCTACCTTTGGCGGATTGTTTCCTATTATAACTTTGTCATTCAGATTTGTATTTTCCAGTGTGAGCAAAGCGGTCATTATTTTAGTGGTAGATGCCGGTGGATAAGCTGAATCTGGATTTTTAGCATATAAAACCTTGCCGGTGGTTGCATCCAGTACGACTGCACTGTCGGCAGAAACGGAAGGAGGTGTTTCTCTGGCATAAACATCATTATATGAATTGCCCGAGTAGATAAATAAAAGCAGCAATATGAATATAATTGTTTTTTTCATTTTTTCCTCCTTTGAAATTATCCTCAAACAGCATAAAAAAATAATATTGTCAATAAAATTTTTTAAAACTGTCAATAATTTAAATTATAAACTTAAATACATTCTGATGCAAATTATGCTGTTTGAGGCAGTATATTTTAAGTTTGATGCTGAAGATTGAAAGGAGGAAAAAAATGAAGTATAAAAAGCAAATAATAGGCTCCCTTGTGATTTTAGGCGTATTTCTTATATTTTTAATTGTAGGATATTTCAATTCAAGAGAAGTGAAAGTTGACGAGAGTACCGGCGGGGATATATTTAAGGAAGAATCTACTGCTAAAAATAACTCCGGTGGTATAACTGTTTACGTAAATGGGGAGGTTAAAAAGCCGGGAGTGTACAGGTTAAAAAATAATAGTAGGGTGGAAAATCTAATAAAGGCTGCCGGAGGTTTTACAGATGAAGCCGATAACTACAGATTGAATTTGGCCAAGAAACTGAAAGATGAAGATTACATATACGTGGACAGTAAAAAGGATAATGCTTCAGGAAACCCTGTTTCTCCGGAATCTTCAGGGAATCATATAGGAAATGACGGCAAGGTTGATGTAAACAGGGCGTCCAAGGAAGAATTGAAGACTATTCCCGGGATAGGTGACATAACTGCACAGAAGATAATTGATTATAGAGAACAAAATGGAGATTTTTCTTCTGTGGAAGATTTAAAGAAAATAGATAGAATAGGAGATAAAACCCTTGATAAAATTAGGGATAAAATAGATATAAGATAGATTTATTTGTTCAAAAATATTGCAGGATATTATATAATTGTAATGAAAGAATGGAGGTGGCAAAGATGGCTAAAAGATTGACCGAACTTACGAGAACTTCAGGTTGAGCCGCAAAAATAGAGCCGGGGACTCTTTCGAACATATTGAATAAGTTACCAAAAATGAATGACAAGAATTTGATGGTTGGAATAGAAACTTCAGATGATGCCGCTGTATATAAATTGAATGATGAAACAGCGGTGATTCAAACTCTTGATTTTTTTACTCCGGTGGTAGATGATCCATATACCTTTGGACAGATTGCTGCGGCAAATTCTCTCAGTGATATATATGCCATGGGCGGAAAACCTAAAGTGGCACTTAATATAGTTTGCTTTCCTTCCTGTCTTTCAGTTGATGTACTGGGGGAGATACTGAAAGGAGGGGCTGATAAGGTTATAGAAGCGGGAGCTGTTGTAATAGGCGGCCATACGGTAGATGATAATGAACCCAAATACGGATTGTCCGTTATGGGTCTGGTACATCCTGACAGGATACTTAGAAATTTTGGATGTAAAATAGGGGATAGGATAATGCTTACCAAACCTATTGGAACAGGCATAATAATTACTGCTATAAAAGGTGAAATTGCATCTAAAGATGCATATGAAAAAACAGTTAAGGTCATGTCTACCCTGAATAAATATGTGGGTGAAGTGATAGCTAAGCATGACATAACTGCCTGCACGGATGTAACGGGTTTTGGGCTTATGGGTCACAGCTATGAGATGGCATCCGCATCCAATGTGACATTGAAACTGTATGGAAATAAAATTCCGTATATAAGCGAGGCCAGAGAATATGCTGAAATGGGAATTGTTCCTGCAGGTGCATATAAGAATAGAAGGTATATAGAAGGTAAATACAATATAAAAAATATTCCAGAGTGGATGGAAGATGTTTTATTCGATCCTCAGACTTCAGGAGGTCTTCTTTTTACATGTCCTGAAAAGGAAGCTTATAAAATCATGAATGAAACCTGCAGTTTGGAGATAAAACCTTCTATAATAGGTGAAGTCATGCCTTTAGAGGGGAAAAAATATATAATTGTGGAGTAAAAAAACTGTATGTAATTGTATGAGGAGGGCGTAATTTGGAAAAGAATAGATTACTGAGAAAACTTCCCAAAATTGATGAACTTCTGAATTGTGAAATTGTAAAAATTGAATTGAACAATACTATGAGAGTGCTTGTGATGAATTCACTGAGGGAGTCTATAGATTTTTACAGAGATCTTATTTTGCGTGATAAAATAGAAGATTTTTCTGAAAAAGAAATACTTGAAAAATTCAAGGAAATAGTTGACAAGAAAAAACAATCGAATTTCAAGGGCTTGATAAATGCTACGGGTGTTATTATACATACTAATCTTGGAAGATCACTTTTATGTAAAAACGCCCTGGAAAACGTAATTAATGTATCCAGTAACTACAGCAATTTGGAATATAACTTGGAAAAGGGCACTAGAGGTTCAAGATATGAACATGTTGAGGAAATAATTGAAGATATCACAGGAGCTGAAAGTTCACTGGTTGTCAACAATAATGCCGCTGCAGTGCTTTTGGTTTTAAATACCATGTGCAGCGGGAAAGAAGCTATAGTGTCCAGGGGACAGCTTGTAGAGATTGGAGGCTCTTTTAGAATACCGGAAGTGATGAAGTACAGCGGTTCTAATATTGTGGAAGTTGGAACCACCAATAGGACGCATATTCAGGATTATGAAAATGCAGTAAATGAAAATACAGGTGTTTTTATGAAAGTGCATACTTCAAACTTCAGGGTGATTGGATTTTCAGAGGAAGTGCCTGCCGAAGATTTGGTCAGACTTGCGGCAAGAAAGAGGATACCTGTGGTAGAGGATATAGGAAGCGGTACCTTGATAGATTTTTCGAAGTATGGATTTACACACGAGCCAACAGTACAGGAAAGCGTAAAGTGCGGCATAGATGTGATCACTTTCAGCGGCGATAAGATGTTGGGAGGACCGCAGGCAGGAGTAATTGTGGGGAAAAAGAAATATATAGACAAAATGAAAAAAAATCAGCTTTTGAGGGCATTGAGAGTGGATAAAATGACTCTTGCCGCCCTTGAAGGTACCCTTAAGTATTATGTGGATGAAAAAGAAGCTGTAAAAAATATTCCCACACTGTATATGATGTTAAGCAGCAGCCAGAAGCAGGAGAAAAGGGCTCGTATTTTAAAAGAAAAGCTGGAAAATAAAGTACCTGATTTTGAATTTACGGTAGACAGTGATTATTCTATGGTAGGCGGGGGCTCTATGCCTGAAGAAAAAATACCCACCTATGTAATTAGAGCCAGGAGCTGTAAAATGCCTCCTGAGGAAGTAGATAGAAAATTGAGAAAGGCACGTATTCCAGTAATCGTCCGCATAGCCAACGATGAAATTGTAATGGATTTGAGAACTATGTTCGACAAGGATTTTGACATTTTAGTGGATGAGTTTGCAGATCTGTAAACTTGTTGGCTTGAGTTGGAGGTAATTTATATGAAACATGTTGTAATAGGGACAGCAGGGCACATAGATCACGGTAAAACCGCTCTTATAAGAGCTCTTACGGGAAGGGAAACCGATACCTTAAAAGAAGAGAGGGAAAGGGGAATATCCATAAATCTCGGATTTACTTTTTTCGACTTGCCTTCTGGAAAGAGAGCTGGAATTATAGATGTACCAGGTCATGAAAAATTTATAAAAAATATGCTGGCGGGAGTCAGCGGAATAGATTTGGTACTTATGGTCATTGCAGCAGATGAGGGAATTATGCCCCAGACTAAGGAACATTTTGAAATACTTCAGCTGTTAAATGTAAAAAGGGGTATCATAGTGATAACCAAAATTGATTTGGTTGACAGAGAATGGCTGGACATGGTGGTGGAAGATGTGAAAAATGAATTCAAGGGAACTTTTCTGGAGAATGTCCCCATTCATAAAGTCTCTTCTAAAACGAAGGAAGGACTGAATTCTCTCGTAGAAGATATAGATAAACTTACAGATGTAGTGCCTCAGAAAGATACCACCGGTCATTTCAGGCTCCCTGTGGACAGATCATTTTCCATAAGTGGTTTCGGAACTGTTGTAACCGGGACTGTAATCAGTGGAAAAATAAGAGAAGGTGAAAATGTACAGATATACCCCTCGAAGATAAAATCCAAAGTAAGGGGGATACAAATTCATGGACAGCAGGTAAAGGAGGCGGAGGCAGGTGAGAGATGTGCAGTTAATTTAGCTAATGTCAAGACCTCAGATATAAATAGAGGTGATGTGGTATCTGTAGAAAATTTTATGGAACCCTCTCTCATGGTGGACTGCAAGTTATATTATCTTAAAAGCGCCTCCAGACCTTTGAAAAACAGGCAGAGAGTGAGACTTTACCACGGCACCAGCGAAATTATATGTAGAGTTGTAATACTTGACAGGGAGGAGATAAGTCCCGGAGGGGAAGCTTATGTTCAGTTAAGACTGGAAAAACAGCTTACTTCCCAGAGAAATGACAGATTTGTAATAAGGAGCTATTCCCCGATGTATACCATAGGTGGCGGCATTATAATAGAGCCTGCAGCCAGAAAGGCAAAGAGGTTCAATTTGGAATATATAAAAGAATTAAAACTGAAAGAAAGCGGCAGAACTGAAAATATACTTGAAAATACAATTAAAAATTTAAGCGGCAGATATCCTGGAAAAGAAGATATATTAAAAGCCATTGGGAAAAGAGATGAGAATATTCAAGAAGAGCTTGAAAAACTCGTAAAGAGCGGATCGGTAATCGTGTTGAATGAAGGAGAAAAACCGGTATACCTTCACAGGGGTTTTTTAGACGAAAAGGTAAAAGTTCTTCAAAGTATTTTAAAGGATTTCCACAGTAAAAATCCTTTGAAAACCGGTATGTCCAAGGAAGAAATAAAAAACAGGGTGTTTGGCAGCAGAATAAAGCAAAAACTATACAGCTGTATAGTTGAGTTACTGGAAGATGAAGGTAAGGTAAAAGCTTGCGGCAGTTTTATATCCTTGAAGAACTTCAAAGTAAAATATACTCCGGTGCAGAAAAAAATTAAAGAAAAAATACTGTCAGAATTTGATAAGGAAGGGTTTATTCCCCCTAAATATACGGAAATGGAAGCTGGCTGTGAGGATAAGGGGAATTTTAAAATGGTATTTGAATCTCTGATAGACAGTGGAGATTTAGTGAAAATTGGAGAAAACTGCTGCTTTTTATCCAGGGATTACGAGAAAGCAAAAGATGTTGTAGTAAATTTTATAAGATCACGGGGGAGTATGTCTCTTGCCCAGTTGAGGGATGAACTGAATACCAGCAGAAAATATGCTACTATATTTATGGAACATTTTGATAGTATAAAGCTCACAAAAAGGGTTGGAGATTCGAGAGTCCTGTATTAACACCCAGGAAAATACTGTATATAATTGCTGCATTATGGTTATAGTAAGTGTAAAGTTATTTATAGGAAATACTGATAGAATATATAAATTTATTTTATGGGTTCTGCTTTATTAATTTGTTGACATTATAGCATAGTGTACTTATAATGATACATGGTGCTTTTAAATGGGAGTAGATAGGTGCTGGTGTGCCTGCCGGTCTTCAAAACCGTGTTGCCGTGCTAAGACCACGACGGGTGGGTTCGATTCCCACATATTCCCGCCAGTTGATATAGCTTAAACCATTGAATTTACTCAATTTGATTACATATTTTAAAGGACTTTTATAACAAAAAAATGTTATAAAAGTCCTTTTTTGTATTAAAAAAAACTGTTTTGCGGTTATTGTGATTTAAGTAATTTAGAAATACACAGATAGATTATTATCCGTGTATTATAATCATTATTTTAAGTCTTTGATTTGATTTTTTAGTATATTAAAGTATTTGCGTGTAGGTACATTTAATTGAAAAATCCAGGGGTGAAAATCCCTGGAATGAGGTTTAATGCAATATAAGTTTAGATACTGGAGATTTATGGATTAGTGTAATGGATATGTTACTAATGTTACCGAATTTATTAATATGAAATGTTATAATATCCATACAACTTAACTTTAATATGATGTTGAAGGTGATTTTGTTGAAATTAATAGCAATAAAGGTGCATATGGTTAACTGGATAAAAAATATGGCTTATGGTTCCAAACCAACCGTTAGTGGGTATACAGCTGCTGGACACTGCCCTAATTTTGCCACTCATTGCTGTTTAACATGTGATAGATGTTGGAAAAATTATCATGGTAAGAAATAATTTTGCTTGGATTGTGTATATCCACTAGGATAAGCACTGTTAATTGGCGTTTATTCTCATTTTATTCATAAAATAATTGGATTTGTTGCAAATAGTTAATTAATATGGCACCAAGTTGTAATAGAAACCATGTATACTTATAAGTGTCCTGAGGGAATAAGCCTTAAAGAAAATGAAAATAATTGCTTTATATAAAAATATTATTGGTAATTACTATTACTGGTGTCTGCGGTTGCAGGGCACGTTAAATTTAAATGCAACCGCCAGCAGATTCTTTATAAAATCGATCTCCCTTAAGATTATACAAGATAGGCATCCTAAATGGTGGGTGCTTATTTTGCTTGGAGGAAAATAAAAAATAATGGAAAAGAAAAATAAATAAATTATTCGGATACATGAATGAGCGCCAGATGTCATACAAAAATGTAAGAATAGAAATGAAATTCAAAATGAACGGTGTGGACAAATACTTTACAGGTTAAAAACAGCATAAAAATGCCGTAAAAATTTATAAAATATCATACAGTTAATAAAGATAAACCTGAAAAAGAAAATAACAAGTAACTTTTGGAAGAAGTTACTTGTTTGTATATGGGTTCTTTCTCGTATAGCATGATTTTGTGAATTTACAAATTCTCTGTAATTATTCACTCGCACACTCTATTATTATATTATAGCTGGAACAAAAAATACACTCATTTATGGTATTTTTATTAATTTGATAATTTTCGTGCAAAATAATGTGATTATTTAGCCATGAGCTATTATCTTGGTTCAGGCTATTTTTATTTATTATTTTGCATAAATTAAATTAGTTTATCGGATTTTTCTCTCATCTCAAGCTGAATTTGCGCAGGCAATTGTTGATATATTTCTTTTATATAATCTTTGTCGGTTATAGCTTCGTAAATTGATTTTGAAAGAATTTCAGTAAATTGTTTTTTAGTCAGATCAGATACTTTTTTAAATTTGAATGAACTGACAACAGATTGAACAGCTTTATTTATAGAATTTCTGAGCATAAATACATCACCCCACTTTTAAAAAATAATTCTAGAAAATAGTGTGGAAACCTTTGGGAGATAATGTAATTGTCATAAACTTTTGTTTTGAAATGATTATGGATTTCTATAGTTGTTGATGCTATAATTTTTATATTGGTAAGAAATATAGTAAAAAATGATGCAAGAAAGGTGGACTAAGCTTTAGTAAAATTTGCTAAAGGTAAAATATGAAGGTAAAAAGAGTGAAGGGCAGTACGTTTTGTATCGACACGGGGATGACGTATATACCTTTTTATAAGATCAATGAAAGGGAAATTATCATGCTGGATACGGGATGGGCAGGAGAAAGAAGAGGGATAAATGAAATCCTTCAAAGGAATGGTTTTAAAGTCAAAGGTATAATATGCACTCATGGACATATAGATCATGTGGGAAATAATTCATATTTAAAGGAAAAATATGGATGCAATATTGCTATGCCAGCCTATGAGGCATTTATATGCAGCTCTGCAGTAAATTTAAAACTTTATTATAATAATCAGACGTTATCCGATATAAAAGAACATTTCGGGAGTATGATCTGTAAAACGGATATTATGATTTTAAACCACCAGCATTCGGTGTCTGTAGGTGGTGTTGAATTTAAAATTATTCATACACCAGGTCACAGTCCCGCACATATATGTATTATTACTCCTGATGATGTTGCATATCTTGGAGATTCTCTCATAGGTTATGAAGTCATGAAAGGGGCAAAAATGCCTTATGCTTATATACTTACTGAAGATTTGAAAAGCAAGAAAAAACTTTATGGTTTAAATTTCAGTGAATACATAGTGGCTCATAGGGGGATATTTGACAATATTACAAAACTCGTGGCCGACAATATAAATTTTTATAAAACCAGGGTGGAAAAAATATACGATATAATAAGCGGTTCCATGACAATGGAAGAGATTATGAAATCTGTTATAAAAAAATTCAAACTGCATGTAAACAGCAAGTATAAATATGCCGTTATGACAAAAATGCTCGAGTCCTATGTACAGTATCTGGATGAAATGGGAGTCATAAAATTGGGTGTGGATAATGGGGCCCTTAAATACTCAAAGATAAAATATACGGACTGAAATTTTGTTTTAATTACTTTATTGGAGATGACATGAAAATTTATAATGTCATCTCCCTGTTAATTGAAAATGAATTTATGTCATTTTTTTTGAACTACGAGCAGATTATAACCATTGTAATTTGCATCCGTAGAAATTATTTTGTTTCCCTCTTTTTTTACACTTTGCGGAACATTGTTTATAGGGTCGCCGTCATCTAGGTAAAATCCTACTTTTTGTCCGGATTTTATCTTGGAAAGTTCTATCTTTACTTTTACAAAGTTCATAGGGCATTTTACCCCTCTCAGATCCACAATTTTGAAATCTGAAGTTTTATTCCGGCTGTTAACTTCACAGCTGTTTTCATTTTTTTCTTTTGGAAGTGTTATTTCCAGCTTCCCGTTCAGGGATTTGTACATGGCCTCTACTTTGTTGTAGAGATATTCAACTTCAGGTGCTTTAGATGATATGTCATTTGTCCCGTCAATTTTATAGTCTATAAGATCCTGAAACAATTTTTTAATTGAAGATTTGACATAGCCCGTTTCTATAAAGTTCCTGTTGAATTCTTCAAATATTTCCCTGTCTTTGTTGGAATCCACCCCTCTGAGTACCAGAAGAGTCCTTGCTGAAGACAATGCGGAAGAGTATAGATCTGAGTTTTGTTTTGTATTCTTGTACCTTTCCAGTGATGATTTTGCATTTGACAGATCAAGTTTTATGATGTCCATTACACCCGAACTGCATTCTCCAGGTCCGCGGCCTTTCAGTGAAAATTTTTCACAGGCTCCGAAATCAAAATATATATCCGGATCTTCAACAAATTTATCCACATTGGTGTATTTGTTTATAAGCTGTTGTATGTCTTCGGATTTGTTGCCCAAAAAATCATAAAAATTTTCATGCCCGGAATTTAATTTCAGTTTGGCAAGCTCATATATGAATAACGGTACTTTCTTTACAGGAACATCCCCATAATCATCCCCCATTCTGGCTATATTTGATCCCACTTTACCTCCAAAGGATATGGAATACATAGGTACGAGCCCATTTTTCGTACGCTTGGCTCTTCCATGAAGGCCTATGGCACCTTTTTCATGCTGGGCACAGGAATTTGGACAGCATGATATAAACAATCTTGGCAGTGCATCTCTTAATTCAGATGAGGCACCTTCAAATTTTTTCTTTATGGCTTTTAAAAGATTTTGTGAAAGACATAATCCAAGCTGGCAGGTGGAGGCGCCAACACAGGTTACAGAATTGTCTATATTGTATATGGAAGTAAAGGTACCCGTTATTTTTATGAGGTCTTCAGCATCTTTTTTCTTTAAATCCCTTATAAAAAAGCCCTGGGTATTTGTGACCCTGATGGATATTTCATAGTTCAATTTTTCTATAAAATCAAAGACTTTATTTAAATTTTCCACTTTTAGATTCCCACTTTGAGGATGAATGTAAACAGAATAATAACCTTTCTGTTTCTGTGGGAACAGTACATTTCTGAATTTCCTGTCTACTTTTATATCTCGGACTATTTTAGCATCGGAATGCAGTATAAATTCATTTTCATCCACTTGTATGTTGAGATCGCCTTTTTTCTTTAATTTGCGTATTTCCCCTTCTAATTCTTCAACAAATTTTTTTTCACCCAATCTCATGAGTATGAATCTTATTCTGGCTTTGTTTTTGTTGGTTCTGTCTCCCTCTGATTCAAATACGTTTTTAAGACCCTGTATATAGTAGAGTATTTCATCTGCAGGTATAAAATTACTTAATTTTAAAGCTACTCTTGGGCTTCCGCCGAATCCTCCGGCTCCATATACCTCAAAACCCCTTTTGTCATTCACTATTTTTGCAATAAAACCTAGATCTGATATGGTTGCATTGCCTGTATCTTTTGAGCTGTTGGAAAAGCCTATTTTGTATTTTCTGGGCATATTCATGGTAGTTGGATCTTTTATGAGATAGTTAGTAGCTGCCTTCATGTAAGGTGTCACGTCAAAGACGTCATCTATTGAAACACCTGAAAGAGGGGAACACTCCACGTTTCGTACGGTATTTCCACCAGTGCCCTTTGTTATTATGCCAACTTCTATAAGAGAATTTAATATTGGATAGGCATCTTTTAAATCCACACTTTGAAATTGAATGTCCTGTCTGGAGGTGAATTTCAATTTACCTTTTGAATATTTTTCGGCCAACTTGCTTATATGTTTGAACTGCTTTAAGGATATGACCCCTCCCGGTATCCTGGTTCTTACCATGTAGGTTTCTTTTTTCCTCTGTTCATATACCCCCATGGAAACCCTGAAGGCTTTAAATCTTACGGGATCTATTTTATCATTTAAATATTCTTCAGACTTTTCTTTTATGTCTTCTATGGATTTGTAATGATCTTCATTTATTTCTATCATAATTTCACTCCTTTTTAAATTATTTTGTATTCAGGTTTTTTAACATTTTTGTCCTTGTCAATTTTAAATAAGTTAAATACCGGCTTTTCTTTTTCAAGAGATAAAATTCCATATAATATTTTATCATCAAAAGCGAGCCTTTTATCTTCTTTGGATGGTCTGGAAGGTGAATACGGGTGGGAATGATAATTTCCAATCATACTGAGCTTTGCAGTTCTCATAAGTTTTACAGCTTTGAACTGTTCGGCGGGATCCATGGAAAAATGCTTACTGCTGTGATCCTTATTCGTCAAAACATATATTTTTTTTATGAGAATATCTTCGCCGTGGTTTAATCCTGCAAGATAACCACAGCATTCATCTGGAAATTCATTTCTGGCCTGCTCTAAAATTTTTTTATACTGTAGTTTGTCTATATATATCATAACCGTCACTTGCTCGATTTCTCTGTTTTAAGATCACAAGCAGCCTGCTTATAGTCTATCAATTTTTTTATCGTGGGGTGATCACCGCATACTTTACAGCTTTTGTTTTTAGATACCTTTATTTTTCTAAACTCCATTTTAATCGCATCGTAAGTTAAAAGGTATCCGGCAAGATTGCTTCCAATTTTGAGTATGTACTTGAGAGCCTCTGTTGCCTGAAGTGTTCCTATAATTCCACCCATTACGCCCAGAACACCTGCTTCCCTGCAGCTTGGGACGACATTTGCTGGAGGCGGCGATTGAAAAATACATCTGTAGCATGGAGTGCCATTATCAGGTATGTAAGTGGTGAGCTGTCCTTGAAATCTTATTATTCCCCCGTGGGAAAATGGTTTCTTGGAAAATACACAGGCATCATTTATTAAAAATTTGGCTGGAAAATTATCTGTACCATCTATTATGAAATCATAGTCCTGATCTTTTATTATATCCAGTATATTGTTTGAATTTACAAGCTCATTATAAGTTATTACATTTACATCCGGATTCAATTTGTTTATGGTTTCCTTTCCGGATTGAACCTTGGGTTTTCCAACGTCTTTTGTCTGGTGTATTATCTGCCTTTGAAGATTTGAAAGATCAACTACGTCTCCATCTACGAGACCCAAAGTCCCCACTCCTGCAGCGGCAAGATACATTGCAGCCGGCGCTCCCAAACCTCCTGTACCTATTATGAGAATTTTTGAGTTCAAAAGTTTTTCCTGGCCTTCTACACCTACCTCAGACAGAATTATATGTCTTGAATATCTTTCTATCTGATCTTCGCTAAAATCCAATGTTTCCACCTCCCATGAAGTATAAAAAATCAATCTTGTCATTTTCTTTTAAAACAGTACTGCTGAAATTGTTTCTGTCCACAAATTCATCGTTTAACTGTACGGAAACCATATCCGGCATTTTTACATTTTCTGTTTTTAAAACTTCTGTTACAGTCACCCCTTTCTTTATGTCCTTGCCTTTTCCATTAATTGTTACTTTCATAGTACCCTCCTTATTGATGAATATAGGATTTTATCTTTTAACCGTTTTGGGAAAAAGACTTTATATTTATATCTTAAGACTTTGACAAAATAAAAAACTTTCCTGTTTTATAATTTACAAGAAAGTCATTTTATAATTTTCTCATCTTTCAGGTAAATTATATAACCTGTTGGAATTGGCACCTTTGAAATAATCAGGTTGCCGGGCGTCATAGGGCCAGTCCCTCTGCCTCTCTTGATAAGAATTCAATATTTAATTTATTAAATACTAACACATTTAAAATAAAATTGTCAATGAACGTAAAAATCATATTGACAATTTTGAGAAAGTGGTATATTATATAAAATAATTCAATTTCTAAAACTTATGAGAGGAAAGAGTAGATAGAGGAATTTAGTTTAAGCGAGTCCGGGGCAGTGAGAGCCGGGTGCTGTAGCCTGTATTGAATGGGTCTTCGAGGTGCCCTGCGAAATGATAGTAGCAGGAGACGGTAGTCTACCGTTAAAAAGACAGGGTATCGAGTAAAATCCGTACCTGAATGAGATAGTTTGTAAATAGGTGGTACAGCGAAATTTTGCATTTCGTCCTTTTGGATGGAATGCTTTTTTTGTTTATCAAAATCTATTTTTCAAATTAATAATGGGTGGCACCGCGGTCATTTCGTCCCAGTTTGTGGATGAAATGGCCTTTTTGCATTTAATATCAATTTATTTGGAGAAAGGTGGTAAAATGATAAATTTGTCTGAAGGGGAGTTTTGCAGTTATAAAAACTTGAAGAAGAATTTTCCGCTGTTCATGAAAAGCAGCGGGGATGAGACGACTCCTATAAGTATTTATTACAGTTTAGCCGGAAAAAATAAATTTCTGCTTGAGAGCATACATTCTGAAAATGAGATAGGCAGGTATTCTTTTATAGGTGTGGATCCATATATGAAAGTGAGAAGTTGTGGAAACGACATATGTGTGGAAAAAAAAGGTTCATTAGAGAAAGTGAAAGGAAAAGTACTTGATTATATTAGAAAATATTTGAATGTTCCCTATGAGACTTTAGGCCTTTCCATTCCGTTTACAGGAGGGGCAGTAGGGTATGTGGGATATGATATTGCAAGGCAATACGAGAAGCTGCCTGATGAAAATAAAGATGATATTCAGACTCCGGAATCCTATGTGATGTTTTATAAAAAGTTTATCTGCTATGATCATTTCAAACATGAAATTTATTTCATTTACAATTTTATGAAAGGGGATAGTGTGACTTATCATGAGGTAGAATTTCAGCTGGAACAGTTAAAAAATATGGTAGGCAGGGGAAATTCATTTCATGAACTTGAGGGAAAAAATGCGGCAAAACATGTTACTTCCAATGTTACGGAAGAAAGATACTGCAAAATGGTGGAAAAGGCCAGAGAATATATAAAGGCAGGCGACATATTCCAGGTGGTTTTGTCCCAGAGGCTGAAGTCAAAGAGTATTTCCGATCCCTTTGACGTGTATAGAAGGCTCAGATCTGAAAATCCATCCCCTTATCTGTTCTATATTGATTTTGGAGAATTTAAGATAGCAGGGTCGTCACCTGAAAGTCTTGTATCTGTGAAAAACGGAAGAGTGACCACCAATCCCATAGCGGGCACAAGACCAAGGGGTAAAAATGTAAAGGAGGATATAAAACTCAGGCAGGAACTTTTAAGTGATGAAAAAGAGAGAGCAGAACATGTCATGCTGGTGGATCTGGGAAGAAACGATATAGGAAAGATAAGTGAATTTGGCAGTATAAATCTGGATAAATTTATGGACGTAGGCTTTTGTTCCCATGTAATGCACATAGTTTCAAAGGTGTCAGGCAGGCTGAAGAAAAATTTGGGATATATAGATGCATTGATATCCTGCCTTCCGGTGGGAACTGTATCCGGAGCTCCAAAGATAAGGGCAATGGAAATAATTGACGAACTGGAGGACAGCAAAAGGGGAATATATTCGGGAGCTGTAGGGTATTTTTCCTTCAATGGAAACATGGATACCTGTATTGCAATAAGGACCATACTTTTTAAAGACGGGTATGCCTATGTTCAATCAGGGGCAGGTATTGTCTATGATTCCGTTGCTGAAAATGAATATAGGGAAACACTTAACAAGGCCAGGGCCATGATAGAGGTGATATAATGATACTTTTGATAGATAATTATGATTCTTTTACCTACAATCTCTACCAGTATGTTGGAGAAATCTATGAAAATGTAAAGGTGGTGAGAAATGATCAGATATCTTTGAGGGAAATAGATGTGCTGAATCCGGATGGGATAATACTTTCTCCAGGACCTGGAATACCTGAAAATGCAGGTATATGTATAGATGTAGTCAGGAAATTTGGAGCTCGGATACCGATTCTGGGAATATGCCTTGGACATCAGGCCATAGGCTGTGCCTATGGGGGCAGAGTGGTGAGAGCGGGGAATATAATGCACGGGAAAACATCCCAAGTGGCTTTAGAACAGAGTGAAATATTTGAACATTTGAAAGATTCCATAGATGTGATGAGATATCACTCTCTTGTTTTAGAGAGAAAAAGTCTTCCCGAGGAGCTTGCTGTAATTGGCGAAAGCCTTGATGACGGGGAAATAATGGCTGTAAAACATAAAAAGTATAGAGTCTATGGACTTCAATTTCATCCTGAGTCCATTCTTACGGAAAATGGGAAGACAATTATCAAAAATTTTGTGGAGGGGATTTGCAATGCTGCAGGAAATAATTGAGGATGTTATAGGTGGAAATGATCTGGGAGAAAAAGAAGCTTATGCTTCCATGAATGAGATCATGCATGGAAGGGCAACTGATTCTCAAATAGGAGGATTTTTGATAGCTCTCAGAATGAAAGGAGAAACTTCTAAGGAGGTAACAGGCTTTGCCAGGGCGATGAGGGACAATGCCCTGACCTTAAAGCTTGATTCTGATTATGTCATCGATACCTGTGGAACCGGCGGTGATGGTGGAAAGACCTTCAATATATCAACTGCAGCTGCAATAGTTGCGGCTGCTGCAGGAGTGAAGGTGGCAAAGCACGGTAACAGGGCGGTGTCCAGTAAAAGCGGGAGTGCAGATGTACTTGAAAAGCTTGGATTTGATATAAATTTAAATCCGGAGGATGCCAGAAGAAGTATAGATGAAAATGGTATGGCATTTCTCTTTGCCCAAAAGTATCACAGTGCCATGAAAAATGTGGCAGGTCCAAGAAAAGAATTGGGGACAAGAACTGTGTTCAACCTTCTGGGGCCGCTTACGAATCCTGCCTTTGTAAAAGGACAGGTGCTTGGAGTATATGACAAAGACTTGACTCATCTGACGGCTGAAGTGCTTATGAATCTGGGATGTGAAAGAGCTCTGGTGGTTCACGGAGAGGACGGCCTCGACGAGATAAGCACTACATCTAGGACTTATGCAAGTGAGCTTAAAGATGGTAATATAAAAGATTATACTATAAATCCGGAAGATTTTGATATCAAGGTCTCCAGCATGGATGACATAGCAGGCGGCACAGCTTTTGAAAATGCCAAGTCCATAGTTGAAATTTTAAAAGGCGGTAAAGGTCCCAAAAGGGATATTGTGCTTTTGAACAGTGGAGCGGCACTTTATATTGGGAAAGCTTCCGGGAGTATAGCAGAGGGAATAGATATGGCAGGAGAAATTATAGATTCAAAAAAGGCCTATGAAAAGCTGCAGGAACTTGTGAATTACAGGATATTGTAAGGAGGTGATAAATAAAGTGATACTTGAAGATATAATTGCAAAAAAAATACCCAAGATCAGACGGGAAAAACAAATTGTACCCGCAGCAAAACTTGTTAAAAACTTTAATGATTCGACAAAGAGGGATTTCAAAAGAGCACTGGACAAAAGAGGGATATCCATTATTGCCGAGATAAAAAAAGCTTCTCCTTCAAGGGGAGTGATACTAAAAGATTTTGATGCAGTGAAAATAGCAAGAATATATGAAAAATTGGATATAGATGCAGTTTCCGTACTTACAGAAGAAAATTTTTTCCAAGGAAATGATAGATATATAGGTGAAGTTAAAAAAGTAAATTCAAAACCTGTACTGAGGAAGGATTTTATAATTGATCCATATCAGATATATCAGTCGAAGGCTCTTGGAGCAGATGCCCTGTTGCTTATAACTGCAATTTTAAAAGATAGATTGAAAGAGTATTACAAGCTGGCGGAAAAAACTGGGCTTCAATGTCTGGTGGAGGTTCACGACGAGAGGGAACTTGAAACTGCACTGCAGACGGAATGTAATATCATAGGTATAAACAATAGAAATCTAGAGAATTTTTCGGAGAATTTAAAAAACACAGAAAAACTTATAAAAAAAATACCTTCAGGTATTACCGTGGTATCTGAAAGCGGGATAAAAAACGAGGAGGATGTAAGATATCTGGAAAGTGTTGGAGCAGATGCAGTGCTTATAGGCGAGACCTTTATGAGAAACGTAAATAATGTATCCAGACTCCATGAATTTGTAGATAATATAAGAATATCAAGTTTTAAATATTAAAATTCAAATATAAAATATTAAATTTGGTAGATTTTCAGTCTTAGCTGAAAATCCTCATTAATTGTGAATTGTAAATTGTTAAAGTTTGTTCTTTGAACTTTATAATAAAGTGGCAGCATTTGAACAAGTATGGGGGGTGCAGCCTGTGACTCTGGTGAAAATATGCGGGATAAGGAGAAGCGCTGATATAGAAATTTTAAATGAACTGATGCCGGACTATGCAGGATTTATATTCTGTAACAGCAAAAGAAAAGTAACTGTAAGTGAAGCAGAAGAGCTTATAAAAAAATTAGACATCAGTGTCGGAAAAGTGGGAGTCTTCAAAAACAATGATGTGGATGAGGTAATTGATGCAGCCCGATATTTGAAATTGGATGTAATTCAGCTCCATGGAGACGAAAATGAAAAATATCTGAATTGTTTGAAACCTTTTAATATATGGAAGGCAGTTCATATAGATGTAAATCAGGGGTACAGTGAGGATATTGTGCAAAAAATACACAGTACATGTAAGCTGGGAATTGAAGCCTTGCTGCTGGACAGCAGTGTAAAAGGCAAAAGAGGCGGTACCGGAATGAGTTTCAACTGGAATGTATTGAAGGATATTCATATAGACAAAAAATTGGTTCTGGCAGGAGGGCTTAATTCAGGGAATATTGTTCAGGCCATAAAAATTGTTAGACCGCAGGTGGTAGATGTGTCCGGCGGTGTAGAGGAAAATGGTATGAAAAGTTTTAAAAAAATAAAAGATTTCATAGGGAAAGTGAGGAGTATATAATGGAAGGAAGATTTGGAAAATTCGGCGGCCAATACGTTCCTGAGACCGTGATGAATGCAATCACAGAGTTGGAAAGGGAATTCAACGAGGCCATAAAAGATAAAAAGTTCATAGATGAATACAAATATTATCTTAAAGAATATGTTGGAAGAGAGAATCCATTGTATTTTGCCAAAAATATGACGGAAAACCTGGGAGGAGCCAAGGTATACCTCAAGAGGGAGGATTTAAACCACACCGGGGCACATAAGATAAACAACGCCCTGGGCCAGGTACTTCTTGCCAGAAGAATGGGGAAAAAGAAAGTTATAGCTGAAACGGGCGCGGGACAGCATGGAGTTGCAACTGCAACTGTAGCTGCCCTGTTTGGAATGAAGTGTGAGATATTCATGGGTGAAAAGGACATAAAAAGACAGGCCCTTAATGTGTTTAAGATGAAGATATTGGGGGCAGAAGTGACCTCTGTTACTGCTGGAACTGGGACGCTGAAGGATGCAGTAAATGAGGCCATGAGAAACTGGGTCTCAAATATAGAAGATACTTTTTATGTAATAGGATCCGTAATGGGACCTCACCCATATCCTACCATGGTGAGGGACTTCCAGAGAGTTATAGGGGACGAGGCCAGAAGACAGATTCTGGAGAAAGAAGGAAAACTACCTGATTATATTATAGCCTGTGTAGGCGGCGGAAGTAATTCTATGGGTATTTTTTATCCTTTTGTGGAAGATAAATCCGTTAAACTCATAGGGGTGGAAGCAGCGGGAAAGGGACTAGACACAGACAAGCATGCGGCAACCATAGAAAAGGGCTCCGTAGGTGTGATCCACGGAATGATGACCTATGTGCTCCAGGATGAAGATGGACAGATACTTCCTGCCTATTCCATATCGGCAGGTCTTGATTATCCTGGAGTGGGTCCGGAGCATGCATATTACAATGATGTAAAGAGGGCAGTTTATAAATCTGCCACGGACAGGGAGGCAGTGGAAGCATTTGCCTATCTTTCAAGAGTGGAGGGGATAATTCCCGCCCTTGAAAGTGCACATGCAGTGGCCTATGCCATAAAGCTTGCCCCAAAACTTGACAAGGACAAGATAATTATCATAAATTTATCAGGAAGAGGAGACAAGGACATGAATACCATGGCAGCTATAATGGGGGTGGAATTATAATGAACAGGATAGATTTGAAATTCAGCCAGTTGAAGGAAAAAAATGAAAAGGCACTCATACCTTTTATAACGGCAGGTGATCCGGATTTGGAAACTACTGTGAAAATTGTACTTGCAATGGAAAATTCAGGAGCGGATATAATAGAATTGGGTATACCCTATTCGGATCCTCTGGCAGATGGTGTTACAATACAGGCATCTTCAAACAGGGCACTTAAAAATGGAGTGAAGATATTCAAGATAATGGACACAGTGAAAAACATAAGGGAAAAAACACAGGTGCCTCTCGTGTATCTGGTCTACTACAGTTCCATATTCAAGTATGGAATGGAGAAGTTCATAAAAGAATGCAGCAGCTGCGGCATAGATGGACTCATAATACCGGATCTTCCCATAGAGGAGAGAAAAGATATCATAACAATGGGAGGTAAGTATGGAGTGTACCTTATTCCTCTTGTGGCACCTACGTCCAAGGAGAGAATAGAAAAAATAGTAAGGGGTGCCAGGGGATTTGTGTACTGTGTTTCCGTAAACGGAGTTACAGGTGCGAGAAACTCCATAAACACTGATATAAAAGAATATATGAAAATTGTTTCAAGCTACACTGACATACCCAAGGCGCTTGGATTTGGAATATCATCTGCAGCCATGGCTGAAAAATTCAAACCTTACTGCGAAGGTATAATTGTGGGCAGTGCGTTGATTGACAAAATAGCGGAGGGAAAAGATAAGGAGGATATGCTGAATAGTGTGAAAGCATTTATTGGAGAATTGAAAAATGCCTTAAAACAGTGATTTGATTCTGTGTTTTTAAAAATTACGTTGTAAAAGTGTGTGTTAAGAACGCCTCTTTACAGGCGTTCTTTTGATGATTCTCTTTTTTGATATATAGAGCAATTTCTAAAATAATTATTTTGATATTGTTGAAATAGAAACAAAAATTTAATATAATATTATTAATATACCGGCAGATGGGAGGATGAGCCATGAACAAAGAAGAACAAGTCCTAATGGGTTTTTGGGACATATTTAACAAGAGAATTTGGCTTGATGGCTTTAAAATGAAAGCCAGCCTCAAGGATTACAAGCCCTCTGAAGTACATTGCATGGAATATATTGAAAAAAATGCAGATTCCAATGTGACAAAACTTGCGAAAGCCTTTTATATAACAAGAAGCGCCGTAAGTAAATTAACTAAGAAGCTTATAGAAAAGGGTCTTGTCGAAAGCTACCAGAAGCCGGATAACAAGAAAGAAATATATTTCAGGCTTACTAAACAGGGAAAAACAATTAACAAAGTCCATGAGAAACTGCACAAGGAGTTTCAAGAGCGGGATAGGGTTGTGTTTGAGCAGATAACCGAGGAACAATATGACAGTATGCTTAATTTTGTGGAAAAGTATAATAGACATTTGGATGCAGAGATAAAAAAATTAGGTGTAGATATTACGTCTGGTTATTGTGATAAGCTATAGGCAGCCAATTCTATTGAGAGTGGGCTGCATTTTTATTACTAACATTTTGTTGACAAAGACTCAAAAATGCGATAGGGTATCTATGGGTCTTAAGACACAAAATTATTTCAATCAAAATGGCCCCAGGATAATAAGGAGGAAAAAGAATGAATATCATTGGAATTATTGCAAGTCAGCGTAAAGAAGGAAATACCGCCTTTATTGTAAACAAAATACTTGAAGGTGCCAGGGAACAGGGAGCGGAAATCAGATCATTTAGTTTTAGTGATCTTGATATCAAACCATGCCGGGGCTGTTGGGCCTGCCACAAAGGCGATCAGGGTTGTGTTATCAATGACGACATGCAGGAAATTTATGACGCCATTGAGCATACCGATGCCATCGTTTTAGGCTCGCCGATTTACATGGGACAGATGAGTGCCCAGGGTAAGATATTCACAGACAGGCTGTTTGCGAGATTTTCTCCACGGTTTTCTCCATTTTTCAAAGAAAATACTGTGAAACAAAGGCTGATTCTTTCGTTTAACCAAGGTAATCCTGATGCCGGACTGTTTAGACCGTATATTGATTACACGAAACACATATTTGAGGTGCTGGAATTTGATGTTAAAGAGGTGCCTGTCGTTACTGGTTTGCGAAATGAACCGGCATATGAAAGGGAAGATCTACCCATGGTCTTGAAAAATTTCGGTTCGTCGTTGGTTTCGAAATGATTTCTAGATTAAGTAAAAGATAGAGCGTTTATAAAACTGTTCTTAAAGTATTTCTACTCCCATATTGTATCTATTAGTAGCTTATATATCTCTACCTTATTGAAAAACAACAAAGCTAGGGCAGTGAGATTTTCAACGTTGGAGGCAATTTGTAGGGAACTCAAATGCCAGCCGGGGGATTTGCTGGAATATAAAGAAAATGATTAGCGTGAACTTTCAATGCTCCTAAAAGCATAGAATATGTAGTTGAAATGATGGGGATGCTGGACATTATGCAGGCAGCCCTTTTGCCTTTTTTGTCAGTGTATATATTTATGCTGAACTGTTGAAATAGCTGAAATGTAGAAAAAAGTAAAATAATGTTGTATAATGGATTTTGCAATATCAAAAATCAAAAAGAACATTTTAGGGGGTATTATGAATCTTTTTAGAAAAAAGTCATTGAATCAAGTTAAGGAGAGCATTCAAAAAACGGGTTTGAGTAAAAATCTAAGGGCAAAGGATATAGCGGCCCTTGGAATCGGAGCCGTTGTTGGTGTGGGAATATTTGTTGCTACTGGTGAAGGGGCTCATATGGCAGGACCAGCTATAATACTGTCGTTTATATTTGCAGGAATAGTAGCTTGTTTATGCGGTTTGTGTTATTGTGAATTATCCACAATGTTTCCGGTAGCAGGGAGTACATATTCATATGCATATATAGCTTTTGGGGAATTCACAGCTGTGATCATAGGATGGTGTTTGACAGCGGAATATATTGTAGCGGCGAGTGCGGTGGCGTCCGGATGGTCGGGAACATTGAGGGGTATATTACAATCTGCAGGTGTTTCACTTCCCAAGGCTATTTCCACGTCTCCATGGAATGGTGGAATTGTGGATTTACCTGCTATTGCAATAATAATGCTTTTGACGGCGCTGCTCTATACCGGAATGAAGGAGAGCTCAAGAGTAAATAATATGATTGTTGTAATAAAGATATCCGTGATTTTACTCTTTATATTTTTAGGCGTATCACATATAGATACATCGAATTATCACCCGTTTATTCCCAATGGATGGCATGGAGTTTTTACGGGAGCCGGAACTGTATTCTTTTCATTTCTGGGATTTGATGCTATCTCCACTTCAGCTGAGGAGGCCGCTGATCCCAAAAGAGATGTATCAAGGGGCATAATAATGTGTCTTATAGTAGTGTGTATCCTCTATGTATCAGTGGCGACAGTGCTTACGGGAATTGTCCCATATAAGGAAATCGTTTCTGATAATGCGGTACCTGAAGCTTTATTGAGATTGGGTATAAGGTGGGGTTCTGCCCTTGTAGGTGTAGGTGCCATTTTGGGAATGATTTCTACTATGATAGCGGTTTTATATGGACAGGTGAGAGTTTTTATGGCGATGTCGAGAGACGGACTTCTCCCTAAGGCATTTTGCAAAATACACAGCAAGCACAAGACTCCATATATAGCTACTGTAGTTGCAGGGGTAATAGCTTCGACAATAGCGGGATTTTTGCCGCTTAGTGTTATAGTTGAATTTGTAAGTATTGGAACTTTGATGAGTTTTATGGTTGTATCTGCAGGAGTTATATATCTTAGGAAGACCATGCCGAATTTTGAAAGAAAGTTTAAATGCCCTGGAGTTCCGTTTACACCTATAATAACTATAATATGCTGTATAGCACTCTTGGTATCCATGAGGGCTGTAACCTGGATTGGGTTTATAGTCTGGTTGTCTATAGGACTTATTGTATATTTTATCTATGGAAGAAAACACAGTGTATTACAGCAAATTGAAGATAAGAAAAAGATGACTGTTTAGTATTAAAATGGCGAGAAATCATACGCTTGTCTTAGGCGGTATGGTGGATCGCCTTTTTAATTTGATTGAGAAATTGTTATTTTACAAAACTTGTACATTGGCTTGTTATAATAGTATAATGACAATATAATTAATCGAAAGTGAGCTGATATAATGGAAAATATACTTGAGTATTACAAAAATGAGTTGAAGTGGAACCCGCCTTTTGCTGAGATATTTTCTAAATATTCACCGGGTGGATTAAAGGGATATTTGGTGATGTGTGAATCTGTTCAAGAGGGACACCTGTCTAAAAAAACACAGGAGTTGATTTTTACTATACTGGACAGCTTGGATAATGAGGTAAGCGGTGCAAAGGCACATGCTGTTGCTGCCATAGAATCTGGATTAACTATGGAGGAATTGGTGGAAGCGTTCATAATTGTAACTATTGTCAAGGGTATAAATGTAATGTGCAAAGCAGGTGTTCAGGCCATTGAGGTGGCAGAAAAAAGATATAAGGAGATAAATTCAAATATATAGGAGGATTAATATGGAAAAGATACAATATGTCTGCCCAAAATGTGGCGGAAGGGAATATGAGTCCGATCAATTTCAAGCAACAGGAGGAAATTTTGCAAAGATATTTGATGTGCAGAATAAGAGATTTGTCACAATAACCTGCAGGAGATGCGGATATACAGAGCTGTATAAGGCTCAGTCCTCAAGCGGATGGAATATTTTGGACCTGCTTATAGGGAACTAGGTACCGTTTATGATTCAATTAGAAAAGTCGATTAATGTTAAATAATAGTTAATTACGGTTAATTTTTTAAAATTTATAGTGCAATCATGCGTCTGGTTTTGTATAATTAGGAGCACAGTTAGGCTGAAATTGGCAATGTGAAAAACTGTGCATTGTCTAAATTGGAGGTTATAATAACATGAATGTTCTTGTGCTCAATGGCAGCCCAAAAGGAGAAAAAAGCAATACACTAAGGATAACTAGAGCTTTTTTGGATGGGCTTGAGAAAGTCAAAAATTGCAATGTGGATATAGTGAATATCGACAAAAAAAATATAGAACACTGCAGGGGATGTTTTAACTGCTGGACCAAAACTCCGGGTAAATGCATAATAAAAGATGATATGGAACAACTCATAGAAAAGTATGTGGTATCAGATATTGTCATCTGGAGTTTTCCGCTTTACTATTTTGGAATGCCGTCAAAAATCAAGGCTTTTCTTGATCGTATGCTTCCCACTAATCTTCCATATATGGATCTGAAAAAAGATGGAACCAGTGGGCACCCGCCCCGGTATGACCTGTCAGATCAAAAATATATTCTCATTTCTACCTGCGGATTTTACAGTGTTAAGAATAACTATGATGCTCTTTTTAAACAGTTTGAGATACTGTTTGGCGGCAAACTGTCAAAAATAATTTGCCCTGAGGGAGAATTACTTCATGTCCCGCAGCTTGAAGGAAAAATTTCAGAGTATCTGTCTTATGTAAAACAGGCAGGTAGGGAATTTGCAGGCAGTGGTGTCATTGACAGTAACACGCGGAATAAACTTAGTGAATTGCTGTATCCTCCTGATGTTTTTGTGGAAATGGCAAATGCCAGCTGGAATATTTCAGAAGGGGATTCTTCACAGGGAAAACTGCCGCAGGACAGAGCTTATAATTTTATAAAACAGATGGCGGCTGTATACAATCCTGAAAGCTACACGAAAGATATTCTAGTTGAAATATATTTTACGGATATCGATAAAACTTATCAACTTTGTCTGGGAAAGCAGAAATGTACTGTCAATATTGAGAATTTTGCTCCATATACAACCAGAATTGAGACGACTTTTGAACTTTGGGAAAAGATTTCGGAGGGAAGGGTCAATGGGGCGGAGGCTCTGATGAAAAAGCAGTACAGGGTGCTGGGTGATTTCAACACGATGCTTAAAATGGATGCCTATTTTGGGACAAAAAGGAAAACGGCTGAAAGGAGACCTGTGGAAAATAAAACAAATATGGCCCTGATTCTGTTTCAGTGGATAGTATTTTGGGTGGTAATTCCTATAAACGAGGTTTGGGGAGGTGCTGCAGGAATTGTCTTTTGTTCTGTTATACCTCTTTTGTCATATAAGTTTAAACTTACAATTTACGATAAAATGAGTATACCATTGGTGTGCATTTTGAGTATTCTGGCAATGCTCGGGGTGAGTTCAATACCTCTGCTCTGTCTTTCATATATTGTATTTGGACTTATGTGGATATTGTCCTGTGGGGGCAGAATACCCCTTACTGCATATTATTCATGTAATGATTACAATGGGGAGGATGACTTTCAAAACCCGCTTTTTTTGAAGACAAACAGAATTTTGACTGCAGCTTGGGGTGTGCTTTTTTTAATAATTGCCCTTTTTACTTATTTCTTAATGGAAAGTACCTTATCCAGCTATACCGGTCTTGTAAATTCAATTGCACCTGTGATCATGGGTATTTTTACAAAGTGGTTTGCGAGCTGGTATCCGGCAAAAGTTGCCCGGGGATAATGTTTTAAATAACTTTGTTTCTAAGGGTACCTATATTTTCAACCTCACACTCTACAATATCGCCTTTTTTTAGGAATCTTGAAGGATTGAATCCCATGCCAACCCCTGATGGGGTCCCAGTTGCTATGATATCTCCCGGCCTCAATGTCATTCCTGAGGACAGCTCATTTATTATAGTGGGAATGTCAAATATGAAATTCCTTGTATTGGAATTCTGCCTAAGCTCTCCATTTACTCTGCTGCAAAGATTCAATTCTACAGGAAATTTGATTTCGTCCTTGTAGACTACACATGGTCCAAATGAAGTAAATGTATCAAGGCTCTTTCCTCTATACCACTGGACATGTTTTTGTTGAATATCTCTTGCACTTATATCATTCATAATAGTATATCCAAATACATGGTTCTCAGCCCTTTCTTTCGGTATGTTAGTTCCTTCTTTTCCTATTATTACCGCCAACTCAACCTCATAATCCAATTGATTGGTAATATCTGAATGACTGTCTATAAAATCTCCCGGACCTATTGGACTAACAGCCCTCTTTGAAAAATATACAGGATGTTCAGGAATATCTATAGAATCATCTTTAAAACTTTTGGCAGTTTCTTTTACATGGTCTATGTAATTGAGGCCCAGACATATTACATCGCTTTCCGTTTTTCCTATAGGTGCGGCTATTGTGACATTGGATTTGTCATATACACTGTTTTTGGGGTAATCTGAATCATTGTATATATATTTTAATTTTTCAATATCTTCATCCTTCAGGTTTTCTATAAGATCCTTCATGTTTTTATACTGACCCTTGAGCTTTATACTGCCGAGATCAATTATATTTTCCATGCTTTTACTGTACATTCCAAGCTTTTTTTCGCCTCTGTCATGTTTAAAAATTATAAACTTCATAATATCACCTTTCCTTTAACATTGTATTTATCTAATGAAGTATTAAATATTTTGTTTTACATTTCCTTTAAATCATAGAAATAAAAATTGTATTTGAACTGGGACAGTAAATATTGACAGAATGAAATAAAAAGATTAACATATATAAAACAAGCATTTTATTAAAATTGAAGAAGAGTGCTGCATTACTGTTTTAAGTAGTATTGCAACACTCTTTTATTTGTTATAAGTGAGGTATTGCAGATGAAGAAAAGACTTGTAGAACTTGATGTATTGAGGGGTATTGCATTTCTCATGGTTGTAGTTCAACATACAATAGGAGGGTATTCCTATTCGAAAGGCATATCATACGACAGTATGGTTTTATCAAGAGCTATTTATATAATTGCACAACCTGCAGTTAAAATATTTTTGGTATTGATGGGCATGACACTTATATACACCTATATCGATAAATTTCATTGGAAATCATTTTATATAAAAAAGATGAAATTCTTACTCATACCGTATATAATTTTTTCTATATTGGACATATACCTGCTAAAGGATTGGGGAAAATTAAAAAATATTTTTGGACAAATTGTTACGGGAAATGCAGCATATCACCTCTGGTATATGGGTATGGCTATTAGAATTTATGCCTATTTTCCGGCAATAATTTTTATCACAAGGGCAGTGCGCAAAAAATCCCATGCATTCAAGAGAAATTTTCTTTTATTGTACAGTGCTGCCTATATATTTGTACTTGAAAACAACGATGATATTTGCAGCTTTTTGGGCAAGCTCATATTTGGGAATCCTACAGAACTTCAGCAGAAATTTATAAATGTATCCCCTGCAGCCTGGTTTTTATATTTTGTAATAGGTGTTTATGCAATACTTGGTTATAGAAAGTTCAAGAATATGGCTCTGAAATACGGAAAGGTAATTATTGCACTGTATATGTTTGTTGCAGGGACAGTGTATTGCAGAAGCATAAATTTATTTGGAGACAATTTTTTCATATATGATAAATTCAATTGTGAAATTGATGTAGCAAATAGTATTCTGTGTATGATGTCATTTTATGTGCTTTCATTATATATTGTAAAGAAAAAATTACTTTGCGGCTTCTTTAAATTTATAGCCAGGTATTCCTTCCCATCTTATTTATTTCACATAGTGGTGCTCCAGTATTTTGCCAACAGCATACATCAGACAAAATATTTTTATTCGTCTCTGATTCTTCTGATACTGACGGTATCCGTAACTTCCTGTATTTTTTACATCGTTGGATTTATTCCGTTTAGCAGATATGTTACAGGAGTTAAAGAAAATTTTAGTTTCCATAAAAAGAAAATTAATGGACCCAATAACTCATTTATAGATAATTACTATTGTCAGAAAGGGAATGTATAAAGTTAATTTTTATAAATACGATATTTATGTACGTAATGTTTTTTATTTAAAGCTGCACTTGTCTATTCAGTATTAAATCAAGCTTCAAACCTGCAATTGTTTGATAGGAGGGTTTATAGATATATGATTGAATGGTACAAATATCCGTGGAGTGAAGTAGTTAAAGAACTAAACAGTGATACATATTATGGACTGGATGAAGAGCAGATAAAGCCTCTTAGAGAAAAATACGGAAAAAATGAAATCATCATGCCGGAAACCAAGAGCTTATTTTACCTTATACTTAAGCAGCTTAAGGAAATATGGGTATTGTTGCTGATATTTTGTACAGTTTTGTTTATATATTCAGGTATTGGAAACTGTGGGATTATATCTTTGGCTATCATCTTTTTAAATATATTTTTTACGGTCTTGGAGCAGTATAAAAGAGAAAAAGGTATAAGGGAACTGCAAAAATTGAATTCAGGAGCGGCGAGAGTAATAAGAGACGGGCGGACTATGAGAATACCTTCTGGAGAACTTGTAGTAGGAGATATAGTTATAATTGGCAGGGGTGAAGGTGTACCTGCGGATATGAGAATTGTTGAAAGCAATGATTTGAAAGTAAATGAGTGTTCTGTTACAGGAGAAAATTTTTTAGTTGAAAAATATGAATTCAAAATAGATGATCGGGAACCATCACTTTCTGATATGAAAAATATGCTTTTCAAATCTTCCTATATAGCGGATGGTGATGGTACGGGAATAGTTACAGCAGTTGGTATGGATACCCAGGTGGCTAATATAATAAAACTTTTGCTTGAAAGTGAAGAAAAAAGGGAATTTTTTGGCTCGAGAATAAATAGGGTTATGAATGCTTTTAGCCTTTTGTCGGTAATTTGTGCTTTGGCAATCGGCATACTTATGGATTTTACATTCAGCATAAATATTTACCATGTTGTAAAGACAATGGCAGTTTTATTTTTAAGTATTATTCCCCAGGTAATGATTGCTGTAATTTCTCTTGTGGGAGTGATTTTGCTAAAAAAGTTCAAAAAAGAGGATATAATTTTTAAGGATCTGCTGAGTGTGGAAAAGTTTTCAAAAGTTTCAGCAATTTGTACAGATAAGGTAGGAGCTTTTTCCAAAAACAAAATGAGAATAGTAAAGGCCTATGGGAGTAATGGCATCGTGGATATAAATGGAAAAACTTTGAGAGACGGCATGGGTGAAAGCCTGTATAGAATGATAAATATAGGGCTTTTATGCAATGATGTAAAATCTGTGAAGACAAACGGGGAAAACTGGGTAAAAAATTTAGTGGAAGCCTCTCTTATAAGGTTTGGAGCTAGAAACGGCGTATATAAAAAGGAACTGGATAAAAAATACGGCAGGGTATTTGAAATTTTGTTTGACAGTGAAAGACGTATAACTACCACTGTAAATAAGATGGACAAGAAGTATAGAGCTCATGTTAAAGGGGCTACGGATTCTATTTTGAGCAGATGTACACATATATTGAAGAACGGTTTGGAAATGGAAATAACGGAAGAAGATATGGAATCTATAAGGAATGCCGACATTAGCATGTCCAACGAAGGCTTGTATGTCGAGGCATTTGCCTATAGGAATTTTAATTATGAACCGAGTATAAAGGAAAATATCGAGAGCAATTTGATCTTTGTGGGATTGATTGGTTTCGACAATATGTTAAAGGAAAATGCATCGGATTCCATAAAAAAGGCACTGTCTCTTTCAATAAAACCTGTTATCATTACGGATGACAGTAAGCTTACAGCCCTGGCCGTAGGTAAGAAAATGAACATTGCATCTAGAATTTACCAGACAATTTCCGGAGTTGAAATGGACAATATGATGGATGAGGAGTTCGATCGCATTGGAGAAAAAATAATCTTCTTTTCCAGAATAAGTTCCAAACATAAAGTTAAAATAATAAGGGCATTGAAAAGTTATGGTTATATAACAGCTATAACGGGATGGAAACTTACGGACTTGCCTGCACTTAAGATATCAAATGTGGGTATAACCAACACCAAGAGTAAAATAGTAAAGAAATTATGTGATATATTTGTTAAGGATATGGATTTTATGGGATTTTTAAAGACCATAGAGAATTCAAGAAAAATTATGAATATGATAAAAAAGATAATTGTATATATTATAAGCTGCTGTACAGGACTTGCAGTATTTTTGTCAATGCTTTTTTTATATGGTTTTGATACTTCCCAATATGTTGTAATGGAATCTCTTTGGTTTAACTGTGTTGTCATGTTTTTGTCGGCTTTGTCTCTCATGAATCAATATAAAGATGAGGACGGTGATTATATACCATCTACGATTGACAGGGATATAATAGGAGAAAATTGGGGATTTATTTTGTTTGGAGGATTTTCCATGGGAGTTTTGTCTTTTATATCCCTGTATGTGTCCGATCTGTGGCAGAGTAAGTTTTCATTTTTGACCTCCATTTCAATTTTGAATTTCTGTGCCTCAATATTTGTATACAGTTTTTCCAATAAAAAATTTTTTCAAAATAAGATTTCAAATATAATTACGGTTGTAAATATTATTTTGCAATTGGCCGTAACTTTTATTGCGGGCAGGTTCTTGATTATGTTCAATTTGGTCTATTGGGAGATACTTTTTGTATGTGTGCTGATATGGACTGTTTTATGTGTAAACATCAAATTCCACAAAAATCAATATGATTAATAAGTCATTTTTAGGCAAATATGATAATATCGAACTGCATTGTATGGAGGTATCATTATGACCATGAAAAGGCCTTTGGTATTTTATTCTGTATCCTTGTACCTGGGATGTTTATTTGCCCTGTTATTTTTAGACAGTATTTTAGCGGCAGCGATAATGGCTGCTTTTTTTCTTATAATATTATTTTTCACGCTGGAAATTAAAGCTTTTATGATAAATGTAATGTTCTTTTTATTTGGAATACTCAGCTTTTATATGTATTTTGGCATAGATATTCAAAGCCCCGAAAAAATCAGAGTTGTGGGTGTTAAGAACTATTATTTTATAGGAGATTTTAAAGGCAGAAAAATTATACTGGAGGGTAAAACCAAGGGCCTGGAAGAAGGACAGAGGGTAGAGGCAGAGGGTAGATTTAAAAGAGATTTCGATGTTGAAAAGGGAATTATCGGGCATTATTATATGACGGGATACAAGTACTGCAAAAGTGACTTGGTATGCCGCTCTTATGAATTCAAGAAAAATCTTCATAAGAGATTTAAAAATATGATTGGAAAGGAGAGGGCGGCTCTTGTCATGGCTCTATGCTACGGAGAAACATCTTATATAGACAAGGATCAGATGAAAGATTTTCAGGAACTGGGTATAGTTCACGCCGTGAGTGTTTCAGGTTTTCACATGGCTCTTGTGTATATGGTGCTGGAATATACGGTTGGTCTCAGAATAGCCATAGTTGTATCTCTGCTCTATGCATTTTTTACAGGTATGGCGGCGGCAACCATGAGATCATTTATAATGATAGTTATATTTAAATTGGCAAATGTATTTTTTAGAGAATACGACAGCATATCTTCTCTGGCTTTGTCGGCCCTTGTTTTAATTGTATTTAAACCTTATTATATAGTGGATATAGGATTTGATCTATCTTTTTTGGCAACCTTAGGCATACTTTTGTATAATAAGAATATATTTAGGAAGTTATATAGACTACCTGAAAAACTGGCATCAAGTATAAGCTTGACTCTTAGCTCTCAGATTTTTTCAATTCCATATATAGCTTTTACGATACAGAATTTCAGCTGTGGATTTATTTTAGGCAATCTGTTTTTAATTCCACTGTTTTCAATAATAATTGTGCTTGGGAACGGTGCACTGTGCCTGTATCCCTGTGAAATACTGTTCAAGTATGTGTGTAAAGTCATCGGCTTTGTCTTTACTGTGATGGATGGTGCAGGTATAATTGCACTGAAGTTGTGCCCTGAAGTGATGTATTTGAGTTATAGAGATGGGCTGATAGCTATTTTGTTATTTACATCTGTTGTAATGTGCAGGAAGGGATATAGAAAATTCAAATACATTCCTACTGCATGTTTGATGTTTGTAATAATTCAGGAATATGCATTTTTTACCGGCATATCCTTTGTAAATGCGGCCAGCGGAGAAGCTGCTCTTATTGAAAAGGGTCTGAACAAAATTATGATATGCAATTATGATTATTTGGATGCCAGGTGGATATGGGACATCGAGAAGCAGCAGCCCATAAATAAAGTTATAACTAATCCGCCTGAGAATTTCGCCTATGATTTAGGCGGTGGTTCTTATTTGAAGATAAGTGGTAACTCCGGGAATAACATGGAGATGACACTTGATTCTGGGAGCAGGAAATTTAAATTTTTTTTAGATAAGAGTAATAAGAAGACAAATATGAAAGATTCCCTGGAAAAGGGAAGTTCCTATGTTATAATGTTTAATATGATCTTCAAAGTCAGATGATTACCAATAATAATTAGGGTGGAAGTGAACAAAGGTGATTGATATAGCTGCTTTTAATAAAAACTTGAAAAATGGTCATATAGAAAATTGCTATCTATTCTGCGGAAATGATGAATTCCTTATGAGGGAGAACATAATGCTGTTGATTAAAAGGGTATTGAAACCCGATTTTATTGATTTGAACTATGTAAAATTTGATGGAAATTCACTGGAAAACTTCGACGCCGTGATAAATGCCTGTGAAACCCTTCCCTTTATGAGCGATAAGAAAGTCGTGCTTGTGTATAGAGCTTCTTTTATGGAAGAAGAAAGGGGCTATAAGAGCAAACTTTCCGGTGAATTTAAAAAAATAAAGGACTATTTGAAAAATGTACCGCAGCATTGCATTCTGATATTTTACTGTGTATTTAAAAGTAAAAGGGATAAACCGGGCAGAATTATATACAGCCTGGATAAAGATATATGTGTGGTTAAAGCCGATAAAATAAAAGGATATCAACTGGAAAACAAAGTTCAAAAGTTTTTTCAGATTAGGGGTAAGAACATAAGAAAGATGGATCTCAGGATATTTTGCAATCTTATGGAAGGAAACAACCTCAGTGTAATAGAAAATGAAGTGGAGAAGCTGTGCTGTTATACCTGCGGCAGAGATATAAAGAGAGAAGACATCCAGAAAATGTTTTTAAGCGGCAGTGAAGAGGATATTTTTGATGTGGTGAATGCCATCTCGAATAAAAATTTAAAAAGAGCGCTTTATCTGCTGAATGAACTTGTGGACAGCGGTGCTAAAACAAACTATATTTTGTCCATGATAGAGAGACAGTTCAGCATGCTTTTTAAGATCAAATTATTGCTGGAAAGAGGGAAAAAGAAGCCCGAGGTCATGAAACTGTTAAAAATCAAATCAGGATATGGATACAGTATAATGGTCCAGCAGAGTAAAAAATTTACCTTAAGACAGCTTAAAAGATCCATAGGACTTTGTCTGAATATGGAAAAAAATATGAAAAGCCTTTCTTTAGATGGAAAAACTGAATTGGAACTTCTTTTGATAAATACAGTCGCATAAATAAATAACCGGTGCTCACCGGTTATTTATTTATGCAGTCAATCCGTTTAATTTCAAAGTCAATTTGGATTTATCCCTTGCTGCTTTATTCTTGTGAATTATACCCTTTGATGCAGCCATATCCAAAGCTTTTACAGCCTCCCTTAAAGTGGCTTTAGCTTCTTCTGCATTTCCATTATCAATAGATGACAAAAACTTTTTTTCAGTAGTTTTCAGTGAAGATTTTATCATCTTATTTCTCAATGTTTTAGTTTGAATAACTTTTATTCTCTTTTTTGCAGATTTTATATTTGCCATGTTTTCACCTCCTTGTGTTTTTATGGAGTTTAAATAAATGTACATTGTCAATTGTACATTGTGAGTTGTCAGTTGTCAATTGTGAAGAGTATATTGGATCGTGTCAATTTACTGTAGGTTAAAAAGCTACAGACTTTCCCTGCAATA
>CAIFEX010000021.1 GCA_903789665.1 uncultured Clostridium sp.
AAAATCCTGTATAATATTATCCATAAGAGACTTTCCTTCTTTCTTTGTATATTTTATTTTTGTATTTACCTCTGGATTGGGGGAAAATGGAAAACAGAAAAGTTTTTAGTACAAGAAAGATTGCAATATCGGGAATAGTAATTGCATTATATGCTATACTAATGTACTTTACCCAGGGATTTGCATTTGGTCAGTACCAGATAAGGATAGCTACAGCACTATATTCATTAAGTGCACTTGCTCCTTACTTGATAGTTCCTCTTGGAATTGGAAATATGATCAGCAATACTCTAAGGTTTGGAGAATTAAAAAAGAAAATGCCTAAAATAACACAAAAAATGCTTACACAGCAGCTTAAGTCACTTGAAGAAAATGGACTTGTTAATAGATTTGCATACAATGAAATACCGCCTAAAGTGGAGTATTCTCTTATCTATACAGGGAAAACTCTTATTCTAATTTTAGAAAGTCTATCTGAATGGGCACATGAATATATAAATATATAAATATAAATAAATCACAATGTCTTTAACAGTACTTACTGTATATTTTAAGAAAATAGAAGATCAAAAAAGAAATTTTAAATGTGGTAGGAATGCAACTTTATAATTTTAATAATCAATAAAAAACAACGGCTAAGGCCAATGGATTGGAACCATACAGCTATCTCGAATTCCTGCTCTGGGATCCATGTGTTCAGTCCTTCTACAAAAATGACAAACGATAAATTACGATCATTTGAGATGTATTTCAAATGGTCGCTTATTTTTTATACTTATATCGAGTAATTTACAACTTACAATATAAGTAATAAATAACAAATATACATTAAGATTTATCTGGTAAACACGATACTATAATCTGGATGTATGGTTATAGTAATGTAAATATTCCAAAGTCAGGTAATTATTATATTAAAGTATATTCTGTTTCTTCAACTTATCCAAACGTTAGTGATATATCAAATGCTCAAATAATTATTAAATTAGATAGCGATTATTCATGGATATCTATATATAGGTACTCAAATAATGAAAATAAAAACCCTTTAAAGAGTTTATGGACGTATAAACTTGAAGGAAATGTATCAAAATATATGGAATTTACGCCTTAAGTTACATTTAATTATGTATATCCTGTATTACCTAAGTAATTTATAAATTTATTCTTTAATAGAGTATATTTTTATAACTATACGTTCTTTATAATAAATAGAAAAATAAATTTACAGAGGGAGGAACATTTATGTTTAAATTAAATAATTATATGTATCCATTATTTAATAAAAATTCATATAACAATTTTACTAATTGGAAAATTGAGTTAATGCAGCTTAAAATGGATGCCTCTATCAAAAAATTAAGTATATTATATTCTAACAATGCATCGGACAGCATTCCCATTAGCAATATGGCAAAACAGTATAGTTTAAATCAAAAGGAACTTTCATCTGCTACAGAAACAAATGGTAAACCATTGAAAGAACTGACAGCAAATAATAATGTACTTGATATCAGTAAGGGTTCCTATTATAAATTTAAGACAGATTCTGGTAAAATAGTTGTGCTTACAATTGAAGATGGTACCTTCCTGCATACACAAACATATTATAAAAATTGTGGGTTACAGCAAATCGGATGAACGTGAGCTAGACGAGAAATTCAGACTTATAGCAGAACTTGCAGATGATAAAACGGCTCTTTGTGCAAATATAGATTCTAGTGATAGTGAAAATAAAAAGATATTAAACAATTTTGGAATTAAGCCGGGGTGGTCTGAAATTAAATATGGTGAAAATCCAATAAATTTTATTTGACAGATGGTGGTCAGATATATCCAGAATATCAGATAAAAGAACAAATGGCTGCCTTTAAAACGACTAACTGGTTTAAAGATGAGATAGGTTATTCAAGTAAGTCAAAATTTATAATAGATGGGAAAGAATATAAATTAGATAAGAATGGATATTTAAATCTTCCTGACGGGGTAGATTGTGTTATGGAAAATATTAAAATTATAAAATAAATATTTAAATAGTTTGATATGATAAAAGTTTTATCATGAAATTTTTGTTGATTATAGTAATTTTTTTGATAAAGGGTAAACTTAAAAGTGTAGGAGATTCAAATAATAACACATATGGAGGTATGATTATGTATTATTCTAGTGGAAACTATGAAGCTTTTGCACACCCTGAAAAGCCCAAGGGGGTTGAACGCAAATCTGCCTTTATCATTGGATCTGGTCTGGCCACTCTTGCAGCTGCGTGTTTTCTTGTCCGTGATGGACAAATGAGTGGCAAAAGAATTCATATTCTTGAAAAAGATCCAATTCCTGGCGGAGCCTGTGACGGCTACCGGTACAGTAACATAGGGTATGTAATGCGCGGTGGTCGTGAAATGGATAACCACTTTGAGTGCATGTGGGATCTATTTCGTTCCATCCCCTCCATTGAAACTGATGATGTCAGTGTACTTGATGAATACTATTGGCTCAACAAGCATGATCCCAACTACTCTCTGATGCGTGCAACAGCCAATCGTGGAGAAGATGCTCATACTGATGGCAAATTCGGTCTTTCTGATAAGGGAGCCATGGAGATTATGAAACTTTTCTTTACACCGGATGAAGATCTGTATGATAAACGAATCAATGAGATTTTTGACGATGAAGTTTTGAATTCAAATTTCTGGCTGTACTGGCGCACCATGTTTGCTTTTGAGAACTGGCACAGTGCTCTGGAGATGAAGTTCTACATAAAACGGTTCATTCATCATATCGGTGCTTTGCCCGATTTCAAAGCACTCCGTTTCACAAAGTACAATCAGTATGAGTCAATGATACTACCGATGATCAAATATCTGGAATCATATGATGTTCAGTTTCATTATGGCATCAAAGTTGTGAATGTGGAGTTTGATATTCGGAAAGATAAAAAAGTGGCAAAAAGTATTGTGATTATCCAGGATGGTAATGAGGAGAATATTGACCTTACCGAAGATGATCTGATATTTATCACTAATGGAGGATGTGTTGAAAATTCATCCTTCGGTGATCAAAATCATCGTGCTCCTTTTAATGCAGAGATTAAAAAAGGAGGAGGATGGGACATGTGGCGCAAGATCGCGGCACATGTCCCATCATTCGGCCATCCGGACAAATTCTGCCATGATCCCGAACAGAGCAATTGGGTGTCTGCAACCGTGACAACGCTGGATGATCGTATTCCACCTTATATCCGTAAGATCTGCAAACGTGATCCTTTCAGTGGCAAGGTGGTTACTGGTGGAATCGTAACTGTTAAGAACTCCAATTGGCTGCTTAGTTGGACATTTAACCGTCAGCCGCAGTTTCATAGCCAGCCGGAGGATCAACTGGTGGGATGGATTTATGGACTGTTTAGCGACAAACCTGGCAATTATGTAAAAAAAGCCATGCGTGAGTGTACTGGCAAAGAGATCTGCATGGAATGGCTGTATCATATGGGAGTGCCGAGAAATAAGATCGAGGATATGGCGGAACACAGTGCTAACACAGTACCATGTATGATGCCTTATGTCACTGCTTTTTTCATGCCTCGCAGTAAGGGAGACCGTCCCGCTGTTGTGCCGCAGGATAGTATGAATTTTGCGTTCATTGGACAGTTTGCAGAGACAATGCGTGACACCATTTTTACAACCGAATATTCGATCCGTACCGGAATGGAAGCTGTTTATACGTTACTTGGAATTGACCGTGGTGTGCCTGAAGTTTGGGGCAGTACCTATGACGTCCGCGATTTGCTGAAGGCCACTGTTCAATTACGAGATGGAAAAAAGATCACGGATATGGATCAGAGATTGATCGAAAAATTGGCACTTAAAGCAGTACTTAAAAAACTCCATGGCACCGATATTGAAAAGTTATTTAAGGAATATCAGGTAATTTGAAATGAGAACTAAGTACGTAGTAGTGGAAGATTATAATTCAAAATGGAAAAGTGAATTTGAACGTATAAAGAATGAATTGTTAACAGTTTTGTCTGGAAAAATAAATTCAATTGAACATGTAGGGGGCACATCTGTTGAAGGATTAGCGTCAAAACCAATTATTGATATAGATGTTGTGATTGACAAAAATTTTGAAGAAGTAAAAAAAGCATTGGAGTATATTGGATATATAGATGGTAGCATTTGGATAAAAGGAAAGTATTTTATTTGCCGCCTTAATAGGAAAAACTATGAGTGTCAAAGGCAAAATGCGGAATAAACCTCCTTATTTTAAAATATGAATGGTATTATTTTCCACGTATTTTTAATATAATCAAGATATTCATTGCCAAATGAATTTATAAGAGTCTTCTCTTCAATTTTTATTCGATATCCATATACAATTGAGATTATGACTAGGGCAGTTAATATAGATGTTATGGATCTAATTGAAATTGAGATTCCCACAAGTGTGAGTATGGTTCCTGTATATGCTGGATGTCTTATTAATTTATATGGACCATTTTTTACAATGGATTGTTTGGACTCTATTATGACAGAAAGTGAGAAAAACCTTCTCAGTGTAAAAACCGCCCAGCATCTTATAATAATTCCAGTCAGCATAAAAATTATTCCAATAAAGAAAAAAGGGTGTGGTAAAATTAAATTTAACTTGTTCCTGAATAAAAAACTAAAATAGATACAGGCATAAATTCCAATTACAATTGTAAAAAAAGAACCTTTGTCTTTAAATTTTTTGCTGCTTTTTCTAGAAAATGATTTATGGAAAGTGAGTACAAAAATTGCACATTCGGCAGTCAACCATATGCAGAAAATGTCCTGGAAGATATTGTGCTCAAATATGTTTGAAAAAAATCTATAACCAAATAAATTCATGCTATTAAAATCCTCCCTGATATAATGATAATAACAATTATCATTATAAATTTTATGCTTAAAATTGGAAGGTGAATTAAGTAATAATTTGCAAAAAAAATAGACTATATACAATGACTAAAGTCATATATATAATCTATCATTTTTTTATGAAAAGAGCTGACAGCTGAGTTCTTCTCTTTAAATTTAATTTTCTTAGAATATTTGATATGTAATTTTTTACTGTGCCTTCGGAAATAAAAAGTTCATTTGAAATTTGGCTGTTGCTTTGTCCTTTTATTACAAGTTTTAATACTTCAGTCTCTCTTTTAGTCAATAGATCAAAAATTTTATCCTTAAAAGATGTATCATTGGCATCTGTGGGAGTCAGGGCTGATATAAGTTTGGGAGTTACACTGGGATCAAACATCATTTTGTTGTTGTAAGCTTCTTTTATGCTTTTTATGATGTAATCAATCTCACTGTCTTTTAAAATATAACCGCTTATGCCATTTTTAATTCCGTCGAACAGATACTCGTCTTCGTTAAAAGTTGTCAAAATTATTATTTTGATATTTGGGTATCTTGCTTTTACAATGCAGGATGTTTTTATTCCGTCCATTTTTGGCATCCTTACATCCATTAAAATTACATCTACAATGTATTTGCTTAAATTTTTTAGTACGTCACAGCCGTTTTCAGCTTCGCAAACTATTTCTATTTCGGGGTCAAGGCTTAATATCTTTTTAAGTCCCTCCCGGACTATAATCTGATCGTCAGCTATCATCACTTTAATCATCTATAATTACCTCCGGTATTGAAGCTGTTATAGTAAATCCTTTATTGGGGGAGGTTATAAAATTTATGGTTCCATTAAAAGTTTTAAATCTGTTTTCAATTCCGGCAAGCCCCTCTGATTTGATTATGCAGCTACAGCCATCCCCATTATCTTTAATTATAAGCCTCATAGTATTGCTTATCAATTTAATGGAAATAAATATTTTGGTTGAATTTCCATGTTTTAAACTATTTGTTATAGATTCTTTTATTGTTGAAATCAAAATATTTTTTATTGTGATTGATGATTTTTCTACATTGTCATCATAATCAAGTGTTATTTTTATAATATTCAACTTGTTGAATTTGGAGATTATTGATGTTATTTGATTATGAAGGCTGAAATTTTCATCGAGTTTTCTGAGATTGTATACAGTCTCCCGTAAACTTTGAATACTTTTGCCTATTAGAGATTCCAATTCGTTTATTTCATGATTTATTTTTTCCCTGTCTTTTATTGCTTTAATGTATTTTACATTCATAGAGAGAGCCATGAGTGAATGGCCGAGAGAATCATGCAGCTCCTGGGATATTCTATTTCGCTCGTTTAAAATAAGATGTTCTCTTTCTTTGAATGAATAGTCGATTAAAGAACAATTCAGCATCTTGAGGTTATTCATTTCATATCTGTATTCATGAATGCAGATATATACAAATAAAACTATAATATATACAAAAATGCCAAATACATAAGATGATATATCTGTGTAGAAGGGGATTTTGTTTATTAGAATGTTATCAACCAGCAAATACAGCATAAATCCTGACATATGACAGAAAATGAGTGCCTTTCTTGTTTTACGGCTGTCAAATTCAAATACATTATCCAGTATGAAAAAATAATAAAGTAATATGAAATTGTTGTTTGAATTTAAAAGCAGGAGTATTACACTCAATGTTATGCAGGATACAAGGGAAATCAATGCTTTCTTTTTATTGTATTTCATGGTGTTAAATTGCATATATGTAAGGATAAACTGTACTATAACTAAAACTATAAAAATAATATCTGCGGGATATAATTTATTTGCATATAATAACCTGGGTATTACAGATAAAATTAGCAGTAAATACAGTAACTTGAATTTTATCAAATTCCATAATTTTAATATTTTATTCATTTGCAAACTCTTTTCCTGTTTTAATTTATATGGATTAGTACAAGCAAGCTAATTCTAATAAATTGATTATATTTCTAGTATACATCCTTATATGTGGGTTGTATAGAGGGCTGTTTAGCCGGAGTGGATGTTTTTTTATTGACTGTTCGAGATATGAATAGTATTATTATACCTATAGATTGATAATAATTCTCATTATCAATCTATAGGTATATTTCATCCGAATAATCAAACTTCATCTGAACCTAAGAATCACTTGATATGTGAGGTGGTATTGTGCATGTAACAGACAGAGATAAGCAATTATATGGAAGTCAGGTATGTGTGATCAAAAAGGATAAAGACTGTGCAATTTATAAAATTCACAATTCTACAGGTAGTGTCGTTATGACGAGTTATTCGGTATTTCCGGGTATTGAGCTGATTTATAATGACGTTCATGCACAATTTGTAAGCGTTGATGTAGAACCGCCAAAAAATATTTTGGAAATCAATCACTGCAGGGAAGGGATAATTGAGTGTGAGAGCAGAAAAGGAGAGTATTTATACCTTTCCAGGGGCAGTCTTGCAATAAATCGAAAATTCAGTGTAGATAACAGCTCTTATTTTCCATTGAACCACTTTCATGGAATTACCGTTGCTCTGGATTTTGATAAAGTACCCGAGTGTTTGTCCTGTATTTTAGATGAAGTTTCAGTTGATCTGTCAAAATTGAAGAGTAAATTTTTTGGAAATAATGAGAATTTTTTAATAATAAGGGAAAATCAAAGTATACGCCATATTTTTTCTGAACTGTATTCAGTGTCTGAGAAAATAAGAAAAGGATATTACAAAGTGAAGGTTTTGGAAATTCTTCTTTTTTTAAGTAGTCTGGGAGAAGAAGAATTGAAGCAGAGCAAACGGTACTACCCGAAAAAGCAGGTGGATACAGTGAAGAGGATAAAAAAATATTTAACAGTAGATCTTTCTGAAAAAATCACTTTGGATGAACTGTCATCACAATTCAAAATTCCACTTACAACTATGAAACTTGTATTTAAAGAAATGTATGGAGACAGTATATATTCTTTTATAAGGACATATAAAATGCAGAAGGCAGTGGAACTTTTGAAAAACACCGGCAGGGAGATCAATGATATTGCAGTATGTCTTGGATATAACAATGCGAGCAAATTTTCAAAGGCATTTAAAGAGGTGATTGGGGTAAATCCGAGCATATATCGAAAAAATGTCTAAATGGAGCATCGGGGTCTGAATAGAGTAGAAGATGAAGACATAATAAATTAGAATAAATTGTGTAACAGGGAATGTACTTCAAGAATTGCAGGAAAGGAGAATTTGAAATGGAGAAAAGATCTATTATGTCAGCTCTATTTGAATATGCAGGGAAATTCAGATACCTGACAATGGCCTCCTGGGTATTGTCTGCAGCAAGCGCGCTTGTGGCGCTGATACCATTTATTTATATATGGAGGATTATTAAGGAAGTTTTGGAGGCTTCCCCTAATTTTAGTCATTCCAACAACCTGGTGCAGTACGGCTGGATGGCTGTAATTTTTTCTGCCCTGTCCATATTTATTTATGTAGCTGCTTTACTGTGCTCTCATATTGCCGCATTTCGGGTTCAGGCAAATATAAGATCGAAGGCCATGCGCCATATTAGTACACTGCCTTTAGGATTTATGGATGATATTGGAAGCGGAAAGATAAGGAGAATTGTAAATGAGTCCAGTGCAGCTACAGAAACTTATTTGGCCCATCAATTGCCTGATCGTGCAGGTGCTGTGGCTGCACCTGTTGGTCTTCTCGCAATGCTTTTAGTATTTGACTGGCGGCTTGGTATTCTGAGCTTGATACCAGTTGTAATTGCTTTTGGAATTATGTCTGTAATGACTGGAAGCAGAATGAAGCAAAAAATGAAGGAATATCAGAATTCCTTGGAGCAAATGTCAAATGAGGCGGTTGAATACGTGAGAGGGATATCTGTATTAAAAACATTCGGACAATCTGTTTTTTCTTTTAAGCGATTTAAGGCATCAATTGATAATTATCAAAAATGGGTAATTTCCTATACAAAAGATTTGCGCCTGCCGATGATGTTTTATACCACAGCTATTAATGCTATTTTTGCCGTGCTTATATCAGCGGCCTTGTTTTTTACATCGGATGGGGTCACTGGGGAGTTCCTTTTGAATCTGCTGTTCTATATAATTATCACACCTGTTATAACAGTTACCTTGAACAAGATTATGTACTCCAGTGAAAATATTATGATTGTTCAGGATGCAATGGAGAGAATTGACAGTATAATGGAAATGAAACCACTGCATGACAGTGAAGAGCATGAACACCCGCAGGATAATTCGGTTGCATTTTATGACGTGTCCTTTTGTTATAAAGGTGCAGAGGAAAATGCACTGAACCATGTTTCACTCCATATTGCCTCCGGGCAGCATGTGGCTTTTGTAGGTCCATCCGGCGGCGGAAAAACAACATTGGCAAGTTTGATACCGCGTTTCTGGGATGTTGACAGCGGCAGGATTACCGTAGGCGGGGTAAATGTAAAAAATATATCCAAAGAGGAATTGATGGATAATGTTTCTTTTGTTTTTCAAAACAGCAGGCTTTTAAAGATGTCGATTTTTGAAAATGTTCGCCTTGCTAGACCGGATGCAACACGAAAAGAAGTGCTTAAAGCCCTGAAAGATGCCAGGTGTGATGATATTGTAGAAAAACTTTCAGATGGAATAGATACCATAATTGGAACAAACGGAAATTATCTTTCAGGTGGGGAGGAACAGCGTATTTCCATTGCAAGGGCGATGCTTAAAAATGCACCGATTCTTATACTTGATGAGGCAACAGCATTTGCCGATCCCGACAATGAATCGAAGGTTCAGGCTGCATTTTCTGCTTTGTCAAAGGGAAAAACGGTAATTATGATAGCACATAGGTTGTCCACTGTAATGAGAGCAGATCGCATTTATGTAATGAGAAGCGGAGAAATATGTGAATTTGGAAATCATTCTGAATTAATAGGGAAGCGAGGATTATACGCACATATGTGGAGTGAGTATAACAGTGCTGTAAAATGGAAGGTTGGTGTGCAAAGTGAGATTGTCTGAAAGACTGCGGCATAAATATGCCCTTTCTGAAAAAGGTGCACAAGATATGATAAAAGCATTTGCTGCATGTACATTATCTAATATTGTACTTATACTGCCAGTGGGTCTTCTTTATTATCTAGTTTATGATTTGATGGATAAAAATATTGGTGATGGTCATATTTCACTTTATGTATTTGGAACTGCAGTGTGTCTTGTACTTATATTTGCAACAACATATTTTCAGTATAATTCAACATTTTTTGCAACATACCTGGAAAGTGGTGTCAGGAGAATATCACTTGCTGAGAAATTGCGAAAGCTTCCCCTTTCTTTCTTCGGAAAGAAGGATTTATCGGATTTGACAAGTACTATTATGGCAGATTGTTCCACATTGGAAGCAGCGTCATCTCACTGGATACCGGAACTTGTCGGTTCTATTGTTTCAACTTTTATCATTGCACTGAGTTTGTTTTTCTTTGACTGGCGTATGGCTATTGCAGCACTTTGGGTGCTTCCTGTTTCCTTTATAATTGTCCTCTTTTCATCGAGAGTACAGCATAGCTTGGGGAAAAAACAGATGAAGGTAAAGATGAATTGTGCAGATGGGATCCAGGAATGCCTGGAATCTTTGAGGGATCTTAAGGCAAACAATGCAGAAAGGGCATATATGAATGAGCTTGATGTAAAAATTAAAGCTGTTGAAAAGCGTGCAATTATTACAGAACTTGGAACTGCTGTTTTTGTTGTAGCTGCACAGATGGTTCTAAAACTTGGAATTGCCACAGTTGCGTTAGTTGGTGGAATACTTCTTGTAGATGGAAGCCTGGATGTTTTGACCTTCTTTATGTTTTTACTTTTAGTATCAAGATTATACGATCCTCTGCAGATGTCACTGCAGAATCTGGCAGCAATTATTTCCGCCGATATCCAGTGCCAGCGTATGGATGAAATTCTTGGACATGAAATACAGACGGGATCGAAAGATCTTATAAATAGAGGTTGTGACATCGTATTTGATCATGTTGCATTTGCCTATAATGGCAGTGAAATTGTATTGAAAGATGTATCATTCACTGCCAGACAGGGGGAAGTTACTGCACTGATTGGCCCCTCCGGAGGTGGAAAAACCACTGTATCAAGATTAGCCGTACGATTCTGGGATGTCAGCAGAGGGAAAATTACTGTGGGCGGTATGGACATTTCAAAAATCGATCCTGAAACTCTTATGTCTCTATATGCTGTTGTTTTTCAGGATGTCACCTTATTTAATAATTCCATCATGGAGAATATCCGCATTGGCCGAAAAGATGCTTCAGATGAAGAAGTTATAGAGGCTGCAAAGCTGGCCCATTGCAGTGAGTTCGTAGAGAAACTGCCGCAGAGATGGAATACTCTAATTGGTGAGAATGGTTCTGAACTTTCCGGCGGCGAGCGGCAGAGGATATCCATTGCCAGGGCGTTCTTGAAAGATGCGCCTATTATACTGCTGGATGAAGCCACAGCTTCTCTGGATGTAGAAAATGAAACTATGATACAGGAATCTTTATCCAGGCTTATTAAAAACAAAACGGTACTTGTAATTGCACACAGAATGAGAGCGGTAGCAGGTGTTGACAAAATTATAGTATTGAAAAATGGCATTGTAGCTGAACAAGGCACACCAGGGGAACTGGCCGGAAGAAATGGAATATACAGGCATATGACTGGGATACAGATGGAGGCTGCTTCATGGAAGTTATAATGGTATATAATTTTGTTTTTTTGTATTTTACTTGCTCATTTGATTTTTGTATGACATTTATTTCTATAATTTGGTATATGGAAATGATAAAATCCGGAAAAATTTATTTTTATATCTAAAGAACTAAAAAGCTTTAATTGCTGTTTTGACAGTGATTAAAGCTTTTTTAATATCAGGATATTGTATAAAATGATATAATCTACCTATAGTACTTAAATGTATAGTAAAAAATGTTTGAACAATATGTAGACAAATAGTAATTGTAATAAATAAAAGGGGTTAATAAATATGAATATAAGACTTGCAACCATTGAAGATCTACAAGCCATTACTGCTGTTGAGTCAATATGCTTTCCGGCAGTGGAAGCTGCTTCAGAAAGCGATTTTAAAAAGAGACTGATTGTGTATCCTAATCATTTTTGGCTTTTGGAGGATGCTGGAAGACTAGTTGGCTTTGTAAATGGAATGGTGACAAATGAATCAAAATTATGTGATGAGATGTTTGAAGATGCCAGTTTCCATGATGAAAATGGTAAGTGGCAGATGATTTTTGGTGTAAATACCATCCCTGAGTATCGCAGACAAGGTTGTGCAGAAAAAATAATCAACAGGGTTATTGTTGATGCCAGAGCGCAGGGACGTAATGGATTAGTGCTTACCTGCAAAGAAAAACTGCTGCACTACTATGCAAAATTTGGTTTTAAAAATGAAGGGATTTCAGAATCAACACATGGCGGAGCAGTTTGGTATGATATGCGTTTGACTTTTTAAGTTGATAAATTTCTAATTTAGTGCCATGTTTTGAGATAACAAAATGCCTATGAATATAATTATTCAAGAAAAAGGAATAGATTGAATTAACTCAGGGGCAAATTGGAGAATATCTGAAAAAGGTGTATTGAAAATAACTTGATTCTTTGATATAATACTTCTAACACAAAAAACAATATGAGCTTTAGGGGTGCTATTTTAGCTGAGATGGATAATCTAAACTCTTTGAACCTGTGAGGTAAACCTCGCGTAGGGAACAATGCTCAATAACCATATTTTCTGTTATGGCTATTGGACATTGTTTTTTGTTGTATTTTTTAGGAGGAAAAAAATATGCGTTCAAAAAGTAAGGTTTTATTCATTGTAGAAGTGGCACTATTTTCAGCACTAGCTTCAATATTAGATTTATTCTCGTTCAAAGCCTGGGGACAAGGTGGCAGTATTTCACTTCAAATGGTACCAATATTTATCATGTCTTTCCGTTGGGGATGGCGGGGTGGATTAAGTACTGGTTTAGTATTTGGTCTATTACAACTGATAACTGGGTATGTAATTAATCCTATTCAAGGACTGCTAGATTATCCTATAGCTTTTACATTAGTTGGACTATCAGCAATCACAGCTAAATCTGTCTATAAATCGGCTAAACAGAAAAATAAATTTAGAATGTTTTCATTCATAACTTTGGGATGTTTCGTTGGAAGTTTTGCTCGGCTCATTATTCATATTATCTCGGCTATGATTTATTTTGGTGCAGGAGCACCAAAAAATCAAGCAGTTTGGGTTTATGCAATAATTTACAATACTTCTTATGTTTTTCCTAGCTTTGTTTTTAGTGTAATCTTAATTTCTATACTAGTTCAAGCACGAGAAGAAATTATTTTTTATAGAGTATAATCAGTTATTTTCCCATCAAAAAGTGCTATTTATATGTTTTATTATCTGTAAGAATTCTCGATTTTAGGTGATGGCATTGCGTATCACTATGATTAAAACTACAAATATTTAAGAAAGAGATGTTTATGGGATTCATAAAAACAACTTTGTCATTGAAATGGCTAATGGAACATTGCCGGAAAACAAAATGAAATGGTATCTTATTGAAGATAGTCTTTTCCTTAAAGAATATGTTAAAGCGTGTTCTGTGGGCATATTTAAGGCAAAAAATATGAGTGATATGAACTTGACATGACTAACAAAAATATGAAAGGTCATTGGATTGGGGTTTTTAGTTCTGTTAATGATGGTACACAGGTTGAATTTACAGAAGAAGTATCAGTAAATAATCCTATAATGAATTTGTTTGCAGGTTTTATCTAAAAAGGCAGCAATTATGTTATATAGAAGATTTAAGAAAAGAATTAGGTGAATAAATTCAAATCTGAAATAGAGGGCATTAAGTAAGAGTTAATTCACTATATTAAATTTATATATATCAATTTATAAATTTAATATATATGGATGCTCTTTGAAAATTGAATAGTGTGGTGTCCTACGATATGAGTATTTTCAATGTTTAGTCGTATGTATTGGATTTCATTGATTTGTATGATATAATTTTTTTTGCTTAGTAAGTCAAATGATTATATAATGCAAAATATTAGCCTTATATAAAAATCTACTGAATGTCAAAAGTTTATAGTGATATAAGTGATATATGTGTTTAGAAAAGCTAAATATATATTTTTATTATTAAGATATTTTGAATTACATGAAAGGAAAAGATATATGGATGTATTGATGAAATTGGCAAATGAAATTATCAGAAAACAACTAAAAAGTAATTCGTTGAAGAATATTTTTTGTACCGATGGAAATCAACTCCATTTTAATAATAATACTAAAGATAGTATAGAATTCTTTGGACAGAAATGGAAGAAATTATCTGAATGTGACAAAGAGTATATTATAAATGCTCTTCTGAAAGGATTTCTTGAAAGCTTTTATAATGTAGATCAATATATTAGCTTTAAAGACAAAGATTACTTAGAAATTAAAAAAATATATATATCATTGTTTCAAGATATAACTAATGATTATATGTCAGTACAAGAAATTGAAGAACGTCATTATAAGAGAATTCGCACTTTTATAAAAAAAACAAATCGAGTTGTTTATAAAATAAATCATAATGCAAATAAAAATGCTAAAAGTTTTATGTGTTCCGAATATTCTTCCAAATTTCAAATAAGGTTACTAGGCATAAATATTTGTACATTGAAAGAGCCAATATTAGATATAGGTTGTGGTGAACAGGGGAATTTAGTCAAGTATTTAAGGAAAAATCACTTGAGGGCATATGGAATAGATAGATTACAAGAAAATACTGGATATTTTAGAAGCATTGATTGGCTAGAGTTTGATTACTTCCAACTAAAATGGGGTACAATTATTTCGAATATTTCATTTAGTAACCATTTTATTCATCATTTTACACAAAATGATGGTATAGATATTTTATATGCTCAAACCTATATGAAAATATTAAAATCATTAGATAATGGAGGGAAATGGATTTATGCGCCATCAGTTCCATTTATTGAAAATTTATTGCCCAAAGATGAGTTTAGTGTTCAACGTATACAAATTAATGAATCATTTAGCAAAACAATAGTTCACAAATTTCTAGTTTTATGAAGTAAATAACGTATACTTGAAATGAAATATAGAGGAGATAGAGGTATGACAGAATTTTGGAAAGTTGTTGAGCCACATAATAATATAAAAATAAACCTCCATTTAAATTTATAATGATAAAATGTCAAAAAAACTATAATTATATAAAAAACTGAATTGTTAATTGATAAGGAGCGAAATGTTATGAGTAAATACACTGCTTTATGGGAATACATTCAAAAGAATGGCAGCTCATCAATGAAGTTATCTTTCGATGAAATACATGATATTGCAGGAAGTGGGATAGATCATTCTTTTTTAAGATATAAAAAGGAACTGGCAGTGATTTTTAATAAAATTATTTGACTGTAAATTCCAAATATTGCGGGAATCGATAGACTATTCTTTTTTGAGATACAAAAATGTGCAAACAAATGATATGTTAGAGGTGAATTATATGGCTGGTAAAAGAAAATTACGAATCGTTTTTTCTGTTATACTTTCAGATGCCGGTGAAGCGACTCGTGCATTGGAAATAGCGAATGGGATCAAGGATTATTGTCCTGATAATTATGAATTGGATATAATATTTTTATCTAATGGAAGCAAATTTGAACAAAAGGTGGTTTATAATGGATTTAAGATTCATAAATGCTTACCCGTGCTGCCAGGAGTAGGTTTCCGTCAAGATCTAAAACCTACAAAAACTAATTTAATCGGTGATATGAAACTTGCAGGTGAATTATTGAGAGGTGAGGTTCACGCATTTATGGAATTAAAACCAGATGTAGTTATTCACGGATTTTACCCTATAGCAAGTCTTGCTAGAAGAATGGTTAATAATCCAATATTAGGGATATGTTATTTACCTATACCGTTACAGGAGAATATTTTTGCCTCTACATTAATGAAAGATATTCCTGATGTGATTAAACCTCTCACATATCTTCCTTTAAGGCTTCGCAGAAAAATTATAAAGCTGATTCCCAAGTCTTTAAAAATGAGAGCCCCAATTTTTAAGCAGAGCAATATTATTAAAGCTCTTGATGAGTTTAAATGGAATAAGGAACCAATAAATAATTTGTTTGATATGCTTAGGGCAGATTTGACAATAATAAATGACTTTAAGGAATTTTATAAAGATGATATACTTCCAGATAATTATAAAATTGTGGGACCGTTATATGCACCTGCTTCAAATAATATTGAAATAGATAAAAATATACTGAATATATTTAATCGAGAAAATGAAAGGTTGAAAATTTTTTGTACTCTGGGGAGTTCAGGGGAAAAACAATGTTTATTTGAAGTCATAAAGGCATTAAACCAAGGAATAGGAAAGAATTGGAGTGCGGTGATTTTGGCCCCTGAAGCTGTATGCCCAATCGATGAAGCAAAAGCCTATGCAGGAAGTAATCCTAATATTTATTTAACAGATTCATTTGTACCAGCACCGCTGGTAAATTCACTTGCAGATATAGTCATCTCTCATGGAGGTCAGGGAACTATACAAACCGCAATAGCAAGTGGTACCCCGGTCGTCGGATTTGCAATGCAGCCGGAACAGCAAATAAATCTTGACAATATAGTTATAAGAGGAGCAGGCATACGTATACCGATAAACAGGTGGAATTCACATAATATACAGTCTTCTGTAAATAGAATAATTAGAAAACCATCTTATAGAGAAAATATGAGAACATTAAAAAATATTTTAAATTCTATAAACGGCAGGAAAAACTCGGCATTTGCTATCTGGGATTATATGTTAAAAAAACTGCCGAAATGATAAATTGTCCAAAACAATTGTCTATGAAAGAAACTAGTTTTGACAGTTTATATTATTTCATGTACTTTGTCCACCAATTCATGGCATCTTTCTTTTGTTGATTGGGCTAAGAAGTTGGTATATAGTATAGATTCCATTGTCCCTCCTTATATTTTCTGTTGCTTTTTCAGTATCGTTAAAATCTTTAAAACCTGCTTCGATATTGTCTAATTTATTTATATATTCCTGTTTTTTATTTTCTTTATTCAAGTTATTATTTGGTTGGTCGATTTCTGGGCTGGTTTTTTCTTTGACCTTTATGGTATTTCCATCTATAACAAAACCGTTGTTGAGGTACCTCACACTGGGCAGCCTGGGACTGCAGGTTCCTATACCAGAAGTGGTCCTTCAGCTCTTTTTGCTGTTTATACCGGTTAGGATAACTCCAGGCCGCTCTCCTTTGACCAGCCTTTTCTTTCATAGTTTGCTGTATTCCACAATTTCGAGGCCGCATAGGTCAGGTATCCAAGAACTATTTTTTCTTTTTTTTGTCGGATTTAATGTGAAATTAACTACCCTTTTTTATGCTGCTCACCCTCTTTTCTTGTATGCCAACTATTTTACACTCCAAACAATATGATAATCTTATAATGTACAGCTATCATAATTAAATTATATTATACAACGATAATACATACTATTAAGTTTTCAATATAAAACATATACCAATTTATTGCTGCTGAAAGATCCTTTCTTTTTGCGGCAAATTGTTTTAAAATGAACTTGGAGGTGTTGAACTTGGCTATAGCACAGGTAACAATTGTACCGGTTGGAACAGGATCTACAAGTGTAAGCAGATATGTGGCCAATTGTCACAAAATACTTCAGGATGAAAAACGTGTCAAATATGAATTAACCCCTATGGCTACAGTATTTGAGGGGGATTTAGATGTTATTTTGGAAGTTATGAGGAAAATGCATGAAATTCCTTTTCAAAATGGTGCTAAGAGAGTTATTACTTCTATAAGCATAGATGATAGAAGAGACAAGGATGCATCTATGAGTCAGAAGCTTAATTCGGTAAAAGAAAAGCTGTGATATATGAATTTTGTTAAAAAATAATTATATTCTGTAATATATTATGAGGTGAGCATAGTTGGATTATAAAAAATTTAACGGCAAAATATTATTGAGGCTTGATAAAGGTGATGAGATAACAGAATCTGTTTCAAAGGTCTGTACAGAAAATAATGTAAAATTTGCTTCTATTGATGGAATTGGTGCCTGCGGCAGTGCAACATTGGGTTATTATGAACCTGATACAAAAGTTTTTACAAAAAAGGTATTTGATAAAGGCGATTATGAAATAATCAGTCTTATCGGTAATTTCAGCTTATGCGATGGGAAACCTTATGTTCATATGCATATTTCCATATCAGGTTCGGATTACAGGGTATTTGGAGGACATCTTATTTCTGCAGTTATAAGTATAACAGGTGAAATTTTACTTACACCAGTTGGCGATGTATCCAAAAAATATGACAGTAATGTAAGAGCTGAGATTATAGATTTTTAAAAATATAAAAGTTTTCTATAATAATATAAAAATCATAATAGGTTATTTACTGAAGTAAATAGCCTATAAATTTATCCGAACAAGGAACAAAAATTGTATTTTGCTAAAACTTTTGGCTGTATCAGAACAAAATACCTAAATTAAAGTCTATGATTAAGATAAAACAGCACGGAGAGTTCAATCGAATAATTAAATCCTGTACTGTATCCCAGGTGCCGAGCGGTAAATTATGTATCTATATTAGTTGACACGGAGATTAAAAAGTTACCTGAAGTCAATAAAAGCTTTAAATATTTATTATAGGGCTATCAATGATAAAAGAAAATAATACTGGAGATGATATTATTTACAAAATTATAATAACAACAATTATTACCGTGCTGAATATGTTTATTTCGAAATCATATACTCCAATTTTTAATTATAACAGTAACTATAAAAATATTACAAAAGTTTCATATACAATCTGCAATTCGTAATTTGAATATTTGAATACGAAATCGACTTGTGATAAAATTAACTTTGGGTAGTATCATTTTTGAACTGCACCGTAAGTGTTATTAAATTTAATATAAAAGTCAAAGGGGAATTGGTATAAGCTATTTACTACGAAAGAGACGGTGATGCTGTGAAATTGAGTATCGGTTTTATTGGTGCCGGAAAAGTAGGCGTAAGCTTAGGCAAATATTTTAGTATCAATGCATTAAATGTAAAAGGCTACTACAGCAGGAATGTAAATTCAGCAAGGGAAGCAGCCGAATTTACAGAAAGTAATTTTTATGTTGAAATTGGTAAATTAGTTGAAAGTTGTAATGCTATTTTTATAACAACCCCCGATGACATTATAGAAAAAATATGGAACCAAATTAGAAAATATGACCTGAAAGGCAAGATTATATGTCATTCAAGTGGTTCTTTATCTTCATCAATCTTTTCATGTATTAACACTTCAGGCGCATTCGGATATTCTATCCACCCAATGTGTGCTTTTTCAGATAAATTTACTACTTATAAAATTCTAAAAAAAATTTATTTTTCAATTGAAGGGGATTTTAAGTACTTAGAAACTTTGGTTTCCATTTTTGACCATATAGGAAATAAAGTTATTGTACTTGATAAAAACAAAAAAACTTTGTATCATCTTGCAAACGTTACAGTATCTAATTTAGTACTTTCACTTTTAGATATAGGATGTCAGTACCTGAAAAACTGCGGGATTGATAAAAAAGATTGTATAGGTGCATTGATGCCCCTAATTGAAAATAACATACAAAATATAAAGAACAAGGGCTTTACAGATGCACTTACGGGACCTGTTGAAAGAGGCGATGTTGGGACATTGAGACGTCATCTCAATGTTATACCTCGGGAAGATCTGGAATTATACAGGCGTTTGTCCATGAATCTGGCTCGATTATCTGAAAAAAAACACGGCAGGAGCTACTATAATTTAATAAAAAAAAATTTGGAGGTTAGAAAATGACAAAGAACAGGGCTTTAACTTTTATGGATGCGAAACAGAAGAATGTCAAGATTACAATGCTTACTGCTTATGACTATTCAATGGCGAAACTTATAGACGAATCCGGTATTGATGGAATTTTGGTTGGTGATTCACTTGGAATGGTTTGCCTTGGCTACAAAGATACCTTGAGTGTCACTATGGAAGATATGATTCACCATGTAAAAGCAGTTTCAAGGGGAGTAAAAAATGCATTGGTGGTTGGAGACATGCCCTTCATGTCATATCAAAATTCCATATATGATGCCGTAAAAAATGCCGGAAGATTGATACAGGAGGGACATGCAGATGCTGTAAAACTTGAAGGCGGCTCATCGGTTTGTGAACAGGTGAAAGCTATTGTAAAAGCTCAGATTCCAGTTATGGGACATATTGGGCTTACACCACAGTCTGTAAATGTATTTGGAGGATTTAAGGTTCAGGGTAAAAATGAAATGAATGCCAGAAAAATAATAGAGGATGCAAAAAAACTGGAAGATGCAGGTGTGTTTTCTATTGTACTTGAAGGTATTCCCTATAAATTGGCGGGAATCATTACAAAATCTATATCAGTCCCTACCATTGGAATAGGTGCAGGCAAATATTGTGATGGACAGATACTTGTATATAAGGATATGCTCCAGTTGTTTTCCGACTTCAAACCCAAGTTTGTGAAATATTACGCAAATGTTGGACATGTTGTGAAGGGGGCATTTGAAAATTATATAGAAGAAGTTAAAAGTGGAGTTTTCCCGGACGAAGCTCATAGTTTTAAAATGGATGACAGTATTTTGGACAAATTGAATTAAAGGAGAATAATACAATGAATACAGTACATGAAATAGATGAAGTAAGAAATAAGGTTAAGATGTGGAAAAGGGAAGGACTTACCGTTGGGCTTGTTCCCACCATGGGTTTTCTCCATGAAGGCCATGAAAGTCTTATTAAGAGAGCAGTTTCAGAAAATGATAAGGTTGTTGTAAGCGTATTTGTAAATCCTGCTCAATTTGGCCCGAATGAGGATTTTAAAATTTATCCAAGGGATATTGAGAGGGATGCCAAGTTATGTGAATGTGCAGGGGCGGATTTGATTTTTAATCCCGAGCCTTCAACTATGTACTGTGAGGATGCAAGTACGACTGTCAATGTGAAAGGCCTTACAGAAGAGCTGTTTGGAGTAAGACGGCCCGTCCATTTTGGAGGAGTTTGTCTTGTCATTTCTAAACTTTTTAATATTGTAACACCTGACAGGGCCTACTTTGGAGAAAAAGATGCACAGCAGCTGGCAGTTGTAAAGAGGATGGTAAGAGATCTCAATTTTGATGTTAAAATAATAGGTTGTCCTATAGTGAGGGAAGCAGATGGACTTGCAAGAAGTTCGAGAAATGTCTACCTTTCAGAAGAGGAAAGGAAAGCAGCTGTAGTGCTCAGCAGGAGCCTTGATGGGGCAGAAAAAGCTTTGAATTCGGGAGAGAGAAATGCCAGTAGAATTAAAGAGATAATTTCCCAAAAACTCAATTCAGAGCTGCTTGCCAGAATAGATTATGTTGAAGTTGCAGACAGTGTGAATCTAAAACCCGTTTCAGGTGATATTGACGGCAGTGTTCTAGTTGCCATAGCTGTTTATATAGGAAAAGTAAGGCTTATAGATAATTTTACTTTTAGAATATAGTATTGAAAAAATAGCAGCCATCCACTTTAAAAGTGGAGGCTGCTATTTTTTTATTAATTAACAATAAAATAAATATATTTAAGCTTGTTGAAAACAGGTAATGAGTTATAATATAAAAGATAAAATTTAAATTCTATACTGGAGGTGCTTGATGAATAAAGATTTGAAAAATATGATAATTATATTTTGGGGGTTCTTTTGTCTATCATTGTTTTCCAATACATTGTCACCTTTTATAACTACCATAAAGAGTATCTACGGCGTTTCTGACAATATCATTGTACTGCTTCCGTCCGTAGTGTACTGTTCCTCTTTTATAATGAGCATAGCAGCTTCAAAGTTTATGCATATGTTGAAACTTAAAAGAGGATTATACATAAGTTTTTTACTTGTAATTTTTTCAAGTATTGTAATCTTACTTTCAAAATCATTTTACATACTTTTATTTGGATATTTCTTATCCGGACTCGCACTTGGAATGGGCGGACTGTTTTTGGGAACGCTCATATCGCTTTTACCTAAAAAATATCAGAAATTTGGATTTGCCAATGCATGTTTTGGAATAGGTGGAATTTTAATTTTACCCATAGACAGATTAGTACTCAGAAATGGTATAAGCTTTAATTATACCTATATTATTCATATAGTACTTATGGCTGTGTTAATTGTTTTGTCTACAGGGCTCAGCGGGATTTCACTTCCAAAGGATAATCTAAAGCATAGGAATTCACTTCACATACTGAAGAATCCTATGGTTTTAATACTTTCCATAGCTGTATTCTTTTATGTCGGGGCAGAGATATCCACGACAAACTGGACCGGAAGTTTTCTTGAAAGAGATTATGGCATTAATAAGGGAGAAGTGCCGGATATTCTGTTCGGCTTCTGGATATTGTTTACTTTGGGAAGGGCTTTTGGAGATAAGCTTCTCGAAAATATAGGACAACTTAAATTTTTACTCATATCTCCTATAGCATCCATTGCAGGCATATTTGTTATCTTGTTGGGAACGGAAAAATTGCAGGCACTAATTGGACTGTCGATTATAGGTATATCAATATCACTTATATATCCTGCACTTCAAGGGTACATAATACAGCATGTGAGTTTTGAAAATATACCTTCTGCATCTTCAGTTATAGTGATCTTCAACAACCTTGGTGCTGCATTTCTGACCTATATAATAGGCTTTGCAGGAGGAAAAAACATTACCTATGTGTTTATAATACAGATAGCATTTTTTGCTTATATAGCATTTTCGGCTTTGCATTATGTGAGTTTTAAACCCCAGAGAAATTGAAATAGGGCTTATGTTATTTATAAAAATATAAAATAATTACAATACTTGCAGTCAATCATAATATATACTGATTATGTAATAAGCTATGTAACAAACGAGTATTAGGGGGAGTGGTATATTATGATAATTGTGGGTGAATTAATAAATTCAACTCGTAAATCTATTAAAGAGGCAGTTAAAAATAATGATTCAGATTATATAAAAAAGATTGCCAAGGAAGAATCTGAAGCCGGAGCTAATTATATAGATGTAAATGCCGGTATATTTGTAGGAAAAGAAATTGACTATTTGAAATGGTTGGTACAAACTGTTCAGGAAGAGGTAGATACACCTTGTTGTATAGATTCTCCAGATCCAAAGGCTATAGAAGCTGCATTAGCGCTGCATAAAGGAAAAACTCCAATGATAAACTCCATATCTCTTGAAAAAGAAAGATATGATGCAGTTTTGCCTATAATTGAAGGCACTGATCTTAAAATAGTGGCACTTTGCATGTCTTCCAGGGGTATGCCTCAAACTTCCGATGACAGAATCAAAATTGCAGATAAGCTGATAAATGGATTGGTTCAGCATCATGTAAAACTGGATAATATATATGTAGATCCATTAGTACAGCCTATAGGGACAAATGATAATTTTGGAGTACAGTTCTTGGATTCTGTGGAAGCTATTTTAAAAGAATTTAAAGGTGTTCATATGATGTGCGGATTGTCAAATATATCTTTTGGGCTTCCAAATAGAAAATTTATTAATCGGATTTTTGCAGTTATGGCTGTGAGCAGGGGACTTGATGGTCTTATAATAAATCCATTGGATAAAGAAATGATGGGAAGTCTTATAACTGCAGAAACTCTGGCTGGTAAAGATGAATTCTGTATGAATTATCTTCAAGCGTATAGAAATAAACTATTTGAATAATTGTTTGGATTTTATATGGTGATGCACCTAGAAAGGTGCCTCACCATATATTTAACAGGATATCTCATATTTTCGTTTTTTGATGATTATATTTCTAGCGAGCTTGGCCGCTGAATCTGCATCAGGAGTGTAGTAGTCCGCATCTATTTGTTTTGCAAAATTAGTTGTAATAGGAGCACCGCCTATCATAAATGTGTATTTGTCTTTAATTCCTGCTTTTTTAAACGCAGTTATTACGTCGTCCATAGCAGGCATGGTAGTAGTCAACAATGCCGACATACATATAATATCCGCTCCTATTTTTTCGGCCGTTTTTAAAAATTTAGCTGGTTCAGCATCAACTCCTAAATCAGTAACTTCAATGCCTGTACCCTTCATCATCATTGCCACAAGATTTTTTCCTATGTCATGTATGTCACCTTTTACAGTACCTATAACAACTTTGCCAATTATTTTTTTACCATGTTGAGAAATGATTGGATAAAGTGCTTTTAGTGCAACGGACATTGCTCTTGATGCTACAAGCATTTCGGGAACATATATTTCGTTGTTCTTGAATTTAATACCTTCTTTTACCATGGCATCTATTAAACCTTCATGTAATATTTTAGTTGGCTCGATATGTTCTTCAAGTGCCTGTAGAACGAGTTTCCTTGCCATTTTTGCATTACCCTTTTGAACATATAAAGAAAGTTCACTCAAATTCATAAATAATCCCCCTTGTTTTTATTAAAAAATACTAAACCATAATATAATTATAAAACTATTTTAAAAGTTAATCTTTTAAAAACTATACTTTTTAATAAAGATTTTTTTGTTTTGGATACATTCAATTTTAATATAAATCAGTGAGAGGTTATTTTGCTATAAAAAATATACCGTATTTATGCGGGTTACGGCATTTCGCAAATGCCTATTATATATAAAGTATGTTTATTTAAATATGCGGGAAGGAGATATAATAAAAAATGGATAAATGTAAAATCGTAGTACACTACAGTAAAGGTGAAAAGCTTATATATGCTGAAAAAGGTGGGAATCTTCTGAATATATTGAGAGATAATAAGGTCTATGTGGAGAGTTTCTGCAATGGAAAAGGGAAGTGTGGAAAATGCAAGGTCAAGATAATAAGGGATTTGGACAAGAAGACGGCAAACAATAATGGACATCTTACTGAAAGTGAAATAGAAAGTGGATTTAGGCTGAGTTGCGAAACAATTGTAAATGGGAATCTGGAAATAGTGATTCCAGAAGAAAATGGGACAATGACAGTACTTACAGAAGGAAAAGAATGTAATTACGAGTTGGATTGTTTAGTCGAAAAAAAGCATGCGGTTTTGGATAAACCTTGTATTGAGGATCAAAGGGATGATTATAGAAGATTAAGTGATGGTTTTGGAAAAGAGGATCTGAGTATAAACTTGAAAAGTTTTCCTATAATGGGTGAAACCATGAGAAGTGAGAATTTTGATGTTACCGGGATATTTTTTAAAAATAGGCTTTTGTCATTGAAAAGCGGCAAATCCAATGTAAAACTCTATGGATTGGCAGTAGATGTAGGAACGACCACAGTAGCTGTATACCTTTTGAACCTGGAAAATGGAAAAGTACTGGACGTACAGTCACAGGTTAATAGACAGCGAAGTTATGGTGCCGATGTGATTTCAAGGATAAATTTTACTATGGAAAATCCCAGGGGGCTTGATGTACTAAATAGGAGCATCATAGAGCAGATCAATGATATAATAGGACTACTATGTGGAAGGAACAGTATAGGAAAAGATGATATATATGACACAGTCATAGTGGGTAATACTACAATGATTCATCTGCTTTTGAAACTCACCTGCAAATACATGGCCATGTCACCTTATATTGCAATGATTACAGAAGGGATTGAATTCAAGGCCAGAGAAATCGGGATAGATACAGGAGGAATGGTAAGCCTGATTCCCGGCATTTCAAGTTATGTGGGAAGTGATATAACAGCAGGTATAATATCTTCTGGACTTTTGAATTCGGAAAGATATTCTCTGCTGCTGGATCTTGGCACCAATGGTGAAATGGCTCTGGGAAATAAAAATGAGATAATAACCTGTTCTACTGCCGCAGGACCGGCTTTTGAGGGAGCAAATATAAAATGCGGGATGGGTGGTGTAATTGGTGCCATAAGCAAAATAGATCTGTCGAAGGATAAAATATACGAAACCATAGGTGATGTTGAGCCCCTTGGTATATGCGGTTCAGGGGTTATGGACATGGTTGCGCAGCTTTTATCTCACGGTATAGTGGATAAAACAGGTAAAATGCTTGAAAAAGATAAAGTGGAGGATGAAAAAGATAGAGACAGAATTATCAGAGAAGGTAAAATGCTGCAGTTTATTGTGGCAAGAAACAGTAGAAGTCGGAAAAATATAATTTTCACTCAAAAAGATATAAGAGAGGTACAATTGGCAAAGGCGGCAGTTTGTGCGGGAATAAAAATACTGCTTAAAGAAAAGAATATTGGCTTTGATGAGATAGAAAAAGTCTATATAGGCGGCGGATTTGGAAATTATATGAATATTAAAAGTTCCATGCAAATTGGCATGATACCTAAAGAATTGGGTGGTAAGCTCAGATCTATCGGCAATTGTGCCGGAAGTGGTGCCAGAATGTACCTACTGTCCAAAAATGTAAGAGATAAGACTAAATTAGTAGTGAATAAGGCAGCGTATATAGAATTATCAAAAAGACCGGATTTTCAGGATTATTTTATTGATTCTATGATAATGGAATAAAAAATTACAAGTCGTGAGCCAAAATACCATAAGATATTTTTCATTATGGATCTAAAAAAAATTATAAAAATCTAAAAAAATTCTTTACTATGATATAACATATAAAATATTGTGCACTGAAAATAATTATACCTTATAGGTTTAATTCGATAGGAATTTTTGGAAAAGAGTAATATCCATATTTTGCTAATTTTCTCCTGCCAATATAGCCCTAAAATGAACATAATAAAGGATCTAGCCTGATATTTATTGATTCCAATGTTGTTTTTTATTTTGCCTAAATTAAGGCTTTTACAGGATTTATTAGAAGATGCTTTGAGTATCTTGAAGTATTGATAAAAAACTATATATACTACAATATTAAATCTATGGTCCGGACTATAATTAACATGTAAGAAAAATTTAAAAATTTTAAAGGGATTTTTAACTTAAGGGGAGGAGATATGTAATGGATTTAAAGGAACTTTCTTCAGTTGTACAAACAGGTAGTCAGAAAAAATCCAAAGAACTTGTAAAAAAGGCCTTGGACGAAAAAATTGAACCAGTCAAAATATTAAACGATGGTATGATAGAGGCTATGTCAGAAGTTGGTGTTAAATTTAAAAACAATGAGATATACGTTCCGGAAATGCTTATGGCTGCAAAGGCAATGGCCGCAGGTATGAAGGTGTTGGAACCTATTCTTACCAAGACCGGAGTAAAACCTGTAGGTAAAGCTGTAATAGGAACTGTAAAAGGCGATTTACATGATATTGGTAAAAATCTTGTGGCAATGATGATGAAGGGCACAGGCATTGAAATTACTGATTTAGGAGTTGATGCTGAACCAGCTAAATTTTTAAAAACGGCCGAAAAAATAGGAGCGGATATTGTATGTATGTCGGCATTGTTGACTACTACCATGCCTGCTATGGATGATACTATAAAGGAATTTGAAAAGGCAGGAGTGAGGGATAAGTATATATTTATGGTAGGTGGAGCACCCTTATCAGATGAATATGCAAAGAAGATAGGGGCAGATTACTATACTCCCGATGCAGGTAGTGCAGCTGAAGTTGCAAAGAGTGCGGTTCTTAAGAAGAGTAAATAAAAGGGGGATTGGCATAATGGCAAATGTATATGACAAATTGGCATATGACAAACTGGATGATTTTATATATGGCTCGTGTCCTAAACCTGTGAAAACTAAAAGCGGACTTGTAGTTGGAGGAGGGGAAATATATCCGGAGCTAAATTTTACGTTACCTGCAATGACAGTTGATTCTAATACTATCAAGGATGCTTATAAGATATATAAAGAGATAATGGATGGTGCGCTTAAAAGGGCAGTAGAGTTGCATGCTCCCGGAGTGGTATTGGAATATGAAACACTGCCAGAATTTACAATACATCCTGAATGGGGAATTGAAGTAAGTAAGATAATTGTTGATGCACTTAATGAATATAATGCAAAATATGGACTCAAAGGAGCTTTGAGAGCTACACCTAATGATATAAGAGAGATGAACAGACCTCCTATAATGAGAGGAGGAGAGTACTGGGAGGAAATGCAGCAGATATTTGAGGGCTTTGGTAAAGCAGGAGCAGACTTTTTAGCTATAGAGTCTACTGGAGGAAAAGAAATAGATGATGATGCTCTTGTAAACGCAGACATACAAAAAGTCATATTTGCACTGGGAGTTCTTGGATGCCGTGATATGAAATTCTTGTGGAAAAAGATGGTTGAAATGAGCAATGCAAATAATATTATACCATCAGGAGATTCCGCCTGTGGATTTGCCAATACGGCAATGGTACTTGCAGAAAGAGGATTTATTCCTAAGGTATTTGCATCAGTAGTTAGAGTGACTGCTGTTCCCAGAGCATTGGTGGCATTTGAAGAAGGTGCTGTAGGACCTAGCAAGGACTGTGCTTATGAAGGAGCATATCTGAAGGCAATAACTGGTTTTCCAATAGCAATGGAAGGTAAATCAGCAGCATGTGCACATTTCAGTCCTATAGGCAATGTAGCAGCTGCAGTAGCGGATCTTTGGAGTAATGAGTCCGTTCAGCAGGTTAAACTTCTTTCAGGAATGGCACCTGTAGTGTCCATGGAACAGCTTATATATGACTGCAGGCTTATGAATGAAGCAAAGAGGCAAGGTAAAGGTACTGAATTAAGAGATTTATTGGCAGATTCCGATTCAAGGCTTGATCCTCAGGCATATGTACTTAGACCTGATGTGGTATTTGACATAAGCAGGGGAATTTTAAAAGGTAAGACTCCGTTTGAAAGAACTAAATTGGCAGCACAATTGACAGTGGAGAAACTTAAGAAGGCGATTGCCAATAAGGAAGTTAAAGTTGAAAAGAGAGAATTGAGATGGATTGATATTATGGAGAACCAGATTGAGGATGTACCGGATGATGAACTTGAATTCTATGATCAGATTAAAGATGATCTTGATTTTGACAAATTCCTTCCAAAGGAATATGGATTGGATTAATAAACGTTTAATAAGGCACTGGAAATTAACATCAAATTTCCAGTGCCTAACTTAACTTACAAAAGTCAAGTTTCCCTTCTGCCGGTATTGTTTGGGAGTCATGCCGGTAAAATTTTTGAATACCTTTGAAAAATAACTTTGATCTTCAAAACCGACTTCAAGGGCAATATTTAATATAGAATAGTCTGTATTCCTCAAAAGAAACATACTTTGTTCAATTCTGATTTTATTGAGATAACTTGAGAAATTCATTCCAATTTCCTTTTTAAAAATACTTGAGAAATAAGAAGAATTAAGATGTACCATATTGGCTACCGTATCAAGGGTTATGTTGTTTTTATAATTTTTATTTATATAAGCTATGCATTTTTTTATTAGAGCAGGATTCTTTGATTTATTTATTTTAAAAACGTTTTCTGTAAAGGCATCAAGTATATTTATTAAAAGAAATGAAATGTCTTCTACTTTTTTAATTTTATTTAATTTAATTAAAAAATCACTGCTTAAACTAAAAACTTTGTTGAAATCAGCACCACCTTCTATAGATGCTCTAGAAAGAAGTGTACATAGTTCCAAAGTACGGGTTTTGATTATCCGAATATCATTTCCTGAATAGAACAATATGTGGGCTAACAGATCATTTAAAATATTTCTGGCTCCTATTATGTCACCATTTTTGACTTTGATAAGAAGTTCATTTTCAATTTTATAAGTACGCAGCATATCATTATTAGTACTTTTTAAATCCTGTAAGCTTTCACCTATTTTAGATTGCTGGTGTGATCTTTTATTTTTTTCATAAAGCTCGTATTTTTCTTCCCCCATAAGGCTGCATGCTACTATGAATAATAATTTACTCAGATGTCGTACCTTTGAAGGTTGTACTACCTGGATGTCACTTAATTTAGTTTCTATCAGTCCCTTCAACTGTATATCCAAATCAAATTTTTGGATAATATCATTTACCATGAATTCATCCGGAAAGTTCATAAGTATGGGACCGGCAAGTACAGAACCTTTGAACACATTTTTTTTTATTATTGGAACAGTATAATGTATAAGCCCTGCAGGACAGGAAAATATATAAGATTCACCTAATTTTTCCGATTGCTTTGCAGCATATAGGTGAGTTTGAGAGCAGGGACATAAATCATTAGTACATTCCTTGAAAAATCTACAAAAGCTTGAGGGCTTACCTATTCTCATGAATTCGTTTCCTATTTCATTTATCACTGAAAGCGAAATATTAGTGCAATAAGAATAGGTTGACAGGGTATCTTTAAGTATTTTTATAAAATCCATATATAACACCTACGCTTCCATCTATGTTAATATGTTAACATAATTTTTGGCTTTAATAAAGACCGGCGTTCGCAAAATTTTCTATGGCAAGCCCAACTATTATTTTTTTCGCGGCAGCATACCTATGGGAGCATTTTATTTGCAGGAGGAGTGATCCCAAAACTTCAAGATTGGATTCAACTGGCTGTATTTTTAATAAGCTATGTTGTAGTTGGCGGAAATGTTGTTTTGCGGGCAGTGAAGGAAATATCTAGAGGTCAGGTATTTACTGAGCATTTTCTCATGAGTGTTGCTACGATTGGTGCTTTTTGCGTTGGACAATATCCTGAAGGTGTGGCCGTGATGCTGTTTTATATGCTAGGTGAATTGCTTGAAGACATGGCCGTGGATCATTCTCAAAGATCAATCAATACATTGATGAATATAAAGCCCGATTATGCAAATCTTAAGATTGGCGATAAATTGGAAAAAGTATCGCCTGAAGAAATAAACGTGGGGGATATAATTATTGTGAAACCAGGAGAAAAAATCCCTCTTGACGGTAAGATTGTAAAGGGAACTTCAATGGTCAATACATCTGCACTGACAGGTGAATCAGTTCCGCGTGAATTGGGACCTGGTAAGGATGCCTTAAGTGGATTTATCAATGGAAATGGTGTCCTGACAATTAAAGTAACAAAAAAATATGGAGAATCCACCGTATCCAAAATTTTGGATCTGGTTCAAAATGCCGGCAGCAAAAAAGCTCCTACTGAAAAATTTATAACAAAATTTGCACGTTATTATACTCCAATTGTTGTATTTGGTGCTTTAGCACTTGCGGTAATACCACCTTTGGTTATTGCAGGGGCAACTTTTTCTGACTATGTTTACAGGGCTTTGATATTTTTAGTTGTGTCCTGTCCATGTGCGCTTATAATTTCAATACCGCTGGGATTCATAAGCGGCATGGGAGAAGCTTCAAAAAGAGGAATACTTGTAAAAGACGGTAATTATCTTGAGGCATTGAACAGCGTTGAAACAGTTGTTTTTGACAAGACAGGTACATTAACTAAAAGTGTATTCAGAGTTACAAAAATAAATCCGCAAAATAATTATTCGGGTGAAGAGTTAATAGAAAGTGCGGCATATGCGGAGAGCTATTCAAACCATCCTATTGCAATTTCAATTATGGACGCTTACAGTGGGAAGATCGACAAAAGCAAAATTGAAAATTATAGTGAGATTGCAGGATATGGCATCAATGTGGGAAGCCGTGTTCGGAGATATGGGAGTTGCACTGATTGCAATCTTTAATTCAATAAGGGCACTGGATGCAAAAAACTTGTGAAAATAAAATTTTACACATTATATTTCAGTGAAATTATGGTAATATTTAATTGTAAAGAAAGATTAAAATTGCCTATGCTGGGAATTGGGGATGGGGTGAAATTGAAAAAACATATTAATAATTTTATTTTAGTGCTTTTTTGTTTAGTGCTTGTTGTTGGTGTTGGGTGCAGTAATTCAAAATTAACTGATGCTAAAAATATTGAAACTGGAGAGAGAATGGCAATCGATGAAACAATATCGAATTATATTGTCGTTTATTATTCTCATATATTGACTAATGCTGACAGGGTTTTTGAAGCACATAAGCTATATGCAATCGAACAGAAAGATAAATTGATAAATGTTTATATTTATACACTATTTGAAGGATATGCATTTTTTGATGGAAAATTTGGAGCTTCATGCGGCGGAACGAATCCGGCCCTTCTTGTATTGAAAAAGGATAAGGATAAATTTATTGTTACCCAATTTGTACAACCTAAGGACGGGACAGAATATAGTTCGTCTATTAAGAAAATGTTTCCTCATAAATATACAGATAAAGTCATGAGAGATGAGGGGCGCGATTTGGGATTGGAGTCACAGATAAGATCAAATGCCGAAAAATGGTTGAAAGCACAGGGGAGAGATGAAGTGCTTTCAAAATGAATCATCTTCAAAGTTGACAATTTCAGCTTCCTCTTTGCTGTTTATGCGTTTCATCTCAATGGAGATAAAAACTCCTGTTACAAGAGCGGATAGAACATCAGCTATGGGCGGGGTTCTCCATATACCCTCAATGCCCCAAAATCGCGGCAGTATCAACAGAAGAGGGATCAGCAGCAGCAATTGTCTGGATAGTCCTAAAATTGTAGATTGGATTGGCTTGTTGACTGCCTGAAAGTATTGTGAACATATAATCTGGAAGCCGGCTACGGGAAACATTAAAAAAAAGACTGACATTGCATGTGCAGTGAGCCGGATTAGTTCTGTATTATTGTTGTTGAACATACTGGCGATCTGAATGGGCCACAAATGTACCACTGCAGTGCTGAATGTTGCTATTATAGTACCGACGATTACCGCTTTTTTCAAGGTTTCTTTTACCCTGTTGAATTGCTTGGCACCATGGTTGAAACCTATTATGGGCTGGGCACCTTGGCTGACACCTAGAATAGGCATAAACATTAAGGTAGCTATGCTTCCGACGATGCCAACGGCCGACAGTGCCATATTACCACCGTAAGATGCCAGTGATTTGTTTAATATAAGGTTTTGCAAACTGTTGGCCAGCTGCATTGAAAATGGAGCGAATCCAATGGATACGATGCTGGTGACTAAATTTTTTTGTAACCTGAGATTTTTTAACCGTATTTTGAGCAGACTAGGTCCCCAGAGAAAATAACTAAGAACCCAAATAGATGAAAATATTTGACCGCAGATGGTTGCCAATGCGGATCCCTTGATTCCAATGTGTAATCTCATTACAAAAACGTAATTTAAAACTATATTTATTATAGTTCCAGCTACCTGAGTATACATGGACATTCTGGGATTGCCTTCCGCTCTGATAAAATTGACCATACCCATACTTATAGAGCCAAATGCCGATGCCAGCATTATGATATGTGTAAAATCTTTGGCATAGGGCAGGACTTTGGCACTTGCTCCAAAAAAAGTCAAAATGGAATCACTGAAGGAAAAATAGATGATGCTTATACATATTGGCAGCAGGATCAGCAGCAATATAGCATTTCCTGCAATTTTTTCAGCTTCTTCAGACTTTTTCTCTCCCAGACGTATGGATATAAGCGACGTGGCACCAACACCGATCAATACGGATACCGCCATAAGAATAAGCATAATCGGGAAGGCTACTGTTATTGCTGCGATGGCAATTGAGCCGACTCCACGGCCTACAAATACACGGTCGATAATATTATATATAGAGTTCACCAGCATGGCTATAACGGCAGGCCAGGAAAATTTCCACAATAGACTGCCGATTTTTCCGTTTTTGAGTTCAACTGTACTATTCATTTTGTAATTCACCTTCTTAATTTTTGCATGAATTTGACAGCATATTTAAGGCTATCAACAAACTTCGACAAATCTTCAGGATCTGTATTACTTAAGATTTTCCCCATGCACTGAACAGAGATTTTCATTATATCTTCTATTTCTAATTTTCCGGCGTCTGTAAGAGATATAAGGGATTTTCGTCTGTCATTTGTGTCATTATGCCGAACAACTAGATCAAGCTTTTCCAATTGATCAATCAGAGTCGTTAAACTGCCTTTTTTCATATTGAGCATTTTGGCAATTTGGGTTGCAGTGAGGGAATGATTCTGGTAGAGAAAACCTATAATCATGATGTGATTTTTTTTAATTCCAGGGTATTGACGGCTTTCTTTTGGAAATTGGCGGAGAAATCTTTCATGGAACAAACCCATGGTTTTAAATAACAAGTCGTATAACTCCTGAAGCTGTTCATATGTCATGTATATCACCTTTCAAATAGTTATTAGTTAGAATTCTAACTTTAAGAATTCTAACCTAGTATATAACTTTGTTTTGCGATTGTCAAGTTGAGAGATTGACTATGGTAATGATTCGCTATAAGGTGTATAGTTTTATTGAGAAATATCTGAAAGAAGGTTTAATTATGAAAGTTATAGCGATTAATGGAAGCCCGCGGAAAGACGGGAATACAAGTCAAGCCTTGAAGGTAATGGCAGATGAATTAAAAAAACATGGTATAGATGTTGAAACTATTCAAATTGGACATTTGAATATTCATGGGTGTACAGGATGTGGATACTGTTCTTCCTCTAAAAAAAACAGATGTGTTTTTAAAGATGACATTGTCAATGAAACAGCAGAAAAAATGAGGGAGTCAGATGGGTTTATTCTGGCGTCACCCACTTATTATGCTGGGATCGCCGGAAATATGAAGTGTTTTTTAGACAGGGCATTCTTGACAAGTTCAAATTATTTCAGATTTAAAGTGGCAACTTCCATTTCGGTTGTCAGACGTGCAGGAGGCGTAGATGTAGTTCACCAGTTGAATAATTATCTGAATCTGGCAGAGACGATTTTGCCGCCATCCCAATATTGGACTTCTGCCTATGGTATGGATAAAGGTGAGGTTATGAAAGACAGCGAGGGAGTACAGACGCTTCGTAAAAATGCGAGGGCTATGGCCTGGCTGCTTGAAGTAGTTAACTTTGGAAAGGAAAAGTTTCCTTTACCCGCCGATGAAGGTCATATCATGACAAATTTTATTAAGTAGGGCTGCCTGTAATATTTTGAAGAAAAATTTTTCTGCCTTATAAGTGATATAATTTATCTGTATTGATCTTAAAAATATTAGGGGTGTCGTGATGTTATATGAAAAATAATAAATTATATGAAACTAGATTGAGTAAATTCATTTCACTTATACTGAGGCATAAACCGCAGGTAATAGGCAAGAGAATAGATAAAAATGGATATATGCCTGTAGAAGATCTTTTGGACGGGATAAATGCACATGGATATAAAATAAACATGGCTTTATTAGAAAAAATAGTAGCAGAAGATGAAAAACAAAGATATTCCTTTGATAAAGACAAGGTTAAGATAAGGGCAAATCAGGGGCATTCAATAAAAGTAGATCTCGGATTAAAGGTAATTGAGCCGCCTGATTTATTATATCACGGTACAGGTAAGAAATACCTTTCAAGTATATTGTCCATAGGGTTAGTTAAAAGAACGAGACAATATGTACATTTGTCAAAAGATTATCCTACGGCTGTAAAGGTTGGGGAAAGACACGGATCTCCAGTTGTTTTAATTATAGCTTCAGGACGGATGCAGAAAGATGGATTTAAATTTTATCTGTCTAAAAATGGTATCTGGCTTACAGACAATGTACCGGTTAAATACATTGAACTGTCTGAAAAAAGCAAGAGGGGAGAAATATAGAAAAAGGTATGAAAGCTGTAAATTTAAGACAATGTAAAAATTCCTGTGGGATAATTGCAAGCATTCCCCATAGCTCGTACAAGATTCTACCTGAGATGGAAAAGAACCTGAGATCTGATATAATATTGGCAAATAACGACTGGTTTTTAAGGGAATTGTATAGCTTTTTGGATGAATTGGATATAGTTACAGTATCGGCCAATTACAGCAGATATGTAATTGACGTAAATAGAAGTATTAAGGATAATATTAATCATGAAAAATATACCAAATCCCTGATATATTTTAAAACCACCTTTAATAGGGAGATTTACACCGAGCTTCCAGATAAGGATATTATAAATTATAGAATAAATGAAATATATATACCATATCATTTTTGCTTGCTTGATAAAATAAATGACGTCCTGAAAAAAAGAGGAAGAGTTTATCTGCTTGATTTACACAGCTTTTATATTCAATCCAAGTCAGATATAGTACTGGGTACTCGTTATGGAAAAACATGTTCGGAACAATTTTTGCATATTGTATACAGTGCATTTGTGCAGGAAGGATTTACTGTAAAGGTTGATGAAATAGGACTAAGAGGGGGCTACATAACATATCATTATGCCTCTATGGAGAATGTTGAAACTATACAAATTGAGATAAGGTATACGGCATATATAGAAAACAGATTCTTTGGTGAAGAATTCCTGCCAAAAATAAATTATGAATTGTTTGAAAAAACCCAAAATCGCTTGAAAAAAGTTTTTACTGGGATAAAGAAAAAACTGGAATATTTGAAATAATAAAAAGGGTCCGATGCCAAATTGTGCAGCAGACCCAGATTTTTCTGCTAATTGGAGACTGATGTGCCTCCTTTTACGTTATTATTATTGGAAGATGAACTGTTTGTGTTCGTATTTTCAGTATTGCCTCCTCCGGAAGATGGACTGCCTGTATTTGTATTTCCGGTATTGCCTCCCCCAGAAGACGGATTGCTTGTATTCGTATTTCCGGTATTGCTTCCTCCGGAAGACGGATTGCCTGTATTTGTATTTCCAGTATTATTTTTGGTACTTCCTGGATAAGAACTGTTTGAATTTGTATTTCCAGTGCTGCTTCCAGGGTATATTTTATTGGAACTGCCGCTGCCGGTAGTTCCTTTGTTATTTTCAGTACTCTTGTAAGAAGGATTGGCTGTATTTGTGTTCTTAATTGTACCTTTTGAAGACGACTTAGTCGTGCCATTGGTCTTGGTTGTTCCCCCCGTTGAATTGGTAGTGGGTTCTTTGTTAACGGTGTTGTCTATTTGAGGGGTTTTTGTATTATTGGATTTTGCCTTAAAAAGAGTTCTACTTGAAAGTCCCACAATTACGACCAGGGCAATTGATGCCATAGCTATCAGAGCCTTTTTATTTAAAACAGGTTTTGAAGTTCCTCGTTTTTTTTGACCACCTAATTCTTTATTTCCATAAGAATTTTTATTCATGGTTTTGGTAGAATTATCTTTTTTAGTTGGTCTTGAAACTGCGTTAGTTATATTTTTGGGTATATTGAGCAATAAAAATAGAAGCCCTTTTTGTTCCATGGATTCTATCCTCTTGAATTTTTCAGGTGATCTAACTATGACAGCAGGTTTAGAAAGTGGTGCATGTTGACCTTCTGCATAAAGTGTAACTGAAAATTTATCGCCTTTACTCAAAAAAGGTATATTTACATCTAACGTTTTATCTTTTATTGAAGAGCTAAATTTCAACCCCTTTGTTATCTTTGTCTCTGCAATTTTTAAATTGTTTTGTCTATTTTGTATATCTAAGGTTATCTCATGAATTATTTTATTTGATACATTGACAATCGTAACAATGTATGCAAAAACTTTCTTACCTTCTAGATTCATTGGGATGGCATCTCCCACACGGCATAATAATCTGGGTGCCAGATTTTTGTAATAATCTAAAAGCAATCCAGATATAAACGATATTACTATAGTGATAATTGCAGTTTTGATAACGCCCAGCATATTAAATTCGCTTCCTTGCTTTTTATAGTCATGTAAATAAATTATAAGATAGATACATATTTGTGTCAAATGGGTAAATCAAGGTAAATCCCGAATTTATGAACAGAATATAAATGTCATAATCGTCGGGAATATCAGCTTTTACCTCAACATTGACCCTGTTTAACAGTGATGAAAAGAAGTACTGCTTGGTATATAATTAAATATATGTGAAGAATTAAGGGAGTATGTTATATTGTAAAATGATATCTTATAGTTTAATATGAAAATATGAGCACTGTGATCGGAAAATGAAAAAGTGGGTTTGTGACCCTGAATAAATGTTAAAATTATAACAGATAAATTTAATGTTATAATCTACAATATTAAACATAATGGGCAGATGTTAGTTGGATGTATAATAGCAAGGTTGGGATTCAGTTTGTTCTTAAAGCCCAATCAGATAGCCAGTGGTGGAGTTGTAGGTATTTCCTTGGTGATACAGAGATTATTTAATGTAGAACCTGCTATTGTGCAATGGTATATAAACATTCCGCTGCTTTTTTTAGGCCTATTTGTAATGGGAAAAGAATATACTACAAAAACTGTATTTGGATCATTGGCTCTTCCATTTTGTATATTTTTTATGAGAAATTTACATTATGTAACTTTAAATCCTCTTTTAGGGACCGTATTTGGAGGTTTACTTTCAGGAATAGGACTTGGATTTGTATTTAAAAGCAACGGATCTACCGGAGTAACTTCAATAATAGCGAGCATTGTCAATAAATATACGGGGATGAGTATAGGAAATTCTCAGGGAATAATAGATGGAATCGTAGTATTGGCTGCAGGATTTGTATTTGGCGCTGACAAGGCTTTATATGCTGTAATAGCACTGTTTATAACCAGTAAATCTATTGATTTAATCCAGCTTGGATTTACGGCATCAAAAGTAGCTTTTGTAGTTTCCGATAAAACGGAAGTTATAAGAAGTGCAGTCTTAAAGGGCCTGAATAGAGGGGTTACGGAGATTTCAGGTTTAGGGGGATATACTGACCAAAAGCGTATGGTCTTGATGGTTGTTATGAGTCAATCTGAATTGAATAAATTCAAAATTTTGATAAAATCTATTGATCCCGGTGCCTTTGTGATAATAAGCAATACCTATGAAGTATTGGGACAAGGCTTTGATATAAGTAAAAAAGAAAGATCCGGAAGTTATGAAATATGCAAATAGTTTTTTTGAATAGGAATGTTATTGTAAAGAAGAGATAGCAGTTGTCATCTGTAGGGGGAACTGCTACCTCTTCTTACTTTAAGTGAGCGACATTGCAGATGTAAAATTAAAAAAAGTATAAAAATCGCGAAAAAATAGGCAAAATTTCTAAAATTATAGGGATAAATACTTGAGAACGGATTTTATGCCTTTTTGCTTGAATCCTTAGCTTATTCATGAAGATGAAAGTATATTAAAGAATATGGTATAATGTCATTAAGAAATAATGATGTATGAAAATATTGTGTACTAATAACAAATTTCAGAATATTCTAATTTATGTTAATATTAAGACATCAACTTCAGTAATAATTGTGCATATATCAAAAGAAATTACTGTTAATATTGCAATTTATTCCAAAAACTTGTATCAATTCTAAAATATCTGTAACAATATCATATTTTAAATTTAATTGTATCTCTGATAACGTTAACATTAAGACTAATGAGTAGGAGGTTATTAACTATGAAAGAAAAATATCAAGAAAATTCTCAAGAAACTGTCCTTGAACGGTTTGGGTACAAGCAGGAATTAAGTAGAGTGCTGAAGACAAAAGATCTGGTGATTTACGGATTGATCATCATGGTTCCAATTGCACCCTTTGGTATATATGGGATTGTAAATAAGGCGGCAAACGGTATGGCTGCGTTGGCATATCTCATTGGTATGTTTGCAATGCTTTTTACGGCGTTTAGTTATGCGAAAATGGCGGAAGCGTTTCCTATTGCAGGTTCGGTATACTGTTATGCGAGTAAAGGTTTGAATCCGATTGTTGGTTTTTTTGCTGGATGGTCAATATTACTTGATTATGCGTTTATACCTGCACTTCTATATCTGTTAAGCGGAGCTGCCCTTCATGATATAATGCCCTCGATTCCTATCTTCCTGTGGGCATTTATTTTTATCATATGTAATACCTTGATCAACATCAGGGGAATTGAAATAGCTGCAAAAGCCAATAAAATACTTCTCGTCTTTCAATTTATCATATTTTTGTATTTTGTAATCTGTGGAATATCTGGAATAGTTCACGGGGTGAATGGTGCTGAGTTTTCCATTAAACCATTATTCAATCCAAACCTTGGACTTTCAGCGGTAATGCCGGGAGTAGCAATTTGTGTTTTGAGTTATCTTGGGTTCGACGGTATAAGTACATTGGCTGAAGAAAATCAAGGTGGCGCCAAAACCGTGGGTAAAGCTACTATAATCGCATTATTGGTTACAGGCATTATATTCTTTATACAGTGCTGGATAGCCGGAATGGTATATCCAAACTGGCGTGCCCTTAAAAATCCCGATACAGCATTTTATGCAATTGCATTTAGCATAGGGGGAAATGCACTTAAACTTACATGTGAAATTGGTATAACTATTGCATTGGGATTTGCATGTGCATTGTCATTTCAAACTGCAGTTTCAAGGGTGCTGTTTAGCATGTCGAGAGATGGACTTATGCCAAAAGCTTTTTCAAAGGTTCATCCTAAATTGAAAACACCATATGTTGCGACAATTTTTGTAGCTGTAATTGCTATAATAGTATGCAGCATATTTAGCAATGCGATTGATGTATTGTCATGCCTGGTTAATTTTGGTGCTTTAACTTCATTTGCTATACTTCATATAGCAGTTATTAATTATTTTGTATTTAAAACTAAAAAATATAATTTCTTTCAACATATTGTATTACCCACCATTGGGCTTATTATAGTGGTATACATCTGGATACATCTTGCCAGCATGTCGAAAATCATAGGGTTAGCTTGGCTGGCTATAGGGGTTGTATATTACCTTGTGCTGACATTTATATTAAAAAGGGATACTCGTAAAATGAGAGTTTAAATGATATTATAATAGTATTAGATAAAATTGATTCAATTATTCAAAGGCAGAAGAAGCCATATATATGTACCGAAAAATGTATAGGATGTGGTCAATGTGCCAGGGACTGTTTTCCCATGTGTATAGAAATGGATGGAAATACGGCAAAACTCAATGACAATTACTGTATTAAATGCGGTCACTGCATTGCTGTCTGTCCGAAGGGAGCCATATCCATAGACGAGTACAATATGAGAGATGTAAAAAAGTATGATGAGAAAAACTTTTCAGTAGATCCGGACAATCTGTTGAATTTTATAAAATTTAGGAGGAGCATAAGACAGTTTAAAGATAAGAAAATCGAACAGGAGAAGATTGACAAGGTAATAGAAGCTGGAAGATTTACTGAGACAGGAAGCAACGCACAGGATGTATCCTACATAGTTGTAAGGGACAATCTAAAGCAGTTAAAAGCTCTTACCTTTGAAAATATGGAAAGGATCGCTCACAGTGTCCTTGAAAGTAGAACCGCTGAGGCTAGGTTGTATAGAAGGTATGCAAAAATATGGATAAAAATGTGCAGGGACTATAGACAGAATTCCAGAAATGACAGGATATTTTTTAATGCACCGGCGGTCGTGGTCGTCACAGCTTTGTCTCCGGTAGATGCTGCATTGGCATCGTCAAATATGGAGCTTGTTGCCGATACACTAGGACTTGGTGTTCTTTTTAGCGGTTTCTTCGTAAGGGCGGCAAATGAAAGTCAGGATATTATTGATTTTCTTCAGGTCAAAAAAAGGAAAAAAATTATGACCTGTATGATGATGGGATATCCTGATGTAAGATATTTTAGAACAGTTCCGCGGAAACAGGCAGATGTAATCTGGAAGTAGTAGAATTTACAGTATTATATTTATAGTTGTGCCTTTTCCCAGGGCACTTTCTATATTTATACTCCCGTCCTGTGCATCTATTATCTGCTTGGATATTGCCATGCCGAGGCCTGAACCTTCAATTGAAGAGCTGGTGTTTGTTCCCCTGTAATACCTTTCAAAAATGTATTTTAGATCTTTTTCAGATATACCTCTGCCATTATCTTTTATTGTAATGTGGATCCTATTTTTTTTATAAATTGAAATGTCAATTTGCACGCTGTCCTTGTTGTGAATTATGGCATTTAAAATTAAATTGCCCAGAGCCCTTTTTAAAAATTTTTTATCTACGAAAGCTTTTATATTTTCATCTTCAGGATAGAAATTCACATTTTTATTGGAGTAAAGCGGATTGTTTAAAATTTCTATGATTGTATCCTGCAGTAGCAGGGTTATGTTTGTCTCTTCTTTTTTTAAAGGTACAGCTTTGTTTTTCAATTTGTAAGTTAAGTTCAAGTCTTCGATTAATGACTGTATATAGGAGGATTTGTTGTATATTATCTCGGAATACTGCTGAATTTCCTCTTTGGGAAAAGCGTAGTCCGGATCTTTCATTATTTCGGCATAGCCCTTTATGGAGGATAGTGGAGTTTTCAGGTCATGGGATATGGAGGAAATCCAGGTAGCTCTCATCTTCTCGAGTTCTTCTCTTCTTTTCCTGTTTTCCCCGAGAGTTTTGCCCAGATTGTTTAAGTTTGAAAAAACGCCTTTATAGACACCTTTTTCCTGGTAATTTGTTTCATAAGCGCCCTTTGAAAGCTCATCTATGCCGTTGATTATATTTTGAAGTGGTTTTCCCATCCTCTTTCCAAATACAAAATAGGAGATAATTATTGCCACCAGTATATCCATGCCCAGCAGCAGCAGAACTCCGTTCCAGAAAAAACTTCTCAGTGAAGAAGGATTGAAGACAAGGGTGTGTTTTGCCACTCTGTTTAGAGGAAAACCTATTATATAGGAAAAGCTCCTGCCGCCGTATTTCTTTTCACCTATAAATATGGAAGAATTGGCTGTGTCATATTTATAGATATGGGCGAATTTTATGGGAATATATTTAACGGGAACTGCAGCGGGCTTTTTAAAAGAATACATCTCCGTGAAGTTTTCATCTACTATTTGAATCCAGGCACTATTTTTTTTAATTTGCCTTATACCTTCCTCTTTTACAAAGGGCATTCCATTTTTAAAGGCCACATATTTGGAAAAATTCAATGTGAATTTTTCCGGGGTGGGGGCAGTAAAGTTTTTCTTGGTATATAAAATTAGCTGATTCCAGAAAAGCAGATTTATGAATAATTCAATTATAATTATAAATACCAATGTCACGAGAAATCTTGTAGTAATATTCCAATTGGTTTTGATCTTATTCCTGATTTTCATATTAAGCTACCTCTTCGTTGAATTTTCAGCTTATAACCCAGGCCCTTGACTGTAATTATGTATTTTGGACTGGAAGGATTGTCTTCTAATTTTTGCCTCAGTTTTCTTATATGAACCATAATTGTGTTGTCATATCCCTCATAGCTGTCTTTCCAGACTTCACTGCATATCATTTGTTTGGTCAGAATTTGGTTGGCATTTTGAGCCATATAACACAGCAGGTGATATTCCTTGGGGGTGAGAGTTATAATTTTATCTGCCTTTGACACTTCGCCGCCTGCAGGGTCAATCACTATATCTCCAAAACTTATTTTTTCCTTTTTCATTGACATTTCATTTTTGATATATACGTTTCTTCGTAAATGTGCCTTGATCCTGAAGGCCACCTCTTTGGGGCTGAAAGGTTTGGTCACATAATCGTCCGCACCAAGTCCCAGGGCAAGTATTTTGTCTACATCTTCAGATTTTGCAGACAGGAAGATAATTGGTACAAAAGAAAAATTCCTTATATTTCTGCACACCTCAAATCCGTCCATATCCGGCATCATTATGTCCAGGACTACTATGTCAGGTTTTTCGTTTCTGCATATTTTTATACCCTCTGATCCATTTTTCCCTTTGAATATTCTCCTGAACCCCTCTTTTCTGAGAACTGTTTCCATAAGCTTTAAAAGCTCGATTTCATCATCTATTAAAAGTACCTTTCTATCTAAAATTTGATCCTGCATTTTTACCTCCAATGGTCAAAAATATATATATTTTAATTATAGCATCATTTAAGCATTCTTCCCCTAAGATACAAAATTTTAATGTTCTGTTAAGGTTTGAATCATTGACATGGATATTGGAGTATAATATAATTTAATGGACAAATAAATGATCATGTGACTGGCGGAAATGGAGTTTACCATGGGAAGCATGATTGAATAGAAGTTGTATCGACCGCCTGGGTAATTAATAATTTACCCGGGTTTTTTTGTGTTCAAATTTGGAAGGGAGTAATGCAGATGAAAAATAATGAAATTATATTAAAGTATGGTTGTAATCCACATCAGAAACCTGCCAGGGTTTATATAAAAAGAGGAGAACTCCCATTTAGAATTATAAATGGCAAGCCTGGATATATAAATCTCATGGATGCACTTAATTCATGGCAGCTTGTTAAGGAATTGAAAAATACTACAGGTATTGCAAGTGCGGCCTCTTTTAAACATGTAAGTCCTGCCGGTGCTGCAGTTGCAGTGCCGCTTGATGACATACTGAAGAAGGTATATGCGGTCGGGGATGAGGAGCTTTCGCCTGCAGCTACTGCATATTGCAGGGCAAGAGGTGCCGATAGAATGTCTTCTTATGGAGATTTTGCGGCTTTAAGTGATGAAGTTGATTTATCTACGGCTAAAGTATTAAAAAGTGCTGTTTCTGATGGAATAATTGCGCCGTCCTATAGTAAGGAGGCTCTTGAGGTTTTAAAGAAGAAAAAGAGGGGGAATTATTGCATAATTCAAATTGACAAAGATTATGAGCCCTGTGAAATGGAAAAAAGAAAAATATTTGGAGTAACCTTTGAGCAGAAAAGGAATGACGCAATTATAACAGATGAACTTTTGAAAAATATAGTAACAAAAAGGAAAGATCTCACTCAGAATGCAAAGAGAGATCTTTTAATATCAATGATTACACTTAAGTATACTCAGTCCAATTCTGTATGTTTTGTACTTGATGGACAGGTGATTGGAGTTGGTGCAGGACAGCAGTCAAGAATTCACTGCACAAGACTTGCCGGATCAAAAGCAGATATATGGTTTTTAAGACAGCATCCTTCAGTCTTATCACTTCCATTTAGAGAGGGGCTTAAAAAAGCTGAGAAAGATAATGCAATAGATCAGTATCTTCGTAATGATGTAACGGAAGAGGAGACACGACACTGGAAAGATGTATTTACTGAAGTTCCGGGAAAGCTTACGGAAGAGGAGAAGAAAAATTGGATTTCAAAACTTAAGGGAGTTTCTCTAGGCTCTGATGCATTTTTCCCATTTAGGGATAACATAGACAGGGCGTCTAAAAGCGGGGTTGAGTACATTGTTGAGCCAGGCGGTTCCATAAGAGATGATGCTGTGATAGAAGCCTGCAATGATTATAATATTATAATGGCCTTTTCAGATTTAAGGCTGTTTCACCATTAGAAGAAAATAGAAAGATACATTTCAAAAATATAAAAAATATGATAAAATTTTAAGCCTTTTATGATAGAGCCTATTTTCATAGAAGGCTTTTTTATTTATATGATGAAATTTAAGGTTCCATTAAGGTTGCGGTAAATAGGATTTAAACTGGAGGGTCTATCATATGACTTAAGCTGATTCAAGGAGGAAATTGTATGGAGAAAAATATTGTAGAAACTGTAAATTTAGCAAAAAGTTTTAAAAACTTCAATGCAGTAAAGGGAATAAATTTATCTGTAAAAAAAGGAAGAGTATATGGATTCCTTGGCCCAAACGGGGCGGGAAAATCTACAACTATAAGGATGCTTCTGGGTCTTATAAAACCCACAAGTGGACAAGTCCGTGTGTTTGGCAAAGATTTTCAGAAAAACAGGATGGATATTTTGAGGAGAGTTGGATCCCTGGTGGAAGCGCCATCTTATTACGGGAATCTGACAGCTTATGAAAATCTGAGGGTATCGGCGGAACTTCTGGAACTTGACTATAAATATATTGATGAAGTTCTGGAAGTTGTAAAACTAACAGAGTGGAAAGATAGACGGGCTAGTAAGTTTTCACTCGGCATGAAACAGAGACTTGGAATTGCCCAGGCTCTAATATCAAAACCGGAACTTCTTATATTGGATGAACCAACCAACGGGCTTGATCCCTCTGGAATTCATGAGATAAGAGGTCTTGTTAAAAAACTTCCCAAACTCTACAACATGACAGTCATCATATCCAGCCACAATCTGAGTGAAATTGAACTTGTAGCAGATGATATAGGAATTATAAACAGGGGAAATATGCTGTTTCAGGGAACTCTTGAAGAGCTTCATTCAAAAAGCAAGGGGCAGATCTGTATAGGGGCCAGAGATCCTAAAAAACTTAAAAATACATTGGACAGCTGCGGATACGAGTACAGGACAGAAGGAAAAGATGTTTTATTAAAGCCCCGGGGAGAGGAGCCGGAGGAGATTTTAAGACAGCTGGTATTGAAGGACAATAGAGTATTTAAATTTGTAGAAGTGCAAAAATCTCTTGAAGAAATATTTCTTGATCTTACTGGAGGGGGAGAAAATATATGACATTTACTTCAATTTTAAAATCCGAACTCATGAAGTACAAGAGGTCAATACTTTGGAAGGGTGTATTCTTTATTCCAGTTCTTTCCTTTATACTTTTAAGTATGGATTTACACATGAGATACAGTTTTTTAATGACAGATGAGCATATAAAATCCCTGTCCAAGTTTGGAATTTACGACAGAGTAGGTGCTCTTATCTATGAGAGCCATGCCGCTACCCTGTGGTTTGTCCTACTGAATTTATCAATTGTTGTAGTGGCGGTTATTGTAAATTACATGGAATACAGCGAAAAAACATGGAAGCAGCTTATGGCAAGACCGGTTGAAAGAAGTAAAGTTTATTTGTCAAAGTGGATTGTAGTGCTTGCAGCTGCATTTATCCTGGTGATTTTAAACGGTATGTTTCTGATAATCATAAAAAATTTGTTCCATGTCCAGGGCAGTTACAACTTGATTTTAAGATATATAGGATTTGAATTGTGTACAATTTTGGGAGTGGTGAGTTTTCAGGAGTTTATAAGCTGTTATATGGAAAATTCGCTGGCAGCTGCAGCTGTAGGTTTTGCAGGAAGTATAGGGGCCTATATGCTTGCACAGAGTAAGCTCCTTTCGTATTTGGTTCCCTATGCAAATGTATTGATGGCAATGCCGGTTGGAGATGGCAGTGATGCATGTAAGGCAGCTTTTTTTGGTATAGTTTCCGGAATACTGTGGCTTGTGATAGGTATACTTGAATTCAATAGAAGGGATATAAAGTAGGTGGTGAATAATATGAAAAGTATATATAAAGTGGAATTATTAAAGTTGAAGCACTCTAAAATATTGAACATAGTTATGTTTGTTCCACTTTTCTTTGTAATATTGGGTCTTACGAATTTTCTTAGGTATAGAGAACTTTTTACATCAAAAGGACAAAATGTATGGAATCAAGTATATATTCAAAGCTCGCTGTTTTATGGCTTGTTTATTATAGCATTGTTTATTACCATAGTTGTAGCTATTCTGGTGAGAATAGAAAACAGCGAGGATAATTTTAAGTGGATGCTGACTTTGCCTGTGGAAAGGGGGCAGCTTTATAGGGCGAAGCTTCTTGTGGCCTGTGGCATAGTGTTTTTAAATCTTGTACTGTTTATGCTTCTTACAATTCTGGCCGGATTGATTGTGGCACCGCAGAATCAAAGTATGCCTGAAGAGTTCATATATGCTCCACTGCTTTGTATTATAGCTTCATTGCCTGTTATAGCAGTTCAATATTATCTGAGTATGAAATTTGAAAATATTGCTGTGCCTCTTGGAATTGGACTTGTATTTTCTCTCCCTGCGGTTTTGATTGACAATACCGGATACTGGATGTTTTTCCCATGGGATTATCCGGGCAGGGTATTGGTAGGTGCAGCAAATGAAAGTTTTAATTTTCCTCCTTATATGTATGCGGTATCTGTTATTTTGTTTATAGTATTTACACTTGTGGGAGAAAAAGAATTTAAAAAAAGAGATATTTGAAAAAAAGGGTCCAGCTGCCGTAAAGCAGTGACCCTTTTTTTATTTAAGTCTGATTTTGACAGTAAGTAAAGCTTTTCTAGACACTGTGATAACGATTAAGTTAATATATAATTTTAAATATAAATTAATCTATAGGGATAATATCAAGTGATTAAATATTTTAAAGTCAGTAAATTTTAAATAAGGGGAGTAAAAATTATGGATTACTATTTAGGCATAGATATTGGTGCCTCTAGTGGAAGACATATTTTAGGCCATATGGAAAACGGCAAATTAAAAATTGAGGAAATTTATAGATTTGAAAATGGAATAAGTAAAATAAACGACGAGTACTGTTGGAATATTGAAAAATTATTCAACAAAGTCAAGAGGGGTATAAAAAAATGCAGAGAGATAGGTAAAATTCCTAAAACCATAGGAATAGATACATGGGGAGTTGATTTTGTACTTCTTGATGAAAAGGATAAACTAATAGGAAATGCAGTATCCTATAGAGATGACAGAACTGAAGGAATTATGGAGAAAGCATTTGAAAAGATGCCAAAGGATATACTCTATCTGCATACGGGAATTCAATTTCAAAGATTTAATACTCTCTACCAGCTCCTGGCTGTAAAGGAAAAACATAATGATTATCTAGACAGGACAAGAACATTTTTAATGATACCTGATTACTTGAATTTTTTATTAACTGGAAAAAAGACGGCAGAATACACCAATGCCTCAACCACACAGCTTGTAAATTCTTTTGATGAAACCTGGGATAGCAATATTTTAGATACTTTTGGAATAGATAAAGATATTTTTCAAAAGATAAGACTGCCTAAGACAAGGTTAGGTAGGTTGAAGTCCGAACTTGCTGATGAATTTGGCTTTGATGCAGATGTTATCCTGGTTGCATCTCATGATACTGGGTCTGCTTTTATTGCTTCAGTCTGCAATGATGATGAAAGTATATTTTTGAGCTCTGGAACATGGTCACTTATTGGTGTAGAAAACAGTTTTCCGATATGTGTACCCCAGGCTATGAACTACAATTTTACTAATGAAGGCGGTATAGATTATAGATATAGATTTCTAAAAAATATAATGGGACTTTGGATTATACAGGAAGTGAGAAAAAATTTAAACAATAGATACAGTTTTGAGGAAATAGCAAATATGGCTGGAGAACATATGAATTTCAAGTCAATAATCAATGTGGACGATGACAGATTTTTGAAACCGCAGAATATGATTCAGGAGATAAAGAAGTACTGCAGTGAAACGTCACAGGATATTCCACAAAATTTGGGGGAGATTGCATTTTGTGTTTTCAATAGCCTTGCTCGCAGTTACAAAGCTTCGGTAGAGTCTCTTGAGGAAATATTTGAAAAAAAATTTAAAAAAATAAATATTTTTGGCGGCGGATGTAAAAATGAATTTTTAAATGAACTGGTAGCGAAAGTTACCGGGAAAACTGTAATTGCCGGACCTTCAGAAGCAACGGCCATAGGAAATATTTCAGCACAGCTTCTAAGTACTGGAGTATGTAAAGGTATAAGCGAGGTGAGAAAGCTAATAAGAAAATCTTTTAATATCAGAAAATATTTAGGCTAGTAAAATAAAAATGGAAAAGCGAGGTAAATTAGATGAATGTTGAAGAAAAATATAAAGCGGCGAAACAGGAATATGAAAAGTGGGGAATAGACGTTGACGATATTTTGGAAAAATTGAAAAAGATCAAGATATCCATAAATTGCTGGCAGGGTGATGATATTACAGGGTTTGAAGTAAACCCACGAAAACTGTCAGGAGGGATTGCCGCCACAGGGAATTATCCTGGTAAAGCGAGAAACCCGGAAGAATTAAGAAAAGATTTGAGTGAAGCAATGAACCTTATTCCTGGAAAACATAAGGTTAATCTTCATGCAATATATGCTGAAACTGGTGGAAAATTTGTAGATAGAGATGAAATAAAGCCTGAGTATTTTGAAAACTGGGTGTCCTGGGCAAAGAAAAATGGCCTGGGTTTAGATTTCAACCCGACTATATTTTCTCATGAAAAGGCTGATGATGGTCTTACACTTTCTCATCCAAACAAGGAAATTCGTGATTTTTGGATAAGACACTGTATCATTTCAAGAAAAATTGGAGAATATTTTGGAAAAGAACTTGGTCAAACCTGTTTGACAAATATCTGGATACCAGACGGATACAAGGACATTCCAAGTGATAGGCTAGGGCCAAGAAGACGGCTCAAAGATTCTCTGGAGAAGATATTCCAGGTAAAGACAGATAAAAGGTATAATTTGGATTCTGTGGAGTCAAAGGTATTTGGAATAGGAGCTGAATCCTATACTGTAGGTTCCAGTGAATTTTATTTGAATTTTGCAGCAAAAAATGATGTGCTGTGCTTGATGGATACAGGGCATTATCATCCTACGGAAAAAGTTTCAGACAAAATTTCATCAATGCTTCTATTTTACGATAAAATTGCCCTGCATGTAAGCAGACCGGTTCATTGGGACAGTGATCATGTTATAGTTTTTGATGATGAACTTAAGGAGATTGCAAAGGAGATAGTAAGAGATAATGCACTTGACAGGGTGATAATAGGACTTGATTTTTTCGATGCAAGTATCAATAGAATAGCTGCATGGGTTATAGGAACGAGAAATATGATAAAAGCACTTTTGTATGCGATGCTTCTGCCGAATGGAAAGTTAAAAAAACTCCAGGATGAAGAAAATTATACTGACAGACTTGCCCTGATGGAAGAATTCAAGACATATCCTTTTGGCGCTATATGGGATTATTATTGCAAAATAAATGATGTCCCTATAAAAGAATCATGGCTTGATGAAATAAAGAGGTATGAAAAAGAAGAATTAGCAAAGAGAGAGTAGGGATAAAATTGAAAGTTGAAGATTCAAAATTTGTAAAAGATTTTATAAAACTCACTTATGATGCTTGGCTTAAAGGCTGGCACGAGCGTAATGGTGGAAATTTGAGCTATAGAATATCAGAAGATGAAATAAAGGGCGTAGAGGAGGAATTAGATCAAAATTCGGAGTTTATATCTATAGGTGTATCTGTTCCCAATTTAGCCAATGAGTATTTTCTGGTAACTGGCAGTGGAAAATATATGAGAAATGTAAAGCTTGCTCCCAAAGCTAATATAGGTATAGTCAAAATAGATGGAAATGGAGAAAATTATAAAAAAGTGTGGGGACTTTTAAATGGTGCAAATCCCACCAGTGAGTTTCCATCACATCTCATGAGTCATTCTGTTAAAAAAGAAATTACAGACGGTAGAAATAGGGTCATATACCACGCACATGCTACTAACCTGATTGCACTTACTTTTGTATTGCCGCTTGACAGCAGAGTATTTACAAGGGAACTTTGGGAGATGGCCACTGAATGCCCTGTGATATTTCCCTCAGGAATTGGGGTTGTACCTTGGATGGTACCGGGAGGTACGGCAATTGCAAAGGAAACCAGTAAACTTATGAGGGAATTCGATGTGGTAGTATGGGCTCATCATGGAGTTTTTGCTGCAGGTGAAACCTTAGATAGCGCATTTGGTCTTATGGATACAGTTGAGAAATCAGCTGAAATTCTTGTAAAGGTATTGTCTATGGGAGGAAAAAGGCAGACTATAACTGCAAGTGATTTTAGAGATCTTGCCGGAGCTTTCCATGTTACTTTACCTGAAAAATTTTTATATGAAAAATAAATTACTTAAAATGTTATTTTGCATTCTGTATTCTATATACCCTGGGTTATGGATGCGGAATGCAGAAATATTTATTATATTTTATGTGAAATAGGAGGTATATGTAAGTGATTAGAAAGGGAACCATAATGAAATTATATAAAGGATTTGAAGATGAATATCGAAGAAGACATAGCCAGATTTGGCCTGAAATGGTTGACATGCTGCACGAATATGGAGCAAGAAATTATTCCATATTTCTGGATAAAAAAACAGATACTTTGTTTGGGTATATTGAAATAGAAGATGAAGAAAAGTGGAACAGGAGTGCAGAGACAAAAATCTGTAGAAAATGGTGGAATTATATGAAGGACATAATGGAAACGAATCCAGACAATAGTCCTGTATCAGTGGATTTAAAAGAAGTATTTCATATGGATTAATAATGGTAATTGGGAGGAATTTAGATGTCCGGTAAAGAAACTAATTTTAAAGAAACATTAACTGTTTCCATGTCTAATTTTTTGGATGCGGGTGCAATAGTGGCGGGCGCAAGCGGACTGACATTGTGGATGAATTTCCTGCATTTGAATGATATGTCTCTAGGACTTCTTGGAGCAGTTAGTGCCAATGGGTTTGGAGCAGCACTTGGAGCACTGATAGGTGGTCCTTTGGCTGACAAATATGGAAGAAAATTTATCTATAGGTATGATCTGCTGTTTTATATGCTTGGTGTTGCTTTGATAGCTCTATCGGCCAATTTTCCTATGCTTTTGATAGGCTATATTATAACGGGAATGGCAGTAGGTGCGGTGGTTCCGGCTTCATGGAGTTATTTGGGGGAACAGGCTCCCGCTGGAAAGCGCTGTGCAAATATTGGATGGGGCCAATTTTCTTGGTCGTTTGCACCTATGACAATATTTATCATGTCTATTTTTTTAAACAGACTTGGACTTCTGGGCAACAGGATTATGTTTGGGATGTTGTTTGTTGTGGCATTGATCACATGGATTTTACAGCAGCAAATTGAAGAATCTAAAATCTGGAAAGAAGAAAAACAGAGAGAGAAATCAAAGGATTTTGTGAAATCTCCTACTAGTGAAATATTTACAATTAAAGCAAACAGGCAAGCTTTTGTTTTATGTGCGGGAACTTATACTCTGTGGAATTTGGTTGCAGGACTTCAGGGATATTTTCTACCTTATATTTTTACCAGAATAGGCAACTTGAATAATTTACAATCCAATGGTTTAAATGCGTTTATTTGGTTTATGATAGTTGTATCCACTTATTTTGTATTTATAAGGAAAGGAGATATTTGGAATAGAAAAGTAGTGTTTTCGGTAGGATGTGTTATGGAAGTTATAGCGTGGATTATCCTTGTTTTTGCTCCTATGAAATGGACTTCACTTGTAATTTTTGATATATTGTGGGGAATCTCTGCAGGATTCAGCGCGCAATGCTTCTTTGCACTGTGGAGTGTGGAACTGTTTAAGACAGAATATAGAGCCAAGACACAGGGAATTATATTTTTTTTGGTACGTGGTGGAGTTGGGGTAATTTCTTTGGTTTTCCCGACTATGTTGACGGCCTTTGGTTTTCAGAGAACAGGTCTTCTCTTAATTGCAGTTTTGGCTATTCAGCTGATTATTGGATTGGTATATACGCCTGAAACCAGAGGAATGAGTGTTTATGAAATAGAGGAAAAAAGATATGGAAATAATTATTAAATAAAAGATAGATTGTGTTTTAATCCTACTCAATGTAAAATATATACGGGAGAGCTGTAAGGGGCATTGGTCTAGTAATACCAGGCCCCAATCTGTCACTGCAGATTGCTTGGACCATAAAAATAAATTATAAAAGGTGATATATGTGAACATTGGAGATTTGGATAAAAAACTTAGAGAAATGAGCCCCAGTGAAAAAAAGTTGAGGAAATTGTCAAAATATAAGAAAGATAAAAATTATAGCAAGAGGCTTGAGGGCTATTTTTCAAATGAAACCGGGGATAACAGCTGGGTGATAAACAACTCTAAGCTCATGAAGAAATCTGAGGATATCTCTATTCATAAGCATGACCGGTTTACTAGGTTTGATAAGCACAAGCATGACTATCTTGAATTGGTGTTTGTTTATTCTGGGAGCATAAGGCAGATTGTTGATGATAAATCTATTGAAATGAAAAAAGGTGAAATTCTGATTATGGATATGAATGTAGAGCACAGCATTGAAGAATCAGTAGAAAATGATATAGCTATAAATGTATTGATAAAAAAAGAATTTTTCGACTGGGTATTTATGAATCAGATTGCAGACAATGATTTAATGTCAAATTTTATTGTCAAATCATTGTATGAAAAGGATAAATTTAAGCGCTTTTTATATTTTAAGACTTCAGACAATAAAAAAGTATGGGATTTTATGATCAACATATTGATGGAATATTACGATAATAAAACTGGTATGAAAACCGCCATAAGGGCATACATGATACTGTTGTTTAATGAATTATTGAGAGACTATAACAGATATTTGCCTAATAACATAATTTATAAAATAGATTCAAGTGCAACGGTAGAAATTATGAAGTATATAGGAAACGATTATAGGAACATAGTGCTTAAAGATTTAGCCGAGCATTTTAATTATAGTACCGACTATATGGGTAAGTTGGTTAAAAAGATTACAGGGAAAACGTTTAATGAACTTCGTAGGAATATAAGAATGCGGCGTGCCAAGTATTTGCTTAAAAATTCAAATATGTCTATATCCGATGTTATTTCAAGGGTTGGATATTCCAATTTAAGCTATTTTTATAAGCAGTTTAGAGAGGATACAGGTATTACTCCAGATGAATATAGAAAAATTTAAATCCATGGCTTTTACTTTTGAATTTGTTGAAAATTATCTTTAAGTATAGTAATATGTTAATATAAAAAGTCTGTAAATGTTTACTCGAGCTAGTATATTAACGGGTGAAATATGTGGATGCGGCTTCTAAAATTCAAAAGGGAATAGAAATGTAAAAGTGAATCTACTGACATATTGGCATATATGAAGCTAATAGAAATCAACCTAAAAATTTAAAGCAGAATCTTAAATTTTCACAGTTGAGGGTAGAGGAGAATTATAAAATGTGTAGGATACTACTTGCTGATGATGAATATTTGGAGATAGAAGTTTTAAAATCTATTATAAGTAAAGAGATGGGAGAAAATAGCGTTGTTGGTGAAGCACGTAATGGTAAACAGGTTATTGAAATGAATGAGACTTTAAACCCTGACATAATATTTATGGATATAAAGATGCCTGTAATGAATGGACTTGAAGTTGCACAGATGATAAAAGAGAAGGACAAGAATAAGCCAATTGTTCTTATAAGTGCCTATGGTGATTTTGAATATACCCAAAAAGCTATAAGGGTAAAAGTTGATGACTATTTGCTAAAACCTGTAAGACCTGAAAAGATAATTCAGCTGCTTAGAAAGTTTATAAGTAGTGATAAGAAGTATTTTGCCTGTAAGTATAAGTTTAAACTTTTGGAGAATATTAAGGAGTTTAGATATAGGCAGGCAAAGATAATACTGCTTAAAATAATAAAATGCATTGAATATTTTAGTATGGACGATGTCAATGGATACTGTATCAAGTTGGCAAGACAGATGACAAATTTAGCAGGTGAAATGTTTGGGGATGTTTATTTTAGGAGAGCTCCCATCTGTGATTTTAAAACATTTATAAACATAGAGGATATCAAAAATTATTTGATGGGTATACTGGATGGGATATTTGATATAATAATTGACAACAAATTTTTTTTGTACGGAAATGAAATGAAGTTTGTATTGAATTTTGTAGAAAAGAACTTTAAAAGTAACATTACATTAAAAGATGCTGCTGCCTATGTAAATTTGAGCGTAAGTTATCTGAGTAAATTGTTCAAAAAAAGTATAGGTATGAATTTCAATGAATATCTTACCAGCCGCAGGATAGAAGAAGCAAAAATTATTTTAAGTGATAGAAGAGTAAGTATAAACAATTTGGCATTTAACGTAGGGTATAATGAACCCAATTATTTTTGCAGGGTCTTTAAAAGAAAAGAGGGAATAACGCCTTCTGAATACAGAAAAAAATTAAATAAAAAATAAAATTAAATGACATGGGATTCTGAATATTTTGGAAGCCCATGTCATTTTTTGCAATATCAATATAGTCATAGGATAAAAATTTATCTAAAGAGGACAAAAAAATATTAAAAGAAATATAGTTGTACTGATATGATAATAAGTGTAGTGAAATTTAATTTATCTGTATATTCAGATGGGAGGAAAAAGTAATGGATGCTTTAAATAGGGGGTTTAGCAAACCGACAAAGAGAGTAGAAATGCTGAAGGAACAAATACTGTCATCAGTTCCTTGTATTGAAGTGGAAAGAGCTGTTTTGGTTACTCAGTCTTACAAAGAAACTGAAGGTGAACCAATAATAATTCGAAGAGCTAAGGCACTGGAGAAAATCTTAAATGAAATTCCCATAGTTATTAGAAAAGGTGAACTTATAGTTGGAAGTATAACTAAGAATCCAAGATCATCTCAGATTTATCCGGAATTTTCAAACAAGTGGTTGAAAGACGAATTTGACACTCTTGGAAAAAGGAAAGGTGATTCATTTCAAATTTCGGAAGAAGTAAAGTCTAAATTGACAGATATATTTGAATATTGGGATGGTAAGACCACCAATGAACTGGCTACTTCTTATATGCCTGAAGAAACTATTGATGCTATGAATGCAAATGTATTCACCGTTGGAAATTATTATTTCAACGGGATAGGACATGTTTCCGTGGATTATGGTAAGATATTAGCCAATGGTTTTAACGGTGTCATAGAGGAAGTGAAGACAGCTGCTGAGAATGCAGATAAAAACGATCCTGATTATTTGAAGAAAAGGGAATTTTGGAAAGCCGTTATCATTTCCTGTAGAGCTGTGATAAATTATGCCGAAAGGTATTCAGAACTTGCTCAAAGATTAGCGGATGGATGTCAGGATTCCGTTAGAAAAAATGAATTATTGAATATTGCAAAAATATGCAAGAAGGTTCCGGCAGATGGTGCAAGTACATTTTATGAGGCATGTCAGTCATTTTGGTTTGTAGATGAAATAATAAATATAGAATCCAATGGTCACTCAGTTTCTCCAGGACGTTTTGATCAGTATATGTATCCTTATTATAAAAATGATGTAGCAGTTACAAAACAAAATGCCCAGGAGCTGATAGATTGTCTGTGGGTTAAATTGAGTGATATAAATAAAGTCCGTGATAAAGTTTCCACAGAAGCATTTGGCGGATATCCCATGTTTCAAAATCTTATTGTAGGAGGTCAGACTCCAGAAGGTGAAGATGCCACTAATGAAATATCCTATATGGCTATAGAAGCTACTGCTGAGGTAAGACTTACTTCACCTTCGTTTTCGGTTAGGATATGGTCAAAAACTCCAGATGAATTTTTGCTCAGAGCTTGTGAATTGAGCAGAGAGGGACTTGGCATGCCGGCTTATTATAATGACGAAGTTATTGTGCCTGCCCTGGTAAATAGAGGATTGACATTGGAAGATGCCAGAGATTATGGAATAATAGGCTGTGTTGAACCGCAAAAGGGCGGCAAGACAGATGGATGGCATGATGCGGCATTTTTCAATTTGGCAAGAGTACTTGAACTAACCATAAACAACGGCAGAGACAACATGAACGGTGGAAAACAACTGGGACCAAAAACAGGAGAATTTGTATCCTTTAGAAATTTTAAGGAATTTATGGAAGCTTTTAAGAAACAGATGAAGTATTTTGTACACCAATTAGTTAATGCAGATAATTGCGTAGATCTTGCCCATGCGGAAAGAGCACCTCTTCCATATTTGTCCTGTATGGTTGATGATTGCATAGCAAGAGGAAAGTCTGTACAAGAAGGGGGAGCACATTATAATTTCACAGGGCCTCAGGGAGTTGGAAATGCGAATATAGGTGATTCACTGGAAGTTATCAAAAAGGCGGTTTTTGAGGACAGGGCTGTTACGCTTGCACAGTTGAAAGAGGCACTTGATGCGAATTTTGAGGGTAAAGGTACTTGCAGTATTAATAGTAGTAATAATGTAGATGACGAAAATTCGGAATATAATCTGGTTATGTCTATAGTAAACAGGGTTTTGTATGAGAGAGGCCAAATTTCAAAAGAACAATTGGAAGATAAGTTGCAAAATACTGATAAGTTTCCAGCTGCTAGTAAAGACAAAATGGAAGATCTCAGACAGATGCTCATGCACAGAGTGCCTAAATTTGGGAATGATATAGATGAAGTTGACGAATTGGCAAGGCAGGGAGCACGTATATATTGCAAAGAAGTGGAAAAATATACAAACCCAAGAGGAGGAAAATTCCAGGCAGGGCTTTATCCTGCATCCATAAATGTATTTATGGGGACTCATGTAGGGGCAACTCCTGACGGAAGAAAGGCACATGAACCACTTGCAGATGGTGTATCTCCAGTTAGGGGAATGGATACAAACGGTCCAACTGCAGCTGTAAATTCTGTAGCAAAGCTTGATCATTTTATAGCATCGAATGGGACTCTTCTTAACCAGAAATTTAACCCTAATTCTCTTAAAGGGGATACGGGATTGAAAAACCTGGCATCTCTTATAAGAAGCTATTTTGACCAGAAGGGAATGCATGTACAATTTAATGTAGTGGACAGGCAAACACTTGTAAATGCAAAGAAGCATCCGGAACAGTATAGAGATTTGGTAATACGTGTAGCCGGATACAGTGCTCAATTTATATCCCTTGATCCTGCAGTACAGGATGATATTATCGAAAGAACTGAGCAGAGTTTCTAAAATTTAAAAATGCAGATATTTGCAGAAGGCTGTACTCTGAAACAAGGTGGTAAATAGAATGAAAAATGTGATCAATTATGGTGAAAAGGGAGTAGTTTTCAATATACAAAGATTTTCTGTAAATGATGGACCAGGAATAAGAACCATAGTATTTTTAAAAGGATGTCCTTTACGCTGTAAATGGTGCAGTAATCCGGAATCCCAGTCCTATAGTAGAGAATTGATGTTTAACTCCAAGAATTGTATTGAATGCGGCAAGTGTAAGAGAGTGTGTAAACGTGGTGCTATTGATTATAGTTCACCTTATAGGGTTGACAGGAATAAGTGCGTGAATTGTGGTAATTGTGCGAAAGTATGTTATCCGGGGGCACTTGTAATGTCAGGTGAAGAAAAAACAGTTAGGGAAGTAGTTAGTGAATTAAAAAAAGATAGCATTCAGTTTAGAAGATCCGGTGGAGGCGTGACTCTTTCAGGAGGTGATCCACTTACCCAACCTGAATTTTCTCTAGAACTTTTAAAGGCATGTAAAAGTATGGGATGGAGTACGGCTGTGGAAACCGAGGCGTATGTTCCTGCGGATACAATTGAGAGTGTCATACCCTGGGTTGATGTTGTGCTTTTGGATATAAAAAATATTGATACGGATAAGTATTTACGGTATACAGGTGTAAACAACGATATAATATTGAAAAATGCAAAGAGGATATCCGAACTTGGAGTCAGGACTATTATCAGAGTCCCTGTTATTCCAAAGTTTAATGGCGATGAGAAAAGCATAGGTAAGATAGCTGAATTTACGAGATCTCTAGGTACTGTAGATGAGTTACATCTTTTACCATATCATAAACTTGGAGTGAATAAATATAAGTGCCTGGGAAGAAAATATGAATTGGAAAATATGGAAACTCTCGATAGAGAGTATATGGAAAAATTTAAAAAGATAGTGGAAAGTTATGGATTGAAGTGTAATGTTGGAGCTCGTTAACCTAAATAAAAATAAGGAGTGATTATAATGCATGATGCATTGGGAATGATAGAAACAAGAGGGCTGGTAGGAGCAATAGAGGCCGCAGATGCCATGGTAAAGGCAGCAAATGTAGTTCTCATAGGATATGAAAAGATTGGTGCAGGGCTTGTAACTGTAATGGTGAGAGGTGATGTTGGAGCTGTGAAGGCAGCTACTGATGCCGGAGCGGTTTCAGCCAAAAGAGTAGGGGAAGTTGTTTCAATACATGTTATTCCAAGACCTCACGCAGATGTTGAAAAAATACTTCCTAAGATTCCAGAGATTTCAAAATAATTTGATCAGAGGTAGATATAAATGGATGATAAATTAGTAGAAAAGATTTTAAAAGAAGTTAGAAAGGAAATAGAGAAAAATGATACTGGTATGGTACCTTCCAAACCTTCCAGTAAGAATATTAAAAAAGAGGAGGTAAATGCAATGAACACACCATCGCCGATAACTGAATTTGTTGGGACGGCAAACTATGGAGACACAGTGGGACTCGTAATTGCCAATGTAGATAGTATGCTCCATGAAAAAATGGGCATTGACAAAAAATATCGCTCTATAGGAATTATAAGCGACAGGACAGGGGCTGGTCCACAGATAATGGCTGCGGATGAAGCTGTAAAAGCTACTAATACAGAAATTGTAAGCATTGAACTTCCAAGAGATACCAAAGGTGGAGCAGGTCATGGTGCCTTGATCATATTTGCATCGGAGGATGTATCGGATTCCAGAAGGGCAGTTGAAGTTGCACTTAGAGATACAAACAGGACTTTTGGAGATGTGTATGGATTTGATGCAGGCCACGTGGAACTTCACTACACTGCCAGGGCAAGTTATGCACTTAACAAGGCATTTGGTGCTCCAATAGGAAAATCCTTTGGTATAGTAGTGGGAGCTCCGGCAGGACTTGGAGTTGTAATGGCAGATAAGGCACTTAAGACTGCAAACGTGGATTTGGTAAGTTATGCAAGCCCGGGAAATGGAGGGACTTCATTTACAAATGAGGTTATCATAACTATAACTGGAGATTCAGGGGCTGTAAGACAGTCTGTAATTGCTGCCAGGGAAGTTGGACTGTCCATAGCAAAATCCATGGGACAAAATCCCGTATCCACTACGGGTAAGCCGTATATTTAATATGGAAATTTATTTTTTTAAGGAGTGATTATAATGCATGATGCGTTGGGAATGATAGAAACAAGAGGGCTGGTAGGAGCAATAGAGGCTGCAGATGCCATGGTAAAGGCAGCAAATGTGGTTCTCATAGGATATGAAAAGATTGGTGCAGGGCTTGTAACTGTAATGGTGAGAGGTGATGTTGGAGCTGTGAAGGCAGCTACTGACGCCGGAGCAGCTTCGGCCAGAAGAATAGGGGAAGTTGTCTCAATACACGTTATTCCAAGGCCTCACGCAGATGTTGAAAAAATATTGCCCAAAATTTCAGAATAGCTGCTTTTTTTAACAAGGGAGGGATTTTTATGAGTGGAAAGGCCCTTGGTATTATAGAAACTG
>CAIFEX010000022.1 GCA_903789665.1 uncultured Clostridium sp.
TTCTTACTTTAAAATCAGCTCCGGCAAAAGGGAAAGCGGCGGTTCGGTTCCAAAAATTTAATAATTTCAAGTAAAGTTGGGTGTTATAATTATGAATATTAGAGATCTGGAATATTTCAATTCTCTCTGCACGACTAAAAGTTTCACTAAAACTTCAAGACAATTCTATATATCACAACCTTCTATAACCATGGCACTTCACAGACTTGAAAAAGAATTAGATACAAAACTCATAATAAGAGATCATTCCAGGAATGAAATACTGCTTACAAAATCCGGAGAGGTTTTGGAAAACCATATAAAAAATATACTTCTGGAAATAAAAAAAACCAAATCAGAAATAGCCCGTATAAACGGTGACAAGATAAAGCTGGGGGTTCCTCCCATAATAGGTGCATATTACTTTCCACTGATTTTAAAAGATCTGGCTAAAAACGGCCTAGACAAGTGTATTACCCTAGTGGAAACAGGATCCGTAAAAATGAAGGAATTATTGCTAAAAGGCGAAGTGGATATATCTTTCATAGGATCTATAACTCCCATAAAAGAGGAAACAATTAAATCTCATATTCTGACAACAGATGAATTTGCCATTTGTGTAAACAAAAACCATACTTTAGCTAAAAAAGACACTTTGGATTTCAAAGAGCTTTCAGGAGAAAGATTTATTTCTTTAGGTGAAAACTATGTACACAATTATGTTTTAAAAGAATTATGCCGCAAAAATAACATATCCACAAGTTATTTTTACAACACTGATGAAATTCAGACTGCAAAATCTCTAATAGCCTCAGGTCTGGGAGTAGGATTAATGGTGCACAAGGCCGTCAAAGACACAGATGCCATAAAGACGCTGTCTCTCAGAAACCCCATACATTTTTATATATCTCTGGCATTTAAAAAAGATCACCGTATGGTCCCGCAGGAAAAGAAAATCATAGATATAATACTTGATTCAAGTAAAAAAAATTGATATTTAATATAAATGCCTGGAACAATAAACCCCAGGCATTTATATTTTCAAATTCCCTTACTTTTAAAAAATCACGAAAGGTTATAATTTTACAGTCCTCGATTCACCCTTCATGTTATAAAATGTTGCTTCAGCTTCTTCTGCACAGAAAATTTCAAAAGTAGGATCATCAACACTGTAGAGTTTTTTAAGAGCAGGCATTTCCTCCAATGCCGCACGCTTTGAATCCTCAGTTGTGATAAAGCTTGCCTTTCCCTTCAAGCGGATCCATTTATCAGTTCCACATACACCACATATCTCAAATTTAGGGCTGGCCTTCAATTGTTTGTATACATTTTTCTTATTGCTTGTAGAAAAACATAGCTTGTTCTTATATTTCATCACGAATCCAAAAGGTCTTACCTTTGGTTCAGAACCATCTACAGTAGCAAGATAAAAAATAGAACTGTCTTTTAAAAATTTAAGAATTTCATTCATTTTCCCTTTACCTCCCTTAAGTAATCTGCCTTTATTGTTCTATTATATTACATACCTTCATTATAAATTGAGTACAAATCCATGTCAACGTGAATTATAAGAAAATATAAAATATTTCTGTAAATTCCTTTCAAGCATTTAACTACACAAATTTAAGATGAGATTCACAATAACATGCAAACTTCAGCCTTTCTATTTTAAAATTGGCATCTGCCAGTATCTTCGGCCAGCATTTAATATAATCCATCACCTTGATTTTGCTATTATCTAACAAGTCGGTCCATGAGCCATTCCCAATTTTTTTCTTAAGCCAGCGTTCATATTCAGCCTCTGCCAAAATGCCCAATTCCTTTTCCGTAAATTCAATGGCTTCAATTTTTTTACCTTCAGATACGGAAATCAGATCATAATAAACTTTATAGAGCATATCGGGAATATTCCTTACATTATTTCTTACAAATTCCCTTTTATCTTCGCTGAGACTGTTCCAACACCCGTCGGGGGTCAAGTTCATTTTATCACTGCCTTCAAAAATCAACTTGTATCTATAGTTGAAAGCCTCTGAAAGCTGTTCGACTTTCTCGTTAAAAAATTCGTCTCTCATCAAATGGTGGGTGAATTCATCCTCGTCAACATGTAACCTCAGCTGATCTTTAGGCGGTAGATAGGACTGCTCCCACTTTTTTGCATCAGTCAACCTGCTCATTTCCAATATTGCTTCCATGGATCTCGATTCATGTTTATATCTGCTGATTTTCAAAAGTGCTCTCAGCACACCATTGTCTATTTGAGCTTCACCTCTTTCATTTATAAGATGAGGTGCTTTACGTTCCAAAAGAGATCTGAGAAGCATCGCCCTCCGGATGATGAACAATTGATCCCACTGATCGTCCGTTTGATTAAGGCCTAAAATATTTACATAACCTCTTAACCTGCTTATAAAGTCAGGGCCTTTCGCATTTTGAAATTCTTTAAGAAATTTCCCATACTCAGTTTCATCTGAAATATCTCCTCCGCAAAATTCTTCAAATGTGCTGCTGGTTCCCCCTGCAAATACAAAAATAGCTTTCCCTATGGGATGGACGGAATTATCCTCCCTGAACACACCGTCCTGCATGGGAGCCAGAAAATACTTAAGCCATCCCAATTTCTTTTCAAAAGTTGAATCGAATTCATCAAAGAATACCAATGGAATTTTACCTATCAAAGAGATGTCCCTTATCTTGTGAAAACTTATAATCAGATCAGACAATGTTCGAAATTGAGACAAATTAAAATCCAATTTCTCAATCAGATTCGGAGCCACGCAAGAGGCAACCTCCGTTACTCCAAAAGATTTTCCGGAACCGGGTGTTCCGAATACTGCAATTGAAAGAGGCCGTATGCTGTTCTTGGAAAGGACATATTCTGACATGAGATTTTTGATGCTCTTGTAGGCCTCAAATTCGTCTCTGTCCACAGTCTTCAATTTTCCGAACTGTGCTATGGGTATATATTTAAGGGCACTTTCCTCTCCATTTTTAACAATATCATAAGCTATTTCGGCTAAATTGGTAGAGCTCTTATCCTTGATAATATACCAACACGACTGACATTCAGTATTATTCGAATTAGGTATTTCAACATCCTGTATATACTCCTTGTATATGAAGTCATTTTTCCCTTCACTGAAAATTAAAGGACTTGGAAAAACACTTTCCACAATATTCCTGCCAAACCCATACCTGAAATATTTCTGTACGGCCACAATTCCTTCACGTATACCGTCATCAATGGACTTATCGATGGGATCATCCTTGTATTTTCCCAAAACCAGGGACTTTGCCAATCCAGCAACAAAGCAGGAAGTAAGTCCATACATTTTACCCTGAATTCCCTTTATCAAATCTCCCTCAAAAGCGTATGTCAAAAAATATAGTCTGGATTTAGCTTTGGCATTTCCATCATTTCTATAGTATATGGCACCTTCCAGACCCAATGGTATGATAAGACGGCTGCATCTTGACAGGAAAGCAATACTTGGATTATTTTTTATCTGCCAGACAAAGTCCAGTGCCGTCCTTTCCCAGGAAAGATTTTTACTTATATTAACCTCTTTGGAGCGCAAATCATCTCCATTTATAACCACTATAGTATTTTTCATATGAAATTTTTCTAAGTATTTCCAAAGTTTGCTTGAGCTAGAAGGGTTATCCATTTTATATATGATTGCAGGATGTCTATTTAAATTTTTTAAAGCCGAAGGCCAAAATTCATCATTATTATTAAAACCATTGTTTTCATCATCCAATATAACCAAATCCGCATTTTCATCGTCATCTGCAACGGGAAACAGCCCTGGAGCACCAAAAGGTATTTCTGTAAATCCCAAAAATTCTTTTACCCTATAAACTCTGCTTTTATCTTTATACTTGGATGTTGTAGGAAAAAGCCCCAGTTCAATAGTAGAACTTAAAAGCCCCTCCGGTAGATGCTCCCTATCACAGCTTATTTCAGGAGAAATAACGTTAGCTCCCGTTGATAGAGATACAAATTTGGCTAAAAGCAAGGCTTCGCCTTCACTCAGCCTGCTGTATAGATGCGGATACTGCTGCCAGTTCAAGTCGCTGATATACTCATTGTTAATTTTCCAGAATAATAAATTTACACATATATCGCCAGATACGACAATGTTAAAATCTTTTATTTTCACCATTTTCATTTCAGCCACCTTTTCTCCATTTCAATCAAACAATTCTCCATTAAATACTTTTTGTGTCAGTGAGTCAAAACATTCCTGCAATTTTTTCAAACTTTTCTGCAGCTTTTCCCTCTGATTTCTTATATACTGTACTGACGCTGCAAACTTATCTTGAAATTTTACAGGTGGAATAGGCAATTTCAGGCTGCCGATGACTTCAAGATTCAAAAAAGCCTGGGCTTCACCTGCACAATACTTATACAAAATACAATTTTTTAAATAGTTTAATTCATACTCCATAAATATGGGGTTCACCCTATTCTTATCTAATTTCAGCAAAGCCACATTTTTCATGCTGAATTCCTCATGCAGTGGATTAAAAACGGCATTCCCCACACCAGATCCTATGTTGGTATACAATATATCTCCATATTCCGGATCACATCTCCTGTATATTTTCCGATGATCCGCTTCAGAGATAAATTTCAAATCCGACAGATCCAGCTTGAAAGGTTTTATATTCCTGCCTGTAATGAATTTGACCCCATTTTCTCCCTTACGGGGAGTGTCATGAGTACCATCCGTAATCTTATCACAAACATCTTTCAGCTCCTTCTCTTCCCACCCATATTTATTTAACCGCAGATCTCCGAACATATTATAAAAAATACTTTTTATCAGATCTTCCAGAATTTTCATTTGAACTTTTCTCTTATTTATAAGATCTCGAATTTTATCCAATATTTTTACAATCTTGAACTGAGAGTCCAGATCCAGAACCGGTATCAACTGCTCTCCCAAAATTTTATGCCCGAGATGCTTCTGAACCCCGCATTTCATCTGATTTCCAATTATATTTTGAAATTTAATTGACGATAAATAATAAAATAGGTAGTCTCTGTTTAGCAGACTTTGATCAAAGTTTATCTTAAAGAGATTATTGCTAAGCACTCCGTGTCTTCCCCTAAACACAACTCCTGGAGTTCCAGTATTGGCCATAATCAAATCGCCGGCGTTTACCACCTTCTGGCGGTATATGTCCTTTACATATTTTCTCTTGCCATTATCCTTAAAATCAGCAATATATAAATACCTGATATATCCATCGGCATCACTGTCAATCTGTTTACTTTTGGGTATCTGTACTCCCTGCGCTGCAGAACATATCTCCTTTAATTTTACAAATTTCACACTGCATTACCCCATTCTATCAGCTTATCCCCTTATCATAAATAATCAGCGCCGTATATTCATTTTGTGCCTGGGCATATTTTATGTCAATTATTACTCTATCCTTTAGAGTGACTTCAAGAGTATATTTAATCTCGTTTTCTAAATTTTTCAGTGTATTTTCACACAATCCTTTTATTCCTATAACACTACTCCTATATGTTGACATATACAATCATCCCCTTATTGACCTATTAAAACAAGCATCCTAAATACCGGATGCTTGTCCTGATGTTATGCATATCTTCAGTTAAATTCGAAATCAACAGTTAAGTCCAATTTCATTGGCACTCCACACAGCGTCCATTATATTTGAAGCTTTAAAAGCATCTCCTATTAAATACAATTTCGCTATTTTACCATGTAATTTATTATATAATTTCCTGTTGGATTTAAACCCTACACAGATTACAATGCTGTCGGCAGTTACACTTTGTTTTTTGAACTCCCTGTCAATCAATACTGCACCTTTATCCGTAACTTCAAGAAGTGAATTGCATGTAACAACCTTTATACCATAAAATTTTAGAAGATCTACAAGCATAATTCTATTCATGTGGGGAATTGGCTTTCCTGCACTCAATATATCATCTTTAGCTTCTACAATGGTGACCTTCTTCCCTGATTTTGCAAGATATAGGGCGGTTTCACATCCAACAAGTCCCCCTCCCACCATTAAAACACTGTCTCCGGTTTTTTTGCGACCATTTAAAACGTCCACTGCAGAAAGTACTTTTTCCTTCTCTATTCCAGGTAATTTGAGCTTGATTTCCTTTGCACCTACGGCAACAATGACTGCATCCGGTTTTTCTTTTTCCACAATATCTTCCGTAACTTTAGTATTAAATACTATCTTGATATTGAGCTCTTTCATCTCGTTTCTGTACCAGTTGAGAAGTCTCCTGTCATCAACTTTGAAATCCGGTGAAGAGCCGGGTATGACAACACCACCAAGCTTGTCAGTACTTTCATAAATAACAACATTATGCCCTCTTAAGGTCGCGGTCCTCGCCGCTTCCATACCTGCAATTCCACCTCCTGCAACAAGTATTTTCTTGGGTACGGGGGCAGGTTGTATATTATAATATCTTTCTCTCCCTGCCGCCGGATTTACAGCACAGCTAAGAGGCTTCCCTTCAAATCCCCTCCCCAGACATCCTGTATGACATCCAATACAGGGACGAATCCTCTCAGGACAATTTCCAAGAACTTTCCTCGGCCAATAGGGATCCGCAAGAAGCGGTCTTCCAAGTCCGACCATATCAGCTGCACCCTCTTCCAGAGCCTTTTCGGCTATTTCAGGCATACCCAGTTTTCCTGCAACTATAACGGGAACCTTTACAGCTTTCTTAAGTTTTTTCGTATAGGGAAGATAAAGCCCATCCTTCTGATAAAGCGGCGGATGAGACCAATACCAGGCATCATATGTTCCAACATCTGTATTCAATTCATCATATCCTGCCTTTTCCAATATCTTTGCAGCTTCGATTCCCTCTTCCAGGTCACGACCTTTTTCTTTAAAATCTTCCTCCGGAAGACCTCCCTGCCGCCAGTCCTTTATACAGCTCTTTACACTATACCTCAGTCCTACAGGAAAATCATTCCCCAATTTCGATTTTATACCCTGAACTATTTCTATAGGCAGCTCAAGCCTCCCCCTAAGATCTCCTCCATATTTGTCAGTCCTTCTGTTGAATATGGAAAGAGTAAATTGATCCAGCAGATAACCCTCATGGACAGCATGTATTTCGACTCCGTCAAAACCGGCATGTTTTGCAATTTCAGCACCCTCAATAAACTTTGTCACTATCCATTCCACTTCTGAAGTGGTAAGTTCCCTGCAGGTAACAGACGGGTCCCAGTAATTGGGAATATTTGAAGCAGAAACAGGCTGTGCTGCAAGAAGTGTTCCCGGAGCCCCGCTTCTTCCGAAACCCATAGTCAGCTGGAGAAATATCTTTGATCCATAAGCATGTACCCTTTCTGTCATTTCAGATGAAGTCATTATAAATCGCGCTGGATTTATAGATATGATCGGAATTATGCCAGGTACCACCTTATCTAATTCGTTTTCAACTTTTGTAATACTTGTTATAATAAGCCCTGTTCCGCCTTTAGCTCTCTCTACATAATAATCAGCGGCCCTCTGATTGTAACATCCCTCATTGTCTACAAGTCCAAAGGCTCCCATAGGTGCCATAGATATCTTATTTTTAATTTCCACGCTGCCTATTTTCATAGGCTCAAATAAAGACTTTTTACTCATATAATTACCTCCATTTGATTTATTTCTTCAATTATAAACCTAATTATTCCAAATTGACAGCTTTTATAATACCTTTTTTAAATGATTTACAGGATAACTTATTTTTTCCCCTCTGACAAATTTCAGGGATTCCTCTGCCACCTTTCTCTCAAGATCATGAGATGCCTCCTCTGAATACCATGCCATGTGCGGCGTTACAATTACATTTTCATATTTGAGCAGATCCCTGTTAGCTTCTCTTCCTTCATTTTCCAGGCAATCCAGTGCGGCTCCGGCAATCTCTTTATTCTCAATAGCTTCCTTTAAATCTTCTTCATTTATAATTCCACCCCGGGCTGCATTTATTATAAATGAAGTGTTTTTCATCTTTTTGAATGATTTCCTGTTAATCAAATTTTCATTGTTTTCAAGAGGACAATGAATGGAAATCACATCTGAATTTTCTAGAATTTCATCCATTGTCACTTGAGTGACAAATTCATTTTGTTTTGTTTTTTTATAAAATGGATCATATCCTATGATCCTGCATCCCAGCGCCTTTGCTTTTCCGGCAAAATTCAAACCTATCCTTCCAAGCCCGATTACCCCTACAGTTAAAGAAGATATTCTCCTTACAGGAATTGCTCTGACATAATCCCATTTTACATTTTTCGTATAATTGTTCATGATTACAATTTTTCTCGTGAGAGCCAACATTAGAGCCAGAGCATGATCCGCCACCTCGTTCGTTCCATAATCGGGGACGTTGCAAATTTGAATTCCCAAGTCCGTCGCAGAATCCACATCTACATTGTCTACACCAACTCCATAGCGTATAACCATTTTCAGTTTTGGAATATTTTCCATTACTTTTCTGGTAATTGGAACATATTGATTTATAATAACATCCGCATCCCGGCATTTTTCAATTACATCATCCTCACTTGCACATTGTTCCAGTCTGAAATTGATATCTTTCTGATTCAGAATTCTCTTTTCAATATCAACACTGTCGTGATCGCAGTCGCTTATCACTATTGTTTTCATTTTTAAAACATCCCCTTAAAAAAGCATATAATTTTAATTCATTTATATCAATTTTATATCAAAAAAATAAAAAAATCACAGAGAATTGATTATTCTCCGTGACTTTTCAATTTTTATTTTTGAAAGAAAAGATCTATGTCGTCTTCCACCGATCCTATACCTGCAATTCCGAAGTTCTCAACCAGTACTTTGGCTACATTCGGAGAGAGGAATGCAGGAAGTGTAGGTCCAAGGTGAATGTTCTTTATTCCAAGGTACAGAAGTGCCAAAAGTACTATTACAGCCTTCTGTTCATACCATGCAATATTGTATACAATTGGAAGCTTGTTGATATCATCAAGCCTGAAAATCTCTTTCAGTTTTAGTGCAATTACCGCCAGAGAATAGGAATCGTTACATTGTCCAGCATCAAGTACACGGGGAATACCGCCGATATTTCCAAGATCAAGCTTGTTGTACCTGTATTTTGCACAGCCTGCTGTAAGAATAACTGCATCTTTCGGAAGTGCTTTTGCAAAATCAGTATAATAACTTCTCGTCCTTGCCCTTCCGTCACATCCTGCCATAACCACAAACTTCTTTATGGCACCTGACTTAACTGCATCTACAATTTTATCGGCCAGGGCAAAAACCTGGTTATGCGCAAATCCACCTACGATCTCACCTTTTTCCAGTTCAACAGGAGGTGTACATTTTTTGGCCTGTTCTATGATCTCGGAGAAATCTTTTTCCTCCCCTATTTCCCCAGGGATATGTTTACAGCCCGGAAATCCTGTGGCGCCAGTGGTATATAGCCTGTTCTTATAACTGTCTTTTGGTGGTACAACACAGTTACTCGTCATGAGAATAGGACCATTAAAGCTTTCAAATTCCTCTCTCTGCTTCCACCATGCATTTCCATAGTTTCCTGCAAAATTGGAATATTTCTTAAATACAGGATAATAATGGGCAGGAAGCATTTCAGAATGAGTGTACACATCTACTCCAGTTCCCCTGGTCTGCTTTAAAAGCATCTCCAGATCCCTGAGATCGTGACCTGAAATAAGTATTCCGGGATTATTTCTAACTCCTATATTCACTTTTGTAATTTCAGGATTTCCATAGGCAGATGTATTTGCCTCGTCCAAAAGTTTCATGCAATTTACACCATATTTCCCGGTTTCAAGCGTCAATCCCACCAGATCATTTACAGTCAAAGAGTCATCCAGAGTTTTCGCCAGTGCTTTTTGTATAAACTCATCAACTTCGTCATTGTCTTTCAAAAGTACATTTGCATGTTTGGTGTAGGCCGAAATCCCTTTTAAACCGTAGGTAATAAGTTCACGCAAGCTTCTTATATCTTCATCTTTAGTGGAAAGAACTCCTACTTTGTCTCCAGCTGCTTTTGCCGCAAATTCACTTTCATCCGAGCTGCCCCACAATGCAGCTTCAGGGAGATTATCCTTATTGTCCAGCTGTTCCAGAAGCTCTCTTTTCTTTTTTAATGTTTCAACAACCCTCGAAGTTATAGCACTTTTATCAAAATTTGCATTCGTTATTGTTGTAAACAAATTAAACGTAACAAGATGATTTACTTCACTGCCCACTTTCTTTCCCTCGGCACGAAGTTTCGTAGCAACTGCAGATATTCCCTTTGTCACATATATAAGTAAATCCTGCATGGCAGCTACCTCAGGCCTTTTCCCACAGACTCCAACTCGAGTACAGCCTTTGCATCCTGCTGTTTCCTGACACTGATAACAAAACATTTTGTTTTCCATGATTATTTCCTCCCTGTTTTTTTATCCGGGATGCCGCCGTTAAAAAATGATAAACACAGCTGCACCCTCTGGATTGTTTCCTCCAAGGCTTAGTTTAAACCGAACAGGCTTTATCTAAACCTGAGAATCACTTTATAAGTCTACATTAACAGGAATTCTAAAAAGCTTCCGTAACATAAGTTACAGAAGCTTCAATTTTTTTATATCCTGAAAATAATTTTTCGTCACTTAGGAAATCTAAAATGTCCTGTTATTTTTGGCATCCAGTACATGATTTCATCACTTTCTCTGGCATAGGGTGGTGAACTGTGTATTATATATGGAACACCATCTGCTCTCCTCTTGTCGGAAACCACAGCTATGTGTTCACTATTGTCAAAAGTCAGGATATCCCCTGGCTGCCATTGTTTCAGATTTTCAAAATCATTTGGCTTCAGCTGGGTAGTAATACTGGCTGCGTGGTTCTTAAAATAAATATAGAGAACGGACACCCTTCTAAAATCTATATTCGGATCAATTTTTCCGTGAACCCCTGCATAATTACCGGGATTATCTCTTATATCTTCATCCACCATATCCTTGAGATTGTATCCTGCATCCCTAAATGCCCTCCACACAAGGTCAGTACACACCCCTTCGCTCTCAGGGGGATATCCGCCTGTATAATAAGCTGATTTATATTTCACCCTTTTATACGCTTCTTTTCTCGCTCCGAGAAGTATATCCTCCTGATCCTTTATGCCATCTCCGTCTTTATCCGAATTATCAAACGATATTGCTTTTTTCAACTTTTCATCAATCGTATCCTTCTCCTGTATTTTTGGTGTATCTACACCGTAAAACACATTTTTATGTACAAAAAGTTCAAATCCCGCAGCCGTCAAACAAATCAAGCATAAAAACACTATAAAAAATTTTTTCCTCATTTATCAACCTCTTGCTCATAATAATTTAATGTTATCAAATATAAGGAGGCAATGCAATCATAAAAAGTCGTTATGAATTAGGGGTAAATAAACTAAGTGAAGTTGATGGGGAGGGAGGTACAGAAGTAGTAGAATCACTTAAAAATATTGCCCCAGATCTAGGAAAATACATTATTGAATTTGCCTTTGGCGACATTTATACCAGGCCATCGCTGAATTTAAAACAGAGAGAGCTGATCACTCTATCCATACTTGCAGCACTAGGCGGATGTGAAAAACAATTGAAAGTCCACGTTAACGGAGCATCTGCTTTAGCATTTTTCTAATTCTCCGGCAATTTTACGACAATTTCTTACTTGACGGATTACTGTATTGGAAAATATAAACAGTAGTTGAAGGAATATGGATATTCGGTTATAATTAAAATATCAAAGTTGAAGGACTGATTTAAAATGTTAGATAAAAAGGATATTGAGGTATTAAAAGAATTGATACAAACCGAATTAAAACCAGTAAATGACAATATACAGAGCCTAAAAGTAGGGCAAAATAAACATTCCATACTACTTGAAAACATGAATAAAAAACTTAATACAGTAATAGAGGGACAGCAGGCTCAACGGGAGCAGATCGACCGCCATTTTCAAAGGCTGGAGAACAATATGAAAGATGACAATACATTGATTAAATCGGCATTAAAGACGGTATCTGGCGATGTGAAAGATATAAAAAATGATACCAATAAATTAAAAGATGAAAATAAGGAGATAAAAAAGGTCACGGCCAGAAACAATTATGACATACAGTTATTAAAAGAGTCCATATAAAGGACTCTTTCTTTTTATCTTTGCCAATTTTTAGATTCTCAAAGCCATAAATAAATCTCCCTATTTATTCTTTCTTTTCTCTAAGATAGAGATAAGTCAATCCCCAGAAAAGAATAAACCCAAACCCAGTTAACACTGCTGCTGTAATTTTACCATCACTGCTTGACATCCAGCTTTCCGTCATAGGCAGCCTTGAAGCAATTCCAATAAGGCCTAAAATCCATATGAATGGTAGAAAAGGCCACCACATCCGTCCATCCTTCTTACTACGGATAAATACTAGAATAAGGCTTCCAATAAGCATTATAGCTATTACCAAAATGGCAAATGTATTTGACAAATGTATGGTCAGAAGAGTGTGAGGAACAAGTAGTTTAATCAATACGAGAAGGTTTATTCCCCTATCCGAAGAAGTCAATGCACTCAGCAGTTCAAAAAAAGAGCTGATGCCAAAAACCAAGCCTACCAATTTCAATATTTCTTTTCTACTGGATTTGCCAAGATTGTGAATTAATTCATCCGCCGCCAGCTGTGGACTTTTTCCAAAGAATCCTTCAGCAGATTGTCCATCCTCCTGGGCAGAAATTATATCTTGTAAAATCTGCAGTAATAAGTTTTCTATCTCATAATCGTCATAGAATAATCCGGCACTGCGGATGTATACCAGCAGCTGTTCATAATACTCCCTATTTTCATCCGTCAATTTTTTGCGCAATTGATTATTTGTTTTAATAGATTTTTCCACAGAATCATTTTGTTTATTCACACAGTTTCTCTCCTTTCAGGCATATAAGATTATCAACCTTGTACACCAAATCCTTCCACTGTTCAATAAAATCCCTGCAGTGAGCCTTTCCTTCTGGGGTTATACAATAATATTTTCTGTTCGGACCTTCCGGTGAAGATTTCATTATACTGGAAAGATAACCTTGCTTTTCTAACTTTTGAAGCAGTGGATATACGGTACCAGCAACTATTTCATTAAAGCCGTGTTTTTTTAACAGCTGAATCATCTCGTATCCGTATACCTCATTTTCTAAAACAATCAAAAGCACACATCCTTCAAGTACGCCTTTCAAAAGCTGAGTTTGCTTCAAATTATCCCTCCTCACCTCATCTATTATGTAATGCATATTAGTGTTGATATCATTATATAATAATTTATCTATTATGTAAAGCATAATAGATAAAAAATAAATATTATAATCACGTAATTCTTAAGTCCACCTTATCCAGGCACATAGGCACTATTTATTTCAGCTACACATCATGTGCGGTAATCTCCTCCCTATTTTTAACTCTCCTATTATTATATACAGATAAAAGTATTACCGAAATCAAAAGTAAAAGGCTCCACAAAGCTGCTTTAAACAATAATGACACAAATGATATGATGAGTATTGAAATTGCAATTTTCAGTCTGATACTGTGCAGCAGCTTAAATCCAGCAGCTAATCCAATTATTGCATTGGACAGGAAAAACACATTGGCACAGGTTATAATTTTATCCAGACTTATGAAGTTTGCAGCAGACAGGAATAAAATTACAAAATGTATACATACAAGTGTTATGACAGCATTGGCTGGGCTTCCATATCTGTTCATATATGACAGATAGACAGGCAGCTTATTCTTTGTCCCGCGCTGTGCATTCATCCTTGAAACTCCCCCGACTACCATAAGATAGGTACACATGCACAGTCCCGATGCAGCAGCAGTGATTACAGGCAAAGAAAATGAACCAAACAGTGGAGTCATGATTGCCAGTATATCGTGATTATCGGCGGACACATTTTGTATGGAAAATGCAACAATAATATATAAGCTGATAATAACTATTAAACTTACAGTCATTGCTTCAACAAGTGTTTTTTTAGGATTTTTTATATCTTCAATATAGTTGCCTACAATTTCCCATCCTATGATTGCCCAAAATAAAAGTAAAAGAGTATATCCAAATTTGGAAATGGAAAAGGATGTTTGAGGTACATGTACATTTGAAGCAAAAATCAGTGTATATATACTTCCGCAGAATAGCAGCGCAGCTGTAAATCCTGTTAAGATTAAGGTGACTTTCCCCAGAGCTTTTACACCATACATAAGAATCAGGGCACATATGATTTCCATCCCAAATGCGATTATCTCCACTTTTATATTTGAAAGCAGGCTGAAGTTTTTTAAAAATTCCGCAGCTGTAATCAAAACTGCTGTAGGGCCAAAGCAAACTGCCGCTGTGAGAAAATTCGAAGTCAGTTCTCGAAAAAAATTCCCAAAGGCATTCCCAACTGCAATTGCAACACCTTCATTTCCAGGGCTTTTCAGACTTAAGAATATAAAAACATAGGCAAATACAATGCCAAGCAGCATTATAATAATCCAGGCAGCTATTGCCCATCTTCCAACCAGATTGTAGGCAATTGGCGGCAGCAGTATTATTCCCGATCCCAGTACTGAGCCTGCTATGAGGCCGGAAAGTGTTATTGTTCCAATATTTTTACTCATATTTTACATTTAGTGAAAAACTTCACTAAACTTCACCCCCTATCTTTTTTTGATTTGATTGCAGCCAGCTGTAATTTTTCAAAAATTTAATCAAAAAATTTATTGAATTTCCAATAGATTTATATTAGCATAAGATTAACTATTAATAAAATTGAATTATTTGAAAATACAATTCAGTTTTTTTGAAGTAATTGGAGGGATATTATGGAGTTTAGAAATCTGATAACATTTTCGGAAATTGCCCATTTGAAAAGTTTTACCAAGGCAGCAGAAGAATTGGGATATGCCCAATCCACTATTACAACCCAGATTAAACTTTTAGAAGAGGAGCTCGGCATAAAATTGTTTGAAAAGATCGGAAGGAAAATACATCTCACTTCAAAAGGCAAAATACTTCTCAAATATGCAGAAAATATAATAAGTCTTACAGAGGAAGCCAGGGAAGCAGTAGGCGGCATAGATTTTCCCCATGGGATTTTAAGAATAGGAATTGTGGAGTCCCTGTGTACCATGAGGCTTCCGGAAATGCTTAAAAATTATCATATGAAATATCCTGAAGTAGAAATTATAATCAAAGTTGGAGTTTGTTCGGATTTAAGAAGCATGCTCAAAAACAATATAGTTGATTTGGCATTTATTCTGGATAAACCAACTGTTGATCCGGATTTGATATGCTGTGTATCCTACAATGAACCCATGATATTTTTGTCCTCTCCAGTAAACGGGCTTGCTGGCAAAAATCAAATCACAATTGAGGATATCAAAGATGAGCCTTTGATTGTAACGGAAAAGGGCTGCAGCTATAGAAATATTTTTGAGAAAATGTTTCAAAAATCAGGTCTGAAGCCCAATATAGCTTTGGAAGTCGGAAGTATTGAGGCAATTAAAAGTTTTACTATGAGTAATCTTGGAATAACCCTGCTTCCCGTTATGACCGTAGAGAAAGAACTAGAAAGCGGACAGCTTGTTGGATTTGATTTGGACGGATGTAAATTCAATATGGCTACACAAATACTATATCACAAGAACAAGTGTGTAACAGCTGCAATGAAGGCTTTCATATCGGAAGCCAAGAGTTAAGATATGGGGAGATATATACCTATTTTAAAAGGCCATATAACTCCCGACAGACATTTAAACCATATTCTCAGGTTTTATAATATCGTCAAATTGTTTTTCTGTTAAATACCCAAGTTCTACAGCTGCATCCTTCAAACGGATTCCCTTTTTATGGGCAAGTTTTGCAATCTCTGCGGATTTATCGTAACCGATGTATGGATTAAGTCCAGTTACAAGCATCAGGGACTTATCCAGATTTTCCTTCATTTTATCCACATTAGCTTTTATCCCCACTGCACAATTATTATTGAATGAAACAACCGCATCTGAAACCAATCTGACAGATTGTAAAAAATTATATATACACACCGGCATAAATACATTCAACTGGAAATTTCCCTGTGAAGCTCCAAAAGAAATTGCAGTATCATTGGCCATCACCTGGCAGGCCACCATGGTGACAGCTTCGCACTGGGTTGGATTTACTTTGCCGGGCATTATGGAGCTTCCAGGTTCATTTTCAGGAATAGTTATCTCGCCAAGACCACATCTAGGGCCGCTGGCATACCATCTAACGTCATTGGCAATCTTCATCAAATCTGCTGCAAGAGCTTTTATTGCGCCGTGGGCATAGACCAGGTCATCCCTGCTGGTTAAAGCATGGAATTTATTTTCGGCAGTGACAAATCTTGTACCAAGACAGCTGCTAATTTCCTCCGCTACAATTTTGCCGAAATCAGGATGTGCATTGAGACCCGTTCCTACCGCTGTTCCTCCCAGCGCCAATTCTCTCAAACCCTCTATGGACTGTTTTATATTTTTTTCTCCCTTGACGAGCATCTGTTTCCAGCCGCTTATCTCCTGAGAAAACGCTATGGGAACGGCGTCCTGCAAATGAGTCCTCCCTGTCTTGATAATTCCCCTGTTCTCTATTTCAAGATGTTCCATGGTTCCTCTCAATGTATCTATAGCAGGCAGTAATTTGTTTTCTATTTGCATTACGGCAGCTATGTGCATTGCCGTCGGGAAAGTATCATTCGAGCTTTGGGACATATTTACGTCATCGTTTGGGTGAATTACTTTTTTGCCCAATATCTGATTTGCCCTGTTGGCAATGACTTCATTCACATTCATGTTGCTCTGTGTTCCACTGCCTGTCTGCCAGACTACCAGTGGAAAATTGTCATCCAGCTTACCTTCATAAATTTCATCACATACCTGTCGAATTACCTTCGTCTTTTCATCGTCAAGCTTGCCCAGCCTGTTGTTTGCCTTTGCCGCTCCTTTTTTTAAAATGCTGAACGCCCTAATCACTTCTATCGGCATCTTTTCAGTACCGATTTTAAAATTCTCAAAACTTCTCTGCGTCTGGGCACCCCATAATTTATCAGAGGGAACTTTCACTTCCCCCATCGTGTCCTTTTCTACTCTATAATCCATAAAAATGCCTCCCTTTATTCTCCATTAAATATAAAATCCATTGAATATTCCCGGCTTTATAAAGACAGCTCCACGAAAAAATAATGCTGCATTTTATCTGCAAATCTGATAGCTTTTTCATCTATACCCTTTTCCAGTGTCCATGTCATGATGACAAAAACATTTGCCACATAAAGATTTGCCAATAGATCTAATGAAACATCCGTAATCTTTTTATGTTCTTGCAAATATAAACGGCATTGTGAAAAAAGGATCTTTTCAATTTCCTCTCTTAGATCTCCCCTTGGAACGTGAACTTTCAGCAATGTTTTTATCTCCTCCTTATGATGTGAAAATATTTGGGAAACGTCACCTATGATTTTCCCCACGCCGCTGCTTTCAGCCTGTAAAAAACGCATTTCTGCTTTCTTTCCCACAATGCCGGCATAATATCTTACAATTCCTTCCAGAAGATCATACTTATCCACATAGTGACTGTAAAAAGTAGAACGACTTGTCAATGAAGTCTCACATATATTTTTAATTGTAATGCTGTCAAAATCTTTTTTTTGCAGCAATTTGATAAAAGCTGCCTCAATAGTCCGCTTTGTTTTAAAAATACGCACATCTTCCGCCAATCAATTTCACACCTCTTGTACAATTTAATACATTTTTATATATTTTATTCGATTACGAACATATTATATCATTTTAACAATTGTTTGTCCCCTAAAATAACAATATACTCTAGTTGATGGCCGATAGGTCAAATAAATCAATTAAACCGGAGGTATTTTTATGTTCAAAAAATATACAGGCAACGAACAATTTGATCTGCAGATAACCCGTTTTACTTATGATTATGAAAATGATCCAAGGGTAAAAGAAGATTTAAAACAAATAGTACCTGAATTAAAAGATTTTGAAAGCTGGTATAAAAGCTGGTCACATCTTGCTGTGAAACGGGAAAATGAAGGTTTCTACGGAATAGCTTCAAACTATTACAAGGCAGCTGAATTTTATCTGCGGTCCGAAGATCCCAATAAACAGAAAATGTATGAAGGGTACCGAAGAAATTTTTACAAATACTATGATGATTTTAACTACAAAAGATACAAAATTCCCTATGAAAACTCCTTCCTTCCAGCTGTAGAACTGTTCAACCCAAATGCACATAAAACGCTGATTGTTTTTGGAGGCTATGATTCCTATATGGAAGAAGTCATCAAAGAAACTATATTTCTAAAAAATACAGACTATAATATAATTGTTTTTGACGGCCCTGGCCAGGGTACAGCTTTAAAAAACGGTCTGAAGTTCATTCCGAACTGGGAAAAACCGGTCTCGGCAGTAATTGATTATTTCAATTTGAAACGTGTCAGTGCAATCGGCATATCCTGGGGAGGTTATTTTGTCATGCGTGCGGCAGCTTTCGAAAAGCGCATAGATAAAGTAATAGCATTCGATATCTTTTATTCCGGACTAGATCCATTGATGAATCGAATGTCCAAGGAAATATGGAATAAGTTCGTTAAATTGTTTGAAGCCGGCAAATCAGCTGAATTCAACAATTTCATAAATAAAATGATGCAGGGCAATATTGATTTGACATGGAAAATAAATAAGGGTTACGAAATTACCGGTGAAACCACACCTTTTGATCTATGTAAAAATTTCAAACGCCACAGCATGAAGGGAATAGGACAATTTATCAACCAGGATGTCCTCTTACTGGCCGGTGAAGATGACCAGTATGTACCAATCTCAAGACTCCCTCAAATCCAGAGGGAACTCTGCAATGCGGCTTCCATTACAACAAAGGTTTTTACCAGGGAAACCGGCGGAGAACAGCATTGTCAGGCTGACAAAATTACTCTTGCATTTGATGAGATCAAAAAATTTCTGAGCTGAGAAAATTTATTTGCAGAGATCAAAACATGCCGTAAAATAAAAAAGCAGTATCCAAATATCTGGATTGCTGCTTTTTACTTTTACAGTCCATTATTCCTTTTTTTCAACGTAATTGTCATGCCAGCTATCCCATTCATGATGGAATCTGCCTTCGAAGGAGCCATCCCCATGTCCTCTAAAGTGATGGCAGCGGCTATGTTTCATAAAATGTTCAAATACCTGTTTGCGCAAATCCTCATTCTCGTCTCCAGACTGCTCTTCAAGCTGCTTTATGATACGCTTCAAATATTCATTGAGGTTGGTCAGTTCTTCATCATTTAAGCAATCAAATATCTTCTCCAGCTCAGACGGTGCATCATCAGTATTATCAGCAGAAGCTGCAGCACCCTTTTCAGTCAGCTTTATATTTAAACTGCGGTGATCCTGCTCTGACGTTTCACGTTTGATATATCCCTTTTTTTCTAACTTGTTCAGAAGTTCCGCCAAAGCCTGCCTGCTCATGTCAAGCAGATAAGTCAATTCTTTCTGGCTCATTTCAGGTTTCATCTTCAAAATAGAAAGTACACGTCCCTGACCTCTATGCGGGTTTCCCCCTGGTCCAAAATTCCTGAAATTCTTTATTTGACACCTGTGCAGCAATGTATGCAAGTGCACGAACTGATCCAAAATTTCTTCTCTAATTCCACTCACGTGAAATACCTCCCTTTTGTAGTTTGAATTACCTAGGTATTCTTGTCAAGTACTTGACTATAGTATAGCAATTCGAAAATATCTTGTCAAGTACCTGACTATAATTTTCAATTTTATTTTTCACAAATACCAATAAAATATTTATATTGTATTATTTATATTTAAAAATGCCATACTTTATAAGGAAATAGTTAAATTTAATCCAATAAATTATAAATTAATAGAATCAATTTTTTCTTTTGCCTTTAATAGTAATTCAATCGCTTGTTTGTCTTTATCTTCAGTAGCTCGAAAAGTAGGAATACTTATACTAATAGCCGCTACAATTTTACCTTTTAAAGTTAAGGGAACAGCATAGCATTTTAAAAATTTTGTCACTTCTTCAACTTCTGTTGCAACATTAGTTTCTCTAATCTTCTTTAACTGATCCTCCAAAACATTAAAATCGGTTATGGTATTTTTTGTAATAACTTTTAGACCCTTAGGATAAAGTGATTTTATTTCTTCAATCCTATATTTACTTAATAGAGCTTTACCTAAAGCCGTACAGTATGCAGGTATTCGTTTCCCGACATGAGAAATAAGACGAATATCCATATCTTTTACAGGATCTTCTTTTAATACATATAATACATTATTTCCATCAAGAACTCCCATTTGACAAGTTTCATCAATATTAGCTACAATATTTTTCATTATTTTCTGTATAAAATCCATCAAATATTTATTTCGTGAATAAAGAGATGTACCAATACAAAAAGCAGAAATTCCAATTGAATATCTCAAGGAACTTTTTTCAAGAGAAACAAAATTACGATTCAACATCGTTTGCATAATAGGATAAAGAGTACTTTTAGGTACATTAATTTCTTCAGAAATCTCCGTTAAAGTTAGCCCCTTGGGACTTATTGACAAAATATTCAATACATCTAAAACTCTTTCTGTTGGTTTATGTGTCATATTTTATACCCACCATTCCAATCCTCATAAAAATTTATTATATTACTATACATAAAATTAATTATATATATTTTACCAACAATATTCAATGATCTACTCTTTTTAGTACCTTTTTTGCTTTATTAATACATCATCAAGGAAAATTTCTTTTTTGTTTTAAATTATTCTACAGTAATGTTACATTAAGATATTTTTATAAGGCATCCCTAACACTTCCCAAGTTTCGAAAATAATTATATTTTAAAAAAGTTATTTTTATAAAAATAGAACCACCAACTTCGTCTTAAAAACTCATTGGTGGTTAAACAATTCACTCTATTACCAAATATCTACAGGCTCGCCATTTTCAAATTCAATTTCTTGAGGCCCAGTTAAAATTTCCAGTTTGGGATTTCTTTCGACTTCATCTAACAAAGGCTCACTTACCCACATTTTCCCCAGCTCCATAGTGTTTTTAATCCAGACTATCTTATGCTGCTTACTTTTTATACCATTACATAATTTGACTGCTATTTTCACAGCATCCTCCGTATTTCTGGCAACCATGGGTATTTTGGCAGGTTCTATTTCAGTACTTGTAAAACAATTTGTATACATCGAAATAAAATCTATTTTATCAAATAGCTTTCTGGTTGTAACATCAGCCATTCCCACTCCATTTGCATTTCCATGAGACTCATCTGTCACATTCAATATTACACATTTCTTAAATTCAGGTCCTCCGCTGGCACATTTGGTAAAATACAGTCCTGTCACGTTTGGATCCTGTCCATCTCCGCTTATATTCTTGCCTATTTCCCCTATTATAAGTACATCAAATTTTGGTATGAGTATCTGAGCCATCTTTTTTCTGCTCTCTTCAAGAAGAGCTTCTTCCTTTTTCAATCCAAGTATCTCATTTTTTGTAAGTATAGTTATCTTATAGGTATCATCATAGGCATTTTCGACTGTGGATACAGCAAAAAGCAGTTTGATCCTCTTAGCTATCATACACCCAACTCCAGGTATAAGCTCATGGAATCTTTCAAATCCCTTACTGTGAACTGAATCCGCTCCCCGCTGTTTGCCAAGCCCTATAACTAACATTTTACAAGCACCGCTTTCAACTTTACCTCTAAAACAAGTGTGAGGTTTTATTCTAGGAATTATAACTACTCCATCAGCTTCCAGTGCGCTTTTGGCAACATAAACAGTCAACCCTGGTTCATACTCTCCAATCGGATTAACATCTACAGACGCATCTATTTTAACCTTCATTGTTTTCTCTGTAATACCATAAGAGGCTAGAATTTCTGCCTGTCCCTCAGGTGTGGCCCCGCCATGGCTTCCCATGGCAGGTATGATAAACGGCTCTGCCCCAGCTCCTTTTAGACAATCCACAACTGTTTTCGCTATTTTAGCTATATTTGCAACTCCACGGCTGCCAACTCCAACTGCAATCCTCTTGCCTTTCAAGTCCATATTTTTTATACTCTGTTTTACTTTATCTGTCACTTCGAATTCTATATTTTCAACTTTATCTTTCTCAAAATTCTGCTTTATTTTCAAAAACCTAGGTAATTCTATTTTGGGAAATTTAGTTAAATCCAAAGACTCCATATTCGCATCTCCTACTCATTTGATATTTCGTACATGCTCAAAATAATCTATTTATAATTCTTCACTTCTAGATGTTTCTTTTGGTAACGATACCGTTACTAAAAATCCAATTGCTAAAATTATTACTAAGCTATAAATTCCTATACCAGAGCTATATTTCATAGTCAGCCATCCAACTATATATGGTCCTAAGAAACCTCCCAGATTTCCAAGTGCATTTATAATTCCCCTAGCACCACCTGCCATTTCAGCATTAAACAATATTGGTGGTATTGTCCAGAATACACTTGAAGCCGCTTGAAGAAATACACCGCATCCAATTAAAAATGCAAACGACAGCCATATATTAGATTTAGTTTGAACTGACAGCAACAAGCATATAGAAAATCCAATCAAAGGCAATGCAGTATATAACTTTCTATTTCCATTTTTATCAGATAAATGAGAAAATACATATAATCCAACTATAGTACCTATATAAGGTAATGTAGATAACCATCCTACACCATTCATTCCTGATTTAGTAAGTCCTTTTATTAATGTCGGAAGCCAAAGCGAAAAGCCATATATTCCAGTTTGGTAACAAAAATATATTACAATTAATTTCCACATATTTATATTAGAAAATATATCTTTAAAAGATGTAAAATTTCCTTCCAGATTTTTTATGTTTTTCTGCTCATCTTTTATTTTTTGTATAATATACTCTTTTTCCTCTTCAGATATCCACTTGGCATCTTCAGGTCTATCACTTATAAGTGGAAGCCAGACTAATATTAGTGCAAGTGATATTATACCTTCTATTATAAAAACAGCACGCCAATTATATACAGTTATAATCCATCCTGAAAGTGGACCGGTTATTATAGAAGCTATCGGCACATTCATTATAAAATATGCATTTGCTCTACCTCTTTCTTCATTAGGAAACCAGTGACTTATAATAGTAAGTACTGCTGGCCAAACACCACCTTCAGCAACTCCCAACAGAAAACGAATTATAAGCAGCTGAGGTACATTTCTAACAAATCCTGATATAATTGCGAGTCCACCCCAAGCTAAAATGGAACAAGCTATAAATTTTTTAGCACTTCCTTTTTCAGCTATTTGACCACCAGGCACTTGAAGAAACATATACCCTACAAAGAATATTCCTGCAGCAAGTCCTGTGATACTAGCTGTCATAGCCAGTTCTTTGCTCATTCCTCCCGCCATTGCAAAACCTATATTTGTACGATCCATAAATGCTACTATATAGACCAATATTGCAGGTGGAATTATATGAAGCCAACGCCCGCTAGGTATTTTTTCTATACTTTTTTGCATTTAAATTCCTCCTTAATATTATAAATAATTCTCATTCAAACAAATAACCTACACATAGTTGCACACTCTGCATATTGCAGTATCATTGAAGCCCAATGCTTCTGCCTTTGTAACTTTTCCATCTGCCACATGGATGACTTCATTCAGCAGTTTCTCGCCCAGCTGTTCTACCGTATCTTTTCCCGATAGAATTCCACTTGCATCAAAATCTATATTTCCCTTCATCTTTTCAAAGGTATATTTGTTGCCCGTCACTTTCAGCACCGGCGATATTATATTGCCCGTAGGAGTTCCCCTTCCCGTAGTAAACACTATTATCTGGCATCCTCCTGCTGCAAGCCCTGTCACAGATGCTATATCAAAACCCGGTGTATCCATTATGACCAATCCCTTTTTACTTGGAAAATAAGCATAATCAACTACTTCTACTATTTGCCTGTGTCCTCCCTTGTGTATGCATCCCAGGGATTTTTCCTCAATGGTGCTTATGCCCCCTGCCTTATTGCCAGGCGATGGGTTTCCTTCCCTTAAGTCTTCCCCTGCAGTCTTTAAATGCTTTTCATATCTCTTGACTATTGATATAATCCTATCGCTTATTTCAGGAGTAGCTCCCCTGGCTGCGAGCAGATGCTCCGCGCCTATGAATTCAGTTGTCTCACACAATATTGAAGTCGATCCCAGATCCACCAGCCTGTCACTCATATCACCAAGAACCGGATTGGCTGCCAGCCCGGAAGTTGGATCAGATCCTCCGCATTCCGTACCTACTATGAGTTCAGATATGTCAGCTTCTTCCCTTTCAAGTTCAGATGCCTCCTGTGCCATCTCCCTTGCATATTCAATTCCCTTGGCTATAGTAGCACTTGTACCTCCCTCCTCCTGAATTACCAGTTTCTTCAACGGTTTGTTTGTAACAGCTTTTATCAACTTTGAAACCTCATCAGGCTGGGCATTCTCACATCCCAGTCCTATGAGAACTGTACCGTATACATTTGGATTTGCTGCCAGGCCAACTAATACCTTTACAGTAATATCAAGATCTCCCTTCGCCTGACCACATCCATTCTGATTGATTATGCTGACAGCTCCTGTTACCTGCCCTGCCACTATCCTGCAGGTTTCACTGGAGCATGCACAGGTAGGCAGCACAAGAACCTTATTTCTCACTCCAACCTTTCCATCGGGCCTTCTGTATCCCATAAATTTCATAATATCATCCTCCTTCCCTCTATCTTGTTATATATTTTCCCTTATGCTTATTAAATTGTGCAGATGAACATGCTCTCCTATTTTTATATCTTTTACGGCCCTGCCTATTACCTGCCCGTATTTGTAAATTTTATCTCCTTCACTTATATTGGACACCGAAAATTTATGATAGACAGGTACGTTGTCCACGATAGTAACCTTTTTCAATTCATCACCAATCTTGTACACAGCTGTATCCCCGGTATTTAGTTCCACCATAGCCACAGCCACATTATCTTTTTTGTCTACAATTAAGGAATTTATATTGTCATTCATAATCATTCCCCCTTAAAATTTAAATAATTATTGCTTATCCATCGCTTTTTTGCCTTCTTCAATAACTTTAATAATTTTATCTACATCATATACGCTTCCACTCCAGGTTCCACCGCTGACAGACTGAAGTGCCGCCCATAGTTTTGTATCATCTGGAAGATCTGGATCAGGCTCAAGATCTGGATTAGGTTCACGTGCTTCTAGTACTTTGGCTGCTTCTTCATAAGAAAGTTTTTTATCCTCAGTTCCAATAAAATTAATCGATCCCTCAAGCTTATTGGTGTCAACTATAATTTCAATAACATCTCCATCACGAAGCTTCCCAAGAGGGCCTCCTGCCAATGCCTCAGGACCTACATGACCAAAACAAGCACCTGTAGAAACACCGGAAAAACGTGCATCTGTGATCAAGGAAACATGTTTACCAAAAGACAGATGTTTTAAAGCAGATGTCAACTGATATGTCTCCTCCATACCTGTTCCCATCGGACCTCCACCCATGACAACCATTATATCTCCAGCCTTGATCTTTCCAACATCTTTAAGCGCTTTAATAGCTGATTTTTCAGAGGTGAAAACCTTAGCTTTTCCAGTGTGTCTAAATACTCCATCATCATCTATAACAGATGGATCAATAGCTGTTGATTTTACCACCGAACCTTGAGGAGCAATATTTCCCATAGGAAAAGTTACTGTTGATGTCAATCCCCTTTCTTTTGCCCTGCTTGGGCTCATTATAATTTCATCAGGATCAAATCCATCTACTTCAACCAAACGTTTTCTACACTGTACACGTCTTTCAGATTTTTCCCACCAATCAAGATTAGCTCCAAGTGTTTCCCCTGTAACGGTAAGAACGTCTTCATGCAAAAGTCCAAGTTTTCTTAAATGAAGCATAACTTCAGGAACTCCTCCTGCTAAAAATGCGCAAACTGTTGGGTAATTAACCGGTCCCATAGGAAGAACACTTACTAAACGGGGAACTTCCCTATTAACCCTTGCCCAGTCTTTTACAGTTGGAATTTTACAACCGGCAGCATGTGCAATTGCAGGCAGATGAAGGAGCAAGTTCGTCGATCCACCAAAAGCAGCATGAACCACCATGGCATTTTCAATAGCTTTATCTGTAACAATATCCCTGGTAGTTATTCCATTATCAGCCATATCCAAAACTGCCCTAGCTGACTGCTTAGCAATTTCTTCCCATATCGGCTGACCTGAAGGTGATAAAGCAGAGTGAGTCAACGCTATTCCCAATGCTTCGGCAATAACCTGTGAAGTACCAGCTGTTCCCAAGAACTGGCATCCACCGCCTGCAGAAGCACAAGCTTTGCATCCCAATCGGCAGGCATCCTCAAATGAAAGCTCATTGTTGGCAAATCTAACTCCAATAGTTTGAATAGTTCCTGCATCTTCCCCTTTTATAGGTTGAAGTGTTGCACCACCAGGAACAATGATAGCTGGCAAATCATGCATAGACACCAGCGCCATCATCATGGAAGGCAGTCCTTTATCACATGAAGCTACACCAATTATTGCACGTCGTGTCGGCAGTGAACGAATTAAACGTCGCAGTACTATTGCCGCATCATTACGATAAGGCAGAGAATCAAACATTCCTGTTGTACCCTGGCTGCGTCCGTCACATGGATCTGTTACGTATGCAGCATAAGGAACGCCTCCAAGTTTCTTGATCTCTTCAGATGCCGCTCTTACCTGCAATCCCAATTCAAAGTGACCTGTGTGTAATCCTAAAGCTATCGGAGTACCGTCATTATCACGAACACCACCTTGATTGCTGAGTATCAGCACGTCACCACCCAAGAGTTTAGATGGCTCCCATCCCATACCGGCACTTAAAGTCATTCCGAATACATTACCGCTAGGTAATTTTTTCAACAATTCCGGAGTAAGTGGAAGCGAACCCTTAGGCCCTTCTGCATGAGTGTGAATTTTATACAAAGCTGCTTTTTCTTCACCAAAAATTGATTTTAATGACACAATTAACCCTTCCTCTCTATAATTAAAATTATTTTGATAACTTAATTAACAAAACATATGGCTAAGTAGCAATTTTTATGAGATTATATGATCTACCTCTTCCATCAGTTCCTTAATTGCATTGGTTTGCTTTTCATCTGCCTGAAGAAAAGGAGTTTTACAGTAGTCTTTAATATCTAAACCTTTAAACATCATTGCTTTCTTTAGAATAGGAATAAAACACTGGCTTATCTCATATAATTCTGACATTTTATCAACACAATTTTGAATTTCAGCTATTTTAGCGATATTTTTATTATTAACCGATTTCACCCAATTTACAAAAATCTCTGGATAAAGATTTGAAAGTGCACTAATGCAACCGCTTCCACCTACAAGAATATTATGGACAAAATTTTCATCAAATCCTGAAAATACCTCAAATCCAGGAAATTCATTCTGTACGGTTTTGATCAGCTTTCTAGTATGTCCCATTTCTGATACCGTATCTTTATATCCAACAATATTGCTATGTTTTCTCAACAAATTAAGTGTAAATTCTGGTGATAGATCATATCCTGTTCTGTCAGGAAAATTATATAAATAAATATTACCCTTTACAGCCTTTGCGATTTCTCCATAGTAAAAATCCAAATTTGCATCCGTTAAGCCAAAATAATACGGACTAACAACAATAACAGCATCTGCTCCAACACCAATAGCATAATTGGAAAGTTCAATTGTATCTTCTATTGTCATACAGCCTGTACCAATAATAGTCTTTGTTCTCTTATTTACATAGGGAACAACAAGATCAATCAATTCTTTCCTCTGTTCAATAGACATTGCATAGAATTCACCTGTACTGCCCATAACAACTAAACCATCTATACCTGAGTCAATAAGATAGTCATAAACATTTTTATTTGCCTGGACATCTAAATTTCCCTCAGCATCAAATGCAGTAATTACAGGAGTTATAAATTTAGCTTTTTTCACGTGTTATCTCTCCTTTAATAAAAATCAGATCAAATTGAAACTCATTTTTTAATTATAAGCAATTGCTTGTTTCGTATATACAAAATATATTTGTTTATACAAACCTTATAATTAATAATATCATATTTTTTTATCATGTCAAGATAACAAATAAACATTTCATAAAAAAGATATAGCTCTAATCCAGTAATTAAAAATATATGTGGAAAAATAAAATTTGGAATATATATAGTCAGAAATGACTAAACTGTATGATATTATTAGAATACAGAATTTATTTGAATAATAGAGTAGCATAAAAATATCTCCAACAAAACAAACATAGTCAGAGATACAAAACATTTTATTTTAAATTATTTTATGGTAATTTTACACTTTACTATAATTTTCAATTTTATTTTTCACAAATACCAATAAAATATTTATGAAATTGAAAATTATCTGTCAGCTCCGGGTGAAATGAAGTGGCCAGCATATTTTTCTGCCTTACAGCTACAATGTTGTCGTCAACCCTGCACAACACATTTACATCACTGCCTATTTCAGTTATATAGGGAGCCCTGATAAAAACCAAAGGTATTTTTTCACTGCAAATTCCATCTATCTTTTTATAGGTCAAGAAGCTGTTAATCTGGCTTCCATAGGCATTTCTTTTTACAGTTATATCCATCATCTGCATATGGGCTTTTTCATCATTTTCAATATTTTTTGCAAGGAGTATCATACCTGCACAGGTTCCCCACACAGGGAGGCCGTTTGTTATTTTTTCCTTGAGTTTGTAAAAAATACTCGTTTTCCTCAATAATTTACCAATGGTTGTACTTTCTCCCCCCGGAAGGATGATCCCCTGAAGATCATCCAGTTCTTCGGGCCTTTTTACCTCGACTGTTTCACAGTGGAGAGCTTTTAAATGATGAATATGCTCTGCTACTCCACCTTGAAGTGCAAGTACTCCTATTTTCATTTTACCAGCCTCTTTCTTCAAATTTTTCATTCAGCTCACTGCAGTTTATACCTACCATAGGTTCTCCAAGATCCTCCGACACTTCGGCAATGCATTTGGGATCGTCATAATTTGTAGTTGCCATAACTATTGCCTTGGCTCTCTTTTCCGGGTTTTCGGATTTGAATATTCCCGAGCCCACAAAGACTCCCTCAGCTCCCAGCTTCATCATAAGTGCTGCATCAGCAGGTGTAGCTATTCCACCTGCAGCAAAATTAACTACAGGGAGCTTCCCATTTTCATGGACAAATTTCACCAAATCAAAAGGTGCCCCAAATTCCTTGGCCAGAGTCATCAATTCCTCCCTTGATGAACTTTTAACTTTTCCTATATCATCCATTATGCTTCTCATATGGGTAACAGCTTGAACTACATCTCCAGTGCCCGCTTCCCCCTTAGTTCTTATCATGGCTGCACCTTCACCAATCCTTCTCAAAGCTTCCCCCAAATTTCTTGCACCACATACAAAAGGAACGTCAAATCTCTTTTTGTCTATATGATATTTATTGTCTGCAGGAGTCAGGACTTCACTTTCATCTATAAAATCAATTCCTATAACCTGCAGTATTTCAGCCTCGACGAAATGTCCTATTCTGACCTTGGCCATAACCGGAATAGACACGGATGCCTTTATTTTCTTTATCATTTTAGGATCGGACATTCTTGCAACCCCGCCCTCTTTCCTTATATCTGCAGGTACTTTTTCAAGTGCCATAACTGCACATGCTCCCGATTTTTCAGCAATCACAGCTTGTTCAGCATTTACCACATCCATAATTACTCCGCCTTTGAGCATCTGGGCCAAATTTTTATTCAACTCATACTTTGCCATAAATATACAACTCCTCACTTATTTTTTAGGATCATTATAATATACAGGCTATATAATTCAAATGTACCCATACAATTTTTCCTATGAAAATATATAGAATTAAATACATATTTTATTATTTTTATACTGCTTCTAGACATTGACAATATTAAAAATAAGCCACCGCTTTACCATATTATTTTGACTAAAAAATCTAAAAACATCAGTAAAGGATGACTTAATTATGACTATGCCAACACTGGCAAATTTAAGCTAAAATGTTATTATATTATTTCCAGACATTTTCATATTTATATCCAGTAAGATTTTCGACAACTTTTCTTGTTTCCGGATCAACGTCCATTTTTGAACCATTGTTCTTCAAACGATCAACTTCTTTTAATAATACAAGATGCGTTTGTTTATTAAGTTTGAATGTAAAAGCTATTATTATGGAAATTAAAAGCATTGCAGTACACCCAATAACAAGTATATATGCAATTGCATGCATTACCTGCGGCGGCTGAACCGCATTTCCCTTAACGAATCCGGAAGATTGAAGTATAGTTCCTACAGCAAATGTGGCTATACCTACGGTACTTTTTCTTGTAAAAGTCATGACTGCTGCAAAAAGCCCTTCTCGTCTCTGCTTTGTAACTATTTCATCTACATCCGGTATAAAAGGGAATACATTCCAGGGAGTAAATTCAAGCAAAGCTCTTCCCATCTGATAGACGGCAGCAATTAAAAATAAAATAGAAGTTTTTGATCCTGCTTGATATGCATACATTCCATAAAATCCAAATAAACACGCAATCATAGTTGAATACGATATTTTATATAAATTTGCAGGTCCAATTTTTATCATTAAAAATCCACCCAATATAGTTATAGGTATACCTACAATACTAAGAGACAGTAAATTAGCGCCAAGTGAAGCTGAAATCTTCAAATCGTATACACAGAAATATAGGAACACTGTATTGAATGTATCTTTAGCAGTAAATGATAAAAGATATATTAGCAAGTGCTTTCTAAAAACTTTTATTTTTAAAGTAGACAAATACTCGCCAGCTATTTTAGCAAGTGCTTTCATCGAATGTTTAAACCCTTTATGTTCATTTGAAGCATTTAACATCTCTTTTTTCATATCAGGCGTTATTTCTCTTTCCCACGTTACTTTATATGATATAAATATACAAATTGCATATATGATAGCGAAATTCAATCCATTAATAAAATATGCATATGCATTATCTTGTCCAAAATGTTCAATTAATCGGCCCGGAACAAATGTGGCTAAAAATGTACCTGTCGCAGAAATAAACATCCTTGACGTAGATATCTTGGTTCTATCATTATAATTTTTCGTCATCTCAGAAGGTAATGTTTCCCATGGAATCAATACCATAGAAGCAATAATTTCAAACAATAAATAGGTAATTAGATAAAACCAATAACTCATTCCCGTTATCCATAACAATATGTAATCTGCCATTAAAGGTGAGCCTATCAGCAGGAAAAAACGGCGTCTTCCAAACTTCTTTCCCAACTTATATTTATAGAAAGTGTCTGTTACACCTCCCATAACCAAACTTGCAATCGCATCTACAATACGTGCAATGGCTATAATAGAAGCTCCCTGCATGGGAGATAATCCTGCGAAATTTGTATAAAAAAACAATAAAAATGTACCGATAATGGTAAAAGCACTACTACCCATTATATCGGTAAGTCCATATCCGATTCCCACAGGTATAGTAACTTTTTTATCCTTTCTTGACATATAGATATTCCTCTTTTCCCAATTTATAAGCTTTTTATTTATTTTTAAATTTAAAATAATTTTCACTATTCAATCATTGCTATTCAAATTAATCTGTGCTAAATTAAAGTTGTAGATAATTTCTTATTAGACATTTTCACATAATTGATCATATAAAATTTCCACTATTCAATATGATCAACTATGTATAAAAAATGTCTATTTTTTATCGATTTCTATTGTTCATCTTTGTAATAGCTTCCCAGAGTCCATTTAAATATGCTGCTCCGAGAGCTCTGTCATACAGACCATATCCGGGTCTTGCTTTTTCACCCCAGATCATTCTTCCATGGTCAGGTCTTATATATCCATCAAATCCCACATCATAAAACGCCTTCATTATTTCAAACATGTCAAAACTTCCATCACTGGAAAGATGAGAAACTTCATGAAAATGCTTCTCTGATAATATTTTTATATTTCTTACATGTGCAAAATGTATTCTTTTTTTAGCACCAAAATATCTTATAAGTTCAGGTATATTGTTTTTAGTACTGGATCCCAGCGATCCGCTGCAAAGGGTAATACCGTTGTACGGACTGTCCACAAGTCCTATTATTCTGTCCAGATTTTCCTTTGAATGTACTATTCTTGGAAGTCCAAATACATTCCATGCAGGATCATCAGGGTGAACGGCCATTTTTACATCATATTTTTCACATGTAGGTATTATAGCTTCAAGAAAATATTTATAATTTTTGAATAATTTTTCTTCATCCATTCCATCATACAACTTTAAAACATTCTTTAATTCTTTAAGTCTGTCAGGTTCCCATCCCGGCAGCAAAAATCCATTTGAATTTTTTTCAGTATTCTCCACAAGTTTTACGGGATCCATCCCTTTTAATTTGTCATCGTCATAATACATGACTTCAGAACCATCAGGAAGCTTGTACGCAAGATCTGTCCTGAGCCAGTCAAACACAGGCATAAAATTATAACATATTACCCTTACTCCGGACTTCCCTAAATTCTTTATCGTCTCCTTATAGTTCTCTATATATTTATCTCTCGATGGCAGCCCAAGTTTGATATCCTCATGCACATTGACGCTTTCAATAACCTCAAGCTGCAGCCCATGGCTTTCTATATTGTTTTTGTACTCAAGTATCCTCTCCATGGGCCATACTTCTCCTGCCGGAATATCAGGCAAAAATCCCGCGATCCCCCTAACTCCGGGTATTTGACGTATCTGATCCAGCGTAACACTGTCATCATTTTCACCAAACCACCTAAATATCATATTCATAAAAAACATTCCTTTCAAAATGAATTAATTTAAACAGTCATTCAAGATATTTTTTAAGTGTATTCCTAACTGCATCTTTTCCTTCAATCATTTCTTCAAAGTATTTCTCGATTTTTTCTCCAAGACCGAGTTTGCACAAGTCAATTCCAAATATATCTTTATTTGAAAGTATCGGCTTCAGAGTACCCTTCTTGTACTTTCCTCCCAATTCAACATCTCTCAAATATCCCTGCAGCATTCCAATAAGAGGATCAGAACTCACTTCAAATTTCTCTCCCTTGTCATTTATTCCAAGTAAATACCTGCACCAACCTGCAATGACAAGCGGTATATATTTCAGAGATTTCACATCGAGATTACTGTTTTCAGCATATGCTTTAATTGTTTCTCCAAATCTTATTCCAACTTTTTGGGATGTATCTGTCGCTATTCTCTGTGGTGTATCAGGTATATATGGATTTGGAAGTCTTGTTTCCATAACTTCCTTTATAAAATCCTGCGGTTTTATTATTTCGGGATCTGACACAACTGGAAGTCCCTCTTTATATCCAACTTTATTTATAAGTTTTACTATTTCCCTATCCTTCATTTCATCTGCAATTAAAGTATATCCAAGCAAACAGCCAAATACCGCCATTGATGTATGCAGTGGATTAAGACACGTACATACCTTCATTCTCTCAACTTTTTCCACAGTTTCCCTGTCTGTAAAATACACCCCTGACTTTTCAAGCCTGGGCCTTCCATTTGGAAAATCATCTTCTATGACAAGATACTGCGGTCCCTCTGTATTTACAAAAGGTGCTATATACGTGTTTTTCCCAGTTATAATGGGTTCCATTCCATTAATTCCAAGCTTCTCTAGCTTTTCTTCTACTGATTTGGACGGTCTTGGTGTTATTTTATCTATCATAGTCCAGGGAAATGTAACTTTGCTCCTGTCGTCTATATAGTTCAAGAATTCTTTTTTAACAGATCCATTTTCAAACCATTTATACGCAATTGTTTTTACTGCATTATAAAGTTTCTCGCCATTGTGTGAACAATTATCCATGCTCACCATCGCAATTGGCAAACTTCCCGCCTTGAATCTCGTATAAAGCAGTGACGAAACCTTTGACATAACATTATTTGGTGCAGATGGACCCCCTTTTATATCTTTTTGAACTTCATCTGCAAAATTCCCCGACAGGCCCTTCAAGTTGTATCCCTTTTCAGTTATTGTAAAACTGGCCATCTGAAGTGAAGGCTCTGAAAATATCTGATTTAACCTTCCCCAGTTTTCCTCTTTGCCGCTGTCTCCGATTACACTCTCTCCCACACTTGCAATTACAGTATTATCGAGACTTCCATCCGGATTCATGATGACTTGAATACTCAAATTGTCATGAGGCTTATAGATTTCATCTATGATTTCATAATCATATGTCTCAACTGCAGTTATTCCTGATTTTTCCCCACCTTCATCAAGAAGTTTCTGCTGAAGTGCTGCTATAAATCCCCTGAATATATTTCCTGAACCAAAATGTACCCACACTGGATTCTCCATGGTGTTTTCGCACATTTTTTGATAATCAAACTGAGGAAGTTTGATCTTGGCGCTTTCCCATTCAGACTTCTTTTTTATGTTTTCTTTATCTAAGATTAGCATTTGTTACCTCCTGCCTCCTTATAATTTCTTTTTATATAATAATTACAGATAATTTAAAAATACACTCTCCTAAATCTCAAAATAATTTCTGGCATTATTAAAACTTATATCTTGAACCACCCTGCCTAAATAATTCATATCACATGGTACCTCGCCATTTTCAACCCATTTGCCTATTAAATTACAAACTATTCTTCTAAAATATTCGTGCCTTGCATAAGAAAGAAAACTTCTGGAATCCGTTGCCATTCCTATAAACCTAGTAAGTAACCCGCAATTGGAAAGTGCCTTCATCTGTTCTTCCATGCCATCTTTATTATCATTAAACCACCATGCAGGTCCAAATTGTATTTTTCCAGGTATTAAGCCTTGAAAATTACCAAGCATACTTGATATAACGTAGTTATAACTTGGATTTAAGGTATACAGAACCGTTTTGGGAAGCACATTGTCCCTTTCTAAAGAATCCAGCAGCCCAGCTAATTTTTCGGCAATCCTGCAATCATTCATGGAATCAAAACCTGTATTGGGTCCTAATTCATTAAATTTATTTGTATTATTATTTCTCATTGCACCTATATGGAACTGCATTGACCAATTAAATTTGAAATACATCTCTCCCAGTGAACGCAGGGTATATGTTTTATATTTTTCTTCCTCGGCTCTATTTAATTTTTTAAAATTCAAACGTTTTCCAAATATTTCAGATACTTCCTTTTTAGATGTTTCCATATATGGAACGTAAGTAAGTGAATGATCTGAAATCTTACATCCGGATTCATTAAAAAATTCTATTCTGGAATTCAACGCCTGTAAAAAATCATCATAGTTTTGTATATTTATATTACTTGCTTTTTCAAGTTTTCCTATCCAGTCAACGAAATCACCATTTCTTATTTCAAGTGCCTTATCGGGCCTAAATCCGGGTACGATCTTTACATCAAAGCCTTCATTTTTGATTTTCCTGTGATACTCAAGTGTATCTGCCGGATCATCCGTCGTGCAGACAACTTTCACATTGGATTTTTTCATAAGACTTCTCGCTGAAAATCCCAAATTTTTGATAATAGAATTTGCTTCATTCCAGATATTTTCCGCAGTGTTTTCATCTAAAGTTTCATGAATATTAAAATACCTTTGCAGCTCCAAATGTGTCCAGACATAGAGGGGATTGCCTATAAGTTTGGGAACTGTCCTTGACCAGGCAAGAAACTTCTCATAATCGCTGGCATTTCCTGTAATATATTTTTCATCCACTCCATTGCCTCTCATGGCTCTCCATTTATAATGATCACCGTAAAGCCAAATTTCAGTTATATTACTGTAATTTTTATCTTCATAAATTTCCCTCGGATCAAGATGGCAATGGAAATCATAGATAGGCATTTTTTCAGCATAGTCGTGATAAAGTTTTACAGCAGTCCCATTTGAGAGATCAAAATTTTCATCTAAAAATTTTTTCATAATATTCCACCTTTCTAACCTAAAATAAAGTTTATTTTCTTACCTTACAACTTTTCCAGTGCCTGCCCCATGAAAAATCTTTTCAACTTCCTCTTCTGATACGTGATTCAAATCCCCTTGAATGGTATGTTTCAAAGCTCCGGAAGCGATTCCAAACTCAAGTGCCTCTCTGGGATCTCCATTTTTTAAAATTCCATGGAGGAATCCCGCACAAAGCGCATCCCCTGTTCCAACTCTGTCAACAATATGAATACAATAGCTCTTTCCAGTATAAATACCATTCTCGGAGGCAACCAAGGCACTATATTTGTTATCTGAAGCAGAAATATTTTCACGAAGTGAGCTAAACAAATACTTGAATTTATATTTTTCAATAACTTTAGTCATATTTTCTCTATTTACACATATTGAATAATCTCCAGTTATAAAATCAGTAGAGCCATCGCTGTAACCTAAGACCAGCGCTGCATCTCTGGCATTTCCCAGGCAAATATCCACATATTTCATCAAATTGTTCATGATTTTCTGCTTTTCACTTACCTTGTCCTGCCACAACTTTGCCCGGTAATTTAAATCAAAAGATGTTAAAATATTTCTTTTTTTAGCCTCTTTAAGTGCTCTTTCTGTAATTTTGGCACAGTTTTTACTTAATACTGGAGTAATACCTGAAGTATGAAACAGATCCGCCCCCTTAAAAATTTCATCCCATTTGAATTCTTCCTCTGCCGCTTCCGCCATGGAAGATCCTTCACGATCATAGACAACATTTGATCCTCTGAGAGAACATCCATTTTCCAGAAAATAAATTCCAAGTCTTCTGCCGCCTCTTACTATATGCGAACAATCTATATTGTTTTTTTTCAAAGCTGCAACTGCCGCATCTCCCAATGGGTTGTCCACTAATTTTGTTATATAGGATACCTTATCTCCATAGTTTGCCAGAGATACTGCAACATTAGCTTCACTCCCGCCGTAAACAGCATCAAAACCTTCTGCCTGAATAAACCTCTTATATCCATAGGGAGATAGTCTCAGTAATATCTCCCCCATTGTTACAACCTTTGCCATAATAAATCTTACCCTCTCTTCACCAAATGAACTGCAAATCCACCGATTTCATCTTTTAAATAAACAACTGCAGGTTCTTTAAATTCATTGTATTTAATACTATCTTCTATAAATTTCACATTGATCTTTTCAAGTTGATACACAGCTTTTTCCACATCATTTACGGCTACAGCGATATGTCCTTTTTTACCGTAGAATGGTTTTTTCATCACTTCAACATCTGCTCCTGCAAAAATGGAGTTATTATTTTCACTGCTTTTAAAATGAAACATATTTTCAAACAATGAGCAGATATCTCTTGCCTCTTTAGAATCCACTGCATTGATTCCAATATGGACAACTTTATAGTCCAGCATTTTATCAACAGCCCTTTTTGTGGTTTCCTCAATCTGATCAAATTTTTTTTCTTCAACCAGGAAATCTTTTACCATCCACGTTCCTCCGCAAGCTATAACATTTTTCAAATTCAAATACCGGCTCAAATTTTCTTCATTTATACCGCCGGTCGGAATAAATTTTACATCCGGATACGGTCCTGAAAATGCCTTCAAAGTTTTTATCCCGCCACTTGCCTCGGCAGGAAAAAATTTAACAATCTTTAGGCCTTTATTAACGGCCTTTGCCACTTCACTGGCACTAGAGCAGCCGGGAATGACAAAAATATTTTTTCCCAAGCAATAATCCACAACCTCGTCAATATAACCCGGACTTATAATAAAAGAAGCACCAGCTTCAACAGCTTCTTCTACCTGTCTGACAGTGATAACTGTCCCTGCTCCCACAATAAACTCCGGAAACTCCCGGTGAACATTTTCAATGGCATTCTGTGCAGCAGGACTTCTAAAAGTTATCTCTACACTATCCAATCCACCTTCTTTTAAAGCTTTGACCAGTGGAATCGAATTTTTTGCATCATTAATTTTTACTACAGGAATAATACCAATTTTTCTTATCTTATCGGCTAAGCTATTCATGTATTCCTCCTATTGATCATACAAATTATTATTTTATAGCTACATAATATCATTTTTAAAGTATAAAGTCAATAATTTGTATGATGAATTATTGGCTTAAATAAAAATAGTGAACTGCCATTTTGTTCAGACAGCTCACTATTTCTTCGCGGAATTTCCTTTACCGCGGATTTTATCAATCACATACTGGCGATTGGCATTTATATGACATATCATAGAATATTTTGCGCCAAGAGAATCTCTGTCCCCAATTGCCTCTGCAATTCTTCTGTGGTAATAAACAGTATTTCTAATCAATGCATTATTTGTATAATCTATACTATTTTGAATTGAATTGTGGAGAATTGGAATAATGTGATTTATTACCGTATTACCGCTGGCCTTGCCAATAAGATTATGAAACATGGCGTCTTTATCTGCATAGGGAATATTTTCGCTAATTGCCCTCTCAACTTCATCACACTGCACCATAATTTTTTCAATATCCCCCTTGCTGGCATTTACAGCCGCCAGTGCTGCTATTTCCGGTTCCAGTATAAGACGTGTATCAAACATGTCCAAAATTAATTTTTCACTGCCCAAAAACTCCAGTCCAAATGGATCCTTTACCATGCCGGTATTCTCAGATACAAAAATTCCAGATCCCTGTCTTGTAAACAATATGTTGCGGGAGGTCAATATTTTCAAGGCTTCTCTTAAAGTACTCCTGCTGACATTCAGCAATTTTACCAGTTCGTTTTCACTTGGTAATTTGTCACCTGCTTTCATATTTTTCTTTTTTATCATATCTGCAATGTCTTTTGCAACTGATTGTGCCAGAGGCATTTTATTATTCACTAAAATCACCTTCTTCTATTCATTCAGTGTGGATTCGATTTTAGCACAATCCCAAATATGTGTCAATTGCAAAGAGTTGATTGACTTACTGCAGTATTTAATATATTATAGATTTGTCAATTGACAATATCAGGGAAGGTAGGTCGATAATAATGAAAATAAAGGATATAAAAATAAAACAGATATCCGTCCCGCTGAATACACCCTTTAAAACCGCACTCCGCACGGTGAAAAGCGTAGAAGATATCATAGTGGAGATATATACGGACACAGGTAATGTTGGTTTTGGAGAAGCTCCCCCTACCGGTGCCATAACGGGAGATACGACTGGAGCAATAAAAGGAGCCATAGAGGATCATATAAAAAAATCAATAACAGGCATGGATATAGAAAATTTCGAATCCATAATAAAAAAGTTAAACGGCTGCATTGTAAAAAATACAAGTGCAAAAGCCGCAGTGGATATAGCACTTCATGACCTGTACGGCCAGTTGTATAAGGCTCCTCTGTACAAACTTCTGGGAGGATTTAGAAAAGAAATAACTACAGATATAACCATAAGTGTAAACGAACCTGAGGAAATGGTAAAGGACAGCATAAAAGCCATAAAAAAAGGATATAAAACGTTAAAGATAAAAGTAGGTGTGGATTCCAAAAAGGATCTTGAAAGAATAAAAGCTATAAGACAAGCTGTTGGATATGATGTAGACCTCAGAATAGATGCCAATCAGGGATGGAAACCCAAGGAAGCTGTACGTGTACTTAAAAAGATGGAAGATGAAAATTTAAAAATTGAACTCGTGGAGCAGCCTGTGACAGCTTGTGATATAGAGGGCCTGAAATTCGTTACAGATAATGTATCGATACCGGTTTTGGCAGATGAAAGTGTATTCTCTCCGGGAGACGCTTTAAAGATTTTGCAGAGCAGGGCAGCAGATCTAATAAATATAAAACTCATGAAAACAGGCGGACTGCACAACGCACTGAAAATATGCTCACTGGCAGAAATATACGGAATTGAATGTATGGTAGGCTGCATGCTGGAAGCAAAAGTAAGTGTGACGGCTGCAGTACACCTCGCATGTGCAAAGAGTGTAATAACCAAGGTAGATCTGGATGGGCCTGTGCTGTGCAGGGAAGATCCCATAGAAGGTGGAGCTGTTTTCAATGAAAGTAAAATAAGCCTTCCGGACAGCCCAGGTCTCGGCATAAAATCAATACATTATTAAAATGGGGAGGGTTAAAACATGCTTTTTGAAAAGATTATAAAATCAGCAGACTTAAAAAGGCTAAATTGTGCCTTTGAAGTGAAAAATCTCAAAACAGGCGAAAAAATTTCCTACAATGAAAACACGGTAGTACCTTCGGCAAGCCTTATAAAAATACCTGTAATGATGAAAATAATCGAATTGGTCAAAGAGGGCAGTCTTTCTCTCAAGCAGAGGATAACGGTTACAGATGAAGTCAAGGTACCTTTCAGTATACTCACCCTTATGGAAAGTGGAAACAGTTATACCCTGAAAGATATAATCACCCTCATGATCGTACAAAGCGACAACACCGCCGCAAACATGCTGATTGATATCGCAGGTATGAACGATGTAAATGATTATATTAAAAAATTGGGGCTAAAAAATACTGTACTCCAGAGAAAGATGATGGACTCAAAGGCCAGAGAAGAAGGCAGGGAAAACAAGACCACTGCTGCCGACATGGTGAAATTCTTTGAACAGATTTATAAAGATGCAGAGTCCGGCAGTCCTTACGGCATGCTGATGAAAAATATATTAACCGCACAATTGGACAACAGCGTGATGAGGCTTTACATACCGGACAGTACAATAATTGCACATAAAACAGGAGATCTCGACGGGATAAGTCATGATGCGGGAATAGTATATCTTCCCGGCATCAATTATATTTTCTGTGCCCTTACCTGGAATGCTCCAAACAACAATTTAGCACGGGATACAATAGGAAAAATTTCTAAAACAGTTTACGATTATTTTACAAGATTTTGAGATGTTACTTATTTTTTTCTGAATCTCTCTTGAGAAAATCCAGCAGGACTTCTGTGCGTTCTCTTTGTTTCCTTTTTAAAAGTTCAGGAGTCCAGTTGTAAAATCCTTTCCCGCTCTTGCTTCCCAGATCACCGGAATCAACTTTGCTCTGCATAAGTTTGGAAGGTTCCTTATAATCACACAGATCTTTAAACAAATAGGAAGATATATTATTGAATATGTCAAGTCCTCCCAAATCCGCACTGCACAGCGGACCTGTAACAGGCAGCCGCCTTCCATGTCCATATTCCATGGCTTTATCAACTTCTTCAGGTTTGGCCCATCCCTGTTCGACTATATACAGTGCTTCCCTGAGAAGTGCCAGCTGAAGCCGGTTTCCTATAAACCCCGGACATTCCTTTTCCATACGCACTCCTTTTTTGTCTATGAATTCCACCCATTTCATGGTTTCATCCATGACATCGGAGGAAGTTTTACTGCCGGGAACAACCTCCACCAGTGGAATAAAGCTGCGGAGGATTCCAGAAATGTGCAACTACCACTCTCTCGGGACGTTTTGTATATTTTGCTATATCCGTGGGACTGAGTCCGGATGTATTAGATGCCAGAATAACTTTTTTTTCACAAATATCATCCAGCTGTTTAAATATATTCTGCTTCAGTTTCAGATTCTCAGCTACGCACTCCACTACAATATCAGCATTTTCCGCAGCTTCCCCGAGAGTTTTTACTCCCTTTACCCTATTTAGTATATATTTGCATTCACTGTCTGACAACTCTCCTGTATCCTCCAAAAGTTTCAAGCTGGATTTTATCCTGTTAAATCCCCTCTCGAGGCTTGCATCGGTTCTCCCATACATGGTAACATTCAGCCCGGCCTTTGCAGAAAGCAGCGCTATACCGTGACCCATAGTGCCGGTCCCCAGCACGGCCGCATTTTTTATATTCATCTTATATCAATCCCCCTACTTTTAAATTCAATTGCTTTTACACGAATTCTTTTACTTCTTTTGGATCCTCAGTATAATCAGCTGTCTTGACAAATTTTGTCTTTACCCTGTATATAACGGAATCACCTATCTCTCCCTTATCCACATTTTCTTTCAGTACAGGATATCTGACACTTATTTTTTCCACTGCATCCCTAAAATCAGCATCACTTTGCAGCACTTCCGATGCCTCTCCAGTTACAGAAACACATTTGAAAGTATCATAGGATTGATTTTCATCTTGAAAATAAAAAGTAACTATTGGGTTTTTCTTTATATGTTTAACTTTATTTGATTTCCTTCCAGTTTCAAAGTACAAATTAACGCCGTCATTTGAAAATGCACCCATTACCCTGGCGTAAGGTGCGCCATCTTCACCTATTGTAATCAGTAAACCTGTTTTGGACTTTTCTATATATTTTACCGCATTGTCTAATACTTCACTCATATGTGAAATCCTCCTTTTTTTATAATTATAATTCAACAATAAACAATGTTCAAACACATTTTTTAAATAAAGGCATATTATGATAATAAACCCTTATATATGAAAGGAGAAAAATATTGTATAATCCTTATAAAATGTACCACTGCCCCTATTGGAGCAATATTGCTTCAGATAGATATTTATACTGCCCTATGTATAATTCCAGCTTTTCACGTTCCGCAGCAGACAATTACAGTGAGGCAAGGTTAAGAGACTATGGCCCCAAACCCTTTGTGATAAATATCGAGGAAGCTGCAAAACAAAATGACACCTACCGCACAGCTCTATGGACAGGAAGCCATCTGCAGCTTACCCTGATGAGTATCAAAGTCGGAGAAAATATAGGTCTTGAAATTCATCCCAATACGGATCAATTCATACGAATTGAAGAGGGAGAGGGAATTGTCAAAATGGGTGATAGAAGAGATGAACTGAATTTTCAGAAAAAGGTAGAAAATGACTCCGTATTTATTGTACCTGCCGGAAAATGGCATGATTTGGTCAACACAGGTAATAAACCGATCAAACTGTATTCTATTTATGCACCCCCTAAACACCCCAGAGGTACAGTTCACGAAACCAAAGCAGATGCGGAAGCGGCAGAAGAGGACCTGCATTAAGAAAAACTTGTATAAAAGAAACCGGCTCCTGAATTAGCTTTTTTACAGTTTAGAATTAAAAAAAGCATAACATATGAGCCGGAATCTGGTTTTAAAATTATTTCATTGACTTGATAATGCTGTCGGCAAGTTCTCCCATCAAACTGGCCTCGTCTTCCTTCATACTGGAGCTCAAGGACATATCCTTATCCAGAACAGTCATCTCTTTCATTCCATCCAGGAATTTACGCATTAACCTTCCCGACTGGGGAGCCCATGAACCATTTTCTATAAGGGCAAAGGTACGTTTTTGAAGATTCAGTGCTTTCATATGTTCCAGATAATCGAGCATTGGCGGATAAATTTTCAGATTATAGGTTACACATGCAAGAACTATGTGGCTGTATTTGAATGTCTCAGAAATCAAATAGGACACGTGAGTTTTTGAAACATCATACATAACTACATTTTTCATTCCCTTTTCCACCAGCCTGATAGCCAGATTGTGGGCGGCAGATTCTGTATTGCCGTACATTGAAGCATAAACTATCATGACACCTTTCTCTTCAGGTTCATAACGGCTCCATTTATCATACTTGTCTAGAAAATATCCCAGGTTGCTGCGCCATACCGGTCCGTGCAGAGGACAGATAGTCTTTATATCAAGCTTGCTGGCTTTCTTCAAAAGTGCCTGGACATGAGGTCCATATTTCCCCACAATATTTGTGTAATACCTTCTGGCATCGTCAATCCAATCCCTGTCAAAGTCTACCTCATCGTTGAACAGCTGGCCGTTTAATTTGCCAAAGCTGCCAAAGGCATCGGCAGAAAACAGCACTCCATTTGTAGTGTCGTAGGTAACCATGACTTCCGGCCAATGTACCATAGGTGCAGTTACAAATGCCACTTTATGTTTTCCGAAGGATCTGGTATCCCCTTCTTTAACTACCTCCACTTTTCCGTCCATGTCAAATCCAAATTGGTTGAGGAACATGAAAGCTTTTTTAGTACACAATATCTTTGCCTTTGGATAACGCAGGAGGATCTCCTGAATGCAGGCCGCATGGTCCGGTTCAACATGGTTTATCACCATATAATCCAAAGTTCTGCCTTTGAGAACTGCCTTTAAATTTTCGAGAAACTGGCGGCAAACTGCCCAGTCTACCGTATCAAATAGCACAGTCTTCTCATCCAAAAGTACATAAGAGTTATAGGAAACTCCCCTTGGAATTGGATGGATATTTTCAAATAGGGCAAGGCGATTATCATTTGCCCCAACCCAATAAAGATCTTCATTTATTTTTCTAACACAATGCATGTAACTAATCCTCCTTATCTATATTTATAATAATCATACATCAGCATCTATAAATCCATCTTTCTCTTGACCGCAAACAGGACACGTCCATTCTTTCGGTATATCTTTAAAAAGTGTACCTGAAGCTATATCACCTTCAGGATCTCCTACACCCGGATCATATTCATAACCACATCCATTGCAGACATAATGTTTCCAATTTGGAACAACCTTCTTGGGAACTGCCCTCTTCATCTTCTTCATTGGCGGTGCCTCCTTCTTAGGTTGGCCATTATCCAGGGCAGCAGTGAGCAGCGGCACAATTTCCACTAAATCGCCAACTATACCGTAATCGGCATTTTTAAAGATCTTGGCATTGGGATCTATATTTATGGCAACAATTGTAGAAGCATCAACTATGCCTTTAAGATGCTGAATTGCACCTGAAATACCAATAGCCACATACAGATTACCCTTGAATTTCTGACCGGACATACCAACATAGCGGTTCAGCGGTAAATATTTGAGGGTTTCAGCTACCGGACGGGAGGAACCTATGGCCGCACCTGCCTGTACTGCCAGATCTTTTATAAGCTTCATGTTCTCCCTTTTGCCTACGCCCATTCCTATACTCACTACTCTTTCAGCTTTATTTATAGGAGTGTCCATTGGAATTCCAACTGTAAAATCATATCCGTCTTCTTTGAGTGCCTTTACAAGTGAATCAACTTTTTCTTTTGAAGTTCCCTTGTTGAAGATGATATTTTTACGATATCCCGTAGCCGGCAGGCGCTTAGAAGTTTTTGCCGCAGTTTTATTTTTAGGAGCTTTGCCGACAATGTGGGAGGCGATAACCACACGCTGAATTTCATTGGTTCCCTCATATATGGTGCATATTTTGGCATCCCTATAGGCACGTTCAACTTCCATGCCCTTCATGTAACCGCTTCCTCCAAATATCTGAAGGGCGTCATTTACAATTTCAAGACACGTATCAGAAGCATACTGCTTTGCCATAGCAGCCTCCATGTTGTAATCCTCGTGGTTCTGCTTCAACTCCGCTGCACTGTAGACCAGAAATCTGGAGGCTCTGAGCTTTGTGGCCATATCGGCTAACTTAAAGGAAATAATCTGCTGGCGGCAGATTGGTTTTCCAAACTGTACCCTCTCCTTTGAATACGCCAGGGCATTTTCATAAGCTCCCTGCGCTATGCCAAGAGCCTGAGCGGCAATGCCAATACGTCCTCCGTCCAAAGTGGACATAGCAATCTTGAAACCTTCTCCTTCTTTACCAAGGAGGTTTTCCCTAGGTACCTTCACGTTGTTGAAATTAAGCTCTGCAGTTGCCGAAGACCGGATTCCCATTTTATCATAGTGTTTCCCGGTACTAAAACCTTCCCAGCCCTTTTCCACAATAAATGCACTTATGCCGTGAGTGCCTATATTCGGGGTAGTAACTGCAAAAACTACATAGACATCCGCTTTCCCCGCATTTGTTATAAATATCTTTTCTCCGTTTAGGACATAGTGATCGCCCTCCAGCACGGCAGTAGTCTCCGTACCGGCGGCATCACTTCCGGCATTTTCTTCAGTTAAGCCAAATGCCCCAATTTTTTCACCTTTTGCCATGGGGATTAAATATTTTTGCTTCTGCTTTTCAGTACCAAAGGCGGCAATCGGATATGTTCCCAAAGATGTATGTGCAGAAAGAATTACGCCAACTCCACCATCAACTCTCGATAATTCTTCAACAGCTATTGCATAACTGATCACATCCAGACCGGCTCCGCCGTACTCCCTGGGATATGGTATGCCCATAACTCCCATATCCGCCAGTTTATGAACAATTTCATCCGGAAATTTGTTCTCCTGATCCAGCATAAATGCAATAGGTTTGACTTCTTCTTCAGCAAATTTTCTAATTTTCATTCTTAAGTTTTCGTGTTGCTCTGTAGTTTTAAAAAACATTTACGTCCCTCCCCTTTACTAAATATAATGTTCCCTTAATATCAATTTAAAAACCTACATGATAATTATAGCTCTCATTAATTTTCCCCACAATCTCAGTTCTAAGCTGTTTTCCCCACAAATCTCCAATGAAACGTAAATAAATTTTATTCTGCCTGTTTGCCATCTTATGTCTTTCAATTCCTCTTATTTTTAGAGTTTTAATATTATTTAAAAAAAATTATTTATTAATAATTATTCTGTAAATGTAGCATGAATCATTTAGCTGACTGGATGATACTGCCGGCAAGTTCCTTCATCGAACTGTTGTCTTCCTCTTTCATGCTGGATCTCAAGGATATATCTTTGTCCAGAACAGTCATATCCTTCATTTCACCTAAAAATTCACGCATCAATTTTCCAGACTGGGGAGCCCATGAACCATTTTCTATAAGGGCAAAGGTACGTTTTTGAAGATTCAGTGCTTTCATATGCTCCAGATAATCGAGCATTGGCGGATAAATCTTCATATTATAAGTCACACTTGCAAGGACTATGTGGCTGTATTTGAATGTCTCAGAAATCAAATAGGACACGTGGGTTTTTGAAACATCATACATAAACACATTTTTCATCCCACCTTCCACCAGTCTTATAGCCAGATTGTGGGCGGCAGACTCCGTATCGCCGTACATTGAAGCATAAACTATCATGACACCTTTTTTCTCCGGTTCATAACGGCTCCACCTATCATATTTTTCAAAATAATATTCCAGGTTGCTGCGCCAAACCGGCCCATGCAGCGGACAAATAACCTTGACATTCAATTTATCGAGCTTCTTCAAAAGCAATTGAACGTTAAAACCATATTTTCCTATAATATTTGCATAGTATCTCCTTGAATCATCAAGCCAGTTCCTGTCAAAGTCCACTTCATCGTTAAAGAGTCTTCCGCCCAATGCACCAAAAGTGCCAAAAGCATCTGCAGAAAACAGCACGTTATTTGTAGTGTCATAGGTAACCATGACTTCCGGCCAATGTACCATAGGTGCAGTTACAAACATCACTTTATGTTTTCCAAACGACTTTGTATCACCTTCTTTAACCACTTCTATCTTTTCATTTATATCAAAACCAAACTGCTTCAAAAATACAGCAGCTTTTTTAGTGCACAGGATCCTCACCTCCGGATAGCGGAGAATAATTTCTTTAATACAAGCCGCATGGTCCGGTTCAACATGGTTGAGTACCATATAATCCAAAGTTCTGCCTTTGAGAACTGCCTTTAAATTTTCGAGAAACTGGTGGCAAACTGCCCAGTCCACCGTATCAAATAGCACAGTTTTATCATCTAAAAGTACATAAGAGTTATATGAAATTCCCCTTGGAAGCGGATGAATATTTTCAAACAAAGTAAGACGATTGTCGCTTCCACCAATCCAATAAACATCTTCAACTACTTTTCTAACACAATACATGTATTCAATCCTCCTTATATTTGCTTATCCGATGTACAGTTTTAGTATACTATATTATAAATTTCACGTAAATTTAATCAAGGAATCAATATATCTGTCCAGATCTTCCCTGGTATTCACATTCATGAACATATCCCAGCCGGGACTGTATCTTCTCGCTTCCTTCTCTTCTACATAAAATGTGTTAACTCTGCGGGTCAAAGATGATACAGACCTGCAATCTTTCGAGAGAAGTTCTTCTATGTCATCTATCACATTTCTGGAATAAAAAGCATTAAAATGTTCCAGCCTGTCCCCCAACCTGGTTACACATGCATCTACTTTTAAGTTTCTTATTTTTTCTTCCATATATCTTATATACCCAATGTTTATGTTTGGCATATCACAAGCTGTAAAATATGCATATCTGCTGATACTTTCCTTAAGTCCTGCATGGATTCCGCTCAAGGGTCCCCTCTGCTTTATCTCGTCACAAAATATTCTGCATGAACTGCCCTCATACTGTTCCGGTTTGTTCGTAACTATGATAATATCCACAAATTCTCTCCTCAGTTTATCCACCATAATTTTCAGCAATCTCTTCCCTTTTATTTTCATAAATTGTTTGTCAAATCCCATCCGCGAACTCTTTCCACCTGCCAGAATCACCGCAGTTCCAAATTTTTTCATAATCTCCTCTTCCCTTATTAGGATCAATAATACTTTATTAATTATACATATGGTATCATGATTCCTTCTTTTTTAACTTTAAATATTAAAAAAAGACCCATATCCTTTATAAAATTTGATATAGGCCCTTTGAACTTTTCATACAAATTTTAAACTTATATCCATGGCTTTTACTGAATGAGTAAGAGCACCTACAGATATTATATCAACTCCCGTAGAAGCGATGTCTTTTACATTTTCCTCAGTAACATTCCCTGAAGCTTCCAGAATGAACTTTCCATTTACAAATTTCACAGCACGCTTCATTTCATCCACACTCATATTGTCAAGCATTATCACGTCGGTATCTGTAGTAACTGCCTCTTTGAGCTGCTGCAGATTTTCCACCTCCACTTCCACCTTTACAGTAAAAGGGAGGCTCTTCTTTATTTTTTCCACAGCTTTTGTTATGGATCCGACTGCCTTTATATGATTGTCCTTTATCATCACGTAATCCGAAAGATTCATCCTGTGATTATATCCACCGCCCACTCTGACCGAATATTTGTCCAGCATTCTGAAACCTGGAAGTGTCTTTCTCGTATCCACTATCTTGACATCATAGTCTTTTACAAGATCTACCATATTTCTGGTTTTAGTTGCAATTCCGGACATTCTCTGCATTATATTGAGTGCAGCTCTCTCACCCTTTAGTATGGCCCTGGAATTGCCTTTTATCTCCGCAGCAGTACAGCCCTTTTCAACTTTACATCCATCTTTTATTCTTGCATGAAATACTATACTTTTGTCCAGAAACTCAAATACTCTCTTTGCTATACCAATTCCCGCTGCAGTGCCCGGTTCCTTGAAAATAAATTTTCCCTTTGAAATCTGACTTTCCGAAATCAAATTGTCAGTAGTCACATCCCCATAATCTATATCTTCCAAAAGTGCCCTTTCAATCAATTTATCAACCATCAACCAGTTCAAATAAAATCACCTCGCGGCCTTAGAATAATCTTCAACATAATTGCTCCCTATAGAAGACTTGGAATTCAATATTGAAATCACAATATTTCCGGCCACTTGATACATATTATAGGCTTCTATAGATTCAACAGTTTTTAAATCCAAAGCTTCCATTTTTAAAAGAGCGTCTTCAATAACCTTCAATATTCCTTTGAGATCTTCTATATTCCTTATTATTCCGGCATGCTTCTCCATAAGGTCTTTCAAAGATTTTTCAAGTTCGCCAAAATCCAATTTCTGTCCTCCATCTTTTAAATTGATTCCAGTTTTGACTTCAGGCAGACCGTATTTTTCACCGCCGGAGATTTTTTCCGATATATCCTGTGCAGCCCTATTTCCAAATACAAGTGCCTCTAAGAGTGAATTGCTCGCCAGCCTGTTGGCACCATGCACTCCGGTACAGGCACATTCTCCAACAGCATAGAGTCCGTCCATGCACGTTCTGCTAAACAGATCCACCTTGATTCCACCCATAAAATAGTGTTCTGCCGGAGTTACCGGTATATAGTCCTTATACATTTCTATGGAATTGTCTTCACATTCCCTGTAAATCTGTTTAAATCTGTTTCTGAGAAATTTTTCATCATACATGGTGGCATCCAGATATACATATTTGGATGACGTCTTTTTCATCTGATCAAATATGGCCCTGGCGACAATATCCCTGGGTGCAAGTTCCATTCTGCTGTCATACTCTTTCATAAACCTTTTCCCGTTTATGTTTTTAAGCACTGCACCCTCGCCTCTCACGGCCTCGGATATCAAAAACAGCCTTCCTTCCGTATCTTTATTTTTTGAATAAAAGGCAGTAGGGTGAAATTGCACATATTCCATATCCTTGAGTCCTATACCTGCCCTTATGGCCATGGCAATTCCGTCCCCGGTCAACACATCCACATTTGTAGTCTTCGAAAAAAGCTGCCCTATTCCTCCTGACGCCATTACACAACAACGGGAACCCAAATACACCGGTTCTCCCCTGTGAAGTGCCGTTATGCCGCAGTATTTTCCTTCATTTTCCACAATGTCCACGGCAAATATACCTGATATTATATCTATGTTGCCGGCACGTTCTGCCTGTTTTATAAGCACTTCCATTACACCTTTTCCTGTGGAATCACCGTTTACATGAAGTATCCTGGCAATGGAATGGTTCCCTTCAAAGGATCTGTAAAAATTGCCATTGGAATCCCTGTCAAAATTGACACCAAGTTTGATTAAATTTTCTATGGCCTGTTCGGATTCATTTACAAGTACCTCTACTGCTTCCTTATCATTTACATAACAACCTGCATTTACCGTATCTTTTACATGAAGTTCCCTGTCGTCACCATCTATACTGGCAGCAATACCTCCCTGGGCCATATAGGAATCCGAATCGTCTATCTCCTTTTTGCTGAGTACTGCTATCTTCAGTTTTTGGGGAAGCATAAGAGCGGTATACAGCCCGGCTATTCCCGCACCTATTATAATGACGTCAAAATATTTATGTTTGCATAAATTACTGTTAAAATCTATTAAATATCTTTTCATTTATATCACCAACCCATTTTATGATTTTGATCCAATACACAGCATTTTTTCCAGCGAGCTCTCGGCTTTTTTTCTGATGTCTTCCGGTACTGATATCTCATATTGCATGTTCAAAAGAGAATTATAGACACTTTCAAGAGAAGTCATCTTCATATTTTCACATACAAGTCTAGGGCTGAGCAGATAAAATTTCTTATCAGGATTATCCCTTTTCATTTTATGGAGTACTCCCATTTCAGTACCAATTATAAATTCTCTCTTGGGAGACTTCCCAGCATGTTCTATTATTTGCGAGGTACTTCCAACAAAATCAGCACTTTCCCTTATTTCCTCGGAAACTTCAGGATGTACCAATATTTCTGCGTCGGGGTGCTCCCCGGCTGCTTTGACAAGATCCTGAACTGTTATTCTGGCATGGGTTATGCAGTGTCCCAACCAGGGTATTATATGCTTATCGGGAACATTTTCAGCTACATAACTGGCAAGATTTTCATCGGGCACAAACAGCACCTCATCGGACTTTATGCTCTTTACAATACTGACTGCATTAGAAGAAGTACAACATATATCACTCATAGCTTTAACTTCTGCAGAAGAATTTACATAACACACAACAGCTGCATCAGGATGTTTGTTCTTCATCATCTTAAGCTGAGCTGCAGTTATAGAATCTGCCAGGGGACACCCTGCATATCTGGCGGGGAGCAGCACTTTTTTATCCGGAGACAGTATCTTGGCACTTTCGGCCATAAATCTAACTCCGCAAAAAACTATGATTTCTTTATCCATTTTTGCCGCTGCCCTGCTTAAGGCAAAAGAATCGCCCACAATATCCGCTATGTCCTGAACATCAGGTATCTGATAATTGTGTGCAAGTATACAGGCATTTCTCTCTATCTTCAGCCTTTTTATTTCGTTTATCAAAAACACTTTATCCATATCCATACTCCTAAAATGATATTTATAACTAGTGTATATACATCAGTATATACTATTTTTATTTTTTTAACAATAATAAAACAGAAGTGTTGTTTTGTCAATTTTCTATTTTTTTATTTTATCCAAAAAACTGCCGTGTTATAAATTAAATCTGATATAAATATCTGCCAGCTAAGTAAGTCTAGTAAGACTCTGGGGATCATTGTCCCTGAAAAATGCCTCTTTCATTTCCATTTCCTTCGTCATAATCTGATTTACACCGTCACTGGCTTCTCTTAGCTTACAGCTGTATACAATTGGAAAATAGGTTCTTATGAATTTTCCTTCCGAATGTGCTGTAAGAGCTATTATTTGAAATCCAAGCTGTTCTGCAATAAAAAATACCGGATCCAATACATGTTCACTGGATGCCTTGCCAAAAGGATTATCCATTATAACTACCCTGTTCCTTTTACAATCTGAGGTCACCCTGATTCTTTTCTCTACCAGATAATTCAGTATACCCAAAAACAAAGTCATGTTCTTGCTCCACTTTTCTCCGCCGGACCACTGATTTGATGTTTCCCATGAAAAAGGCAGACTGCTCATCTTCCCATCATTGGTCACTTTCCTGCATTTTACCTTTATGGTATTCTGCTTCATCACATACTGCAGCAGCTGTTTTGACTGAAGCCATTTTTCAATGGACTTCCTGACTTTTTCCACATCTTCCTTGCCATTTTCATCCTTAAACCGGTCCCCCTGAAGCTGATTCAGCATCCAGTCAATATATTCAGCCAGTCTTTCCCTGCCTTCTTTTTCATTCCATTCAGGTACTGTAAATAAAAATACCTCTTTCCACTTTCCATCAATTTTTATTCTGGTACTTCTGGGAAGCTGCCTGAGTTCATCTGCTATTGTCTTCAGATAGGAATGCAGCTGATTTATAAACTGCTGAATTTCTCTATCATGATCTCTCATGTCATTTTCTGTGATTTCAACTATGCGCATAATCCTTTCACTCATTTTATTCTGCCATCCTAAAATATCTTCAAAATTCCTGTTGTATTCTATGCCTGTCACAGACATCTCCTTAAGTTTTACATCCAATATGTCATTTTGGCAGAACTCAATAAAATTCTCCTTTTGCATCCTTACCCTGCTGGCTTTTTTATCCAGATTCCCGGTGATTTCATTTAGATTTTTCTCCATTTCTTTCAGAACTTCCATCCTCTTATAGGGAAATCTTTCCTTCATATCTTCAGAAATAGTCGTTTCTCCTGTTTCCTCTGCAGAAGATGGATATTTTGCATTTATAACTTTGATTTCCTGCAGAGCACTTTCTATACTTATTTTCTGTTTTTCAAGGGACTCCTGCTCTGCTGTGAGATAATCTTTTCTTCTATTTATATTTTCTCCTTCTCTGGATAAAACCTCAGGCACTCTCTCCAGTGGAATGTGAAAAGATATCACATTCTCATATTCACTTTTAAAGTCCCTTTCCCTGATTTCATACTCATTTTTGCTATTTTGGAATATAAGTTCAGCTCTATCATATTTTTTCTTCAAATCCTTCAGAGGTGATCTCATGTTTCTTATTTCAACTGAAAGTTTATTTATATCTTCATCCCCATGGTAAATGGGCTCTTCTTTTTCATCTATGGGAAATTCCAGTTCGTTTTTAAACACTTCAAAGTCGGACTCTAGAGAATTTTTCAATTCAACTGCATTTTTCATTTCCTGTTCAAGCAAATCTCTTCCCTTTTGCTTTTTGGCAAGCATATCTTTCAGGGCATTTCTCTCATCTTCCAGCACTTCTACACTCACCGAAGTATATTTAGGATCAGATTCAAGCACCTCTGCATAAAGTTTTTCACCTTCCAAATTTTTAAGAACACTGCAGATCTCATTAAAATTACCTTCCAGATCCTCCTGTAATTTTGAAGATATGGTCTTATCCCCATTGAGCTTTGAAAATTCCCTGTCATTTTCCAGAATATCTTCTTCTATTTCAGCCGCATCCTCTTCATATTTTTGCTTCTTCTCTCTATTACTTATATACTTCTTCGACTTTATTATTTTATTTTCCAATACATTCTGTTCACCGCTTAAATCCAGTATACTGCCGTTGAGTTCCTTTACCTTCTCATCGATATCGTCAATTCTTTTCTCATCAGAGGATATATTTCCTGCCGTCACAGATATATTGTATTTGACACTCTTTTGATCTCTTTGTATATCCATATACCGTTCATAGGGGTATACTTCATAAAACTTTTTCACATCCACGAGCAGCCCACCGCATATTTTAACTTCATTTTCTTTTTCAATTCGAATTTTAGTGGATTCATCGGCCTTTGCCGCAATTCTTCTCTTCCAGTTTTCAAAATTTTCTTGGGAAATATTTTCCCCCCAGCTGGGCGGGAAAAATATATTTTCCTCTCCAGCTGCATACTCGTTTTCAATCTTGAATCTTGCTTCATTTTCATCCATCACTACAACAGGATGGGAAAGCTGACTGCAGCTATCAGCTATCTTTTTCTTAAGCTTATCTATTTCTGCATTGGAAGTTATTATGGATATAGTCCAATAAGGATATAAATTTTCGCCGCCGTTCAAAGCTCTTTGAAAATACTGGGTTCCGCTTTCTATATAATTGAATCCATTTCTCCATGCTCTAACCCATTTTTCTATAACAGGATCTGCAGTATAATACTCACTGTCACTGTAATCATCCAGCCATCTATGAGCTATTCTCTCTTTAATTATCAGCCTTTCCTTTTCTTCAGAGAAACTTACAGCTCTATTTTCAAGTTGCTGCAGTATAGTCTCTTGTTTTGAGTAGAGTGAATCAAAGCTGAACCAGTTTCCCCTGAATTCTTTAACTCTTTTCAGCAAAGCATTATGCTTTTTCCCATGGACTTCCATATAGTTCTCAATCCTGCTTTCTTCTCTTTTGAGTTCCTCCAGCTCCTCTCTCTTCATTTTAATATCCGCTCTCAGATCCTCTTTTTCCCCTTCAATAGATTTAATCTCTTTATTACACTTAAAAATATTGTCTTCAAGGACATCTATACGGTACTGCCATTTAGCTGCCTCTTCTTCAACACTTTCCTGTTCAGGATTGCTCAGTATTTCTCTTTCAATGGATTTCATATCTTTCCCAAGATATTCAATTTTAGCTTCCAGCCCGCTTTTCTCTCCAATCAGTTCTTTACCTTTACCCTGAACTTTTGAAATCCTGTTTTCAATCTGTTTAATCTTATTTTCAGCATTTTTAAGATGATTTTCGGCTAAAGATCTTTCATACCCCAGTTTTTTCTCCTGTTTTACATAATATCCTCTAAGGCAGCAGGAATTATTCTGAATTTTTTCAACGATATCAGCTGCTTTTCTATCCCTGTTGAATTCCTCAAGCTGGCTTTGTAAAAGTTTTATTTTCCCATTTTGAACCTTGATATGGCTTTTATATTTTAAAAATCGGATCCTTTCATAGGTTTTCTGCCTTCTATTTCTTATACTCAGCATTCCATTATAACTGTCAGAAATCTTTTCAAAATTTCTCCTGCCTTCTTCCACCTTCATTTTCAAAACTTGAAGATTGTAGGAACTCTTCTTCTGCTTCCAGCTGTCTTCTTCCCTATTTAAACCTTCCAACATGGTACCATTTTTATCGATTTTATTTTTATTTTCAATCTGTTCTTTTTTTGCAAAGTCGTATACAGCCTTCACACTCTTCTTCATCTCACCTAATTTCAAATTTACATTATGGTAGTCCCTGCAAACTTCTACATATCTGTCTATTTCAGCCTCAATGACCCTGCTTTCCTCTATCCTCGCCTTCAATTGCTTATATTTTTTAAAATGCTGTATCTGCTTTTCAAAAGTCTCAGCAAAATCCTTTGTTCCATCACCAGCTATAGCTTCTTCAACAGTTGGTATCAAAAGATTGTCCACCAGCTGTCCCGTGCTTCTGCAGTTATTGAAAAATTCCTCTACTCCACCTTCTGCACTATTTATCAGTGCAATTTTTCTCCATTCCCAAGGAACTATTTTAAAATTTTTCTCTATATATTCCTGATATTCTTTTATGGTTGAAAATTCATGGGCATTTATCTTATTTCGGCTCATATTCAAATAGTATTCATTCATTTCCTCTTTTTCGGCAGATCTCTTATTTCCACTGCTGCTCTGTCTTACAAATGGCAGTTTCTCTATGGAATTTTCATCATTTTCTTCATATTCATAGACATACTTCAGGGAACTCACCGATCCCCTGTTCATAAACAGAGTCACAGCTGTAAGTCCATATCTTCTGGGCTTTTCACTCAATATCCACTCAATTGCTATATGTGCAGAAGTGTTTTCAAGCATCAGAGTGTCTTTTATCTTCCTGTTTGCAACTTCCGCATGGGGCAGCACAGCTTGAATAGCTGTTTGCACAAATACGGTCTTCCCTCCCCCGTTTGGAATCAAAAGGGCTCCATTGTGTCCATCAAACTGGAATATGTCGTCATTGAACCTTTTGGCACCATTTTCATAGATAACATTCGTAAATCTTATTTTAGAAATAGACGGCATTATTTTTCTTCCTTTCTATTATCAATATTATACATAAAATCAAGTATGCCCCTGTTGTAGTCATATTCCATATAGTACTTCTGAATTATGGTCTTTGCCTTTTCCGTAAGTGTCAGTTCCTCATTTCCAATATCTTTTATAAGATTCTGGGACTCCAGGAAACGCTTTACTGTATTTAAAAAGCCCTTTCTACTTGCAGTCCTGGCATCCTGAACTTTTGCAGTTTCCCTTATTTCATCTATATCTGTCCACTTTTTTACAACAGAGGACCAGTTATAATCATATTTACTGTCGAGCTCTTTCAGCTTTTTATCCCCTTGTTCCTTCAGCGTCGAAATCCTCTCATTCAAACTGGAAAGCCAGTCATTTAAAGATATGAAATCTCTGGTGGGTTCTATTGTCTGATAACTGTCATAAAATTCTCCAAACAGAACTATTATTGATACGTACATCATGTATAAATCCACATTTACTGCCTTTGCAGGAAGATAGGTTTTTTTAATATAATCATTTGAAACGTGGAATACTGAATCTTTTAAAACAGGTATTAGATATATATAATCTCCAGATAAAAATATGCTGCAGTCAACCTGTTTTGCAAACTGATCCACCAGCGACCTTATGCTGTCATCGGACATGTAAAGATGAAGCTGCTCTTTTTCTCCATATCCCTGCATAGCTAGCACTGAATACAGCCTAAATGCCTGCATTACCTGTTCATTACTGTAAAAAACCATGTTTTCACTCCAATCTCAAATTCATATCTTTTATGGTAAATCTCTTTGTAACCTCCAGCACTCCTCCTGTTTCCTTTACACAAATGCAGTCTGACTTCTGTGCAAATAAACCAAAAGATTTTCCAAACAGACTCTTTCCGCTGTTTTCATAATTTCCCAAATTCACAGGAGATTTTTGATGAAGCAAGATCCAGTAGTCGTAAAAGCAGCGTCTGTCAAGTATATTTTCATATCCACTTCTTTTCATATATACTACCACTTGTTTTAGATCTATATCCTTTCTATCTCCTAAAGCTCCCAATACTATAGAGGTTATCTCCCTGAAATTATTTGCCTGAATCTCAATATCCTCCTCTACCTCTTCCTTATCGGATACGGACAAAAAATCCTGAAATTTTTTAAGACTGCTCCTGTTTTCTATCCTCTGTCTAAAAAAAACCGCCAGGGGCGACCATCCTTTATATCTTTTCAAAAACATGAAGGGCTCTATGAGCATTCTGGAAGCATGCAGGGGCAGTGGAGATGAAAACAATCTGCCAGTTATCTCCTGGTCAAAATTAAAGGAATCTATTCCCGAATAATACAGTGCCTCCTGGGCTGATTCAAGTGCCCTGGTCTTTAAAATTATACTTTCCTTCAAAAGCAGCCTGTGCTCATAATTCACCTGTCCCAATTCCCTGTCTACTTTAATTATGAGCTCATAGGCTTTTCTATCTTTTTCATGGACTATCTCGTTTCCCATTTTCTCTTTGGTCTCTTTTACAAAAGACTGCAGTTCGCTGAATTCCTCATCTTCCCGCTGCAGTCTTATATTGATATCTTCAATTATATTTTTATATCTCTCATAGATCTGATTTGAAATTATATTTCTGCTTACCTCATGCTTGATTCTCATTATTCTATCACGAAGGTTTCTCACACCAAGACTCATTTCATCAATCTGCCTGAGTGCTCCTACAAATTCTCCTTTCTCAAGCTGCTTTCTTAAAACAAGCTGGTTTATGGAGAGCTGAAATTCATTGAAATACTCCTTTGTAGCAAATACAAGTTCCAATCCCTGCTCATCAAGGGTATAATATTGGGTATTTTTTTCAAAATTCGCCCTTTCAGCCTTTATTATAGAATACTGAACGGTTTCCTCTTTTCCCGTTTCCCAATTGTAAAACTTTCTGGAATTTCTTTTCCCATTGGGCGGTCTAAAAATTTCTATTATATTCCTGGCAATCTTCTCAAAATCCTCATAGTCAAGATCCAGCCTTCCCTGATTAATCTTCTGAAAAAATTCAGCCAATTCCCTTATTCCCGTCTTTTTATTTCTCATGAGCATATTTTCAAAAAAGAATAATAGAGCCAGAAACCCCAAATTAAAGTAGTCAATAGGCTTATTACTTCTATCTCTTGAATTTTTATTAGACAGTTTGTAGAGTGGATCAAACAGTGCAAGCCTCTGAATTCTCTCTCTATAGTTTTCAGTAATACTTTTTATATCTATGTCCAACAATCTTCCCTCCATATACTTTTAAGTTCCTCTTTTCCCAAAGCTTCCTGGGGCAAATACTTTCCCGAATGCAGTATATCCAAAATCCTTCGGCTTTCATCCCTGCTGAAAAATTTCAAGAAGTTGTCAAGGGCACTGTGATTTTCAAGCTGATTTTCCTTTCCCATGCTGCTGGGCTTTTTGATGAGTTCACTATAAAATTTCACTGCAACAGAGGCTTGCCTCTTTCCATTCAAGGAATTCCATATGGATATGCCTTCATTATCCAGGTCTCCAAAATAATACAGTTTGTGTTTTCCAGTTACACCAAGCTGTCTTTCCAAAAGTCCTATATTGGAAACTATTTTCCATCCAGAGCCAAATATGAGGGTTGTAAAATCAGTATCACAGAGTACATTCAAAAGCGCCATGAAAGTGGCCTTATTTTCCACAATCAAATGTCGGTATTTAGCCTGCGGCCGTGAAAGTTTCTTTGGATTCACTGCCATCATAAGAGGATCACAATTGTTTATTATCTTCAACTTATTCCAAAGTCCAATCTTATCAAGAAGTTTTCTGCCGGATTTTTCATCAATCCACTTTTCGTCCCCTACGAGATAAAAGGATCTTTCCTGGGAAGTTGCATATTCTTTTGGAAGTCCTTCTTGGCATATATATTCATTAATCTTATCGATATAGGGTTTGTCCCTCTTCAATTCTTCAAAACTGCCGGCAAAATATTTTTGCAGGTCGATTTCACTGCTTATGCTCAAACTGTAATTCTGCAGGAAATCAATGTAGTCTTTTTTCAATTCATATTTATTGATGCCGAATTTATAGGGAAGTGGAATATCCTTTCCGTTATTTATTTCCGGCTTTTTTTCCACAAGTACATTATCTTTCACCAGCTCCATTATACAGCCGGCAAATTCGTCATATTTCATATTTCCCGGCACCAAGCTCTCCAATTCTCCCAGAGTTATAGTGGCTCTCTTGTAGGATTTGAGATAGGAAATTATATCATCTTTCATCTTATCACCTTTATGTACAATTATTACCTGTTGCTCCCCGATTTGTTTGCAATAACCAATACAGTTATTATAGCATTATCTAATAAAAGTTCAGAGACAAAAACATTTCTTATGGGCAATTTCCATTTATGCTATAATTAATTCCATAAATATTCTAAATTTGGAGGGACAAAGAAAAATGGCAAAAAAGATATTAACACTGAAATTGTTAAAGGGAAAATATGGTGTCTGCAGATTGAATAAAACTCAATCAATACCTGAGTGGTCAAAAATATGAAGTTGTGGATCAATAAATAATCACTATATGAATTTTTGCCATGTCTTACTTACCTTAGTGTAAAATTACTGTAGGGTTATTTGAGATAAGAAATGGAAAAAAGAGACTTTCCTTTGATAATATATTAAGTAAGCAAAACAAAATATACAAAGAAAGAAGGAAAGTCTCTTATGGATAATA
>CAIFEX010000023.1 GCA_903789665.1 uncultured Clostridium sp.
TATCTTATCCACAGTTGTCATCTAGTCATTTCTAAAAAAATGGGGAAACTCTAATCACTTATTAAGTTAAATCAGAACAAATAATAATTTAAATCTTCATATACTATTTTGACTATGGCCCCCAAGGGTACTGCCAATACCATACCTACAAAACCTGCTGCCTTTCCGCCAATTATCAAAAGCAATATTATTACCAGTGGATGCATGCTTATACTGTCTCCGGTAACTTTAGGAGAAAGTATATTCCCCTCTATTTGCTGCAGTACATAAAGCCACAGAGCAGTCCACAGAGCCGCTCTGGGAGATTTTATAAGAGCTATAATTACAGCCGGCAGTGCTCCAAATATAGGTCCAAAATATGGAATGATATTGAAAAATGCATTCAGTACGGAAAGTATTATGGGAAATTCCACTTTCAATGTTACCAGAATGAAAAATGTAACTACACCTACAAATCCGCTCAAAATAAGCTGGCTCATTATATATCTGCCCAATATCTTGTCTGCATGGCAGCACATTTTTTCAATTACACCTCTGCTGCCCATCGGAAATACGGACAGCATTTTTCCGTTTATGCACTCTCCATCCGCCAAAAAATAATAAACTATTATAGGTATAACTATTATAGACAAAATATTTTGTCCCATATAAATTATAAAATCAAACATCTTACTACATGTATTTACAATTCCACTGTCAATTTTACCGTTCAAACTGCTTATCAGGGAATAGATAATCCTGTTATTTTGAACCGGCTTTAATTTCATGTAAAATCCATCTATCATATTTTGAATGCCCTCAGCGGCAGAATTTAAATTCAAGCTCTCATCAAACAGAGAAGGTATGAGTATTACAAAAGTTCCCACTACAAACAATATCAACAGGCCCACTAGAAAAAAAGCGCCCATTCTCCTATTCAAGCCTCTATTCAGCATGGAATTGTGTATGGGCTTTAACGTATACGCTATCAAAAAAGATATAAATATCAAACCTATAATTTCCCTTAAAAGAGAGCTTACAATAATAAATACAATAAATATTGCCAATACAGCCGCCATTATAATATACTTGATGCTGACTTTTTTATGAACACTCATTCTGACATCATCTTCCACAATTTTTCTAAATTTGCCGTGCTTAATTCTATTTTCTCTTTAAGGATCCATGTGCCAAGTTAAAGAACTCAAATTTCCAGTTTTTACCTCTATACAGCAGATTTTTATCTCCCAATATCAAATTATCCACAAGCAATATCTTCCTGCCCTTTATAAAATTATTTATAAATCCGGTAGACAATACGAGTGCCCTTATTGAAAATTTTCCTTCATCAAATAAAACATCCTCAACTACACCCATGAGTTCACCTTTTTCGTCCAGCACATCCATATTTTTTATATCCTCAAATTGAAGATATTTTCCCTTATTAACGTCGGTTACAACTATTATCGACGTGAAATTTATCACGTCCTCTATATTCACATTCAGTGTTTTTTTAAATATATTATTGGGGGTTATGACAAATCCTGCCACCTTTTTACTGTCGAAATTCAGTACTATGTCGCTTATAAAGCCCAACATCTTTCCTGAAAGATCTATTACATCCTTAAATATGAAATCTCCAGTCCTATACAAAATATCACCTTTAATTTAAAATAATTATCTTTATTTTGCGCAAAAAATAAAAAAATATAACTTGTACAAGTTATATTTTAAAATCGTCTATTTATTTTTTTTATTTTTCTTTCTCACCATCTGGTTATAATCGTCTACCATATCCTGCAAGGTGGTAAATTTCATAACTCTATCTATACTTTCCTTGATCTTGCTCCATAAAAGCCTAGTGGCACAGCAGTCTATCTTGCTGCAGGAACTCTCGTTATTTTCATCTATACAATTTGAAATTTCCACAGGGCCTTCCAATACACCCATTATCTCAGCTATGGTTATATCTTTAGGTTCCCTATTTAAAATATATCCTCCCTGGGCTCCCCTTATACTTTTGATCAAATTAGATTTTCTCAAGCTGGAAAATAGCTGCTCTAAATAATACTCCGATATATTCTGTCTTTCCGATATGCTTTTTATAGAAGATGGCTCCCCACTATAGTGAATAGCCAGATCCAACATTGCCCTGACACCATATCTTCCTTTTGTAGATAATTTCAATTGACCACTTCCCATCTACTTTTTTAGATCAATAGCTATTATATTTTCTATATTATCAAATCAGAGTAAAATTGTCAACTATAGCCTGCAGGATCCATTTGACAAGGCAATAAAATTCTTCTAGAATAATCATATACCATATAGGGGCATATAGCATATGATTATTCTAGAAGAAAGGTCGGATTTTTCATGACTTTTATCGACAAATTCAAGAAAGAAGACGGATTTCGCACATTATGTCTGACCGTACTCTCAGGCATAGTTTTAATTATAAGTTTTTTCAAGTTGATTCCACAACTGCCATTCGATGCGGCATGGATTGCCATTCTCGTAAGTGGAGTTCCCATAATCATCGGGGCAGCAAGGGGATTGATAACCGAATTTGACGTCACTGCCGACTTACTGGTGGCAATTGCACTAATAGCAGCACTTGTAATAGGACAATATTTTGCTGCAGGAGAAGTTGCTTTTATTATGCAGCTGGGTACAGTATTAGAGGATGTCACGGCAGATAAATCCCATAAAAGTCTGCAGTCTCTTATAAATCTCACACCCCAGAAGGCCTGCCTCCATACGGCAGCGGGCAATAAAGAAATACTGGCCTCAAAAGTCAAAAAGGGAGATATTCTCCTGGTTCGCCCTGGAGAGGCCATACCGGTCGATGGAAGAATACTCAAGGGAAACACCTCTGTCGATCAATCCATCATGACCGGTGAATCCGTTCCAGTGGACAAAACAGCCGGAGAGGAAGTATACCAGGGAACCATAAACCAGCAGGGCGTTATAGAAATAAAGGCCACTAACGCAGGCAATAACTCCTCTCTAAAAAAAATGATCAATTTAGTAAGACAAGCTGAGGAAAATAAAGCACCAATCGTCCGCATTGCAGATAAATGGGCCCGTATCCTTGTTCCAATTGCCCTGGGCTGTTCAATACTTATATTTTTTCTTACAAAAAACATATACAGGGCAGTAACTGCCCTGGTCGTTTTCTGTCCCTGCTCGCTCGTGCTGGCCACGCCCACTGCCATAATGGCTGCAATTGGAAATGCCACAAAGAAGGGAATACTTATTAAATCCGGTTCTGCAGTGGAAACTGCTGCAAAACTGGACACCCTGGTTATGGATAAGACGGGAACACTCACCTGCGGCAAGCTGCAGGTCAAAGATATAATAATGCTCAACCACGACCTGGATAAAACATATTTTATAAAATTAATCGCCAGTGCAGAAAAATTCTCCGAACACCCTTTGGGAAAAGCAATTTTCACCTACAGTCAAAATTATGGAATTGCCGCAGAGGATCCTGAATCATTTACAATGCAAGCTGGAAAAGGTATACTTGCAATAGTCGACGGACACAAACTATCAATTGGCATGAAAACCATAGATAAAAAAATCATGGAAAGTTCCCCGGATGCCGCAAAACTCATTGAGAAAATCCAAAATCAGGGAAAAACCGTACTACCTGCAGCACTGGATGGAAAAATTGCAGGAATTATATCAATTGCAGATACACTCCGCCTGGAGTCTAAAAGCACAATTTCAAGACTGAAAAAAACTGGGTTGTCCCACATAATCATGCTAACAGGTGACAATGAGGCTGTTGCCAATTCTATTGGACAATCTATAGGAATGACAGATATATTTGCCTCACAGCTTCCCGGGGATAAAGCTTCCACGGTAAAAGAGCTCACAAAAAGCGGCCATTTTGTAGGCATGCTGGGAGACGGTGTTAATGACGCTCCAGCTCTGGCTACAGCTTCTGTAGGAATCGTCATGGGTGCCATAGGCTCGGATGTGGCCATTGAGGCCGCAGATATTGCACTGATGAGTGACGACATAGGAAAACTCCCTTTTTTAATAAATCTCTGCCGCAAAACCAGGGGACGTATCATATTCAATATCGTGATCTCCATGTGCCTTAATTTTTTTGCCATTATCCTCGCGGGCCTTGGAATTTTAAACCCTGTAACCGCAGCACTTGTCCACAACTGTGGATCTGTTTTTGTAGTTACAAATTCCGCACTTCTTCTTGCATATAGAGAATAAATAAGTTCTGACAATCATTCTTGTCATTAAAGCTTGCATTTTTTCTGCAAATTTTATAATATAATTCGAGGGGAGTGATTTTATGCCAGCTTGTCAGCACCATGATGTAAATAAACTTTGCAAAAGAATCAACAGAGTTCAGGGGCAATTAAAAGGTATATGCAAAATGTTGGAAGATGACAAACCCTGTGATGAAATAATCATCCAGCTCAATTCGGCAAAAGCAGCACTGCAGAAAATCAGCCAGATAATACTTGAAGATCACTTGGAATACTGTGTCCTGGATGCACTACGCAAAGGTGACAGGGAACCTCAAATTGAAAGTTTGAAAAGAGCCTTAAATCAGTATACGAAAATGATTTAACCAAAATAAAAGCAGCCATCCATCGTTTTTACGCAATTTCATGGCTGCTTTTTACCTGGCTTCAATTGGAAATTTCAAATATTAACCCTGATAACAGTTCACTATCTCTCCATAGTAGATCTTGTGATAATTTCCTGCATAACTGCCGCTGTAACAATTTGAATCTATATTTTTGGATAAAAATTTCCTATCCATATCCTGCTTATATACAATCTTACATTCATAGTACATGCTGCATCCAGCTATGACAGGACTATCAACACTTTTACCCGGAACTGTCTTCAGATTGCACTCCTTGAATTTATCTATATCCCTTCCTGATTTTGTTCCGCATATGTTAAAGGCCTTTTTCATACTATCATCAAAACATACGCTTACAGTAAAATTATTGCTCTTTTCCATAAATTCTCTAGTATATCTGGACTGCCTTACAAGCACGGTAAAAATCGGTTTTTGCCAAACAATGCCAATACTTCCCCACCCTATGGTCATGGTGTTTACCTTTCCGTTATACTTGCTTGTCAAAAAAGCCCTTCCTTTTCCTATATTTTCAATGGTTTCTGTCATATTTTTTGTGAATTCCATAATACAATAATCCCTCCTACAATAAATTTTTATCGTATTCTTTTTTTCTATTTTTAAAATACACAACTTTCAGGTTGCAGAGTCCTGCAATCTCAACTGCACTTTTGAAGTTAGAGCCTATATTATAGGAATTGTGGGCATCAGAACCTATAGTTATGTATTTTCCGCCAAGTTCACCAAACTTCTTATACATCTCTATCATATTTTGGATTGCACTCTTATTTCCGAGCCTTCGGGTATTCAGCTCAAGACATTTATCCTGATCTATAAGTTTTTTAAATATCTCATCTATTATCTCCGAAAAACTGCTGCAGTATAATTCACTATCTTCATATCCAGAATATCTGGCTATATAGTCAATATGCCCAAGGCTGTCTATAAAGTCAAATTTACTTAAATTATCCAGTATGGCTTGAAAATATTTGGAATAGGTCTCTTTTTTACTTTTTCCCCTATAATAATCAGGAGAATATAAATCCTTATTATCAACCAGATGTGTAGAACCTATTACATAATCAAATGGATTGTTTTCTATAAGCTCCCTGCTTTCCTTCAGGCAATCTTCCTTCATTCCAAGTTCTATTCCCAAAAGCAAATTATCATTTCTCCACCTGGAATATTCCCGAAAGTATTTATCCACATCAAAGCGGAAAGAATCTTTCTGTGGAAAATTAATATCCATATGTTCGGTTATTATGAGAGACATAGCATTTTCCCTGGCATACTTTCTGGCACACTCTATCTTCATTTCCGAATCCGTTGAAAAAGTAGTGTGTACATGTGTATCAAACAAAATATATTACCTCCTGTAAATTTTAAATTATATATTTCAAAATCATGGTTATAAGTGGGATAGTAAACATTGATATTATAGTACTCATAAATATTATTCTAGCGGCCAGTTTATAATCTGCATTGTATTTTTCAGCAAATATGGAAGCTACTACTGCTGCAGGCATGGCCTCAATTACAGCACATATTTGAATCATAAGTGTGTCCACATGGAAAATTCTCAATATAAATACGGTAAGCAGCGGCATTACTATCAATCTTAAAAAACATCCGTAATATACCATAAGCTCTGAAAAAATATCTTTTAATCTTGCCTCTGACAGCATGGATCCGACTATAATCATGGAAAGAGGAGTAGTCATCGAACCCACCGTACTGACTGCAGTATATAGAGTATAAGGCAATTTAATTGAAAATACAAACATCAAAAAACCAATCACTGTTGAAATTACAGCAGGGTTTAAAAGCGCATTTTTCACGGTTTTCATATTATTTTTACCCGTATAAAGTACTACCCCTACGCTGAACATGAGTAAATTATAAGGTATGTTGAATATGGCACCATAAAATATTCCTATTTTACCGAATATTCCTTCCAATACGGGATACCCCATGAACCCGCTGTTGGGAAATATACTTGAAAATCTAAGTACACTTTTAACCCTGTCTTTATTATGTAAAACAAAAAACTTACTCAATAATATGAAAATTATCTGAATTACCGCAGAACATAGAAATATGCTTTCTGCATTTTTTACCATTTTTTCTGAATAATTATAGTTAAAAGACGTCAAAAGTAAAGCTGGAAGAGTTATATCCAATAAAAAATTTGAAAGACTTTTTACTGATTCCTTGGTTATTATATCCTTCTTTCTTGCGAAAACTCCAACCAACATCATAATTGACAATATTATCACTTGATTTACTACTTTAATGTTCAACAACGTTCCTGAGCTCTAAATACCGGGCAATCAGGTATTTTCACCTCTCTTCCTTCCATTACAACTTCATCTACTCCAAATCAGTATACATGCACCTGTCAGCATATTTGGAAATCAGGTCAAAAAGTTCTTTTATACTGCCATGTGCTCCCCATTTCAATATATTATTTGACATCTCCTCATTTTGGGCTAAAAACTGATATAGATTCAAAATTATATAATCCCTTATTCTGAGATACAGGTAATCTTCCTCCATGTATATTATTCTCTCATTCAAATTCTCTATGGAGCTGTACCTCTCTATAAAGTCAAGTTCATCCCCATTTAACTTATCTCCGTTTTTAAAAACCACTCTGCCCTTTGAAACTTCCGTCTCAGATTCTCTTTCAATATTTTCTATAGCTTTTCCCATCTCGTCCGTACCAGGTATTTTACCATTTTGGGCCCATTTTTCCATCATTTTCAGATGCTTTGCCCAAAGTTTTTTCATCGATACAATGCCGGCTTTCAAAGTTGACTCATAATTTTCAATTTTCCCTGCAGCTTTTTTTCTGGTCTCCAAAGTATCGTACACACTTTTATGCCAATAATTTTTTGCCTGAAATATAGGCTTGGCAGACACTTCCACCAGCTCAGACAAAAATTCAGATCTATCCATATCATATCCCCCTTGTCCTCTTTCTCCTGCCTACTGGCTGAAGATTACTTCTATATTATAATCCATTATGCAAAAAATTTGAATGCAGTCCATTTATAAAATACCAGACTTTTCTCCAGAATGGGAACAGCAAAAAATCTGTATATGATCTCGGCCATCAGTACTGCAAAGATCAAATCCAAAATCACATGCTGCTTTACAAATTGTGTGGATAACATTATCAATACCGAGAAAAAATCTATAATAAGTTTATTGGAGGATTTTTTCACTTCCCCCGCCCCTCTGTCAACAGCATAGCATGTCAGGACATGTATGCTCGGGAAACAGTTAAATGGTTTATCCAGCCTGTATGTCAGCCTTATAATACGTGAAAAGATATCATTTCCATAGACAGCAGGTCTTGGAACTGTAGTTTGAAAGAAAAAATAAATTACATAACACAGCATCATTCCCAGGACAATAGTTATTATAGTCTTATAGTAAGCTTCCCTGCAGTTAAGATAAATGTACAAAATACTCAAGATCACAAAAGGATACCACATCCAATAGGGAATTATAAATTCTTTTATAAAGGGAACATCCCTGTCAAAACTGGTGACCAGATTATAACACCCGTTAATTGAATTATTCAATTTTCCATACATTATGTTCACAGCAGGTATGAGGAGCATCAGGCCCAAAGGCAAAAAATTTGCTTTTATGTTTTTCATACTTCACCAACTTTTACATTTTATACTACCTATTATATTATAGGGAAGATCACTCGATTATTTAATACATAAATTTTAAATTATTTATTAAATATTTTGCAAAACAAGAGCCAGGGCACATGCGTCCCCGGCATCAAGATATCAGTGTATTCCTTCCATGATCTTCCTTTCAGGTTTTTTATTGCATATTTTCTGTCTTCTTCTTTCAAGTTCCCGGGTTATATCCTCCAGGCTCACTTTCTGATTTGACATCAGGACCAAAAGATGATATATGAGATCACATATTTCGTATACTTCTTCTTTTTTATTGTCATTCTTACTGGCAATTATCACCTCAGAAGCCTCTTCTCCAACTTTTTTAAGTATCTTGTCAATCCCCTCTCTAAAAAGATAATTCGTATAGGAACCCTCTATTGGATTTACCTTTCTATCTTCTATAACACCGCATAGTTCCTCCAATATTTTCTGTAATTCCATTAAAATACACACTCCTTTTAATATAATTTCCTATAAAAACAGCTTCTTCTTCCTGTATGGCAAGCTGCTCCCACCTGCTTGACCTCTATCAAAATAGTGTCATAATCACAGTCAACTTTTATATTTTTTACATACTGATAATGTCCGGAAGTTTCACCCTTATTCCACAGTTTGTTCCTGGATCTGCTCCAAAACCAGGTCTTCCCCGTTTCAATGGTTCTTTCAAGGGATTCCCTATTAACATATGCCAGCATAAGCACTTCACCATTTTCAAAATCCTGTACAATTGCCGGAACAAGACCTCCCGACTTTTTGAAATCCATATTGTCTAAAATTTTCCTATCCATCCACTGTCACCTTTTCTGATTCAAACTATAAAATGCAAATATATTACATCCTGACTGGAACATCCCTGTCCTTAAGATACTGTTTGACATCACAAACAGTAAGTTCTCCATAGTGAAACAGTGAAGCCGCCAGCGCCGCATCTGCACCCGTCTCATTGAACACACGATAAAAATCCTTTAGAGAACCGCATCCTCCGGAAGCTATTACGGGAATATTTACGGCACTGCATACGGCTCTGGTAAGTTCTATGTCATATCCACCTTCAGTGCCATCTGCATCCATACTCGTCAAGAGCACCTCTCCCGCTCCCAGGCTTTCCGCTTTTTTAATCCACTCTACTGCGTCCATGCCGGTATTTTCCCTGCCGCCTTCTACAAACACGTCCCACCCTTTTTTATTCTTCCTCTTTTTAACATCCACTGCCACTACCACGCACTGGGAACCAAATTTATCCGCAGCTTCATATATCAATCCTGGGTTTTTTACAGCAGAAGAATTTACTGAAATCTTATCGGCTCCTGCCCTGAGTATGTTCTTAAAATCATCTAAGCTGGATATTCCACCGCCCACCGTAAGGGGGATAAATACTTTTTCAGCTGTTTTCTCCACCAGATTCACTATTGTCTTCCTTTTTTCATGAGTGGCCGTAATATCCAAAAATACTATCTCATCTGCCCCCTGCTTGTCGTAGTGCTGGGCTATTTTCACAGGATCTCCCACATCCTGCAGGTCAACAAAATTTATTCCCTTGACAACCTTGCCCATGTCAACATCCAGGCAGGGAATTATTCTTTTGGTAAGCAAGCATTACACCCCTTTCCCTATAATTTCCTTGACTTTTTCTATAAAAACATTCATATCATTATCCGAGCCTATGGTCACTCTCATGTAATTGTCTATTCTATCTTTATCAAAATACCTTACAAGAACACCTTTTTCCCTTAATTTTGCAAAGAGTTCCCTGGCGGCAAAGAGAGGATGAGTTATAAATATAAAGTTTGATTTTGAAGGTATGACTTTAAACCCCAGCTTCTCCAGCCGTCTTACGGTTGTTTCCCTTGTACTTACTATTTTTCCCACACATTCTTCAAAATACTTCTCATCTTCCATGGCAGCTACTGCAGCAGCATTTGAAACTCTGTTTACAGTATAGGAGTTAAAAGAATTTTTTATTCTGTTGAGCCCCTCAATAAGCTCCTCCTGCCCCAGTGCAAATCCCACACGGAGCCCGGCTAGAGAGCGGGATTTGGATAAGGTCTGCACTACCAGCAAGTTGGGATAATCCTTTATAAGGCCAACCACGGAGTTTCCTCCAAAATCCACATAGGCTTCATCTATTATGACTACCCTATCTCTGTTATTTTTTAAAATTTCCCTTATTTTCTCGGTATCCATGCACCTTCCCGTAGGAGCATTCGGATTTGGAAATACCACTCCACCATTTGATTTCAGGAATTCTTCAACCGGAATCGAAAAATCTTCATTCAGCTTTGCCAATCTGTACTTTATACCATACAGGCCGGCATATACGGGATAAAAGCTGTAGCTAACATCCGGAAATACTATGGCTTCATCTCCATTAAAGAATGCCAGAAAAGACATCGCCAAAACTTCATCGGAGCCGTTTCCCACAAAAACCTGATCACTTCTCAAACCGTAATAGGAGGAAATAGTTTTTCTAAGCCTGTCACAGTTCGGATCCGGATACAACCTGATATCTTCATCTGCCGCACTTTTTATGGCATTTAACACTTTGGGCGACGGTGCATAAGGACTTTCATTGGTGTTTAATTTTATATATTTTTTGTCTTTAGGCTGTTCACCGCACACATAGGGTGTTATGCTTTCTGTAGTTTTACTCCAGTACTTGCCCATAATTTATCACCTTCTATTAATTTTACCTGAATAATTCTATAGAACTTTTTAAATCTATATTTCCTGCATACAGGGCCTTGCCTACAATTGCTCCATATATGCCCATTTTATCTATGTTCTGTAAATCCTCTATGTTCTTAATCCCACCAGAAGCTATTATTCTACAGCTGACGGAATTTTGAATTTTTGAAAGCTGTTTTAGACTGGGTCCCCCAAGGGTTCCATCTTTACTTATGTCCGTAAATATAATGGTTTTAACTCCTATATACTCCATCTGCCTTGCAAAATCCGTATACTCCACATTACTTATATTTGTCCAGCCATTTACTGCAACTTTTTCATCTTTTGCATCTATTCCCACGGCTATTTTCCCGTCATATTTTTTTACAGCATCTTTTACAAATCCGGGATCTTTTAAAGCTGCAGTCCCAAGTATCACTCTTGATACCCCAAGTTGTACAAGACTTTCCACGGTACTCAAATTCCTTATACCTCCTCCAAGTTCCACTGGAATCTGAGATGTTTTTATAACTTCTGATATAGCTTCTTTATTTTTTATCTTTCCATCAAGAGCCCCGTCCAAATCAACCATATGGATATACTCTGCACCGGCTTTTTTAAAATCCAGCGCTATCTTTACCGGATCATCCCCCACCACATCCAATTTTTCAAATTTACCCTGATACAGCCTGACACATTTGCCGTTTTTCAAGTCTATTGCCGGAAGTATCAACATACTAGAATTCCTCCTCAGATCTCTACAGTTTAAACTGTCATATCTATAAAATTTTTTAATATTCTCATACCTACACTGCCGCTTTTTTCCGGGTGAAATTGAGTTCCATAGACGCTGCCCCTATTGACTACGGCAGGTATATCTACCTCTCCGTAGACGCTGTGGGCACTTAAATCTCCGCCGAATTTAAGTTTTCCATAATAGGAATGCACAAAATACACATAACTATTCTCCGGAATACCCTTTAAAATTTCACATTGCCTGTCAATTATCAAATTATTCCATCCCATATGGGGTATTTTTATATCTCCATGCAGTTTGACTATTTTCCCCCATATAAGTCCAAGTCCTTCACACTCTTCTATTTCCTCTCCCGCATCAAACAAGAGCTGCATGCCAAGGCATATTCCAATAAGAGGTTTTCCTCTTTCAGATTCTTCTTTCAGGATTTTGTCCAAATTCCTTTTTCTTAAATTTTTCATGGCCTCGGGAAAAGCACCCACCCCGGGGAGTATAATTCCACTGCTGTTTTTTATTTCACATTCATCTGAAGTTATCTTATTATCCGCCCCAATATAATCAAGTGCTTTTTGAACGCTCTTCAAATTTCCCATGCCATAATCCACAATACAGATCAATTTAAAACCACCTTTTTACAATTTACAGTTTACAGTTCAAAGGCTGCCTTTGGTAGACATTACCCCTTTTATACTTCTGTCCACAGTCACTGCCTCTCTAAATGCATGCCCAAAAGCTTTAAATATTCCCTCTATCATATGGTGTGTGTTTCTACCATAAAGCACCTTTACATGAAGTGTCATATCTGCGTTAAAAGCCAAGGCCCTAAAAAACTCTTCCACAAGTTCCGTATCCATCTGTCCAACCTTTTCGGCGGGAAAATCGGCGTCAAATACAAGATACGGCCTCCCGCTTAAATCCACGCATACCATAGATAAGCTTTCATCCATAGGTACAAAAAACGTACCGTATCTCTTTATATTTCTTTTATTTCCCAGGGCATTTTCTATACATTTTCCCAGGACAATTCCCGTATCCTCCACGGTGTGGTGAAAATCCACATCCAGATCACCTTTTGCCAGTACATCCAAATCCACTGTTCCATGTTTTGCCACCAGAGAAAGCATATGATTAAAAAAACCTATTCCCGTATTCACATGATTCTCTCCGCTGCCGTCCAGATCTATTTTTATCTGTATATCTGTTTCAAGGGTTTGCCTGGAAATCTTTCCTACTCTCATAAAAATGTCCTCCTCCTTATCTGTTATCCTTCCATTCTGACTTTTATGGAATTTGCATGAGCCGTAAGCCCTTCTGATCTGGCAAGTTCCATTATATCGCCGCTTACTTTCAGAAGTGACTTTTTAGAATAGTGGGTAAAGCTGAATTTTTTTATAAAATCATCCACTGAAAGGGGTGAGAAAAACTTTGCTGTCCCGCCAGTTGGAAGTATATGGTTCGGACCTGCCATGTAATCCCCGAGAGGTTCCGGTGAAAAGTTTCCCATAAACACCGAACCCGCATTTTTAACTTCCCCCAATATTGAAAATGGATCTGATATACACAGTTCCAAGTGCTCTGGTGCTATCCTGTTGGCCAAATCTACACCTTCCTCTACACTGCTAACTACAAACACAGCACCTCTGTTTTTCAAAGACTGCAGTATAATGTCCTTTCTCTCAAGGGTTCCTATCTGTTTTACAAGTTCTTCCTTTACTTTGAGAGCTAATTTTTCAGAAGTCACGGCCAGCACTGCAGATGCAAGCACATCATGTTCTGCCTGGGACATCATATCTGCGGCTAAATAACGTGGATCTGCACTTTTATCTGCAATTATGAATATTTCACTCGGACCCGCTATCATATCTATATCTACAAAACCATATACGCTTTTTTTAGCCATGGCCACATATATATTTCCCGGGCCAACTATTTTATCAACCTTACAGATCGTCTCAGTACCAAAAGCCAATGCACCTATGGCCTGAGCCCCGCCGGCCTTATAAATTTTATTTACCCCTGCCAAATCTGCAGCTGCCAAAATTTTAGGATTTACAGTTCCATCCTTCAATGGCGGTGTAACCATGGTAATGTCCCTGACTCCTGCAACTTTGGCAGGAAGGGCGTTCATAAGTACAGAAGAGGGATACGCAGCCGTACCTCCTGGTACATATATGCCTACTTTCTCTAATGGCCTGACCTGCTGCCCCAATATCACCCCATTGTCACCGGTAACCATCCAGGAATTTCTCTTCTGCCTTTCATGGAAGAAAATTATATTTTTAGCTGCCGCCTTCAATGCTTTTATAAATTTACTCCCTGAAGCTTCATAGGCGTCTTTTATTTCTTGATCAGTTACAAGAATATTACTTTTGTTTATTTTTTTACTGTCAAATCTGCCTGTATACTTTATGAGAGCTCTATCTCCATTTTCTCTTATGTCTTTTAATATTCCTCCGACTGTTTCAGTTACATTTTGTTGATTTTTTTCTTCTCTATTTCTGAAATTATCCAGGTATTTTTTTCCTTTTTCAGTATTTGCAAATATTATATTTACAATATCATCTGCCATTGTTCTCCTCCTAACTCAAAACCTTTCCTCTGGTATTTACCTGTATTTGGACTCTATCTATTATTGTCTGTATCTCACTTTTTTTCATCTTCATGCTGGCCACATTGACTACCATCCTGGCACTTATGCTGCATATGTCCTTGTAAATAACAAGCCCGTTCTCCCTCAAGGTGTTTCCTGTCTCAACTATATCAACTATAGCGTCCGAAAGTCCCAGTATAGGAGCCAGTTCCACAGAACCCTCTATCTTTATGATTTCAACATCCTGCCCTAGTTTTCTAAAATAATTTCTGGCTACATTCGGGTATTTCGTCGCAACTTTCTTCCTGTTGTAGCCGGAATAGAAATTGGAATTCTTGGGACCAGCCAGTGAAAACTTACACCGCCCGAATCCAAGATCCAGTACTTCATAAAAATTCTTATTCTGTTCAAGAAGTGTGTCTTTTCCCACTATTCCCATATCGACCACTCCATGTTCTATATAGGTGAGTACATCTTGAGCTTTTACCAGAACAAAATCTATATTATCCTTATAATCGTGAAATATAAGCTTTCTGCCCTTGTTCATAATTGCACTGCAGTCTATGTGTGCCCTCTGGAACATATTAACTGCCTCTTTTTCAATTCTCCCTTTAGTTAGAGCTATTCGCACTTTTTTCACATTTACCATTTAATTTTTTCCATCCCCTATTTTAATAAATTCCATATCCTTCTCATCTGCATATTTCCTTGCTTCTCTCTCATCATCAATAAGGCTCATTTCTGCAATTATACCGTCATTTCTAAATTTAAGAGCTTTTTCATACGCACTTTCAAAATCTTTTTTATCACAGTATATCAGTACTTTTTTATGTATTTCATTACAAAATCCATTACTGAATTCAAGTGCGGCCATTACTCCATCCACATCTATGGCAAAACCCACAGCAGGTTCCTCATCTCCAAACTGACCTATCAAATTATCATATCTGCCTCCACTTAATATGTCCTCCCCAAAGCCATGAGTATAACCTCTGAATATTATCCCGGTATAGTAATCCATATGGTATGCCATACCCAGATCTACGGCCAAATACCTCTCAAGCCCTGTACTTTTTACAGTTTTATATACTTTTTCAATATCTTCAAGACATTTTAAAGCTTCTTCATTGCCGGTAATATCAGCTGCCTTTTCAATTGCCTCCACACCCCCAAAGAGCCCAGGCAGTTCGCTTAAAATATTAAAAGAATCTTTATCAAGCCTGTCCCTATTTGCACGCAGTATTTTTTTTAGCAATGTAAAATTTTTCATATCTATGCTTTTTCTCAGCTCCTCTTTTATCTCAGCATCTACATTCAGCGGTTTTACCAGAGCATTAAACAGCTTGGCATGACCAATTTCTATTTTGAAATTTTTAAGGCCGCAATTCAGAAGGCACGTTATTCCAGTCATTATAACCTCTGCATCTGCAGCAATATTATCCGCCCCTATAATCTCAATACCCGACTGGGTTATTTCACTGTTTTTCCCTTTCAAACTTTCACTTGCCCTGTATACATTCGAGTTATAGCACAATCTGAGAGGATGAATCACCTTTTCCAGTTTCGTCCCTGCAATTCTTGCAATAGGCGTAGTCATATCAGCTTTCAGCACCAGGATTCTTCCCTGCCTGTCAATCAATTTGTATATTCTCTCCTGAGGCACTATGGAATTTTTCCCGCTGAAGGTGTCATAGAATTCCAGGGTAGGAGATTTTACCTCCATGTATCCGCTGGATACATAAATTTTTCTCAATATATTTTCTAAATTTATTTTTTTGCTGCATTCTTCAAATAAAATATCCTTTGTTCCGTCAGGTATATACCCCTTCCAATTGCCCATAGAGTCCACTTCCTTATTTTATCATGCTAATCTTTTAATTCGGTGAAGTATAAAATTAGCCATTGATGTTATTTTACCAGTTAATTTATAAAATATCAATACAAATAATAAAAAAAAGCGCCAGATATCTGGTGCTTTTTTTATATAAATCAATAGTTTATCTTTTATTTGCAAAAAAACAGAGTGAAAGCATTCCGGACCCGCAATGCGTAGCCATGCCAAGCCCCAGAGGGGCTATGATAAATTTATTATTGGGAAATTCCCTCTCAAGCACGCTCTTTAGAAAATTTGCATCTTCTGGACAATCCCCATGGGAAATACATATAACCTGTCCTTCAGTATTTACTGCCCTCTCTTTAAACCTATCCACTAGATATTTGATCCCCTTTTTTCTTCCTCTAACATTGGCTACATTTTTAAGAGTCCCATCACTGCATATATATATTATAGGTTTTACATCTAAAAGAGTTCCTATAACAGCCTTGGAGGAAGATATTCTTCCGCCCTTTTTTAGATGCTTGAGATCTTCCACCATAAACCAGTAATTTACCTTCAATTTATTTTTCTCCAACCAGTTTACAATTTCATCTTTGCTCTTACCTTCTTCTGCCATTTTATGGGCAACATATACTAAAAGTCCAACTCCTATGGAGCCTCCCTTGCTGTCGACTACGGTTATATCCGCATCTTTGAATTCACTGATTACGGATTCCCTTGCCAGCTTTGAACTATTAAGGGTTCCACTCAATGCTGAAGACAACCCTATATATATAATCGGTCTCTTTTCTTCCAGTAATTCTTTAAATTTTTCAGCAAATCTGTACTCATTTATCTGAGATGTATACGGCATTTCTCCATTTCGCAGTCCGCTGTAAAATTCTTTAAAACTCAAAGATTTCCCAAAGTCGTCTTCATAATCCCTGCCTTTAAAATGACACATCAGGCCTAAAAATGGAATATTTTTTTCTACCATAAAACTTCTCGGTAAATCACATCCTGCATCAGTCATAATTATAGGTTTAGTCATCAATATCTCCCCCAATGTAAAATAGGATTAATTTCAACCATTACAGTAAACATTATACAATACTCTGTCAAATTCATAAATCCCTACATCAATACTTTATTGCCATTATAACAAAAATACCAATTATTTACCATACATAATCAAATTTTAAAATAATCAACGCCTGCCTCGAATAATTTCTGATCCTTTCTGCCCGGAATGTTCTTCATAATATTTTTTCCAATTCTCTCCGAATGAGCCATTTTACCGAGCACCCTCCCATCAGGGCTGGTTATACCTTCCACTGCACAATAGGAACCATTTGGGTTAAATTTTATATTGTAGGACGGGTTACCTTCAAAGTTAACATATTGAGTAGCAATCTGCCCCCTCTTCTCCATATCCTCAATGAGAGCTGGATTTGCTACAAACCTTCCTTCCCCGTGGGAAACCGCTATAGAATATACATCTCCTACAGACACGTTATTAAACCAAGGTGACAGGTTAGAGATGATCTTTGTATTTACCACTCTGGATACATGCCTTCCTATTTTATTATAAGTAAGCGTAGGGTAATCCTCCTCTATGTCCCTTATCTCTCCAAAAGGCAGCAGCCCTAATTTTATAAGTGCCTGGAATCCGTTGCATATTCCAAGTATCAATCCGTCTCTTTTATTTAAAAGTTCCATCACGGCTTCTTCCACCTTCGAATTTCTAAAGAAAGCTGCAATAAATTTCCCGGATCCATCCGGTTCATCCCCTGCACTAAAGCCTCCCGGAATCATAATAATCTGAGATGAATTTATACTATCTACAATTGCATCCACCGATTCTTCTATTTCAGCAGCAGTCAAATTTCTGACTACAACAGTATCCACCTTCGCACCTGCCTTTTGAAAAGCTCTTGCAGAATCATATTCACAGTTGGTTCCCGGAAATACGGGAATAGTAACTTTAGGATTCACTGTTTTCACCGCCGGAGACAATCCGTGCCCTCTCCTAAAATAATGTAATTTTATTTCACTGTCTCCAACTGGAGCCTTGGTTGGAAAAATACTCTCTAAACTCTTTTCCCAGGAACTTTGCATATCAAGAACAGATATTTTAGTTTTTCCCATATCTATTGACTGCTGTTTTTGTGTAATTCCAAGAAATTTATAATCTATTTCCCCAAATGTCTTTTCCAAATCAACGCTTTTATCAACTTCCACCACTATAGAACCATAATCCGGTGAAAACAGATCTACACTCCTATCTGCAAATTTCAGTCCAATCCTGTTTCCAAAGCTCATCTTGCTTACAGTTTCACAGATACCTCCCCTCTTTACAGTACCTGCGGATAATATACTGCCTCCTGATATCAACTTGCCTATCAGGCTGTAATTCTTCTTTATCTTTTTAAAATCGGGAAGCTGAAAATCATCCCTGGGTGCGGATACAAGTACTACATAATTTCCATACCCTTTAAACTCAGGTGATATAAGCTCGTTAGCCCTCCCTGTGGCAACTGCAAAAGAAACCAATGTAGGGGGCACATTCATATCCTTAAAACTTCCAGACATGCTGTCTTTCCCGCCTATTGCTGCTACTCCAAGATCTTTCTGTGCATACAGCGCGCCGAGAAGCGCTGCAAGTGGTTTTCCCCATTTAAAAGGATCCTTTCCCAATTTTTCAAAATATTCCTGAAAAGTCAATTTTATACTGTCAAGTTCTCCGCCTGCACATACAACTCTGGCTACTGACTCCAGCACTGCATATACCGCACTGTGAAATGGACTCCACTTTGCTATGTCCGGATTATAACCAAAGCTCATAAGTGTAACAGTATTGGTGTCTCCCTTCAATACGGGAAGTTTGGCAGCCATGGCCTCTATAGGCGTGCTCTGATACTTTCCGCCATAGGGCATGAATATACTGGAGGCTCCTACAGTGCTGTCAAATCTCTCCACCAATCCTCTTTGACTGCATACATTCAAATCCTGAAGCACATCAAGCCAGTATTTTGAGACATTGTCTTCACCTGTCATTCCGTTTTCCCTATTTTCAAAATAACCGGCAGCATCCGGGCACTTGATCTTGACGTCTGTTTTTGCCCTGACACCATTTGTATCCAAAAATTTTCTGCTTAAATTCACAATGGGGTTTCCCTTCCAGAACATCTCCAATCTTCCGCTGTCAGTTACCTCTGCCACTTTTGTTGCCTCCAGATTTTCCTCTCCAGCATATTCTATGAATTTTTTTTCATTTTCTCTGGATACAACCACTGCCATACGCTCCTGGGATTCAGATATGGCAAGTTCAGTTCCATCAAGCCCCTCATACTTTTTAGGCACCAAATCCAAATTTATTCTAAGACCTTCAGCCAGTTCGCCTATGGCTACAGATACGCCCCCTGCTCCAAAATCATTGCAGCTTTTGATAATTTTGCTTACTTCTTCCTTTCTAAAAAGCCTCTGTATTTTCCTTTCAGTAACGGGATTTCCCTTTTGAACTTCAGGACCTGAAGTCAATATTGAAGTTTCCGTATGCTTTTTGGAAGAGCCAGTTGCCCCCCCGCATCCATCTCTTCCAGTCCTGCCTCCTAAAAGTATTATTACATCAGGTACGGCAGGTTTTCTTCTCCTGACATTCTCAAATGGGACAGCTCCTATGACAGCCCCTATTTCCATTCTCTTTGCTACATAATCTTCATCGTATATCTCAGAAACCATTCCTGTTGCAAGGCCTATTTGATTTCCATAAGAGCTGTATCCCCCGGCAGCTCCCAAAGTTATTTTTTTCTGAGGTAATTTTCCCTTTAAGGTATCTTCAATTTTGACTCTGGGGTCCCCGCTTCCAGTAACTCTCATAGCTTGATACACATAGGCTCTTCCCGACAATGGATCACGTATTGCACCACCAAGACAAGTTGCGGCCCCACCAAAAGGCTCTATTTCAGTAGGGTGGTTATGTGTCTCATTTTTAAACATCACAAGCCATTTTTCATCTTTGCCATCTACATCTGCATTCACAATTACGCTGCATGCATTTATCTCGTCGGATTCATCCAGATCCTTCAATTTACCGCTTTTTCTGAGTATTTTCATCCCAATGGTAGCTATATCCATAAGGCATCTGGGTTTTTCACCACCGTTATATATCTTATTTCTTGATCTTAAATAATATTCATAAGTTCTTTTTATTGGAATTGAATATTTTCCCTCCTCAATTGACACGTTATTTAATTCAGTGTTAAAAGTAGTGTGCCTGCAGTGATCAGACCAATAAGTATCTATGACCTTTATTTCAGTTATTGTAGGGTTTCTTCTCTCTTTTTCCCGAAAATATCCCTGACAGAAAATCAAATCTTCAATATTCATAGCAAGTCCACGTGATTTTATGAAATCTTCCAAAGCATCACGGCTCATATCCACAAAACCGGAGAGTACCTCTACCATGTCCGGAATATGTATTTTTTTGTTTAAGCTCTTAACTTTTTCAAGGGAGGCTTCTCTCGAGTCCACAGGATTTATGCAATAATCCTTTATTTTACCGAACTCTTCATCTGATATATTTCCAAATATCAAATATACCTTTGCAGATGCAACCTGGGTTTTTTCGCTTTGAGTCAATATCTGAATACACTGAGATGCTGAATCGGCTCTCTGATCATACTGTCCCGGAAGATACTCTACAGCAAAAAGTCTTGTGTTTTCATCTACAGGCAAATCCTCATCATATATATTGTCCACAGTTTTTTCAGAAAATATCGTATACTTCGATTTCTCGTATTCTTCATCACTGATATTTTCTATATCATAGCGGTTTACTATTCTTACATCTTTCAGCCCATGAATATTAAGCCCTTCCCTGATATCTCTGAGGAACCCCTGAGCCTCTACATCAAATCCTCTTTTCTTCTCTACAAATAGCCTTTTGACACCCATTTTATTTTCTCTCCTTGCTTTTCATTTTTTTCGAACGTTTATGATATTTTTTTTAAAATTATTCGTAGATATTATATCATAGATACACGGCTTTGTGAATAACATGCTGCAATTACTTAATACACAGTATTTCTTTTACATTCTTTCCAAATATTTTAGAACTGTCATAAAAATATTTATTCTTGGAAACTATACCTCTGACTACATGACCCGTGCTGGTAATTATTTCAGTCTGTTCGCCAAATTCACAATCTTTTAAACTTATGCCCCTTAAAAATACTTTGATTATTCTTTTACTCTGGCATAAATTTACATCTTCTACTTCAATTAATTTTCCCTTTTTTATCATTTAACTCAACTCCGCTATAGTTTTAATAAATTGTATGCGGAGAAAATATAAAATATAATTGTTAAGACAAAAATGCTGCCCGCAAAATATGCAAACAGCAAAAATATCAAGTGGAATTATTTATATAAAGGGAATTTGTGACACAATTCAATTACCTTTTCTCTGATACCGCCAAGATCTTTATCTCTATTATCTACAACTGAATTTATAAAATAAGCTATCTCTTTCATTTCCTCTTCCTTAAAGCCCCTGGTAGTGACTGCAGGAGTGCCCAATCTAATTCCGCTTGTGACATTGGGACTGAGCTTGTCAAAAGGTATTGCATTCTTATTGACAGTTATATGCACGGTATCCAAAAGTTTTTCCAGGTCCTTCCCTGTAATTTTTTTATCGGTGAGATCTACAAGCATAAGGTGATTATCCGTCCCCCCGCTTACAATTCTAAACCCATATTTTTTAAGTTCCTGCGCCAGTACCCTGGCATTTTTCACAACTTGATCTATATACTTTCTATACTCATCTGTAAGGGCTTCTCCAAAGCAGACAGCTTTTCCCGCAATGACATGCATAAGAGGACCTCCCTGCATCCCGGGAAAAATCGTCTTATCGAGAACAGCTCCATATTTCTCCTTACATATTATTGCTCCACCTCTTGGCCCTCTCAGTGTTTTATGCGTGGTAGTAGTCACAAAATCAGCATAGGGTACAGGAGACATGTGGTTCCCTGTCGCAACAAGCCCTGCAATATGTGCCATGTCCACCATCATGTACGCACCAACTTCATCGCATATATCCCTTATTTTCTTAAAATCTATTTCCCTTGAATATGCACTTGCACCTGAAACTATCATTTTAGGTTTATATTTAAGGGCCAGTTCTCTCATCTTTTCATAATCAATTCTCTCTGTTTCTGGATTCAATCCATAGGGAATAAAATTATACAATTTTCCAGAAAAATTTACCTTACTTCCATGACTCAAATGTCCCCCAGAGCTTAAACCCATGCCAAGAACCGTATCACCCGGCTTCAATACGGACATGTACACTGCCATATTTGCCTGTGAACCAGAATGAGGCTGTACATTTACATGTTCCCCTCCAAAGAGCTTTTTCATCCTGTCTCTCGCAATATTTTCAACTTTATCTACTGCATAACACCCTCCATAGTATCTCCTCCCGGGATACCCCTCGGCATATTTATTGGTGAGAAAAGATCCCATGGCTTCCATTACAGATTTGCTGGTAAAATTCTCCGAAGCAATCAGCTCTATGCCATTTTCCTGCCTCTCAGCTTCTTCTTTGATTATGTCGAAAACGGCCCTGTCACTGTCTTTTAATTCACTAAAATCCACTTTTCATCAACCCCCTATAAATTAATTATATCCTATTATCAATTATACTGTAAACCTTTAGTATTTATCAATACATCACTTTATAACTTGAATTTATACAAGTACTTACAAATCACAGTTTTTAATGTTTAATGCCTGAGGACCTTATGCTATAATAAATTAATAATAGATTTTAATATGGGAGATATTTGTATGGATATTAACAGAATAGTAAATTTGGCTACCTATGCAGGGAAAATAATGTTGGAAAGTGGTGCGGAAATATACAGGGTGGAGGAGACAATAACCAGAATAAGCAGGAACTACAATATCCAGGACATCGATGCCTTTGTCACCTTAAATGTAATTATAGTATCCGCCTCAGATGAATATGGTCAAACTATATCGGTAATAAAAAGAGTAAAACAGAGAACTCTGAATTTAGAAAAGATATCCCAGGTAAATGATATCTCGAGGCATATAAAAGACAAATCCTATACTTTAGATGAGATGGAAAATAAATTATCCAGGATACAACACTCCAAGCCCTACAGCACAAAAACTCTCATATTGTTTTCAGGAATAGCCGCAGCTTTCTTTTCACCTGTATTTGGCGGAAATCTTCAGGATTTTGCAGTGTCATTCGTCATAGGATGCACTCTCAGCATTCTCTCCAAGACATTGAGCTTCCTTCAGGCAAATGAATTTTTCATAAATATAATATGCGGAGCTGTTACAGCTTTAATAGCACTTATAAGTGTTCAGCTTAAAATAGGCTCCCATGTAAGCATTATAATAATAAGTTCAATAATGCTTTTGGTACCCGGTCTTTCCATAACCAATGCCATAAGAGATACCATAGCCGGGGATCTAATATCGGGTATCTCCAGAGGTATTGAAGCCTTTTTAGTAGCCATTGCCATTGCAGCAGGTACGGGATCCATAATCAAGTTATGGTTTGCTTTGGGGGGAATCCATCTATGATAATAAACTCCATATATATCTTAATTGCAACTTTATGTTTTGGCATAATAGGAAATGTTCGCGGAAAAAATCTCATATTTTCAGCTGTTGGAGGAGGTATAACCTGGTTTTTCTATTTAGTTTCCTCCCACTACATAGGCTCTTCCAGCATATTGTGCTTTTTTATAGCTTCAGTATTTGCATCCATTTACTCTGAAATAATGGCACGAATATTAAAAACCCCGGTCACGACTTTCATCATAGGTGCAATCATACCTCTGGTCCCGGGAGGAAGCATGTATAATGCCATGCTTCAGTACGTACAGGGAAATATAAGCCAGTCACTGTCTATCGCCCTCAAAACTTTGGCTATAGCCGGTTCCATAGCCGTAGGAATATTTTTTATATCCTCACTATTCAAGGCATTTACACTTTTCACTAGAAATCTTTCCAGGCATAAATCAATTTAAATTATTTATCAAGTGAGTACTAGCAATGGCAGCGTTCGGATAAAATAAATTTTTCTATGATTTCTCCTACGGCACCGTCATTATTATTATTTTCCGTAACGTAATCTGCAGATTTTTTCAATATTTGACGGGCATTACCCACTGCCGCCCCAAGTCCTGCAGTTTCAATCATGCTCTTGTCATTTTCATCATTTCCAACAGCTATACATTCGTCAACTGGGATCTTGTAGTAATCTGCCAGTGTCTTCAATCCTTTCCCCTTTGAACTTTCCTTACTTATTACTTCAATATTGTTAATACTTGATTTTGTAGTATTAATTCCAGCAATGCAGTCTATCTTTTTCCTAAATTTACTCAAATAATCCAAGTCCGGATCTATAACCATCAATTTATAGATATTTTCTCCGGTATTTTCCACAAATTTTTTTGAATCCGGTATAATTCTTATCTCAATCCTGAATTTTCTATCCACTTTTCTGTTGAATTCATAAAATCTCTTTGCAGAATACTTGAACTGCTCGCAATAAAGTCTTTCACCATCGTAAAAATGATAATATGTATCTTTTTTTTCTCTTAAAATATCTATAATTTCAAGTATATTATATTTATCCACAGGAGATGATTTTATAATATTCCCTTTTCCATCCAGTACAATAGCACCATTGCAGCATATAACAGGCTGATCTTTAAATAATCCCCGGGAATAAAATTTTAAAGACGAAGGCAGCCTGCCGGTAGCCATAACAATCTTTACACCTAATTTTTCAGCTTCACATACCATATCCAAATTATACTTGGATATGGACTTTTCATCATTTAAAAGTGTACCATCCATATCAACGGCAATAATTTTATATTTCATATTGTAACACTCCAATTTTTATGTAAGGTATAAACTTCAGATTAAAAACATAAATTTTATTTATAATACTCTATACAAAGGTGATATAATGAAAAAAATTTTTATGATTTTAAGTATAATTTTAGTAGGTATTTTTTCTTTTACCTCTTGCAATTACAGCTTAAACAAAAAGCCAAATAATTTTTACTATACAAATCTGCTTGCACAAAACTTAACTCTAGCTTCACCTAAAAAGTGCATTATAGAAGAATGCAATTTTCACGATGAAGAAGAATTGGGAGAAAAAAGCATTTCGGATATAAAAAACATGTTAAAAGTACTTAAAAAGAATAATTTTATAAACAGGCCAAAAGATCTTCCAGCTAAAATTTCATATAAAATTACTTTTATTTTCAATAAAGAAAAATTACTCATCAATGTATATAATGAAAAATATCTGTCCATTTACCCCTGGGACGGAAATTATCCAATGGATTATATAAACATGGACAAAGTTCCCATATCTCTGAATCCATATTATTTAGGCAAATATATATTCAAGAATTATTGAGCCAGTTAGTTTGTCCATGAATCTTACATTATTGTATCACAGATATCAATGAACACATATATTATAAATGTATAAATATAATGAAAGGTGGCCAATGATGTTCATTTGTCCTTATTTTGCACGAAGAGCCTGCTGCAGATTACCGCAAACTGCCCCTGTTTCCTATATAAGATTTTTAAATGCCAGCCCCAATTCTCCTGCAGTAGATGTATATCTCAATGAAAGGCTAATATTCAGAAATTTAACTTATAAATCCTTTTCAGATTATATAAATATACCTTATGGAACCTACAATATAAGGGTATTTTCTGCAGGAAGTACCGAGAACCCAATCATAGACGAAAGTTTATCCATACCGGCTGAAAAAATATTCACCATAGCCATGACAGGCCAGTACCCAAATGTAAATTTACTTCCCATAGAAGATATTCGCCGTCCTAAAATTCAAAATAGAGCTTTGATAAGATTTATAAATTTGACCCCTGATTCTACCAATTTAGACCTTGCACTTTCCAATGGAAACACGCTCTTTTCAAATATATCCTACAGAGAAGTAAGCCAATATATACCTATTGTTCCCGGTGTGTATACTTTTGAAATCAATAATTCCGGCAGTCAAGAAAGAGTTCTCCATATACCCAATGTACGGCTAACCCCCAATAGATTCTACACTATATACTCGGTTGGCAATTTATCGGGTTCTCCTGCACATCAGGTGTTGATCCCCCTTGACGGCAACAGCTACATCCAATTTTAAATTCAAGGGCCTGTTCAAAAAAACAGGTCCTCATTTCACAGCCAAATTCTGTAGATAAAAAAGCTAGTAACCCAGAGGCTCATTCACTATTATAACTTTTACTCTTCCCTTATGGTTTTGCCTCCTTATAAGAGTGTACTCATTGCATATTCTGCTGTCACTGCTGCAGTCAACACAGTATCCCAATTTAGCACAAGGACTATCCACCTTTAATCTTCTGACATTTGCAGGAGCCGAACAGCGTCTGACTCTCTCTACAGCCTCATCCAAACTGGATACAATTTTATTTATTCCCACAATGACTATGACTTTGTCAGGGCCGTACAACATGGCAGCTACCCTGTTTCCATTACCGTCTACATTATAGAGCCGTCCATCCTCAATCAGTGCATTCGTACTCACTATATAGTCATCTGCAAAGAAACTCTTTCTGAAAACGTTCTTTATATCCTCAGGTTTTAAATTTTCAGCATATCTGTCTAAAAATTTATAATTTCCCTTTCTCAAAAAATCAATTACACCTATTTCAAAAAGGGACATAGAACCTCCTACAGAAACCGTATCACCTTCTTTTAGAATTTCACCAAGCTTACCTATGACTTCTTTTTTGTCATTTACAAAATAAGCCTCCATGTTATTTTTTTCTAAGTTTTTCATAGTCCTTTTGATTTTTTGATCAACTACCCATTTTAAATTTTCATCCACAATACTACCCCCTAATTGAATTTACCTTGAAATTCTCTTATATTATAACACAAAATTCCTGCCGGACACCCAATTTCACTTCCCTAAATCAACTTATCTCATCGGTAAATTTTTATTTATAAATTTATATTATAAACAAAAAATTATCTAAAATATGTATTTATTTGCAAGCTTAACACGTATAAAGTAATGTATAATAAATTGAGATCAAATTAAACTCATTATAATTTCAAGGAGGAATATATAATGGCAATTTGTACAAAAAATCTTACAAAAAAAGAACTTCTTGATAAAGTTCAGGCCAACGCAGAAGAACTTTTCAGAAGTGGTGCACTATTTTGCAGCGAATCAGTATTGCAGACCATCAATGACTTATTGGGAAATCCATTTAATAAGGATATTGTCAAACTGGCAAGTGGATTTCCTGTAGGAATGGGCAAAGCCGGCTGTGTATGCGGTGCAATTTCCGGTGGACAGATGTCTCTGGGCATTGTGTATGGAAGAGTTAAGGGACAGCCCATGAAAGAAAAGATGTTTGAAGAATCCAAAAAACTTCATGACTACATTAAAGGTGAATATAAATCCACATGCTGCAGAGTATTGACAAAAAAATGGACTGGAGATGACTTCAAAAGCGAAGGCAGACAAAGACATTGTATAAAGATCACGGGAAAAGTCGCACGATGGGTTGCAAACGAACTTATTGACGATGGACAAGTGCAGGTAAAATAATAAACATATAAATATTTAATTCTCGCTTTTCATTTTTTGCTTAAATTGCCATAAATCATTGTAAATATATTTCCGTTATAGTAAAATCATAGAGAGATAAACACTTCCAATTTCAATAGCAGCGTATATAAGGAGAATATAATGAAAAAAGGAGATAAAATAATTGCAATTTGTATATTTATTTTAATAGCATCAAGTATCATTGGTGTTTTTTCATATAAATTGCATGTTAAAGGTTCTCATAAAATTGCAGTAATAAAACAGGAAGGAAAAATTATAAGTACTATAGATTTGGACAGTGTAAAAATCAGAAAACAATTCAAATTGAAATACAGGACCTCTCATTTTAATATAGTGGAAGTTGAAAATGGCAGAATACGAATATCAGAAGCAGATTGCCCTGATAAAATCTGCGTAAAAACCGGCTGGATATCAAAACCCGGCCAGAGCATCGTCTGCCTTCCACACAAACTCATAATTAAAATAGAGGGAAAAAATTCACAATATGATGAAATCTCAAACTAAATCCATATATCAAAAAGCAAAGGTGCAAATATGAATAAAGTGAGAAGGATGGTTTTTTTAAGTTTTCTGGTCGGCATGGCACTTGTCATATATATAGCGGAATCTCAGATTCCCGTTTTATTTCCGGGTATAAAGCTTGGACTTGCAAATACAATTTCCCTGACTGCATTAATACTTCTCGGATGGAAAGAAGCTCTCACAGTAATGTTTTTGAGGACACTTCTGGGATCAATATTTGGTGGAACGATGTCAGCTTTCATGTTTAGTATAGCAGGAGGAATTTTAAGCAATATAGTTATGATCATATTGTACAAATACTTTAAAAATTCCATAAGTCTATCTGCCATAAGCATATGCGGAGCTATATTCCACAATATAGGGCAATTGCTTGTGGCTTCCATCATAATCGAAGATTTCAGAATATACATCTACTTGCCTGTACTTCTGATCTCCGGTGTGGTCACTGGATATTTCATAGGGTGGTGTACCAAGTTTCTGACGGAAAACTTATATAAAATTCCAATGTTTAAGAATTTAAAAGGCTAAAGCATAACAAAAAGGGGATGTCTTAAATTGATTTTTTAAGACATCCCCTTTAAATTTGTCAGCCGCAATTATACATTTGCTGCAGCTTCTTTTTTACTTTGTTCCTGTAAATCCGTACCATTCACAATGGCTTTAATAGCTCCCGTAGGACATTTAGCCAGACAAGCGGACTCACTGCATTTTTCTACACAAACATGATGATCAAGCACTCTTGCCAGATGATCTTCAACCTTAATATTGTCATAAGGACAATTCTTCATGCACAGTCCACAGCCAAGGCATCCTACGCTGCAATTTTTACGCACAGCTCCGCCTTTATCCTTAGAATTGCAGTTGACCATAACTTTCGAACCTATAAGTCTAAAACCAATTACCTGTTTAGGACATACTTTGACACATGTTCCACATCCCGTACACCTGTCTACATCAATTATAGGCAGTCCTTTGGATCCCATAGCCATGGCTCCAAAAGGACAATTTTTTACACAGGTTCCAAAACCAAGGCATCCATACTGACAGGCCTTAGGTCCTCCCTGAAGTAAATTTGCGGCAACGCAATCCTTTATTCCCTTGTACTCATATTTTCTAACAGCTTTTGTACAGTCACCGGCACATCTTATATGGGCGACCCTTGGCTCAATAGCCGGAGCCGATTTTCCCGTCAGTTTTGCCACCTGTTCTGCCACTGCCGCCTTTCCCGGAACACAAAGGTTGGGTGGAACTTTTTCATCTTCTACAACTGCTTCCGCATAGGCCCTGCACCCTGCAAATCCGCATCCACCGCACTGACCTTTTGGAAGTACATCTTCCACCTTTTCCACAAGAGGGTTTACTTCCATTGCAAATTTTTTGTTCACATAGGCCAGGATAAGGCCAAATATACAACCTATAACAGTCAATACAACTACAATCATAATTGCAGTATTAATCATTATATCACAATCTCCTTTCTATAGAGAAATCATACCTGAAAAGCCCAAGAATGCCAGAGCTAACATTCCAGCCAATATGAACGCTACACCGAGCCCTTCCAATGGTTTAGGCACATCTGCCAGCCTCAATTTTTCTCTCAGGCTTGCCATTAAGACTATAGCCAGGGCAAATCCTAGACCAGAACCTATGGCATTAACTACACTTTCCATAAAATTAAAATTTGAATCGGCGTTTAAAATAGGTACAGCAAGCACTATACAGTTTGTAGCTATCAGAAGGAGGTATATCCCCCACATATTATACAGTGCAGGAGCCTGCTTTTTAATAACAGTTTCCAGAAGCTGCACAAAACTTGCTATGAGAAGTACAAATACAACAGTTTTTAAGAATGTGAGGTTAAACGGTACAAGTATAAAGTGATATACTACCCAGGCCAGCATTGAACTAAGAGTTATGACCGAAGTAACTGCCATACCCATACCAACAGAGGCACTTAAATTCTTAGAAACTCCAAAGAATATACAAAGTCCAAGAAATCTTGTCAAAACATAGTTGTTTACTATTAATGAACTTATAAAAATGGTAAGATAAGTACCCATTATCTTTCACCTCCGTTTGCCTTTTCCAGCTTTGCCATCTTAACTTGTTCAACATGCTGGTTATAGACTTTCACCACGGCAACCAAATATCCTATAAGTATAAATGCTCCTGGAGAAAGAATCATAATCATTATCGGATTATAGGACGACCACATAACACGGACACCAAATAAAGTTCCAGAACCAAACAGCTCACGTATTATACTTATTAATAGAAGCGCCAGTGTAAAACCGCATCCCATTCCAAGTCCATCGAAAAAAGATGGTATTACAGGATTTTTAGATGCAAATACCTCTGCACGTGCAAGTATTATAGCAAATACAACTATCAGTGACAGGTAAATGCCAAGCTGCTTGTATAAAGTCGGTGCAAAAGCTTGCAATATAAGTTCAACTACTGTAACTATAGTTGCTATGCAGGTGATGTACACGGGCACACGCACTTTGGGATTAACAAAATTTTTAATCAGGGAAACCACGGTATTATTACAAGTTATAACAAACAGCACACAAAGTCCCATTGTAAGTCCAGTTACAGCCGTACTTGTAGTTGCCAGTGCAGGACACAAGCTAAGTGCAAGTACAAATATGGGATTTTCTGATATCAATCCTTTTTTAAATATATTCCACAAATTCATATCTACTTACCTCCCGTAAATGTAGTAACCTGCTGAACTGCCTTTTTAACTCCATTAGTAACAGCTCTCGAGGTAATTGTAGCCCCTGTCATAGCTTGGATATCTTTCTTGTCGGATTTATCTTTAGTTACCTTCAAATTATCTACCGTCTTGTTTTTAAACTGTCCTTTAAAAGGATCCTTTGTAGCATTGGCTCCAAGTCCCGGGGTCTCATTGTGAGTTTGAATACTATAATCTATAACTTTCCCATCTGCAGTAACTGCCACCAGCATATCTATATCTCCGCCATATCCTTTAGTAACAGCAGGTACTACATAGGCAATTGTTTTATTACCTTTTTTAGCGGCATACCAATCTTTTTTGCCATTTATAGTTTTAAAATCATCTGCATTGCTAACCAGTTCTCTCATGGTGTCATTCTGTATCTGCACTTTTTTCTGCGCTGCCACTGGTGCAGTTATATAGTAAACGCAAGCTATTATAAGTCCGGATACAAGACACGTAATGGTTAAATTTTTGGTAATTGCCAAAATGCTATTATTATCTTTATTTTTAGCCATAAAGCTTACCTCCTTGTACCAAATTTAACAGGTTGAGTAAATTTATCTATAAGTGGAGTAACTGAGTTCATAAGTAGTATAGAGTAACATACCCCTTCAGGGTATCCGCCTTTTAATCTGATAAGAGAAGTGAGAGCACCTGCACCTAGTGCAAAAATAATCTGACCTTTATTCGTCATAGGAACAGTCACCATATCTGTTGCCATAAAGAAGGCACCTATTACAAGTCCGCCTGCCATCATATGAAAAACAGGATCTCCTGTAAAAAATCCGGCACTTCCTCCAAAAATCCAGGTAAGTACACCTACAGTTCCTATCATAACCACAGGGATCTCCCAGTTTATATAACGCTTGTATATGAGGAAAAGTCCTCCTAAAACCAGCAATATAGTAGAAGTTTCACCTATACTGCCATTACGTGTTCCTAAAAAAAGTGCCTTATAGAGAGAACCTGTACCTCCAAAAGTTTCAACTAATTTTGAATAACCCTGCAATTTTAAAATTCCAAGAGGAGTTGCAGAAGTAACAACATCTACCCCACTTGCAGTAAGTTTTGACCAGGTAGTCATAGCCACGGGCCATGAAGCCATAAGTACCGCCCTACCGATATGGGCTGGATTGAATATGTTGTATCCAAGACCTCCCATGGATTCTTTGGCTATTGCTATTGCCACGAAAGATCCAAAAGCTACCATATAAGGTGGAATATCTGGAGGCAAACACATGGCAAGCAAAAATCCTGTCAGGAAAGCACTTCCATCTGAAATGGTCACAGGTTTTTTTCTAATCTTCTGAATGATATATTCTGTAACCACAGCAGAAATTATTCCCGTTAAAATTACCTTTAAGGCCGGTATTCCAAAATGAATTATACCAAAAATTCCAGCTGGGGCCAAAGCTAAATTAACACTCCACATTATTTTAGAAATAGACTCATCACAGCGAATATGCGGTGATGCTGAAACCGTAAGAACATTCTTCTTTATTTGCGTCTCCGCCATCTTTTAATCACTCCCTTATTATTTTTCAACTTTTTCCTTTTCTTTTTCTTTTTCCTTTTTCTCAGCCGCCGCCTTGGCCTTTTCTTTAGCTGCCGCAGCCGCATTTTGAGATTTCATATATTTGATATACTGTACAATATTTCTCTTAGCAGGGCATGTATATACACAGCTTCCGCACTCTACGCAATCTAAAAGATTATAATCTTCTTTGGCTTCTTGATATAAATTATTTTGCCCGAGTATACTCAACATACTAGGATTTAATCCCATAGGACAAGCTCTTATGCATCGACCGCATCTTATACAGGCTGATTCCGTTCCAGTATTAACATCGCTTTCAGTTAACGCAAGTATTCCTGAAACCCCTTTTATTACCGGTATATCGAGATTCGATTCGGCCATTCCCATCATAGGTCCTCCAGAAAGTACCTTAATAGGAGTTTTCTTAAACCCTCCGCAAAAATCAATAACGTCTTTAAAAGTAGTTCCCACTCTTACCAGTAAATTCTTGGGTTCTTTTACAGCTCCACCGCTTACAGTAGTAACTCTCTGGATAAGAGGAATACCTTTCTCCACTGCATCACTGACTGCAATACAAGTACCTACGTTTTGAACAACTGCCCCTACATCCATTGGAAGTCCCCCGGATGGCACTTCTCTGCCAGTCAAAACTTTTATAAGCATTTTCTCAGCACCTTGAGGGTATTTGGTAGGAAGCCCAACAACTTGTACATTTGTACCTTCAAAAGCTTTTTCCATATTCTTGATGGCATCCTTTTTATTATCCTCAATACCTACGAATCCCTTTTCTACATTCAATACCTTCATAATGATTTTGACACCTGATACTATCCTATCAGTATATTCAAGCATAGCTCTATAATCGGCAGTTAAATAAGGTTCACATTCAGCCCCATTTAAAATAAAAACATCTATTTTTTTATTTGGTGGCGGTGAAAGCTTTACATGGACAGGAAAAGTTGCCCCTCCCATTCCAACAATGCCAGCTTCCCTTATTATTCCTATTATTTCTTTACCAGACAAATCATTCCAATTACGTGAAACAGGAATACCTTCCACCCATTCATCTTTTCCATCGTTTTGAATAACTATGGATAAACACTTGCCAAAATTAGGATGAGGATACTCAGCTATGTCTACAACTTTTCCAGAAATAGATGAATGCACATTAGCTGAGACAAAAGCATCACTTTTTGCAATAAGCTGTCCCTTTTTAACTTCATCTCCTTTTTTTACTATAGGAGATGTAGGTGCACCAATATGCTGTCTAACGGGTATATATACTTTATCAGGTACAGGTACCGTTTCTATAGGCTTATTGGCTGTATATCTTTTGCTATCATCAGGATGCACTCCACCTCGAAAACTTTTTAACACTCCTTAACACCTCTTTCAATATTTTTAATATAAAAATATCATTTATAAATTAAAAAAATATAAAAATAGCTTATATAGCAAATCACAGATTTTACATTCTGTAATTTGCTACACAGCTTTTATAATCTAGTATATTGAAACGGACATGATTTAAAATAGAACACGTCTAATAATAGGTTTCATAGCATCATTTTTACCTGTAGATTTATCATACATCTTTATATAAAGTAATGAAATAAAAAAAACTATTATTCCACCTCCTATTTGAAATGCTATTTCAGAATGTCCAACATAATTTCCTACCCAAGTTCCCAGCAATGCCCCTACAAAAATTGCGATAAGAGGTAAAATATATACAATAAAAGCAGCTTTCAACATATTTTTCTCTTTCACTTCAAAAACAACATGTTGTCCTACTTTAGCATCAACAGGATTTACTGCACTTACTATGGCGGCATCATCACCTGCACATAATCCACAGTTTTTACAATCACCATGTTTACTGGCCCTGACTTTTGCAAAGTCTTGTCCTACTTCAATTACGACACCTTCTGACAACTTTTTCATTTTTGACATCTCCTTGAACACTTGTTATCGTTTTTATAACTCATGCCTCCTATTATTCCATATATAATATTATAACATAAAAATCAAAATTTTTACTCTGTATTATTAATTTTTTTATAACTGTACTAATTTAAAACAGAATATATTATTTAAAATATAGCATTTCTTCAAAAAACACATTATAATATCTAATAGGGAGGAAAGATAACCATATGAAAGAATCGGAGAAAAACTTTTTAAAAAGCCTATGTAAATACTGCATAAGTAAATATACAATTTCAAACAGCGGTCCATTGATATCTTCGTTAATTTATCAATTGTGCAAATATGTGGACATTGATGTCCCTGTAATACAGGGCGTGCTCCGCGTACATATAAATGACAATTACAGCAGGAGTTTTGCACACTGTTTTAATGTATACAAGGGTATTGTTCTAGATGCTTCCATATATCAATTTGCCCTTACCAACAGGGCAATAGGCCACCTGTTTCCCGTATATGTATTCGGAAATGTCCCGGCTCACATAGATTATATAATGGAGAGAATACTGACTGTGGATTTTCAAACCAAATTCAGCAAAAATTTTTTGGAAAATGTACTTAGAAATGTTGAAAACAATAATTTTGAACCTATAAAAAGATTTGACATAATAGAAGATTCTAAAAAAGAAAATCTGTTCTACTGCCACTGAGCATCAATTTACAGCTGACAGTTTACAATTGACAATTGTCAGCTGTCAACTGTAAATTGTCAATTGCCTAAAAGCTCCAGTTCATAAATCTTCTAACCTTTACGGTATTTGCTGCTGTCAATGAATTTTTGTATATATTTCTGCCATCCTCGTATATGCAGATCATGCCTACCTTATCACCCTTTTTCACTGTATAATTTATTCTTGCAGGCTTTAAAATTTTAGTAGTATATTTATGTCCTTTTTTTAAGGGAATTACAATATCATTTCCATATTCAAGATTCAGATTTTTTCCATTCACTTTAATTTTCAAAGCTATATCTCCTTTTGAATACAGCTTCTGAAAATTGTAATTTGTACTTATATAATTATATATTTTCTCAGTTTCCTTCCATCTTTCAGGGCAATTCAAAACTACTATTATTACGTCATTTCCCTGTACAGGTGCAGAGGTTATCAGACATTTACCCGCTTTCCCTGTATATCCAGTCTTAACTCCATTTGCATCCGGTATTTTCCACAGAATCTTATTTATATTATGGTAGCTCCTGGTGAATCCCTTTTCCTTCCCATCTACATCTCTCGAACCCACAATCTCATTGAATACGGGATTCTTCTTTGCAACAGAAGTGGCCACGGCCAGATCATATGCAGTAGAATAATGTTCATCTTTATCAAGACCATGGGGAGTTTCAAAATGACTGTTTATTATACCTATCTCGTCGGCATATTCATTCATAAGCTTTGCAAATTTTTCTATATTTCCACCTACTCCTTCTGCTATTGCCACGGCAGCATCATTTCCCGAGCGGAGCATGAGTCCATACAAAAGTTCCCTTAAGGTTATCTCTTCGCCAGCTCTATACCCTACTGTGGATCCTTTTATTCCAGCTGCCCTGGAAGAAATTTTTATTTTTTTATCTAATTTTCCATATCTCAAGGCCACCAGCGTAGTCATAACTTTAGTTGTACTTGCCATTGGAACCAGTTCATAAGTATTTTTTTCATACATCAAAATTTTTGAATTGCTATCCAAAGCTACGGCACACCTTGCATCCACATGAACTTTTTCAAGAGGTTCCTCTCTATTCTTTGAAAGCACTTTACCTGAAAATATATTGGAAATAATAAAAAACACTATAAAATATGACAAAACCCTCTTTATCTTCATAACAGTATAAAATTGCTCCTTTCCCTGATTAAGTAATTCTAACGCAGTGATTTTAAAAAACATATTATTGAGTATTTTTTCCTTAAATAAATATATTACTATTAAAATTTATTGCATTTCAGTATATAAGTTCCTATTAAGGTAAATACTATTAATCGATGGATCATATTAAATTGGGAGGAGGAGCACATGAATATATTGCTTATTTTATCTATTCCGATATTATTCACCGTGTTATTTTCTCCAATACCCGTAAAAATAAAGATAAAATACGCTAACAGAAAATTTGCTTTTAAAATATACAATTCGGACATAGCAAGCAAAATCACCCTCGGCAGATCCTCTCCCAAAAACACTGCAGAAAAAAGCAAACTTTATTTTCTCATAAATGTTCTTAAATCAGCGGATTTCAAAAATACAAAGTTCAGATTACCAATTAAACTGGATATAAAACTCCGTTACAATTTAGGAGATGCCGCGGCAACCGCACTTGCATATGGAATCATATGCTCCCTGAAGATATTCTTTCTTAAAAAATTGAATGAATTATTTCACATAAAAAAATACAGTGACAGTATAGAGCCGGATTTCAACAATTCACACATCAAACTAGAAATAACAAGTATAATTTATATTAGTTTAGCTAAAATTATCTATATATATATAAAGATATTCAAATACAAAAAAAGTTTAACATGACTGGTGATGAATCACCGGCAATTTGTACAATGAAGATTCAGGATTTATAAGGAGGAGTTTTTAATGGATAATCATCCTATAGAAAATTTATTGAAAAGCACAATGGAAAACCTAAAAGAAATGATAGATGTAAATACTATAGTAGGTGATGCAGTGGAATCAAAAGACGGCTCATTAATAATACCTATCTCAAAGGTATCCTTTGGTTTTGCATCGGGCGGAAGTGAATTTGATCTGCAGCATGACAATATGTCCAGACCCGACTATCCTTTTGGCGGAGGTTCTGGGGCCGGGGTTACAGTAAAGCCGGTGGCTTTTCTTGTCACAAAAGGTGAGACTGTAAGGCTGATGTGTTTGAATCAAAACAATACCTGCGAAAAAGTAATAGATTCCATTCCCCAAATAATAGATATGTTTCATGGTATGTCAAAGCCCAAAAATAAAAAAGACAAAAATGGGCGTTCTTCAAAAAAAGGCAATGACAATAATGAGAAAGATTACAGTGAAGATAATCTTCCCCATGACGATGAATCATTATAACCTAAAAGCCAGTTGAGAGTTAAGAGTTTAAACAAAAGTCCAATTAAAACTTTTAACTCTTTATTTTTAGCATAATAAATCATCGTCAGACAATCAAAGAATCCAAATTGGGAATATCACTAAGATCCTTAAGTCCAAAGCACCTCAAAAATTCTTCTGTAGTACCATACAATATAGGTCTTCCAGGCACATTCAACCTTCCATTTTCCTTTATAAGTTTCCTTTCAGTTAAAGTTGATATGGCTCTATCACTTTTTACACCCCTTATTTCATCTATATCCATCCTTGTTACAGGCTGCTTATAGGCAACAATGGCCAGAGTCTCCAGTGATGCCTGGGATAAAGCCTGTCTTGAGTTATTCCTCAGTAATTTTTCAACATAACTGCTGTTTTCAGTTTTCGTAACCAGCCTATATCTATTATTGTCTCTTAAGAGCTCTATACCTCTACAATTTTTTCTATACATGATATTCATTTCATTAAGCAAGTTCACCGTAAATTCTACACTGCATTTTATTATAGAAGCAATTTGTTTAGCTTCAAGGGATTCTCCAGAAACAAAAAGTAAGGATTCTATTATGGAAAAATATCTGTTCTTGTCAACACTGTTTTTCATCTTCAGTTGTCCTTTCTATGTAAATTTCGCTAAAATTTCTCTCCTGTATCACAAATATGATCTTAAGTTTTACAAGTTCCAGAAGTGCAAGAAATGTAGTTATCTTCTCTATTTTAAACGAACAATTCTTTACAATAGTTGAAAATTTAACTCTTTTTTTCTCATGCACAACATTTTTTATATAAACTACTTTATCCTCTAATTTAAATTTATCTCTGGGTATTCTTTTGTCGAGAACATTTTTATCATTAAATCTGCTTTCGTATTTTTTCATCAAGCCGGTATATTTTTCATACATATCCCATAAAGTAACACCTTTCAGGAATTTAGAAATATCCTCTTTTTTTGATTCAATTACCTCCGGTTTCTTCCCATATATCCTTCCTGTACTGTACTGTCGTTTTTTCAAGGATTCAGCTGCTGCTTTGAATTTCTTATATTGAAGTAACTTGTCCACCAATTCTTTTCTAGGATCCTCATCTTCCCCTTCCCCGCCGTCATTTTTATCTGAGTTCCTTTCCGGGAGCAGGGTCTTCGACTTTATTTCTATAAGTGAAGCTGCAATTACTATAAATTCAGACGTCAGATTCAAATCCATCTTTCTCATATCACTCAGATACTTTAAATACTGTTCTGTAATCTGACAGATTTTTATATCGTATATATTCATCTTATTCTTTTTTATGAGATGAAGCAGTACATCAAAGGGTCCTTCAAAATTTTCTATTTTTATATTCAAAGACATCTACATATTCTCTCCTAAATATTCAGCTAAATATTTTTGACCACACTTTATTCCGGAATTTAATTCAATTCCAGTTATATTTTTCAAAATTTTCCCTATGGATTTCCCATCTTTTACTCCCATGGAAATTATATATCTGCCATTTAAGGAAGGCTTATACCCTTTTAAATTATAAATATAATTGCATATTTTAAAACTCAATTTTGAATTCCAACTCAGCAGTACAAGTTCATAATCATTTTTATGATTCAATATCATATACAACTTATAATTATCCATGGTATTCATAATCAAATTGGCTGTCTTTTCAAAGTTTTCGTTGAACCACACGGCAGCACTTTTCAATTTTTTATTTAAAACCGAGTTTTCAGCTAACACCGAGCTATATTTTTTATCCCTTAAACAATAAAGTAATCTGAGAATTTTTAAGTCCACATTGTCTGAATGATCTTCACCTTCAAATTCCATTTCCAAAAGGCATTTATCCACATCAAATATTTTCAAATCACTGCATAAATAAATATTTTCCCTCCACTTTTTCTCACAGCATAAAAGGTATATTTCCTTTACTATTCTATCATTGCTTACAAGATCAAATGCACCTCCACACACACATTTCTCTATCTCATCTTCATCTTCCAATTTCAATCCATATCTCACGGCATATTTTACAGCTCTAAATATTCTAGTGGGATCCTCATTATAGCTGCCGGGATGTATTTTTCTCAAAACTTTGTCCCTTAAATCTTTCATTCCACCATAGATATCTATTATATAACCTTTCTCCATATCATAGGCAAGGGCATTTACAGTAAAATCCCGCCTATATAAATCTCCGTATATATGTGAAGGCGAAACACTCGGAAGTGCTCCATCCCTGCAATAATGTTCTTTTCTACATCTTATGAGATCTATACTGACGCCGTTTTCAAAAGTCAAAAAAGCCGTCTGAAATTCACTGTGGTATTGACAATATTTCAATCCCCACAGATCATCTAAAATAATTTTTGGATCTTCCTCTAAACATATGTCGATGTCTTTCACTCTATTCCCTAAAATAGCATCTCTGACGGCTCCACCGACTATATATGATTTTATGTCCCTGTGCCTGCATACTTCTCCAACTTCATTTATAATTTCCATTTCACCACAACCAAATGATTTTGAAATCTCCATAATATGCCTCACTCAAATAAATAATAAGCAGAAAATTCAATTAGGATATTGAATTTTCTGACCTTATTATACTATATATCCTGACACTTAAAAATATATACAGTACATTTTTCTATATTCCCTGAGGTAAGACATTTCTGATATTGTCTTTCAGATTTCCAAACACCCCCGGCTTTTTTACATCCCTATCACTGTGTAAATCAACTCTTCCTGCCAGTTCACCATTCACATATACATCACAATATCCAACCTTTTTACCCTTTTTATATTCTTTTTTGTTCTTATCAATCACGGATTTATATGTGATTTTGCTGTCCTTACCCTTCTCAACTACGGCATTCAGATCCGAAGAAGCCCTGGCAATAAAAAACCTGCTTCCACTTTTATTCAAATTGACTCTTTCCACATCATTTCCCTTTTTAAAGACATTCTTTCGTGAGTATTTGGAGAATCCATAATTCATAAGCATACTTGCATCCCTGTTTCTCACTTTGTAAGTGGGGGAACCCATGACTATCGCAAGCATTCTGACCCCATCTCTGGTGGAAGTGGCAGAAATGCAGTATTTAGCCGAGCTGGTAAAACCAGTCTTAAGCCCATCACACCCATTGAAGAACCTTACCAGTTTATTGTGATTCACCAGTTCTATAGGACTTTTCCTTCCCTCCGATATGGTTTCCATATATGTTCCCGTATATTTCAATATAGTAGGGTGCTTGAGCAGTTCTCTCGACATAATGCCCACATCATATGCAGAAGTATAATGACCTTCCGCACCCAATCCAGTGCAATTTTTAAAGGAGGTATCCTTCATCCCAAGCTGTTCCGCCTTTTTATTCATGAGATTGACAAATGCATCCTCACTGCCGGCCAGATATTCCGCCATAGCAACTGCCGCATCATTTCCGGACGCTATCCCTATGCCCTTCAACAAATCTTCTACAGTTCTCACTTCTCCTGTATCCAGGAGCATGGAGCTTCCACCCATTTTTTTAGCATTTTCACTTATAGTAACCTTATCCGACAGGGATATTTTCCCGGAATCAACAGCTTCCATGCTCAAAAGCATAGTCATTATCTTAGTAACAGAAGCCGGTTCAAGTTTTTCATGAGAATTCTTTTCAAATATCACTTTTCCACTTGAGGGTTCCATAAGCAGTGCGGATTTGGCATCTACCTTTAAATCCGATTTTATGGCTTTAATCTCTGCCCTGTCAGATTTAGTTAGGGGTTCAGCCCCGACAGACATACCCTTCATATTTATTATAAAAAATAAATTCAATATTATACTCATCAAAGTCAGCATTTTCCGCTTCTTTTTCATTTTATATCTCTCCTTGCTTCAAAATATGTTCTCTCTGAAATTATTAATATTATCACACAAATACAACAAAAAAATACATCACCGTCAAAATATTTTGACGGTGATGTATTTATGAAAACGATAACTTAATTATGCTCTAGGATGTGCTTTTTTATAGACCTCAGCAATTTTATTCCTCTTTAAAACAGAAGAATACACCTGTGTGGCAGAAAGATCTTTATGTCCCAAAAGCTCCTGCACAGATTTAATGTCAGCTCCATTTTGAAGCAGATGCACGGCAAAAGAATGCCTTAAAGTAAAAGCATTTATATTTTTATTTATTTTGGACTCTTTTGCATAGTGTTTCACTATTTTCCAAAACCCCTGCCGGCTCATCTTCACTCCCTTTAAATTCAAAAATAAAATGTTCAAATTATATACATTTAATTCCGGTCTTATATTCAAATACTTTTTTAAATATTTTACAGCTACAGAACCTATGGGTATTATCCTTTCCTTCTTTTTGGAATTGCTGCATCTCACATAGGACAATTTTAAATTTATATCATATATCGTAAGATTCAAAAGTTCCATTACTTTCATTCCGGCAGCATACATAACTTCAAGCATTGCCTTGTCTCTTATGCCTTTGTCAGTACTCAAATCCGGAGAGGAAAGCAGCTTGTCTACCTCTTCTACAGTAAGTATTTCCGGTACACTATGCTCTACTTTGGGGATTTGATAATATAAGATAGGATTTTCATCTATAACTCCCCTAAGCATAAGATATTTGTAAAAATTCCTAAGAGATACAATATTCCTTACTATTGAAGACAAAGCTTTGCCTTTTTTCTGAAGATACTGAACATAAGCCATTATAGATATGACTTCCACTGTCTTTATACTTTCCTTTCTATCCTTTATAAAATTAAAAAATCTATCTATATCCCTTACATAAGCATCCATGGTGTTCTTGCTCATATGCTTTTTTTCCATTTCTTTTGTATAAGCCAATAAAAGGCCATTCAAAATTATCACCCGCTCTTTGAAGTTATAATTTTAAAATTTCAAGAATTCATTAAAAATATTAATATAATTATATATCAGTTCTATGTTTTTATTAAATATGCCGCTTACCAGTATACTGTTGTCATGAGAATGGGGTTCAACAATAAAATTATATAAAATGAAATCCATAAATTTAGGTAAAAACAATCCAAAAAATATCAATATAAAGAAGCACTTCAATACCCCAATGATAAAATCCAATTTCTGTTCATTAAATATCATAGCAACATTCCTCTAAAACTGGCTGCAACAAGTTTGACCATATTCGGAGTCAAATAGGCTTCCATAAAAAATCCTATGCACATTACCATCGATACTATTAAAAAATATATGGAATAAGATGTAATGCTCACTAAAATATGTGACTTCCACTGTGTTCTAGACTTATCTCTAAATATCATAAGTGAAAATTCCATGGCAAGTACAGAGGAAATTATTATGCAAGGTATGTATATTATATTCTGGGGCATTACCCCTGCCAGCGAAATCCATATTCCCTTTATTCCCAGCTGATTTATTATAAAACTTATGGTAAAACCTATAGTAAAACCCTTTATCACATCTATAACAAGTATTATCGGTATACCTATCATTGTAAGACCTAAAAACCATATAGCCAAGATCACGGGGATATTGTTCTTTAAAGTTTGAAGTAATATGGACTTGTAGTTTAAATTTCCGGAATTTACAGCAGTCGTAAAATTTTTAAGATAATTTACAAGGTCACTTTTCTCAAATCCCCCCATATACCTAACACTGTATATTCCAACTACAATACCTGTAAAAATACACAGGAGGCTTATGACGTACAGCCAGAAATTATCTTTTATATGTTTATTTATCAAACCTGAAATTTTATTTTCCAACATAATTTCATCACCCTTTTGTTAATCATCTTCTCTCTAAATAATCTATGATTCACAAAAGAGTTATATGACTACCCTACACCATCATAAAAGCACATATAGTCTTGGCATCTATTATTTTACCATTTTTTATCATGTCTTTGATTTTATCAAGTTTAACTTCCTTTACATTTATAAACTCATCTTCATCTCCTATATTGTCCCTTCCCTTATACAGATCCCGGGCTTTAAATATATATATACATTCATCACAGAATCCAGGACTTGTAACCACTTTGCCAAGGTATTCAAATTTTTTGGCCCTGTAGCCTATTTCCTCTTCAAGCTCTCTTCTCCCGCAGGCTTCTACATTTTCATTCTTTTCAATCTTGCCTGCAGGTATTTCAAGTATGCTCTTTTCTATAGGCTTTCTAAACTGTTCAACCATAAATATGGTATCATCATCCTTATAGGCAAGTATTGCTACACCGCCAGGATGATTTACTATCTCCCTTTTGCTCTTTCTCCCGTTTGGCAGCACAACGGTCTGTAGATTTACCTCTATAATCTTGCCGCTGTATATAGTATCTTTTTTTATAGTTTTTTCAGAAAAATCCACTTCATACACTTCCAATACAAAATTATGTTACCTTAAAAACTTATCAAATAAAACTCCAAATCAATTATCGTTTTCAATTTTATACTTTACTATTATAATTGTCAATTATATCTGTTTTCCTATTTTTTCTACCAGTTTTTTATAGTATCTTATAATTTCCTTTATTTCATCTTCCCTATCTGGATCATTTGATATTTTTTCCCTGAGTTCATTTATTCTACTTATGATTAAATTCTGTATATTTTTTATTTCCTTTGCTTCCAGTTCTATTTTCATAACTTTTATACAACTCCTCCTGTAAAACTTTCATACATTTACTCTCCTATATACTATTTTACAATATCTTCGTTGCAGTGTCATAAAAATTCAAATAAAAAAATCTCCATTCACCTATAATTGTGAATGGAGAAATTTATAAATTTCTACCAATAAATTTATACCTATTTTTTCTAATTCCCTCTCCAGCATAAAAAGCGAACTGACTGTAAACCTTTGATAACACTTATCTAGCCGACTTTATTTTTGAGCCTCAGTTTGTCAGCTACCATCGCAATAAACTCTGAGTTGGTGGGCTTTCCTTTATCATTATGTATAGTATAGCCAAATATCTTATTTATAGTTTCCACCTGACCTCTTGACCAAGCAACCTCGATAGCGTGCCTAATGGCCCTTTCCACCCTGCTGGCAGTCGTATTGTATTTTTTAGCTATGGAAGGATACAGTTCCTTCGTAACTGCCGATAAAAGTTCCATGTTATTCACAACCATGGTTATCGCCTCTCTCAAATACATATATCCCTTTATATGTGCAGGAACACCTATTTCATGTATTATGTTGGTTATCTCCTGTTTCAAATCCGCAGGATCATCCTGAGAAGATTTTAATTCACCGTCTCCTGCAAACGATATGCTCCTTTTAACCTCATCCTTGTTCATTATGGTGTTGTTAAACATCTGTCTTATTCTTCTTGTAAGCACATTCATATCAAAAGGTTTTATAACATAATAATCCGCACCCAAAGTTATAGCTCTCTGGGTTATCTTATCCTGTCCTACGGCAGACAGAACTATTATCCTGGGCATCGGATTTATATTCATAGCATTTAATCTTTCCAAAACCCCTAATCCATCTAAATGAGGCATTATTATATCAAGTATTACCAAATCCGGCTTCTTATCTTCAATTAGTTTAAGTGCTTCTAATCCATCTTTGGCAATACCTGTAACTATTATGTCTTTTTGATTTAAAAGATAATCATTTAGAATATTACAAAATTCTTTATTATCATCTGCGATAATTACACTTATTTTTGAATCCTCCATATTTTTACTCCCCTTTTCTTAATTAATTCCCATATCTTAACAAATAATAAATTCGACAAAGGAATTTTAATTCCTTCTTTTTTATATAAAAATTTTTATATTTATGTAGTTATAAAGATAGCATTTTAAAGTGCTATCTTTACAACTACATAATCATTTTAACATATTCCATATAAATTTACTGCTATTTTAACAAGATGTTCGCATCCTTCAACATCCAGTCTATATAAATGCCGTATCCCACTTCGGGTCTATTTATAAGCACATGGGTAACAGCTCCCACCAATTTATTGTTTTGAATTATAGGACTTCCACTCATACCCTGAACTATCCCTCCGGTTTTGTTAAGTAACCTGCTGTCCGTAATTCTTATAACCATACTCTTCGGTCCGGGCAAATCCTGAGATAATAATTTTTCTATTTCTATATCATAGTACTCCGGCGTCCTTCCCGATACAGTAGTTAAAATCTTGGCAGGTCCTTCTTTTATCTCATTTCTCAGACCAATTTTAAGCGGCTTGAAGTCTCCATTTTTAAGTTCCTCATTTCCTCTGCCGAAGATTCCACATTCTGTATTCTTATCTATATCGCCCAATTTAGATTCCTCATTTATAAATATGCCCTTCAATTCACCCGGGTTTCCTTTAATTCCCTTTTTAATGGATACTATCGACGAATCAACCACATCTCCTGAGTTTATATTAAGCTTGGTTCCAGTATCAACATCCACTATTGGGTGTCCCAGTGCAGCAAACACTCCACTTTTCTCATCATAGAATGTCAAAGTCCCAATTCCAGCAGTAGAATCCCTTATCCAGAGCCCTATTCTATAACTATTATCTTCCAGCCCATTTACAGCTCTCACAGTCTTTTCAATTTTATTTCCATTTCTCTCTACAATTATTTTTATGTCTTTGCCTTTTGTTCTATTTATTTCAGTCTGAGTTTGCTCGGCATTTTTTACAAAAGTATCATTTATTTTAATTATATTATCACCTATTCGTATATCAGCCAGGGCAGCAGGACTTGTAACCTTTCCCTGGGAAGTTTGTATATCCGAAAGTGCCACCACCAGCACTCCTTTGGTATTCAATTTTATTCCAATGGGTTGGCCACCAGGATATACGGTAATATCATTGGCTTTAGCTGACTTAAACGTAGTCTTTGTAATACATTTATCTATAGTTTCAACTCTATAATAAGCTGCTAACATTATAAAAAGGATTGGAATAAATATCCAGTGCAATGTGATTTTGACTTTTTTGCTCATGCTTTTACCTCCTGTCTTACGCTGCTTTTCCTAGGATTAAGTTGCCCTTTTAAATATGTTATTATGCTATTATATAGTTGTCTCTAAAGTCAATGTATTGTTTTTAGATATAAATTTATACAAAAAGTTAAAAGTCACCTCAAGGCAACTTCCAAAATTTTATTTTGCAATTTTTATTTGATCGGCCATTTCAACAAGTTCTTTGGCATGCTCCAAAGTGAGCTGTGTAACTTTACAGCCTCCTATCATTCTGGCTATTTCGTACTGTTTTTCCCTTTTATTCATTCTTTTAACTTCAGTATAGGTTTTATTTTTGATAACTTTTTTTGAAACCCAATAATGAGTATCGGACATGGATGCAATTTGCGGCAGATGTGTCACACAAAAAACCTGATGTTTCCTGGATATATTATACATTTTTTCAGCTACACGCTGTGCTATTCTCCCGCTTATTCCCGTATCTATCTCGTCAAATATTATGGATGGGATATGATCCTTATCCACAAATACGGTCTTTAATGCCAGCATTATTCTGGAAAGTTCACCTCCTGATACAATCTTTTGAAGAGGTTTAAGCGGCTCGCCTGGATTTGTCGATATATAAAAAATGACCTTATCCATGCCTTTTAAATTGAATTTTGGCTCCAAATTAACTTGTACTTTGAATACACTCTTTTCAAGTCCTACAAAATTAAGTTCTTTTTTGATGCTCTTTTCCAAATTTAAAGCTACCTTACATCGGCATTTATGCAGCTGTTTTCCCTTTGATTTCATCTTATCTTCCAATTTTATTTTTTCCGAATTCAATTTTTCTATTACTTTAGATGCATTTTTCATTTCATCATACTGTTTTTCTATCTTGTTCCTGTAATTCAATATATCCTCTATACTACTTCCATATTTTTTTTTTAGGCCGTTTATCTTGTATATTCTGCTATTTATAGCTTCCAGCTCTGACGGATCATAGGAAAAATCATCCTTCATTTCTCTCATATCCTCTATACATCCTTCTATACTATAGTAACTGTCCTTAAGAGAACCGGAAATATTTTTCACCTTGGGAACAATGTCCTCTATGGAAGCCAGCTGTTTTATGACTACACCTAAATTGTCATATATGGAACTTCTGTCCCTTTCGCCGCTGTATAGATCTTCATAACAGCCGTTTATTGTATTATTTATTTTTTCAGAATTTGAAAGAATTTTAAATCTCTCATTTAATTTTTCCTCTTCGCCTTGTTTCAAATCGGCAGAATCAATTTCATTTATCTGATATTTCAAAAAATCAATAAGTTTTTCCCTGTCTTCACTTTTACCTGAAATATCAGATATTTTACTTTTCAGACGAGCCAGTTCAGCATAATCCCTTTCATACTCCGCCAATATATTTTCTATGGAATCTTCTCCATAACAATCCAGATAGTGTATGTGATTTTCTTCCGAAAGAAGATTCTGATTATCATGCTGTCCATGTATATCCAGCAGCGTGGCACTTATATGCCTTAAATTAGCCATCAATACAGATCTTCCATTTACTTTTGCCACAGTCCTCCCGGATTGAAAAGATTCCCTGCTTATTATAATCATATTTTCATCGGATTCAATTTCCTCTTCTTTCAAGACTTCGAGGGTTTTAGAGTTTTCCACAGTAAAAACTGCCTCGACAAATGTCTTCTTTTCTCCGGTCCTTATCAAATCCCTGTTGAATTTTCCCCCCAGCACGTAATTTATTGCGTCGATAAGTATGGATTTACCAGCTCCTGTTTCTCCAGAAAGTACATTGAACCCTGCTTCAAAAGATATACTCAATTTTTCTATAAGTGCAAAATTTTTTATGTTTAATTGGAGTAACATGAGCGACCCTCCTATCCAGAAATCATTTTTTTCATTCTCTGAGTTATATTCTGAGCTTTTTCATCGTCCCTTGCCATGACAAATATTGTATTGTCTCCGGCAAGAGTTCCCGCTATTCCAAAAAAATTCAGCGAGTCAATCGCTTCCGCCGCTGCCGGTGCGGAGCCCGAAAGAGTCTTTACTATTACAAAATTATTTACATTCTCGACACCTGTAACTGTCTGTGAAAATATATTGATAAGTTTATTTGACAGAACATTTTCCGTATGTGATATGGTAGCATATTTATATCTTCCAGTATCGGACAATACTTTTATAAGCTTCAGCTCTTTTATATCTCTTGAAACAGTCGCCTGTGTCACATTCATTCCACTTTTTCTGAGTTGTTCTGCCAATTCCTCCTGGGTCTCAATGTCGTTTGAATTGATAATTTCCAATATTTTAGCATGCCTAGTTACCTTCATATATTTCACCTTCATATCCCTTTACCTTAAATGTAATTTTTTCTTTAAGTGTATTAAAATAGTTATTATTACTAAATTTAATAAGTCTTCTCTTGTTTTCAGATCTGCTTATTTTCAATGGATTTAATCCATTTATCTTTATACACAGCTGGCCGTCTACAGACAAATATACATCTTCAAATTCTTTCCGGGATGTTATACTTATAAGTGAACTGCTGTCAAGTATTATACTTCTCGCGGTTAATCCCTGGGAATACATAGGTGTAAGACACAGGACATTTAAAGAAGGATGTATTATAGGTCCCCCTGCAGATAAATTATAGCCAGTGGAGCCCGTGGATGTACACACGATAATTCCATCTCCTCTAAAGGTATTGTAAAAGGTATTGTTTATATAAATGTCATATCTCTGTATTCTAGAATTGACTTTTCTGCACAGTACTACATCATTTAAGCCGTCATACTTTCTGATTTTATTGCCGTCGTCATAACTGCATTGGAGCATATCTCTTTCCTCCACTGTATATTCCCCCGCAAACAGCCTCTCCAGGGCTGTTTTGACATTACTTATCTCCACCTGGGCCAAAAATCCCAAATGTCCTATGTTAACCCCGAGTATAGGCGTCTTTGATCTGAGAACATTTTTGGAGGTATTAAGTATAGTGCCATCTCCACCCAATACTATAATTATATCCAATGTATCGCTTTCATTTTCATCCAATCCCACACAATCCCTATATACCTTTATATTTACATTTTTGTCTATACTGTGTATATCTTCTATTATAAAATTCAGCATTTTTTCATTCAAGTCTTTTGTTGTATTTACATTAATACCTATATTTTTCATATTTCCTCCCCATTGAGCTCACCATGTGATGCCTTTACCACTTCAACTATATCTTCATTTTTGAATACTTCATTAAAATCCCTTTTCTTGGTAAAATATATGAGATATTCTATATTTCCCTTGGGGCCTTTTATGGGAGAATAATCCAATGAAATTACTTTTAAGCCACTTTCTTTCAAAAATCCTACAATATCTTCTATAACTTCTATATGTGTGGATTCTTTCCTGACTACACCTTTTTTCCCCACTTTTTCTCTTCCTGCTTCAAACTGCGGTTTTATAAGTGCCATTATGCTGCCCTCATCTTTCAGCAAACCTGCAACCACCGGTATAACCTTCGTAAGTGATATAAAAGAAACATCTATACTGGCAAAATCTCCGTATTCTCCTATATCAGCTGGAGTCACATACCTTATATTGGTTCTCTCCATGCAAACTACCCTTTTGTCTATTCTGAGCTTCCATGCAAATTGCCCGTATCCCACATCTATGGAGAAAACTTTTTTTGCTCCATTTTTGAGCATGCAATCAGTAAACCCGCCGGTAGATGCTCCTATATCCAAGCACACTTTATCCTTTAAATTTATACCAAATTTTCCCACAGCCTTTTGTAATTTCAACCCTCCGCGGCTTACAAAAGGAAGTTTTTTCCCTTTGAACTCCAGTTTTGAATTTTCTTTTACTTTATGGCCGCACTTATCCACTCTCTCTCCATTTACAAATATCTCTCCGGCCATAATACTGGCCCTGGCTCTCTCTCTGGAAGGGAATACTCCTTTATTCACAAGAAGTACATCCAACCTTTCTTTTGATTCTGACATATCAAACTACCTCACACTTTTAAAATATATGGCTCAATGCTGCAGTTCTAAGCACTGTATTTTCAATTCCCTTTGAATCCAGCCCATATAATTTATATAAAATATCAACCTTGCCCTGCTGTACAAATTCATCTGAAAATCCCAGATTTATAACTTTAGTTTCACCACCTAAGGTATTTACATATTCTAAAATATAGGAACCCAATCCTCCTCTTACCACATTGTCCTCAATCGTTATAATAGTAGTTCCCTCTCTTATCAACTCATCAAGCATAACTTTGTCTATAGGTTTTGCGAAACAGGCACTTATGATTTTGACATCTATGCCCCTGTTTTTAAGCCTATGTGCCGCCAGAACTGCATGCTGTACCATTTTGCCCTGGGCTACCAATGCTATTTTACCTTTATTGGATATACATTCCCATTTCCCCATATTAAATTTTTTTAACGGCTTGAGTGGTATATCATCGCCGCCCCTTGGATACCTTATAGCTACGGGTGAATTTTGTTTTAACGCCCAATCCAGCATATAGGGCAGCTCATCAATACACTTGGGTGACATGACAGTCATATTCGGCATTTCAGTCAAATACGACAAGTCAAATACTCCCTGGTGAGTTTCACCGTCTTCCCCCACAACACCAGCTCTATCCACTGCAAAAATCACGGGAAGTTTCTGCATGCACACATCGTGCAGGAGCTGATCATAAGCTCTCTGCAAAAAAGTAGAGTAAACTGCAAAAACAGGTCTCAGACCTGAACTGGCCATTCCTGCAGCAAGTGTGACCGCATGTTGTTCTGCAATACCGACATCAAAAAACCTCTCTGGAAATTTTTTTGCAAAACTATTAAGACCTGTACCATCTCTCATTGCAGCAGTTATAGCCACTATGTTTTTATTTTTCTCCGCAAGGCTTGTCATTTTAATGCCAAAAGTTTTAGAGTAGGTATTGGCTGAGGCATTTAACAGCTCTCCGTTTCCACAATTAAATGGTCCTATTCCATGAAATTTTCCAGGATTCTTCTCTGCAAATTCATATCCCTTGCCTTTTTTGGTTATAATGTGTATAATTACCGGATTATTTAACTTTTTAGCCGAATTGAGGACCTCCGTAAGTTCCTTTATATTATGTCCATCTATAGGACCCAGATATTTTATTCCCATATCTTCAAAAAACATACCAGGGACAACCATCTGTTTTATTCCATTTTTTATCTTTTCAAGATGTTTTGCCATTCCTTCCCCGATATTAGGTATTTTTTTTAATTTGTCTTCTACTTCCTTTTTGAATTTATTATATTTTGGAGCTATCCTTATCTTGTTTAAGTACTTAGACACTCCTCCCACATTTTTCCCTATCGACATCTGATTGTCATTTAATATTATTATAAGTTTCGTTTTCCTGTATCCAACGTCATTCAAGGCTTCGAGTGCCATTCCTCCAGTTAGGGCACCGTCTCCTATAACCGCAACTACATTGTAATTTTTATGCTGCAGATCTCTTGCCCTCGCCATGCCAAGGGCTGCAGAAATAGAAGTACTGCTGTGTCCGGTTTCAAAAAAATCATATTTGCTCTCACACCTTTTGGGAAAACCGCTTATTCCACCAAACTGCCTCAGAGTATCAAATTTATCCTTTCTTCCTGTCAAAATTTTGTGCACATACGATTGATGACCTACGTCCCATATGAGTTTATCGCGATCCAGATCAAATACGGTAAATAAACTTAAAGTAAGTTCCACGATTCCCAAATTGGACGCCAGATGCCCCCCTGTTTTGGACACTCTGTCAATTAAAAATCTTCTGATTTCCAAAGCAAACTGTTTTTTTTGCATAAGAGACATTTTTTTCACATCATTTATATCTTTGTATCTATCCAGCAAACTAAGCATTTTTCATCTATCCTTTTTTATACTGTATCATAAATATTTTATGAAGCAAAATTATTTTTCTCTATTCAATAAAAATAAAGTTAAATTCTCCAAATGCGATGTATCTCTTTTAAGTCCTTTTAACACATCCATGCATTCACCCGTAATCAAACTGCACATTTCCCTGCATTTGTCCAATCCATAGGCAGTTATGAAAGTGGTTTTGTTGTTATTCAAATCACTATTTGCCGTCTTGCCTAAAACAGCAGTATCTCCCGTCACATCTAATATATCATCCTTTATCTGAAAGGCCAATCCCAACTTTCGTCCATAATAATCCAATTTTTTTATTTCCTGTTCAGCGGCGGAAGCGTGAACTGCCGCTGAAATTATAGAGCCCTTTATAAGAGCTCCGGTTTTTTTGCTGTGCATGTAATAAAGCTGATCTCTGGATATTCTGGTATTCTCACTCAATATATCCACAGTCTGTCCGCCTACCATTCCTTCCGCTCCCGTGCTTTCAGAAATAATGCTGCAGGCTCTTAATGCATTCTGTCCTTTTCCAATACAGTGCCTGAACATCAAATTCATAGCTTCATTCAGGAGCCCGTCACCGGCCAAGAGGGCAATGGCCCCGCCAAACACTTTATGGTTTGTAGGTTTGCCCCTCCTGAGATCATCGTTATCCATAGCCGGGAGATCGTCGTGGATAAGAGAATAAGTATGTATCATCTCTATAGATGCTGCCACATCAATCACTTCTCTGTAATTGTCTTTATAGAGCATATAGGTTAAAAGGAATAATATAGGCCTTATTCTCTTGCCCCCTGCATTCAAACTGTATGCCATGGCTTCATATACCCTTTTATTATAGGAACCCTTTCCCTTCATATAGTCTTTTAAATATTCATCCAATTCACACTTTAGTTTTTCAACCAAGCCGTCATTAATTTTCATCGTAAACTCTCTCCATTTCCATTGCTATTTATTATCTTCCGTTTCACCGTCTTTTTCCTGAAAATCTTTTTCCCCTTCTTCTGTGAGGATCTTTATCCTGCCCTCCGCTCTATTCAACATCTTATATAATTTTCCACAGAGTTTTATTCCATCCTCGTAATTTTTCAAGCTTTCTTCCAGGGATAATCCACCTGCATCCATTGAATTCACTATTTTCTCCAGTTCTGACATAACACTTTCATAACTTTCCTTTCTCCTAGGCATAATTATCCTCCCTCTTAAATGCGGTTAAACTTAAAATTACCTTTCCCATCTTTCATTATAACCTTAACTTTATCTTTTTTATCCAGTTCATCTATAGTATTTATTATATTTTTACACTCATCTTCTATTATGGAATATCCTCTATTCAGCACATTTGAAGGGTTGTTGGCCGAAAGCAGGGAATTTATCTTGGCAAGTTTCTCCCTTTCCTTACTGATTCTAGTATTTATTTTCAAATCAAGAATCTGCTTAAACTTGTCTATGACATTATACTGATTTATCACATATATCATTGGACTGTAAGATCGCAAATTCCCTCTCACAAGAGCTAATCTGTCCTTTTCCACTCCTATTCTATTTTCAATATAACTGGAAAGTGCATCCTTATAATTCAGCAATTTCTTCAGAAATTCATCCATATTAAATACCGCAATTTCTGCGGCAGCAGAAGGAGTTGGCGCCCTTCTATCCGACACAAAATCCGCTATGGTAAAGTCAATTTCATGCCCTATTCCTGTTATTATGGGCTTTTCAGAATTATATATTGCCCTTGCCAGTTTTTCATCGTTGAAACACCATAGATCCTCTATGGAACCCCCGCCTCTTGCTATAATTATAAGATCTACATCTTCAATCGAATTAAATTTGCAAATGCCCTCTATTACATTTTCGCTGGCCCTTACTCCCTGTACCAGTGAAGGAAAAATCAAAAGTTCCACCTTGTTATTTCTTCTTCTGGTAACATTTATTATATCCCTTACAGCAGCTCCTGTAGGAGAAGTTATAATTCCTATCTTCGAGGCATAAGAGGGTATTTCCTTTTTATGATTCTCATCAAATAGTCCCACTGCAGCCAATTTAGATTTCAGTTTTTCAAAAGCCAGATACAGTTCTCCCTTCCCCTCGGGTTTCATCTCGCTGCAGTAAAGCTGGTACTCTCCTTCTTTTTCATAGACGGATATTCTCCCTTTTACTATAACTTTCATGCCGTCTTCCGGTAAAAAATCCAGCTTGACAACTGAATCTCTAAACATAATACAATTTATTCTACTGTATTCATCTTTCAATGAAAAATACATATGTCCGCTGCTGTGAAACTTGAAGTTTGAGATTTCTCCCTTTATAGAACAGTTGGCAAGTATAAAATCACTGTCAAAAGCTTTTTTTATGTATTTGTTAATATCGGATACCGTTAATGTTTTAATATACATATCACATGACCTCTCAACTTATCGATCTTTAATCATATTCCCGAGCACACCATTTATAAAGGATGCAGATTTATTCGAGGAATATTTTTTAGCCAGTTCTATGGCCTCATTTATAGATACCTTTTCCGGTATACCGTCTTCATACAAAAATTCATAGGTACAAATCCTTAAAATTGCCACATCCACTTTGGATAATCTATTTAACCTCCATTTTCTCAAATACATTTCAATCTTTTTGTCAATGGTATCTATATTTTTCTCTATGCCTTCCAGGACCCTCGTTATATATTCTATGTCCATATTTTTTAAATCACCAATTTTTTCTCCATAAAATTCTTCCTCACTGTCATCCGTTAAATTCTTTCCCTTTTCTGTAACATTTTCCTTTAAATTTGTTATGATACCGCCGGATTTCTCTCTATTTATAGTCATCTGAAATAATAATTTCATGGCCAATTCCCTAGATTTTCTTCTGTTCATTTTTTCCTCCTACTTAGATGAAGCTTATAAAAATAATTATTGTCATTTCAGATACAATTATACTTAAACTGATATTCTAGTTCAAGTTTATTAGGATAAAATAATGCACCCTCTAAATAGAGGGTGCATTATCCATCTTACTCTTCTACATCATCATTGATTTCTTCTGTTTTTGGGATCATAACATTTTGAACATGTATATTTATAGCTGAAACATCCAAGCCGGTCATTGATTCAACTGCCCTTTTCACATTTTCTTGAACTTTCACTGCTACATCCGGAATTCTGACGCCATATTTTACTACTACATATAAATCTATCGCTGCACTATTTTCATTTACATTTACCTTAACACCCTTAGATAAATTTTTTTTACCCGACAGTATTTGAGTAATCCCGCCTACGAGGCTGGCGCTCATTCCAACTATTCCATCTATTTCAGTAGTAGCAAGGCCTGCAATTACACCTACAACTTCGTCAGATATTTTCACAATACCCATATCTATTTCGTTATTTTTATCTTCTTCCATTGTTGCACCTCCTAGATTTTCACACCATCGAAAGATCCACGTTATATATATTATAGCAAAGGAATATTTTTTTTACAATTATTTATTTTTATGTGATCGTGTCAATTTACTGTAGGTTAAAAAGCTACAGACTTTCCCTGTAACATATTTTAACCTATGCTCCTCTAAGAGCCTTGAGGGTAATGCTCAAACGCGTTTTTTTG
>CAIFEX010000024.1 GCA_903789665.1 uncultured Clostridium sp.
AATCTCTAATGGGAACTTTCTCAATTTATTTTGTACTATTTTTATTCTAGCATCAAGGTTACACCCTGGGAGTACCGCTTATCCATATGTTTTTAAGTTCACTGCTCAATTCCGTAACCAAAGACATGACTATATTCTTTCCCATGACTGTAAATTACTTCTATATCCTTCTGGGATTTGTTATAATATACTTTACCTACGAGCTGTCCAAAGTTCTAAGTAAGAGAAAGGTCAATGGCATTTCCATGACCGACTCTTTAAAATCGGAATCCGAATAGAAATAACCGGGCGGCTACACGAACTCAATTGTGCCGCCGCCCTTAATACAATCATGTCACTAACATGAGCATCCACATGTAGCTATTGCTCCTAGCGTCGCATTGTTGACAGAAATAGTCCCTGCAGTAACTGTAGTAGTAACAACTACGCTGTAAGTGCAGCATCCTTTATCACAACTGCAATCACAATCACAGGTAAAAAATGAAAATGTGTCAGAACCTACAGCTACAGGCCCGTAAATCCATGATGGTCCGATTGGTATAGGATTAAGTTGATTTTCACATTGTTTATACACTTGAAAGCTCAAAGTACCGTTAATAGCTGCCACAGTAACCAAATTACTTGCAAATTCCAGTTTTACACATGGATTACGCAATTTTGATGTATCTAAAGTAACACTAGCAACTGTAAAATCGCTTGAAATCGTAACAAGCGGCAGTGTAGTAGATCTAGGGCACCCACACTTTATAATAGTTTCACATGTTTTTTTATCATTTTCACGACAATCGTAGTAATCATTCTGCTTATCATTCTTATTGCACGGATCACAATTGTCTCTATAATATCTTGACATAGAATTCATAAAAGAAATCCTCCTTTTTATATTCTGGGTAATATAATATACAGTATTGTCATTAGCTTCTACTATAATATATGATGTGATTGGAAAAAGGTGATGGCAGTTAAAATTATTTTGAAATTTTAGAAATAAAAAGAGCCGATATGAAATCATCAGCTCTTTTATAAACTATGCATTTTTCTTCAACAATTCAGCTGCAAAATTTTCTGCCGCCTTCACGTCGTCTTCATTTGGCCTTCCCTTGGCCAATCCTCCAAAAACCTTAAAAGGTCCAAATGTATCAAAGCCCTTGCAGGCAAAACTTCCAATTACGTCAAAGCCTTTCTTTTCAAGTTTGTTTTTAAGTGAGTCATTGAAGCCCTTACTACCCTGTCCGCTGGTGGAAAAAACAAAGGCCTTTTTATTCTCAACATTTTCAAACTGATCCACGAGATTCAATATGCTCTTGTGGAATTTCCCGTAAAATATCCCGGATCCAAAACCTATCAAATCATATTTGTCAAGTTCGCTTGTATTTACTTCCTCTGCGCTCATTATATCGCCCTTCAGCACCTGATTGATCTTCTTTGCAATCTTCTCCGTGTTCTTGTGTTCCACAGACTTGTAAATTATCAAACTATTCACTTTACACCAATCCTTTCATAATTATAGTATGTACTTCTACATTTAAAAAAATCGGTCGATAATCTGTAATATCCTAACACTTTTAGGATTCATTACATATTATATACTAATATATTTTATAGAGGTGATTTTATGAGCAATATAAGGCCCGAAACTTTTGATTTCAAATCAGTTAAAGGTATCACGGCAAAACAGCTGGATGAACATTACAAACTGTATCTGGGATATGTAACCATACTGAATAAAATTTGGAACACCCCTTATGCAGCCGCAAACTTTAGAGACAGCAATTCAACTTATTCAGCAATGCGAAGCTTAAAACGCGGCGAAACATATGCCCTGGATGGTGTGAAACTTCATAATCTTTATTTTGAAAACATGACCGGCGGCAGCAACTCACCACAGGGTCCTGTCTTCAATGCTATAGAAAACCAATTTTCTTCTTATGATAATTTTATATCATATCTTACAGATGTAGGATTATCAGTCAGGGGCTGGGCAGTACTATCCATTGATTCTCTGGACAATAAACTCCATATAATAGGAAGTGATTCCCACGACAATGGAGCAGTGTGGCTTTCCTGTCCCATATTAGTCATGGATGTTTACGAGCATGCTTATTTCATGGATTTTGGAACGGACAGGAAAAAATATATTTCCACATTTATTCAAAATATAAACTGGAAGGTTTTAAACAACAGATTCAAAAAGTACATTTCCTCCATACAATACATGAATATACAGCCCTTTAGGCAGTGCCCCTTCAGGTATTTTTAAAAATTAATTCAGTGTTTACTCTTTATTTTTCTTATATTCAGCAATCTCTCCTTCACTTTTTTTTCAAAACCTTCATCAGAGGGAAAATAATACTGTCTATCTCTCAAATTATCTGGCAGACATTGCATGTCTGTCGTTTTTTCTGCAAAATTGTGGGCATATTTGTATCCCTTTCCATACCCTAAATCATGCATCAGTTTTGTAGGTGCATTTCTCAGATGAAGTGGGACTCCCTGGGAAATAGTATCAAGTGCATCTTTTTTTGCACTATTATATGCCCTATAGAGAGAATTCGACTTCGGAGCGGATGACATGTAAACTACAGCTTCCGTAAGGTTCACACTGCACTCGGGCATACCTATGAAATGGGCTGCATTATATGCGGAAACTGCCACTTCCATAGCTTTTGGATCCGCCATTCCTATATCTTCAGAGGAAAAACGTATTATCCTTCTTGCTACATAAAGAGGATCCTCCCCCGACTCCAAAATTCTGGCAAGCCAATAAACTGAAGCATCCGTGTCACTGTTTCTCATAGACTTGTGGAGGGCCGAAATGAGATTGTAATGTTCCTCACCATTTTTATCGTAGAGCAGTGTTTTCTTGCCTATACACTGCTCTATCGCCTCTTCTGTGACATTTGAAGTGCTTACATTGTCGATACAGCTCATTACGGCAATTTCCAGCACATTCAAAGCGCGCCTGGCATCCCCGTTTGAATATATGGCTATGGTCTTCAGCATATCATCTGTAATATTTACTTTTAAATATCCAAAGCCCCTTTTATCCTCTATTGCCCTTTTTAATAACTGAACAATATCACCTGTAGTAAGGGGATGAAGTACAAAAACCCTGCATCTTGACAACAGTGCAGAATTTATCTCAAAAGAGGGGTTTTCCGTAGTAGCACCTATAAGTATTACATCTCCATTTTCCACAGCAGGAAGAAAAGTATCCTGCTGTGCCTTGTTGAATCTATGAATTTCATCTACGAACAAAATTGTCCTGATACCCATTCTCCTGTTCTTTTTTGCAGCTGCCATAACTTCCTTTATCTCTTTAACGCCGGAGGTGGTAGCGCTAAAATTTATAAATTTAGCTTTGGTAGCGGAGGCAATTATCCTAGCCAAAGTGGTTTTTCCGACTCCCGGTGGGCCCCAGAATATCATCGAGCTTATATTATCCGTATATATTAAATTTCTAAGTATTTTCCCCTTTCCAAGTATGTGTTTCTGGCCAATATATTCCTCCAAATTATTAGGCCTTATTCTATCTGCCAGAGGAGAAGACACCTTTTTATCAAACATCGACCCCTGTACATAATCCATATCAAACACCTTAATTCTAAATTTAATCTATTTTTCTAATGCTGCATACGGAATAGACGACTAAAACTGCCCCTAAAACCTGGATTAAAGTCACAGACTCTCCCAGTACAAAAAAGGAAAGCAGCATTGCAGTAGGTATCTCCAAATTTTCCACTATCGAAACCTTCAAAGCCCCTATATCCTTTATTGCCGCATACAACAGAGTCAGCGGTATTATCTCACAAAACACAGCTAGAATCACAATACATACACCAAGTTTAACATTCAGTTCCCTCTCAAGTACGGTCTTTGGAGAAATAAAAACAAGCAAAAACAAAAATGAAAAAATAATCGAGTAAAAATTTATGGTAAGTGGATTTAAGCTTTTCATATTTTTTTCAGAATATATATTCATAAAAGCATAAAAAAGTGCCGATAAAAGCCCAAATATACAGCCTTTTGCAGAAAAGGCAATATTCCTGCCGGCAAGCCCCAAACTTAAAAAGCATCCTGTAAAAGCTGCGGCAAGAGCAAAAATCTTGCTGAAACCAATTCTATTTCCTTCAATAATACAGGAGTAAAGAAAAACCATTATGGGATAGGTATAAAGTAATATGGTAACCACGGAAACATCCAGATAATTAAATGCCCCATAGTAAAAAACCGTCATGAGTGTATTGCCTACTATTCCTAAGACAGCCGTATGACACAGGTTTCTTTTATTTATCCTCAAAGTATCCCTATCAATAATTGCCATGGCAAAAAACATAACAGGAATAGATACCATGTACTGTAAAAGCATTATACTCATGGAATCCATGCCTTCTGAAAAGGCAATTTTTATTATAATACCGGAAGAACCAAACAGCACAGCAGATACTGCAGCATATAGATATCCTCTTTTCATGAAGCATCTTCCCATATATTCAGATTTTCATGTAAGACACATCATTTTCAGTCCACTTCAGGAATTTTTGGAAATCCCCAGTTGAAATAACCAGCGTTGCAGTATTCACATTGGGATGAAATCCGATCTTTTCCCCTTTAAGTATGTCACTGTCAATTATCACCTTTACACATTTGCCGCTGTCATTGACCAAACCAAAGGGACTTACGGAACCGGGTTTCAGGCCCAAATATTTTTCCAGTCTTTTTTCTGAAGCAAAAGACAGCGGAGTACTTCCAACCTGTTTGGAAAGTTTTTTTAAATCTGCCCGTTTTGAATCCTTCATAACCACCAAATAGTGAATATTTCCCTTTCTATTTCTAAGGAAAAGATTTTTTGTATGATTGCCCGGGATATGTACATCCAATTTATTTACATCCTCCACGGTATAAACCGGTTTATGAGTATATTTTTCATATTTTATTCCTATTTCATTTAAAACATCATAGACCTTCTTTTCACTTTCACTGGCCACCATCTTTTTTCACTTTCCTTTCTTTTACCGCTAAAATATATTTTAATATTACTTATTATGATATCATTAAAAAGCTCATTTTCAAAATATATTTTCCTTATCAAACAATACCATATGTATTATAATAGGTAGAAGGAGGGATGAAACATGAATAAATTAAAATCCATTTCAACTTTTATATTGTGTACTGTCTTTGTATTTGCATCAAATTTTATACCATCTGAAAAAGTTTCTGCAAATACTTCAAGAATTGGCGGACAGAACAGATATGAAACTTCCATAAATATATCCCAAAATGGATGGACAAGTTCAAAATATGTAATTCTGGCTTCAGGACAGGATTATGCAGATGCACTCTGTGCAGCTCCTATTGCAAATAAGTACGGTGCACCTATACTGTTGATTCCAAATAATTCCCTGGATGAAAATGTAAAAGAAGAAATCACAAGATTAAAGGCAGATCAGATAATAGAAATGGGCGGACCCTATTCAATTTCATACAATGTGGAAAATCAGCTGAAATCCATGGGTTTGAATGTACAGCGTCTTGGAGGGGCTGACAGGTATGAAACTTCCGTAATCGCAGCTGAAGCTCTCGGTAAACCAAGTAAAGTGGCAGTAGCTTCCGGAGAAGGTTACGCAGACGCCCTTTCCATAGCACCAATAGCTGCAAGACAGGGCATGCCCATACTTCTGACAAACAAGAACGCCGTACCCGAAACCGTTGAGGAATACATAGATAGCAACAAATCCAACATACTGCAAACTTATGTTGTAGGGGGAAACGGCGTGATACCAGGCAGCACTTTGGGCTCCATACCAAATGTAATAAGAATATCCGGCATCAACAGATACGAAACCAATGTGAATGTGCTGAATAAATTCAAATCCAGCATCGACCTTGATAATGTCTATCTGTCAAGGGGAGAAGGCCCTGCGGGGAATGAATTTGCAGATGCACTCTCAGCTTCCGCACTGGCGGCAAAGAAAAACGCGCCTATTATTTTAGTAGAGGACAATTTAAATAAAAATACGAAAGATTTTATAAAAAACAACATAAGTGCCACAGCAAATATTGTAGCTGTAGGAGGTCAGATATCCGTTTCGGATTATTTGCTTACCCGTATAGAACTTATAGTACTTATTAACGGCATTGACAGCAGGCTCCAAACTATAGAGGATTCTACAGACAATCCAGATGAAAAGGATGCGGTTTTTCAGATAGTGGATAATCTAAATGACCTTATTTCAAATAAGCTGGATAACGTAAGCACAATAGTGTCCGATATAAAATCAAACAAGGAAAAAATACATGAAATCTTACAAAATCTCTCAGAAGTAGAAAGAGATGACCTTCAGAACAGAATAGATGCCGATAATATACTGCACCAGTATCTGGATACACTGCAGCAATTAATAAATGCATTGCAATGGTGATTAAATAAGCTGCCTGCCTGCTGCAGCAGCTTATCTTCCAATTAAATAGAAATTGCGTGAAATATAAAGATATTCTCATGTATTTAACGGTAAAAATCCCATTGACAACATTTTATATATTGTATTTACAACAGTTTTACTTTATAATAATTTGTAAATATATGAAGTTATGATAGAAAGAAGTAATAAATTATATCAATAAGAGAAGCAGTGGCGGGTGCAAACTGTATGATAGAATTTATGAAATACATTCTTGAACTGCAGGCTGAAATCTTCAGTAAGCCGTGCCGTTTAACTTGCGTTAAAAGTAAGAGATAAACAGCAAAGTTTTGTTTTCAAAGTAGGGTGGTACCACGATTGAGTTTCGTCCCTTAATCGCAGGTGCTTTTTTTATTCCCGCTTTAAAAATTTCAAAATTTGCCATTTGTTTAATCAGGGTGGTACCACGACTTTTTCGTCCCTCGGCCAGGGACGTTTTTTTATTATTTAATCAACAATAAATGAAGGAGATCTGTAAAAAATGAATATATCATTGATAATCATAATTCTATATATATCTGCATTATTTATAATAAGCCTTTTTGCCCGAAAAAAAGCTATAAAGGGAGGCGAAAGTTATACCCTTGCAGGAAGGCAGCTCACCACCCCGCTTGTAACCTGTTCATTGATAGGACTCGCCATAGGCGGGGCTTCTACCATAGGCGTTGCCGAACAGGCTTACAGCATAGGATTATCCGCAGGCTGGTACAATGTAGCATGGGGTACCGGCGCCATTTTGATGGGACTCCTGGTAGCAGGGAAATACAGGAAATTCAATGTAGCCACCGTTCCAGAATTACTGGGAAAATTTTATGATAAAAAGGGAAAAACCGTCTGTGTCATATGCCAGATAATCATACTTGTGGTAATCATGTCACTGCAGTACATTGCCGGCGGATCCATCTTGTCTTCATTGCTTCCAGGAGTATTCACATTAAAAACAGGCATGGTGGTAAGTGCCTGTGTGTTTATAGGAATAACTTTCATAGGTGGAATGTGGTCTGCAGGACTCTGCAATACCTTTAATGTCCCTATAAAATATACAGGAATAATACTATGCACCGTTCTGGCAGTGGCCTCTGGAGGAGGATTTGAAAACATAAAACTCAAGCTTCCTCAAAATATAGATTATTTCAGCCCCGTAAACGGCACCAGCATATGGATAATTTTAAGCTGGTTTCTCATAATGATCACACAGGTTATGTCCATGCAGGGACCTGTGCAATTGGCTTTCGCTGCCAAAGATTCAAAGACTGCAAAAAAATCCTTTATAATAGCTGGTTTTCTCATGATTCCGATAGGATTTTTATGCGCAATAATAGGTATAGCAGCCAGAACTGCCTTCCCCAATGTGAGCGGTACTCTGGCCCTGCCCAAGATGATATTGTCATTGAATCCCGTAGCTGCAGGCCTGACTCTTGCAGCTCTCTGGGCCGCAGATGTATCCACTGCCTGCAGCCTGCTTTTGGGGGCATCCACACTTTTTACACAGGACATATACAAATCATTTATAAATCCAGGGATGAAAGAGGAAAATTCCATTATCATGAACAAGACATTTGTAATTTTAATAGGCATATTAACTTTTATACTAGCTTTGTCGATATCAGGTATATTAAAAGCTATATCGATAGGTTTGAGTTTAAGCACGGCTTTCACCATAGTGTTTCTGTTTACCGTATTTGCACCGAATTTATGTAGAAAAAGCTCTGCTTTCTATACTACTTTGACAGGCATCACAGTGTTATTTTTATGGGAGCTCATACCTTCTTTCAGAATTTTTCCCCATGTGATATACATGGAATGGCTATCCTGTCTCTGTGTTTTCTTTTTAATATCATTGATTGACAAAAGAGCTATAAGCACAACTAAAATCTCCAAATCCATCAAAAATGTCATATAAAATATTAAAACTGCGGTAAAATTTACCGCAGTTTTAATTGTTTTAACTAATCGACTATATCTCCCGGATTCAGAATTCCATTTGGATCAAATGCCTTTTTTATATTGTTCATAATTTCAATTTCCCTTTCAGTAAACTGAAGCGGCATATGTTTTTTTCTTGTCTTTCCGGTACCGTGCTCGGCAGTTATGGTACCTCCGTATTTCAGGGCAGTTTTGTACATCTTCTCTTTCAGTTCCTCATAGTATGAAGGCAGTCTGCCGTTTTCCCCCATGATAAAATTGTGAATATTTCCATCTGCAATATGTCCAAGAGATACTATATTGTTGTTATACTTCTCAGCCAATGCAGTTATATCGTCAAAGAAATCAGGCACGCTGGACGGTGGAACAGCTATATCAAGTGCATCCGATATATTGTCCTTATAAGGTTCATAGGCATTGCTCCTTATTTCAAGGATGTTTCTCTGTTCTTTTGCAGTTTCCGCTATAACACTGTCCACTGAATTATATTTTTCACAAATCTCCACGATTCTTTCACTATTGGAATACAGTTCATCTTCAGTCGGCTCATCAAGCATAAATATGAGATCCACAGGGGCACTGTTGTCTACAGGCCATTTACTGCCAAGCTGATCTGCAGATTTTTTTGCCACAACCCTATCCATGTACTCCACAGCAAGAGGAGTAATGCCTTCCTGCAGTATTTTGGGAACTGAATCACAGGCTTCTCTCCTCGTATTAAATGAAACTATGAGAGTTCCAGTGTATTTGTTCTTTGCATAGAGTTTCAAGGTTGCCTTTGTAATAATTCCCAGGGTCCCTTCACTCCCAATCATCATATGAAGCAGATCGTAGCCCATATTGTTCTTTATCAGTTTTCCGCCAAGAGTAACTATTTCGCCCGTCGGTAAAACCACTTCCACGGCTTTCACATGGTTTCTCATAATTCCATGCTTTACAGCTTTCGTCCCGCCGGCATTCGTTGCAATCATACCACCTATCTGTGCCCCCTCATCTCCCGGGTGTATGGGGAAAAATAACTTGCCCTCACTTTTCAGTGCTTCCAGCAGATCTGCCAGAGTCACACCAGCTTCAACGGTTATCATCAAATTTTTTTCATCCAGCTCGACAACCTTATTGAGCCTTTCAAGGGTTAAAACTATACCTGGTTTTATCGGTATGGCACCACCTACAACTCCCGTGCCGCCCCCTCTTGTAGTCACCGGAATCAGGTTTTTGTTTGCATATTTCAATATTTGGGATATTTCTTCCGGTGAAGCAGGTTTAACTACTACAGAATCCTCCGACGCTTCGGGTCTCAAAAGTGGTTCGGTTTCATCATAGAGATAACTTTGCATCTTGGACAGATCATCCAGCACCCAGTTCTCCCCTACAATTTGTTTTAAATTTCTGATTATTTCATCTTTCATTATCCATTTACCCCCTTCTATCAATATTAGACTGCAGTTTTATTTTTGATCTCATCTATCAATTTAGGTATTATTTCATACATGTCCCCCACTATGCCATAATCGGCCACATTGAATATCGGAGCCGAGGGATCCTCATTTATTGCCACTATGAACTCCGATTCCTTCATCCCTGCCAGATGCTGCGGCGCACCTGAAATTCCACATGCTATATACAATTTGGGTTTCACCCTGTTGCCACTGTACCCGACTTGAAAGTCCTTTGAAATAAATCCGTCATCTACAACGCTTCTGCTTGCACCAACAAGTCCTCCCAGTAAATCCGCCAGCTCCTTAATCATTTTGAAATCCTCCGGCTTTTTCAACCCCTTTCCTGCTGCCACCACCACATTTGCCTCCGAGATATTGACTTCCTGATCCTTCAATTTACATATAACTTTCACCCTGGGTTTTTGAAGCTTTACCGCATTTATTTTCACAATTTCTCCGCTATTTTGCTCATTTCTTTCTGCTTCGTCAAACTCTTTATACCTGACTGTAGACATCTGTGGATAAGTATCTGTTTTTATATGGGCCAGTATATTTTCACTAAAGGCAGGTCTTATCTGAACCAGTTTTTCGTCTTCATCTATTTTAAGTCCGGTACAATCTGCAGTAAGACCTGTATTTAATGCTGCCGCCAGTCTAGGTGCCAGTGATCTTCCAAGACTGGTAGCCCCTATAAGAAAGATCTCCGGTTTAATTTTATTGACGACCTGCTCAAGATTCATCTTGTATATTAATTCTTCAGGTCCGTCGAATACATCATCTTCTACGTAAAAGACCTTGTCCGCACCTCTGTATATCAACTCCTCAGCTTTTATTCCCCTTGGGCCGAGAAGTACACTGTATACCGGAACACCCAATTTATCTGCAAGCTCCCTGGCTTTTCCGAGGAGCTCATAGCTCACCTTGTGTATATTTCCATTTTTCTGTTCTGCAAAAACCAGTACGCCGTTATATTCCTTTTCCATATTATCAGTCCACCACCTTTTTTTCTCTAAATATACCAGCAAGTCTCTCAACTGCCTGTGAAATATTTTCCCTGTAAATTTTCCCTTCCCGTTTTGCCGCCTGCGGTACTTCTATTTTTTTTACCTTTGTAGGAGAACCTTTAAAACCAATTTCGTTTTCACTAAGATTTCCCTCCAGATCCTTAAATGTCATAACTTCTATTTCAGCTTTTCTCGCTTTCATCTTGTTTTTAAAAGACGGAAGTCTTGGAACATTTATGTCCTTTGTCACCGTAATAAGGGCCGGCAGTCTCATGCTTTTCAAATAAGTCCCCGCCCATATTTCAGAACGCACTTTGATTTCATTTTCGTCGACCCCTTCAATTTTACTTATATAACTTCCATGAGGAACATTTAAAAATTCCGCTATTTCAGGTCCAACTTGTCCTGTATCACCGTCCACAGTCTTCTCACCGGCAATTACAAGATCATACTTCCCTATCTTTTTAATTGCACCTGACAATATAGTGGATGTCGCCCTGGTATCCGATCCACCAAATTTTATGTCGCTTACAAGCACTCCTTTTGAAGCTCCCCTTGCGATACATTCCCTTAAAGCATCTTTTGCACTCGGCGGCCCCATACTTACAGCCGTTATAGTGGTGGAATCAACCTTTTCACCAATCTGTACCGCCGCTTCCAGGGCGTTTAAATCAAAAGGATTGATCTCTGTACCTGCAGATTTACGATCCACCACTCCCCTTTCGCTGTCGAATTTCACTTTTTCCATATCCGGTACCTGTTTAATTAAAACTATTATGTTCAATGTATTACCCTCCATCTTTTTTATACTGATAATGGTATTATACCATTATCAGTATATTATTTAGAAAATTTTTCAAATTTGGCATATAAAAAAACAGGCTCCTCCTTGGGGCGAGAAGTCTGTTCGCGGTACCACCCAATTTTATACTCAATTAAATAACGGTTTTTAACCGGTAAAGCCTACTTGTAATTTCAGCTTCCAGCTCCAGGACGAGTTCAGCAAACTCTACTTACAGGCTTTCACCAAAAAACCTGCTCTCTTTGAAATAGAAATTATACCTACTGCTTCCCTTCACAGCTTGTCAATATCTATATAAGTTAATATAAAAAAACAGATTTCTCTATGGGGCGAGAAATCTGTTCGCGGTACCACCCAATTTTGTACTCAATCCATTAACGGCATTTGTCGGCACAGCCTACTGTTATTTCAGCCTGCAACTCAAAGGTGAGTTCAACACGCATTATTTACGGTCCTTCCACCTTCTCCCGCTCTCTCTAAAATACATGACATGTTTACTATTCCTTATCTCAGTTTTTATATCAACTTTAAATTATCATTAAGTATAATATAGATTATTTTCAATGTCAATATATATTTAAAAAAATTACAGGGCAAACGCATGAAAAGTAATATTTTATTACTCAAGGACTGTTATTTTTCCCTTCTGCTCGCTTTTCCTTATAGCTAAACCTATGCTTTTTAAATTTTTCCACTCTTTTCTCGTACTAAGCCAGTCTATATCTTCTGTAACGTAATATTCTCTCGTGTCCCTCCTGCTGTGTCCTTTGTCAAAGGATCTGGTACAGCTGTATGAAATATCTTTAAATCCCGTTTGAAGAGTCCAAATCCACCGCATATAATAACTGATAAAATTATTATATCCAGAATAATCTTTTGTCTGATATTCTTCAATTAAAACGTCCCCCCAAATATTATAAATATTAACATTTAAATTATAACATAATTTCCTATCTCTCAAATGTCTTGTCAAATCAAAAGCCTCCATTTATATCGTAATTAAATGGCGATTTTTTATGGAAAAAATTTATAATTTTGATACATACAGTAAATTATCGTGATTCATTCAACTCACAAACTTGAGTTTTTACACACATTAATGATATAATAAAAACTATTAGTAAGTTTTAAATTAAATTTTAAGACTTAATAACAATTTTAAGGAGGAAAATACATTGAATAAAAGAACCTTATCTGTTATTATGAGTCTTACATTGGTATTGGTAACCTGCGGAAACGTTTTTGCCGTATCTTCTACGACAAGCGAACTGCAGCAGACTCAGAATGACAAAAGGCAATTGGAATCAAAAGTGGGGGATTTAAATAGTCAGATCAATGGCGTGATACAAAAAATTGATGAAAATAAAAAAGATATGAACAGAATCGCCAATAATATTAAAAACACACAGGCTAAACTGCAGACTGCAAAAAATAATTCCCAACTTCAAAGAGATCTTTTCAAAAAAAGAGTACGTGCTATGTATGTAAATGGCACTAGTGGATATTTGGAGATCATACTATCTTCCAAAGATTTTAGTGACTTTTTATCCAGAATTGATACTATCACAAAAGTTATAAAATTTGACAATGGTGTCATTGCTAAACTCAAGAAAAATGAACTGGCCATAGAACAGGAAAAGAAAAATCTAAACGATGAAAATATTAAATTACAGTCTTTAAAAACAAGCAACGAAACTATTCTTTCCAAATTAAACAGCGATATTAGAGAGCAAAAGTCCTTACTTGCTTCAACTACAGTAAAAGAACAAAAATTACTCGCAGCACAAAGTGAACAAGCTGCCGCTGCCAGAGCTTCTCATTCTACTACTGTAGCCATGGCCATGGCGGGGAAGCAGGCTTTATCTCGTGGAAGTACAGGTTCAGCACCTTCTTCTTCCTCAAAAGTTTTGACTATGCAGGCTACTGCTTACTGCGACAATGGATACACTGCAACTGGAGTACCTACCAGAAGAAATTCAGGTGGTTATAGTACTATAGCCGTAGATCCCAGGGTTATACCTCTTGGCTCCAGAGTTTATGTACAGGGATATGGATATGCAATTGCTGCAGATACCGGTGGTGCTATAAATGGAAATATAATAGATCTATATGTACCGACTCAGGCAGAAGCTGAAAGCTGGGGTAGAAGAACTGTTACTGTATATGTACTTAATTAATTCATATTTCAGTATACATATACAAGATGATAAAAGGTATGGTTCTGGACAAAGGAAGCGTACTCTGTATTACAATTGAAAAAGGATGGTCTGTATCAATACAGGCCGTCCTTTTTTATATTATTATTTATACAGCAGTCTTTTCATCTTTCCCAATATACTTTTTCTCGTACCTCCTGTACATTGCAACTGCCACTATTGCAAAGAAAAGAGGACCTCCTATCATCCAGATGGTATCCGTAAGATTTCCATCAACTGCCGGTTCGATTATAGTAAAGAAATTGGCAAACCCCACTGTAAAGGTAACTAATATAGTACACAACCAAGTTGAAAATTTACTTTTATAGACTTCAAAAGGTTTCACTATTTCTTTCTTTTTCTTGAAAGATATAAATGCCCCGGCCAGGAATATATAAGGCAGTGTCATTGCCACATTGGTCATAAGTACAAGTCTTGAGAAGAACTTTGCAGCTGCAGCCCCGCCAAAGGATACAAGTGCTACAAATACCACGACAACTATGCATTGCACCCATATAGCATTTATAGGCATTCCATTTTTTATATCTGCCAATTTTCCAGGCCACAGTTCCTTAGGAGTACCTTCTATAATCTATTTCAAAGGTGAATAACACAGGGTAAAGAAAGCTCCAGTCAGTGCCAGGAACATAGACAATCCCATGAATCTGGCTACCCAGGCTCCAAGGACAAGTGAAGAAGCTTGGCTCATTCCAAAGCTCTTGCCAAGTTCAAACCCCAGATTCTGCATGACTACATAGGAACAGTTTGCCATATGAACTCCTTTCGAAGATAATACGGTATTCCAGTTGGTAAATATGCCACATAAAAATATACCCACTGAATAGCCTACTGTAATAATCAAGGCTGCTATAGTAACTCCCTTGGGAAATGTCACTTCAGCATTTTCAGTCTGATCAACCAGTCCCCCTACTACTTCAATACCGCCATAGGCAAATATTGCAAAAACTATAAACGATAACATTCCAATCGAAGATGAATATGCCGGATTAGGCGACTTTACAAAAGACGCAGCTGAAACGACCGGCTGTGCCAGATGTCCTCCGTTTGATACAAGTACAATTATTCACCATCCATACTATATAAGAAGCAAACCACATGAATGTACCTATAAAAGCATATTTGGGCCCGACAGATTTTTCCATCCAGGAATAAATTCCGCCCTTTTCATTTTTAAATGCAGCACCGTATTCAGCCATCATAAAAGCATAAGGTATAAAAAATGTAAGTCCGGATAAGATATACCAGGTAATTGCACCGTACCCCATCAAATAAAATGACCTAGGCATATTGGCAAAACCAAACACTGAAGTAAATATCATCAATATTAAGGCAATAAGTGTAAGTTTTTTATTATTATTCTTTATTTTAAATATTAATTATATTCTTATTATTTGTAATTTTCTGTTTATCCTATCCTGATTATTTTAAAAATATATATCAAAATTGAGATAAATTTAACTTTTATGTATATTCATACAATATTTTTCGTAAAAAATAGACTACTGTACAAATTTAATCATACAGTAGTCTTCTTTGACGTTAAATATTATCTAGTTCATACGGCGGTCTTTTTACCCTTTTTAACATATTTTTTCTCATACCTGTCATACATCACAATTGCTACTATTGCAAAGAAAAGAGGACCTCCTATCATCCAGATGGTATCCGTAAGATTTCCATCAACTGCCGGTTCGATTATAGTAAAGAAATTTGCAAATCCAACTGTAAAGGTAACCAATATGGTCCAAAGCCAGGTTGAAAATTTACTCTTGTACACCACAAAGGGTTTTACTATTTCCTTCTTCTTTTTAAAGGATATAAATGCACCTGACAGGAACATATAAGGCAGTGTCATTGCCACATTGGTCATAAGTACAAGTCTTGAGAAGAATTTTGCAGCTGCATCTCCGCCAAATGACACAAGTGCCACAAACAATACAACAACTATACATTGCACCCACATAGCATTTATAGGCATTCCATTTTTTATTTCCGCCATTTTTCCAGGCCACAATTCCTTCGGAGTACCTTCTATAATCTGTTTCAGAGGTGAATAACACAGGGTAAAGAAAGCTCCAGTCAGTGCCAGGAACATAGACAACCCCATGAATCTGGCTACCCAGGCTCCAAGGACAAGTGAAGAAGCTTGGCTCATGCCAAAACTCTTGCCAAGTTCAAACCCCAGATTCTGCATGACTACATAGGCACAGTTTGCCATATGAACTCCCTTTGAAGACAGCACGGTATTCCAGTTTGTAAATATACCGCACATAAATATTCCTATCGAATATCCTACAGTAATAATCAAGGCTGCTATAGTAACTCCCTTGGGAAATGTCACTTCAGCATTTTCAGTCTGATCAACCAGTCCCCCTACTACTTCAATACCGCCATAGGCAAATATTGCAAAAACTATAAACGATAACATTCCAATCGAAGATGAATATGCCGGATTAGGCGACTTTACAAAAGACGCAGCTGAAACGACCGGCTGTGCCAGATGTCCTCCGTTTGATACAAGTACAATTAAAGCTCCAACAAGCAGAAGGACATTCAAAAGTACCACTGCAATACCTCCCACTGAAGTCACTTTTGTGATTTTCTCCAGACCTCTCGAGGCCGTAAACGTTACAAATATTATCCAAATCATTCCCAGTATTCCTATAGTCTGGGTGGAATTCAATCCAAAAATTCCCCAGGTGGAAGTTACATCTTTTCCCCAGATGGCATTTGAAAATGGAATCCATATTGTAGAACATATATTCACCATCCATACTATATAAGAAGCAAACCACATAAATGTACCTATAAAAGCATATTTGGGCCCGACAGATTTTTCCATCCAGGAATAAATTCCGCCCTTTTCATTTTTAAATGCGGCACCGTATTCAGCCATCATAAAAGCATAGGGTATAAAAAACGTAAGTCCGGATATAATATACCAGGGAATTGCACCGTACCCCATCAAATAAAATGACCTAGGCATATTGGCAAAACCAAATACCGAAGTGAATATCATCAGTATTAAGGCGATAAGTGTCAATTTCTTATTCTTGGTTTCGGTTTCATTTGATGCCATTATTTTCCCTCCCTTTATTATAAATAATAAGTAGATATTACTACTTTAGTATTTATTATATCCTCTCCTGTTTTTTTTGCAATACTTAACTTAAATTAAGTATTGCAAAAAATTTTTTCCATTTATTCTTATTTGATAAACACTGTTTTTGAAATATATTTTATGATATTATTCTTTTATTTCAATATTCTATATAATTTATTCTGCTGTATCAGCAAAGCATATTTAGTATAATATATTTATAAATTTTTGGAACCACATTAAACGAATAGGGCAAATTCAACCTTTCCGTATATTTATGCAGATCTTTTCCCTCGCCTCCGAAAATTATTACCGGAATATCAATTCTTTTCAACTCGTCTGCAGGAAATTTATAAATTGTGTCATATCCAACTATATTTGAAACGAGATCATCCACAGATGATTCTCCATCGTCTATACCAGTATAACTTGCATCCGATATTCCCATGAAGAAATCTGTTTTTACAATATCCTCGTGGAGTTCATTTTTCGCATATTCAATACTCTTATCGACAACATTCATAAATCTCCTGCCAAGATTGTCCCTGCTTTTCATATACCTATGGGGATAATAGGGAGGTATAAAAGAAATTATTATCATTGGCTTTTTTTCTCCATACAATTCATAAGTTTCTCTCACTATATTCACAGCTATACTTTGATTATCTCTTCTTTCCTTTTTCCAGATATCAATCTTTTGATCGATATAACTGTTAAAATTCTTATATTTTTCTTTAACTTGTTCAAGAATATCGCTGTAAGTGACAACACATGGCTTAAAAGACTCAAAATTTAATTTTTGATTGTATTTTTTCATAAATCTGTTTCTCTTGTCGAAAATATTTTCCATTACATTTAAAAATGCGGTATTGGCCAAATTTTTCAGGTCCTCAATCAGTTTTTCATATCCTGCTTTAAGAGTCATCACATTATAATATGATGCAGCATAAAGTGGACTTTGAACCGAATAAAGTTTCTTCAAATCCGTCTGTTTCAAACACATAGGCGGTGGAGTGACAGTGCCGCTTACATTATCCGAAAAACTTCCATTACATTCCAGCAGTCTGTTTATTTCCGAAACCAATAGATTGGGATTCAGTCCGTTTAACGATTCACCTACATGGGTTTCTTTTCCCACACAAAAAAACAAGGGCATAATTTTACCTACGCTGCCTATATACAGTCTTTTGCTGTCGGTTTCCCCTTTTTCGGGTACACTCGGTTCAGATATTATCATGCCGCAGTACCTATATTTCCTGCTTCTGCTCAGTTTAAGCAAAAAAGGCACTGCTGAGAGCATTCCTTCAGAATTGCTCTCTTCTCCCGGAACTATCAAAATCATAAGGTTTCCCTTAAAGTTTCTATTTATACTAAATTCTTTTATCAACTCCATATTAAGCGCCAACCCGAATTTCATATCTGCAGTACCTCTTCCAAATATCCAATTGCCGGATTTAATATCACTTTCGGTGCTTTCGTCCAATTTCATTTCAGAAATTCTCTCAGTACATTTTTTAATATCAAAAGCCGCAGATCTCAAATGTCCAAATTCCTCCACCCCTACTACATCCAAATGTCCTGACAGTATAAATGTATCGTCACTGTATTCTTTCCCATTTACTACCGCCCATACAAAACTTCTATTTAAAGGATCATCCTTGATGTTTTCAATCCCTACATTATAACTGTTTTCTTTAAAATAAGGAACTTGTGCAAGACTACCATATATCTTATTCGCCGCAATACTTTCCTGTTCCGTGCCGGATATACTCGGCATAGACACCAGTCTTTCCATGGTATCATATACATTTTTCGAAAATTTATTCTGCATTTCTATTTTCACCTTCACTGTATTTTTGGCACAAAAAATCGACTATACATAATTTTTCATAAATATTCTTCTAAAATGCCATCTTAAAATCAATACAATTATTTTGTACCCAATAATCGTTCATAACTTCACTTGTTTAAATAAATAAATCAAATGAAATTTACAAATATATACTTATTCATAATTAAAAATGTTTATACTAATTCTCTGGAAAAACAAATACTCTCCCTTTTAAAAAAGTAAAAAGTTTTTTAACAAATTAGTTTATTTTATATTAATTTCTCAAATTTCAATGCTAAAATTTATGAGTGTTTTCCCTTATTATTCAATATTTTATTCAGAAGAAGTTCATATACCGGCCTGGAATTCAATATGTCTGAAAATATATAGGCAGTTATACAGACTACAGAAACTGACAGCAAATTATCGAACACCCCGGTCATTTCTATGATAAGTACAATACCTGTGATTGGAGATTTTACAACCGACGCAAAATACCCTGCCATACCAAGTATCAGCAAATTATTGACATACTGCAAATCAAATCCAAATAAAATATTGATAATATTTCCATAAATATTACCTAAAAGTGCTCCGATGACCAAAAGAGGTAAAAATATCCCTCCTGGAGTGCCTGAACCATATGAGGACATCGTAAATAAAAATTTCCCTATCAATATTATAAGCAGTGCCTTAATAGTCATATTTGAAGCTGCAAGGGTGGAAACAAGATCATGTCCTCCTCCCAGTACCTGCGGCAAAACAAGTCCCATGACACCGGCTATTAAAAAAGCCATTACAGGTTTATTTTTTACATTGAGAAATTTTATTCTGTTATAAATATCCTGTGATTTCAAAAGTGATTTGTTAAATAAAGCCCCGCCCAGAGCTAAAATTATTCCAAATACTATTATATAACCATAATATTTAAGAGGCAGTATCCTGACGCTACCAAAATTGAATACAGGCGATACTCCCAGAAGCTGCTCAGTTATGAAGTCTGAAATGATAGACGCCAGAAAAGCAGGAACTAAAATCTTAGGTGAAAAATTTTTGTGTATTTCTTCAAGTGCAAAAATACACCCTGCCAAAGGTGCATTAAAAGCAGCTGCAAGCCCTGCGCTGGCACCGCCTGTTATCAAAAGTTTTTTCTCAGAATCAGTCCCCTTAAATAATCTGCCAACACCTTGTCCTACTGCTGCCCCTATCTGTACGGAAGGTCCTTCTCTCCCCAAAGACAGTCCTGCTCCAATAGCTATAATTCCTGCAGCAAATTTCTTTAATATTACCTTATACCAATTCATACTCAATTTTCCTGCCAAGATACCTTCTACTTGTGGTATACCACTGCCTGCCACCATAGAATCACTTTTAACTATACAGCCCACTAAATAACCCGCTGCTGCAAGTGCAGCAGTAACTACAGGGAAAAGCCAAAGATTCTTAAATTCCGCAGTATACATAAAATGTGCAAAAGTAAGTGATTTCTCCAGCAGATATCTATAAGATACTGCCGTAAATCCCGTTAAAATGCCTACTATTGCACTTTCTGAAATTATCTTCAATTTAGAATTACAGTAATTATCCGTTATAATATTTAAAATATTGCCCTTCATTGTACATCCTTTACCTTTACATATCCAAGTGCCGTTGATATTTCCGCAGCACATTTGATTACAGCCTTGACCTTTAGCTTAAGATCCTTATTTAAAAGTCTGTTTATGGGACCGGTCATGGAAAGTGCGGCAATAACTTCACCATTGACAAAAAAAACAGGCACAGCTATGGCTCCCAGTCCTTTTTCTCTTTCTCCCCTACTTATGGCATATTTGTTCTTTCGAACTTCCTGCAAAGATCTCTTTAAAGTTTCACTATAATCTTCCAGCAGGGCATTTATTTTTTCATCAGGCAGGGCAGCAAGCAGTACCTTGCCAGGCGCACCTTTTTCCAATGGCAGTATACTCCCTATATTCATAACCAGTCTCAAGCTCTGTCTCGATTCCACTCTCTGTACACAAACACGCTTGTTATTATTTCTGACATACATGGTAACACTTTCATTAAATTCATCTCTTAATTTCACCATATACGGAAATGCAACCTGGGTAAATTCCTTCTTCAAAATATTTATACTTATGTTCCCCAGTTGAACAATCGAAGTACCAAGATGATATTTCTTGTTTATAGGGTTTCTCTGCAAATATCCCCTTTTTTGAAGAGTTCCAATAAGCCTGTGAGCTGTACTTGGAGATAAATTAATTTTATTTGAAATCTCCATCAGCGACAGTTCTATACCGCCAAACATGAAACATTCCAATATATCAAGAGCTCTTTCTATTGATCTGGTACTTGAATTTCCTTCCGACATATTAATCCACCTTTTAAAAATTTCAGTATTAACTACTCTAATTATCTTTCTTAAATTTATATAATTAGCATTTTATCCTAATTTTTCAACTATCAATATAACATTCCTGTCTATCCGTGTCAAGCTGACATCTGTTCTAAAAAAATAGAACTGCTGTACATTAAATTCATTCATACAACAGCTCTCTATTAAAATTTAGCATATCAAATTTATCCTACCAGCTGGCAGTTTCCCTTTGCCGAGCTGAAATTTTCAACTAGTTTATACCCTGCTTCCAAGGCACGCTTGTTCAAATCTTCCGTTCCCCTGGGAACCCTATTCAGCACGGCAGCTTCCAGAGATTTCTTTGAAGCAATATTCAGTACGCTGTTTATGGCCCCCACTGCAATTATATTGGCCGTCATGGATTTGCCTATAACTTCATTTGCAGTTTTAAGTATGGGAATCTAGATCACTTTCCCGGCCCTGTTACTGCTTGGAACTATGACCGATGAATCTATAAGCAGTATCCCATCCCTGTCAAGGGAGCCTATATATTTATTACAGGATTTCTGAGTCAAAGTCAGCAAAAGATTTGTCCTTAAAACTTTCGGAAAATCAATTTCCTCGTCGCTTATAATCACTTCCGCCTTGCTCGAGCCTCCCCTGGCTTCCGGCCCGTAAGACTGCGACTGGATAACTTTCTTTCCCTCCATTATGGCAGCTTCCGCCAGGATAACTCCTCCTAAAATAAGTCCCTGTCCTCCTGAACCAGTCAATCTCAATTCCAATTGGTTACCCATAATTCATCTCTCCCTTATTATAAATTATTTATTTTACGAACCTGTCTATTATTTTTTGATATTCTTCAGTATATTCAGGTTCTGCAGTATTTTTAAACTCTCCTATCAAAAATTTATCTTCAAGTTCCTCCGGCGAAAGTTTCCCGGCCGCCTTTACGTCCACTGCATGGTCCCTCTGCCATTTCATCATATCCACGGCAGAGCCCTTCTTGTTTTTCCTTCCGTAATAGGTAGGACACACGCTGACGCCTTCTACCATGGAAAATCCTTTATTTTGAATACCTCTCTCTATGAGGGAAATCAGCTGTTTCGTGTGGTAGACAGTACCTCTCGCCACATAAGTCGCCCCCGCTCCAGCTGCAAGTTTCGGAATATCAAAGGGCCTGTCAACCGTGCCGTAGGGTGCAGTGGTTCCCCTGTCACCTCTCGGCGTTGTCGGGGAATACTGCCCGCCCGTCATACCGTAGATGTTGTTGTTGAAAATAACTGTCGTGATGTCGATATTTCTCCTGGCTGCATGGATTAAATGGTTTCCTCCAATAGCCACGGCATCGCCGTCACCCGAAATGACTATAACAGTAAGCTCTGGATTGGCCAGTTTGACTCCCGTTGCAAAAGCTATCGCCCTGCCGTGTGTGGTATGAAGCGTATTAAAATCCATATATCCCACGGCCCTTGAAGAACATCCTATTCCGGATACAACACATACTTTATTTTTGTCGAGTTTCAAATTATCTATAGCCTGTATAATAGATCTCATCATTATACCGTGCCCGCATCCGGGACACCATATATGAGGTAAGTTTCCCATTCTCAAGTAATTTTCCGCAAGCGTACTAGCCATTTTAAAATACCTCCCTGATCTTAGATAGTATTTCCTGGGGAGTAATAACTTCACCGTTGATCTTCCCTATCTTGAAAATATTTGACTCGTTTTTTACTACTCTCTCCACTTCCAGAGCCAGCTGCCCGTGGTTGAGTTCGGCCACTATTATATTCTTGGCCTGTTTCCCCACATCCGCAATCTGTTTCTCAGGAAATGGCCAGATAGTCACAGGCCTGAACAGCCCAACTTTCAGGCCGGCTTTCCTTGCCTGCTTTACTGCACTCCTTGTGCTTCTTGCAGTTCCACCGTAGGAAATCACTACAGTTTCCGCATCTTCCATATAGAGTTCATCGCAGGTCACAATATCGTCCAGATTATCTTCAATCTTTCTCAAGAGCCTGCTGCACAGAACGTCCGCCACTTCAGTACTGTTTGTCGTAAACCCTGATTCAGTGTGGACAAGTCCTGTGACGTTAAACCTGAATCCTTCCCCAAAATTCGCCATTAGAGGGACAAGTTCCCCTTTTTCCACATGGTATGGCAAATAGTTCCTGTCTCCCTTTTCAGGTTTCTTACGGTTTATTATCTTTAAATCCTGCTGCCTCGGAATCTCTATCCCCTCTCTCATGTGGGCCACAATTTCATCCATCAGCAGTATAACAGGTGTTCTGTACTTCTCCGAAAGGTTGAATGCCCTGACAGTCAAATCAAAAGTCTCCTTGACGGAAGAAGGCGATATTGCTATTACCGGATGGTCACCGTGGGTCCCCCACCTTGCCTGCATGACATCTCCCTGGGACGGTGAAGTCGGGAGCCCCGTACTGGGGCCGTGCCTCTGTACATCCACAATGACACAGGGAACCTCTGCCATTGCCGCATAGCCTATATTTTCCTGCTTCAGTGAAAATCCTGGCCCGCTTGTAGCCGTCATGGATTTCACACCCGCAAGTGATGCACCTATAGCTGCGGCCATTCCTGCTATTTCATCCTCCGTCTGAATGAACTTTCCACCTACCATGGGAAGTCTTTTAGACGAAAGCTCTGCTATTTCAGTCGAAGGTGTTATGGGGTATCCCGAATAAAAACGCATCCCCGCTGCAATAGCCCCCTCCACACAGGCTTCATTTCCCTGCAATAGTTTTATACTGTTATTCATACTTACTTACCCCCTAAAAAGATTGCATAATCCGGGCACCGAAGCTCACACAGTCCGCACTTTATACATTTATCTTCATCTACAATTGAAACCTTCCCGTTTTTCAAAGCCAGTACATTTTTGGGACAAAACTCCACACATATACCGCAGCCTTTACACCACTCCTTTTCCAGTTTCAAATGCACACCATTTTTCACACCAATCAATTTAATTTACCTCTCTTCCAACTTTTTGAAAGTCATTTTACTTTTTATTTCACCATATATATTGAATTCAAAACAACACATATTTCTAAAGCACATATACTGTCAAATACGACTTTCAAATACTTTTTTGAATTTTAAAAAATAATCTACAATTGCAAGTTTTATTTTATTTCCACCAAGTGAAAATAACTTTCACTAAATTATGTTTAGTATAGCATACTACTTTTGAATTTTCAACTTCATTTACAGTATTTTTATGGGAAAATACAAGTTTTAAATCATAATTTCACTGCATTACATAAAAAATGATTGATATTCCTTCATTTTTCTGATTAAATTCATAACTACAAAATTTATTGCCAATTCTTGAATTTTCTTTTACATACATTTATAATTTAAGCTATGCAACACATATAAAGAGGAGGGAAAAATGAATTTAACAGAGCTATCCGTAAAGAGGCCGGCTGCCATAACCATGGTAATACTTTTTCTACTGGGCCTTGGTGTGTTCGGCTATACTCACATCGGGGCAGATCTTATGCCATCCGTCGACGTACCTGTAATTTCCATATCCACTACATATGCAGGCGCCAGTTCCGAGGATATCAAGGAAGACATAGTAAAACCCATTGAAAATGCCATATCAGGTATAAGCGGCATCGAAAAAATCCAATCCACATCCAAAGAAGGTGTTGGACAAACTATTATAACGTTTAAGAGCAATGTAAACATGAACACGGCTTTTTTAGATGTACAGAAAGCTGTAGACAACGCCCAGGCTAAGCTTCCCAAAAATGCAGATAAACCGGTTTTATTCAAAATAGATACAAATTCCATGTCTGTCTTGATGTTGTCCTTATCAGGAAATGTATCACAAGATGAACTTTACAATGAAGCAAATAATATAGTAGAAAACCTTCAAAAAGTACAGGGTGTCGGAAATGTAACCCTGCAGGGCATACAAAAAAAACAGCTTACAATAAAGTTGAATAAAGCTGCCCTGGAATTCAATGGAGTAAATGTAAACACCCTGATTTCAAAACTGCAGGCTGAAAATATAAATATACCGGCAGGACAGATAAAACAGGAGAACTTAAATCAGCCTGTAAGAGTTACAAGTGAATTTCAAAATCTAGATGAAGTCAGGAACTTAATAATACCTGCCAAAGATGAAAGTACGGTCCGCCTGTCTGACATAGCAGATATAAATCTGGAATACCCCGAAGAGAATCAACGCATGAGGATAAATGGTAAAAAAACTATTGGAATAAGCGTCCAGAAACAAAGTGATGCAAATGTAGTAGAAGCCGTGAACAACATAAAATCAGAACTTGAAAAAATCAAAAAGCAGCTCCCAAGCGGTATTAAACTTGAAACCGCCTATGACAGCACTACATTTATAAACTCCTCTCTTTCCCAGATAAAACATACTTTAATGGAAGGCATAATTACAACTGCCATAGTATTGCTTATATTTTTAAGGAGCTGGAAATCATCGCTTATTGTCCTGATAGCAATACCTACTTCCCTAATATCAACTTTCTTTATAATGTACATATTTAAATTTACCATGAATATGATGTCTCTCATGGCACTGTCATTGTGCATAGGTATTCTAGTAGATGATTCAATCGTCGTACTCGACAACATACAGCGCCACCTTGCCATGAAAAAGGATCCCAAATCCGCTGCCATAGACGGCCGCATGGAAATAGGTCTTGCAGCTATTGCAATAACTCTCTGCGACGTGGTCGTATACACTCCAGTAGCATTTATATCAGGCATGGTAGGAAAATTTTTTAAGGAATTCGGACTTACCATAACTGCTGCTTCGCTGTTTTCTCTGTTTGTATCCTTTACAATAACTCCCATGCTGGCTTCCAGATTCTTTAAGGGAAAAGAAGATTCCAAAAATAAAATATCTTCCGGAAAGATGGAAAGATTTAAGAAAAGTTGGCTTTACAAAATATTCAATACGATTTCGTCTTCCATAGACAATGTGACAATAACATATAAAAAGGCCCTCATATGGTCGCTGGATCACAGAAAAAGGGTGCTTTTACTCAGCATAGCAGGATTAATAGCCGTCATCCTGCTTATACCGGCCGGCGCCATCGGCACAGAATTTATACCAACTACCGATCAAAGCATGTTTAATGTGAATATGACCTTTGATTCAGGTTCCAGCTTAAACCAAATGGATAAAACTGTAAAACAGGTTGAAAATCATCTACATAAAATGCCTGAAATCTCTAGCTACTATTCTTCAGTGGGAGCTGACAATGCCAGCCTGATGGGTGGAAATTCAAATTCCGCAAGTATATATGTAAAACTTAAGCCCAAAAAAGAAAGGAAGAAATCTCAATCGAATATAGCAAAAGGACTCCGAAGATGGGCTAATCTTTCCCTATCCGGTACGGATTTTTCCGTAGTTGAGTCCGATGTTGGAAGCGGAAGTTCCAAGCCCATATCAATTCAAATATTGGGCAGCGATACTCACACAATAAATGAAATATCAAACAAGGTAGAAAATATAGTGAAAAACGTTCCCGGGGTCATAGATGTGGATAATTCTTCAAAAATAAGCGAAAGTGAATTCAGGGTGCAGATAGACAAGCTAGCTGCTTCACAATATGGTATAACCACACAGGATGTATCTTCGGTTCTTAGGCTGGCAATCGAAGGTTCCCCCGGAGGCATATACAGGACGAATGGAAATGACTATGACATAATGGTCAAATTCCAGGATGGAGATATAAAAACTCCATCAGATATAGGCTCCGTAAATATACTCAATCAATCGGGCGAATCAATTCCCTTAAATGAAATTGCCACCATATCAAGGGCGGACAGCCCGCAGTCCATATCAAGACAAAACAGACAGGATGCGGTCACTATTTCTGCCAACATTCAGGGTAAAACACTTGGAGAAATAAATAAAGTTTTATCTAAAAAATTAAAATCATTTTCCCTGCCGGAGGGATATGAAATAAAATTTGGTGGAAATCAAGAGGACATGAAAGACAGTTTTACCTCCCTTATAGAAGCACTGATCATTTCATTGGTTTTAATTTACATGATACTTGTTGTGCTCTATGAATCATTCCTCACACCTTTTATAAGAATGATATCTTTGCCTTGTGCCCTAATCGGGGCTTTTGGTATACTGGCCATCACCGGGAAAACTTTAAATATAATGTCCATGATAGGACTTATAATGCTGGATGGACTGGCATCTAAAAACGGCACTCTTCTGATTGACTACACAAATACGCTCATGAAACGTGGGAAGAATTTGAGAGAAGCCCTGATAGAATCCGGCGAGAGAAGGTTAAGACCCATAATAATGACATCTGCCACCATGATTGTAGGTATGCTCCCTTCCGCCCTTTCCATAGGGGAAGGCAGTGAATTGAAATCGAGCATGTCTGTTATAGTTATCGGTGGAATGATTGCTTCCACTATTTTTACTCCTATAATATTGCCTATAGTTTACACATTAATGGACGATTTGAAAAAACACATCTTTAAAAAGAAAAAACATGTAGAAATTCAGGAGGTATAAAAATGAATCCCAATGCTTTGAAATTCAAAAAAATTATATGGAAAATAGTACTGATCATATTAGCAGCCTTAATGGTTTTTGCCATAGTACACAATATAATTAAGAATAAAAAAACAGAATCCCAAAATCAGATTAAAAATGTAAAAGTAACACAGGCAAAGCTGGGTTCTATAGCCACGACCGTAGATTACCCCGGAGAACTGGACATAGATAAAGAAATTTCTATATCTCCTAAATCACCTGGTAAAATACAGAGTTTAAATGTAAAAGCAGGCAGTTCAGTCAAAAAGGACGACATACTTTTTACCCTCGATTCAACTTCATTGAAAGCCCAATTGGAACAGCAGCAGGCAAGCGTTGATTCCGCCAACGCCAATTTAAACAAAACCAGAAGTTCCGGAGTAGAACAGCCGGTGCTTCAGGCCCAGCAGTCCCTTGAAACAGCACAGATAAACTACAACGATGCCAAAACCAGCTATGACAGAATTCAGAACCTGTACTCCGCCGGTGCCGCGGCAAAACAAGATCTGGACAGTGCCAGTACAAAATTAAAGACCTCCTCTGCTGCACTGTCTGCAGCACAGCAAAATCTAGACCTGCTAAAACAAAAAATCGGTCCTGAATCCGTTGAAGTTGCACAAGCCCAGGTAGCTCAGGCTGAAGCCGGAACAAAATCAATTCAATCCCAAATTGACGACACCACAGTCAGATCACCTGTTTCCGGAGTTGTATCTGCCGTCAATATCCACGAGGGGGAGATTTCCCCGACAACACAGCCTTCCGTAATCATACTGGATTTAAGTTCACTTATTGCAAAGGTAAATTTACCTGACAACATGCTCTCCAAAATTAAAGTAGGACAATCTGTGGATATAACTATTCCCTCTGCAAAAAATAAAAAAATCACCGGTACTGTAGACAACATAGCTGCCGATATAGATAGCAAGGCTCAGAAATACCCAGTTAAAATAAAAATAAATAGCTCCGACGGCAGTTTGAAACCGGGTATGTTTTCCAAAATATCTCTTGCCGACAAAAAGAAGGATAACATACTCACAGTTCCCAATGAAGCTATAAAGATTGAAAACGGCGTCTCATACCTGTATGTGGTAAAAAATAATAAAATAAGGAAAATATCCGTAGATACAGGACTTTCAAATGACAAAAGAACTGAAATATTGTCTTCAAAAATAAATTCGGGAGATAATATAGTATCGACGGGATTGACCTTCTTAAATGAAGGAGACAAAGTTAAAATTTTGAATTGATTTTAATGTCACAAATTGACTCTGCATCATATTATAAATTAGGGTTAGATTCCTGTATCTACATTACTACGAAAAGGAGTTGAGTATATGAGCAGACACCACAGAAGCCATTCTAGGAGGCACCCTTCGAATATCACAACAGGCATCAACGACGAAAGTTATTACATTGACGATGAAAGATCATCTTCAGATTATGATCCTGTAGACATAGATGAAAACCATGAAGAAAACAGGGAGATAGGTTCCAATAACTGTAACAGTATAAGATCTCTTAATTTCATAGATAATCTAAAAAAATATATAGGAAACAAGGTAACTGTATATACAACAGGCGGAAATTCCTGCGGATATAATTTTACTGGAACGCTGCTTGGGGTAAACAAATATTTTATAAGGCTTGAAGAAGAACCGTCGAAACAGCCAAGGATTATTACCGATGATCCATATTCCCTGGCAAATAATTGCAATTTGGAATCCGACTCCTGTTCTGAAAATACGGATAAGAATACTTTGGTGGATATACCTATTGATAAAATTGCCGCTTTTCTTCGCGGTAATATCTAAAAAATATGCTGGCATAAACAACTGCCAGCATATTTTTATTTTAAAGCACCAGAGACATTGAATGTTTTCAATACCGCTAACTTGGCCATATCAAATATTGAATTTCTCTCCTCTTCTATGGTTATTTCCTCCTCTATATATTTTCCATTTTCACTTAAAGCAAACAATGAAGCCAAATTCTTTTTAAAGGAATTTTTTATTAGATTTTCAAATATAGATTTTGTCTCATCTTTAGAATTAAGTACTTCATACAATTTTTCAACAGTCCTGTCCATTTGAGGTATGTATTTGTCCTTCAGCAGTTTTTCCCTCTTCATTTCATTCAATGCTAGTATAGACAGTTTCATTATATCAGGTCTTACTTCAAAATCTATTCTGTCATAATTTTTACATATGAATGCCGCTGCCTTGTTCAATTGATTTGTATATATATCCACTCTCTCACTTCCAGTAACAAAAGCAAGTATAACCATGGAAGTGGTCTCTATCTTATCTTCCATGCTGCTGTCTTCATAGTCTACAAAAGCACCGTCCGCAAATTGATTTTTGGCAATAATTCGAAGAAGTTTTCCTCTCGGATATCTTTCATCCAGATACCTGTTGTCATCCATATATTCTTTCTCATTTTCCCCGGAACCAAAGCTTCTGTACCAGAATCCAGATTCCACATTTCCGTCTATCTTCTCACCCAATGTAGTTTCATTCACTTTTATAGGTATTATGTTTTTAAGTTGAATTCCAAGTACCGGTTCCTCTCTAAGTTCCATAAATATAAAAGTCGTTTCAGGACTTATAAAACCGTTTTGTTTAGAGAGTTCTATAAGTTCCCTTCTCATTTTCTCCTTTTCTTCCCCACGCTGGAATTTCATGTTTATCTTCAAGGATCTTATTTTTTTCCTCGCCCATACCTTTTTCAACAGATTGGCATTTTCTTCCGTATTGAAATTGTCTATGTCTATATTCCTTATATACTCTTTTCCGTGAACTTCACCGCTTAAAGTAATTTTCCCGCATACATCCCCGGAAACATCTGCAAATATTGAAAACGGTTCTCTGTCGTACATGTAGTCAATGGTTCTTGGGTAAGAAGAGCTCACCTGCAGCTTTCCCCAATCAATCTTTATATTGTCCACCTGTGGATTCTGGATTCTGTTGAATTGTCTGAGAACCACATCTTCAATTCTCTGCTGTGTATCTATAAATTCAGCTTTTCCATAACTTTCATGGGCCAGTTTATTCAAGAAATAATTGTTCGCAGATGAATCTATACCAAATGTAAATATCCTGTTGTCACCTATATTTTCCTTTACATACCCGAGTATTTCTTCCTCTTCATCCACCTGATCGTCTGTAAAAAGCAATATGGTATTCTGAGAACCTTCTCTTTCCAGGCTGTATTTTATACCGTCGAATATGGCAGCATCCTCTTCTATATCGAGGTCATCTATCCATTTGGAGGCTTCCCTCAATGAATCCGCATCAAATCTTATCAATCCATTTTTAGAAAAGCTGTTCAATTTAACCCCCAATGCTATAATGTCAAAAGTATCCCCCTCGGATAAATTCCTCAGACACAACTGAAGTGCATTTTTTGCCTGTTCCAGCTTTTCTCCCTCCATCGTGTCGGAAACATCAATCAAAAATACATAATTTTCTCTTATTTCATCTTCATATGGATCAAGTTTCGGTATCATCCTTATATAGACTATTCCTTTTTTCTCATCACTTTTATCGTATTCATATATCATTCCATCTGCTTCAAGAGTTTCCCTCTCGTCTATAAAGAGCACAAAATCCCTGTCAATAAAATGATGATTTTCATTTAAGCTTATCTTGGCTACTGTATCACCCTCCCTTTCCACATTTATGGTATGATAAGGACATCTAAAATCAACTCTGCTTAAAGATTCAACTATTATGTTGATCTTGAACTCAAAATCCCCTCCTACTGTCTTTCTGCCAAATTCGCCTGTAAAACTGTCCCTTAAAGTTTCAAACCCGGATTTATTTTTTATTATCTTAGGTACTGAAACTGCCGGGATAGTGAGTTTAAAGCTGCTGTCTTTATAATCAAGCTCCTCAACATAGGATAATTTTATCTTTACAGTTTCTCCCGATATTATCTTTCCTATTCCTATCTTGAAATAATGCGGGCTGAACTCCTCAAGAGGGAAGATGCTCTCGCCTCGGGCCCTGGCATTTTCATAAATTTTAAGTGCCTTATCCTTCTCTTCCACCATAGCCTTCAAAGTCCTGCCGCCTATTTCCGCTTCAAACCCTGAAATAACTGCCGTAGTTGGCAATGGAAACACATATACCCCTTCTATGTCTTCATGACTGCAGTTCTGGTACAATTGGTTCACCACAATTTCTCCATATCCAGCACATAAGTTCCCTACAATATTTACTTTTTTAAGCAGGATACCCTCATCTTTCCCTTTATTTTTTTCAGTATATTGAAACACTATACGCCGACCCCCTTTTAAATTTATTCTATTTTACTGCAGATGCAGTTATACACTTCTCAATATCAGTTACTGTATATAATATCCAACTTTGTCTATATTATTATATCATATTTGCCATATTTATTTTAAAGCACCATCAAAATGAAATCGGTTTAAAAGGAGGAGCACATGTTAAATATTGTCCGCTATAGGGTACTTTCCATAAGTTCTGGCAGCATCCATAAGGAATTCTATATTTTCCCTAGAAGTGGCCATAGGAACTTTGCAGCCGGTGCTTAAAATAAATCCCCTGGGATTGTCATAAGCTTTTTTGATACATTCTCTTGATTCCTTAAAAATATCATCTTTCGTACCATTGCACATTGTCTCTATGGGTTTTACATTTCCCATTATGCCAACTCTGTCACCAATGGATTTTTTAACCTCTGCCAGATCCACCACATTATCCACACTAAAAACTTGAATTCCGGTATCCGCTATGTCTTTTAATATTCCCCTGGTGTTCCCACATATATGAACCGTCGGCGCACTTCCGAATTTTTCTATTATCCTGTCAACACATTTTTTCAAATAGGGTTTGACAAAAGTTCTGAATTGTCTAGGACTTATAACCGTAAGAGAAGCCACCGGTTCAGAAATACATGGCTTTACACCTATTCTGCAAACTGCATCTATATAATTGAAAATGCTCTCGGTAGCCAGATTTAAAAGCTTATGCACCCATTCGGGGTTTCTCAACGTATCTCTCAGAAAGACATCTACGCCCCTCAAAGATGCCGCCGTAGTGAAAGGTCCTCCAAAATCACTCGAAATATCAACCTCACTGCCTATTTCCTGTTTTATAAATTTTGCAGCCTCTAAAAACAGCGGCAGCCTTCCATCTTTATATGGATTTACAGGTTCAAGCTTATCTATATCCTCATATTTTTTTACCACCGGTACATCCACATAGGGCATGTCATTGTCAGGATATGCCAGAACCGTACCCATAGCCTCTGCAATGCCAAATAGGTTAGGACCCCCTCCGGCAGAATCAAAGCCAAATGTTCTATAAAGATTTATTTCATTTTTAGCCAGCAGCTTATAATCATGGCATAATTCGGATACCTTAACTCCGATAAATTTTGCTCCCACTTCACCTACAAAGGGACAGCATTGAATACGATCTGCTTCTTCCCCGGCACTTATGGCCTCTGCCCTTTCCCTCGGTGTCATTTCATCCTTATGACATATATTTTCCATTATTTTCTCCACCCCACACTAATTTGATTTGTCACACAGTTCACATTATATTCTAGTTATAAGTTAAAATTCAAACAACAAAAATAAATAAATCTTATTCTTTGTATCTATCCTATAATATTTACAAATCAGCAAGTGCACAGTCAAAAAGGGAAGTCACTGTCCGTCCTGATTCCCAACCCCACGTTTTTTCCACTTTACAAAATAGTCTTCCAATATGCTGTGAATAACTTCTCCTATCTGTGAATAGGATTCATCATTTAAATTTGCAAGAGATATTCTTACAGACCACTCAGGACCGTGAAAGCCGCTTCCACCTAAAAGTACTATGGAAGATTTTTCTGCCAGCTTCAATAGGATATCCACAGGTTTATAATTGTCTTTTAAATAACTGGCAAATTCTTCTCCATAGTTGTTTTGAGCCCATTTTAAAAGGTCAAACTGGGCATAATAGGAAGCATCAAAGGGATCCTCATTTAATTTAAGTCCAAGTCCGTCAAACAACAGCTTTTTACGTCTGTGACATATTAAATTTGTCAAATCCTTATATCTGTTTTTTTTATCAACCAAAGCAAACAGTGCGAAAAAAGCCATTTGAACCTGCTGGGGTGTGGATAATCCTGCTGTATGATTAAGAGCCACCTGCCTGCTGTCGGCTACTATCCTATCTATAAAAGGTATTTTTTCGGGTTTTATTGAAAGTGCCGCATATCTTCTCCTCACCCTCTCCTTTTTATCGTCATCCTGCTGGCTCAGCAATTTGTCAAATACATTGTCTTCATAAAGTGCAATGGTTCCAAGCCTGCATCCTGTCGCTCCAAAATATTTTGAAAAAGAATAGACCCCTATGGTATTGTAAGGCAAATCAGCCATCAATGAATGAAAATTCTCTACAAACGTTCCATACACGTCATCTGATATAATCATCAAATCAGGGTTATCCTCTTCCACGATTTTTTTCAGCCCATCTACTATAACAGGTTTCATGGCGATAGAAGGGGGATTGCTTGGATTCACTACAAACAGTGCTTTTATATCAGGATCTGAAAGTTTTTTCAGCTCTTCATAAGAATACTGTCCCGTAGTTTCATCCGCCACCAATTCCACAACTTCAAAATCATACCTCGGCAAATGTGGGATCTCAAGGTACGGCGTAAAAATAGGTGCCATAATTGCTATTTTATCCTTTTTGGACAATATATTATTTGCTATAAGGCTGTCAAAAATATAGCACATGCCCGCGGTGGCCCCTTCTACTGCAAACAGATCAAATTTCCTTTCCAATGGCTCATTATAACACAATTCCTGAATGAGATAATCGTGCACCACGCTTTCCACGTGCTTGAGCATTCTGTCCGGCTGCGGATAATTATCTCCAATTATACCATCTGCAAGTTCATATATCCATTCATCCTTATCAAATCTCTTTATTGTAATACCGTAATTTATCATTTTTTCAAGGAGTTCTATCCCCGGCATATTTTTATTTTTTCTTATGAAATTTAAAAATCTAACAGCGATTCCACTCCTTTGCGGCATGCCTCCAAGATCATTTTCACTCCATACCCTTCTGCTCTCCTGCAGTGCAAACTGGCCAAAGGTAAAAAAAGCTTCCCGCGGTGCAGCCGCAATCCAATTCGGGTTTCCTCTCCCTGCATCTAAAAGGGAATGTGCCCCCGCTTCCTTAGATTCCTCGGCCAGGCTCAACAATTTATTTTTAAGCTCAAAAGGGCTCACTTTTCCATATATGGCTTCTATTTCTTTACGTTGAATATTATAATTATCCATAATCTACTCTCCTATTAATTCATTGTCTCAATTAGAACGAAAGTCTATTTTTTCCTTTACCACAGATGAAAGTATTATAAATGTCTCTGTATTGCCAAATCTCTGTATCCTTTGAATAAGCCTCTCCAGGCTCTGAATATCATTCAGCCGGGCCTTCATGATTTTACAATATGGACCTGTAACATGATGGCACTCAACTATAGAATCCTCTTTGCTTATAAATTTCATGAACTTCTCTGTATTCTCCACTTTCATGTCCAGATTTATAAGTACATTTATATTTTTCCCAAGTTTTCCATAGTCTATAACAGCCTTGTATCCCGATATAATTTGAGAATCTTCCAGCCTTTTCACCCTTTCCGCCGCTGCCGGAGGGCTAAGGGACACCTTCCGAGCCAATTCCTTCATAGATATTCTTCCATCTTCAACAAGAATTTGAATTATTTTATAATCTGTAGCATCCATTCACATTCCACCTATCCAAAAGTTCTTTCCGATCAACTTTATTTTATCATAATAATCTGTCTAAGTATATGTATATAATATTGTAATAAATATATTTTGCTTATTTTAATTAATCATTTCAGGTAAATTTAATAATTTAAAACTGTTTTCAAAAAAAAAGGATTTGACTGCTGTCAAATCCTTTTTTAACATGTACGGCTATATGTTTAGAACATCTTTCATACCATAGGCTCCAGGTTTTTTCCCTTTTAAAAAAAGTGCAGCCCTGCAGGCTCCTCTTGCAAAACACTCCCAGTTGTATGCATGGTGTGTAATTTCAAGTCTTTCTCCCATAAGCCCAAACATAACCTTGTGGCTGCTGGATATGTCTCCGGCTCTTACAGAATGAAAGCCTACAGTTCCCTTAACTCTTTCACCTTCCCCTCTTCTGCCAAAAACAGCTATATCCTTTAGATTTTTTCCAAGTGTATTGGCCATAATTTCTCCCATTTCCTCAGCGGTTCCACTGGGAGCATCTTTTTTATACCTATCATGCATTTCTATTATTTCTATGTCCGACATATTCCCTATTGCCTGTGCTGAAATTTTCAAAAGCTTATACATAAGGTTTACCACCATAGAAGTATTGGCTGCAACTACAAGAGGTATATATTTTGAAATTTCCCTTATCTCTCCATACTGTCCTTCAGAAAATCCGGTAGTACCGCAAACAACCCCTTTTTTATACTTCAATGCTTTTCTTATAACCTCCATGGAAAATTCAGGTATAGTATAGTCTATTATAACGTCACACTTTTCTATAACGGCCTCTAAATTATCATCCACTTCAATCCCCACGGATCTGCCTAACCCTGATACCAACCCAACATCTTTTCCTATATAATCTCTTCCAGTTGGAGCCACAGCTGAAACCACATTCAACCCATCAGTATTGATGACCATTTTCACAATAAGCCTTCCCATTTTTCCTCTAGGTCCTGTTACCAGCACATTCATCCATAATTCAACTCCCATCCTCATTTACTTTTAATTCAACTTTATAGCATATTTCTACTAAAAGCAATACATGGGAGCTAAAATTTTCTTTAAATTCTCACTATTTCGGCCTTTTCCAGTGCACTATAATGAGTGTATCCTGCTATATGCAGGGGTGTATCTCCCAGTTCGGCATCCACATGCATGTCTCCAAGGCAGGGATAACTGTGCCAGTATTTGGCCAGAGCCCTTCTAGCCTCATCCCCAAGCTTTTTGTTCTCAAGGTGTCTGGCTATATTATAGCCATTTCCACAGGGGGCAGATATAACAACTTCCGCCCTTTCTATTACGTCTCTACAATTCACAAACAGCCTGAACTGCGGTTTTCCCATCTTAAAAGTATCTATAAATTCATTTATAACTGGAAATTTTCCATAATCCAACGTACAAAAGGGCTTTGGAAATGCATACTGCAAATGATTTCTTTTACATTCCTCCGCCAGTCTCTCTCTTGTCCACTTAGACATCCAGCTTCCACTTTCACAGGCTGCAATGAGTGCTTTTCCTCCACTATCATGCAGTAATTTTGGAATCTCAAGCACTATATCCTCATGTATTCCGAGCAACAGGGCTAAATCATGTTTCTTAAATTTATCGGGAAGGTAATCCAATGGAAAATCCTCGAACTTTCTATACAGATCAGGAAGTTTCACTATTTCACTTATATTTTCCCTAAAGTTCAGTTTATACCTTCCCCTGCACCAGATGCACTCCTTTCCGCATACTGTACATACTTTCCTGGAATCATCTATATTTGGTATAAATTTTGAATTTGCAAATCTGCTGTCGGTTTTTATATAAAATTCATTTTCGGGCAATTTATTACTTTTTTCAGAACAGACTACAAGTATCCTTATCGTCTTTTCCCCCTTTATTTTCTTCAGTCTTGAAATATGTTCCCGCAAGCATCACAGCATTTCTATAAATGCAGACACTCTGGTCTTTATCTGTCCTATGTCAGTCTGTGAATAATCCGTTTCAATGCTCATATATGGAACATTTTTTTCCTCTGTAACAAATTTTTTTATTCCATAAGACTCCACACTGTACGTATGACAGGCCTGCAGTATCACATCAATCACACCATCAACCTTGTACTCATCAACAAGCTCCGATATGAGTCTTTTCCTATTGTCATTTGGAGTCATACAGGAACAACCTATATTGAGATATTTTTCAGTAAGAGCATCTATGGGATCTTTACTCTCGTCTACCAACCTGCTTGTCTCTTTTATGCCCGTGCAGTTTTCATAACAGACAACTACTCCTCCATTTTTCTCTATGGCATTTATTATCTTTTCAGTTGATTCTCCCAAAGGACACCCAGTTACAAGTATTCTTTTCGCGTTTTTGGAAACCTTTTCTTTGCCGCTATTTTGTTCTTCTATGACATCATCTATCAATTTATGAATTTCATCTATTTCCGCACTCTTATCCCACTTGAAAGAAGCACCATTTAAAACTTTAAACATTTCAATTCCCGTTATAGGAGGCGGATCCATTTTTCCCAGTGCGGAAAACTCCATAAGAGCTTTTCTCTCCCTATTTCTGGTTCTTATGGATTTTTGAATATCCTGCTCTGTTATATTGACACCAAATTCTCCCTCCAATTTGGCTTTAAGCTTCAATATCTCATTTTTCCACAGCTTAAAGGAATCTTCACCCATATTGGTTTGAGGCAGCTGCATGACATGTACATTTTTTATTTTGGACAAATACTCATACATTTTCTTTTTTCCATCACAGGTAGTTTCCCCCACTATTAAATCTGAAAAATAAAAATAGGGACATTTGTCGGTTATTGCAAATCCATAGCTGGATTTTATAAGCGGGCACAAATTTCTGGGAAGATATTTCTCTGCATCCTCTATGGTTTCATCACTTTTAGCACAGAGGGATACAGCTACTGCACCGGAGGCATTTATGATCTCCCATGGAGTAAATGTACAGAAAGTGCCCACAACTTTTTTGCCCTCATCTTTTAAATTTTTTATTCTTATAAATCCTTTTTTTCTGGAATCACTGAAATCATCAAACACTTTTGGCAAATCATTCATAATCAAAATCTCCTTTATAATTATATTTACAGTTCAATTTTATCATGAATTATTGTACAGTTTCAATAATTCCGCCGCCAATTAAAATATCACCGTCGTAAAATACCACAGATTGACCCTCTGTAATAGCCCTCTGTCCCTTTAAAAACTCAACCTTCACTTTTTTATCGCCTTCCATGGATATGTTTGCTTCCGCAGGTACGGCAGAATATCTTATTTTAGCTTGAACTCTCATAGGTTTTTCCAGTTTTTCAAAGGGAATAAAGTTTATGTCTGCGGCAATCAGACTTTTTTTGAATATGTCCTCTTCTTTTCCAAGTACAACTTCATTTGCAGTCGGGTTTATGCCTATAACGTACATTGGAGTCCCAAAAGCTATACCAAGACCTTTCCTCTGACCTATCGTATAATATACTATTCCTCTGTGTTTTCCAAGTACATTTCCCCGTTTATCAACAAAGTTTCCTTCTTTCACTGCTCCGGGCACAGTCCTCTTTATATATGAACCATGGTCATTGTCAGGGATAAAACATATCTCCTCGCTGTCCTTTTTATCATGAACCGACAGGCCTATTTCCTTGGCTATTTTACGCACTTCCCTTTTAGTATATATCCCACACGGCATAAGAGTGTGGGACAGCTGAAATTGAGTCAGATTATAAAGGGCATAGGTCTGATCTTTTCTCACATCTTTTGACTTTATAAGCAGATATCTTCCATCCACCTTTTTCACCGTAGCATAATGACCTGTGGCAACATAATCTGCCCCCAATTCCATTGCTCTTTTTAAAAGTTCCTCAAATTTTATATATTTGTTGCAAGCCACACAGGGATTGGGAGTTCTGCCTTTTATATATTCATCTACAAAATAATCTATCACATTTTTCTTAAATACATCCTTGAAATTCATAACATAATACGGAATATGAAGGTGATACGCCACGTTTCTGGCATCCTCCACTGCACTTAAAGAACAGCATCCACCTTCCATGCCCTGATAATAATCATCATCCTGCCATACCTGCATAGTCACTCCTATGACTTCATATCCTTGCTTCTTTAAAAGGTACGCAGCAACGGAACTGTCTACACCGCCGCTCATGCCCACTACTACTTTGTTACCCATATTATCACCTATCTATGTTCTTCCTTCCATTTTTCATTGTTTTTTCTCAAATTTGAAACCGTATTTTCCAGAACGTCCCCTACATAATCCACATCATCTTCAGTAGTTCTGGCCCCCAATGTAAGTCTTATAGAACTCTTAGCACTGCTCCCGGGAAGTCCTATAGCTGTAAGTACGTGGGAAGGTTCTACCGCTCCCGCCGAACATGCACTTCCCGTAGAGGCGTATATGCCCATGCTGTCTAAGGTCATCACCAAAATTTCCCCATCTACAAAGTCAAAAGTCACATTCACATTTCCCGGGAGTCTGTTGGTCCTGTGCCCATTTAACCTGGAACGGGGTATTTTCAAAATTCTACTTATAAGTCTATCCCGTAAATGTATCAGTCTTCTGTTTTCATCATCTCTATTTTGAGCTGCAATTTTCAATGCCTTGGACATGCCAACTATACCTGCAATATTTTCCGTTCCAGCCCTTTTACCTCTTTCCTGGGATCCCCCATGAATTAGGCTGTCTATTTTAGTCCCCTTCCTTATATATAATACTCCCACGCCCTTGGGTCCATAAAATTTATGAGATGACATGGAAAGCAAATCTATATTCATATCCTGCACATCTATTGGAATATTTCCAACTGCCTGAACTGCATCTGTATGGAACAGTACGCCTCTTTCCCTGCACAATTTTCCTATATCCTTTATGGGTTCTATAGTTCCTATTTCATTATTTGCAAACATCACGGACACAAGTACAGTATCTTTTCTTATAGCTTTATTCAGCTCCTGCAGACTGACCGTACCATACTCATCCACCGGCAGATAACTTATTTCAAATCCATGTTTTTCTAAATATTTGCATGTATTTAAAATAGCATGATGCTCTATTTCCGTAGTTATTATATGTTTTCCTTTTTTTCCATTGGCCATTGCGATTCCCTTTAGAGCCCAGTTATCCGACTCAGAACCTCCACTTGTAAAAAATATCTCGTCTTTATCAGCATTTATGATCTCTGCTATACCTTCCCTTGCCCTGTCTATTGCCATTTTAGTTTTTCTTGATATATAATAAATCGAAGAAGGATTGCCAAAATACTCAGTAAAATATGGATTCATTTCCTCTAAAACCTCCGGTTTAACGAAGGTTGTAGCTGCATAATCCATATACACTTCTCTCTTCATCGATTGTCCCTCCTTTTGTGGTAAAAAATTTTTAAACAATATTCTGCTGTAATGCTGTAATATAATAATTTTATTTGTGAACTGCCGCCACTTACAGAAGTGGATGGCTTCTTAGTCAATATTCCTAACGAAACAAGTTTACCTAAGCTTTAAAGGTCGAACCAACCTCAGTGATTTTCTATATATTTTTTAACTACAGCTATTAGAGCACCACATAACTAATACTAGATGATAATTCAGTAAAGAATACTGAATGATTATTGCTGTCAAATTTCATTGATTATAGTCTATCACGTTTATTGCCTATCGGCAAATGCTATTCATTTTCTGCCTCTGGAGGTAGGAGAATTCCACACATTATGTTAAAATATAATTAGTTCACGAAAGGATTTTATGATATGAAAATAGAAATAATAATATATGGAAATAAAAACTCCATTTTATCAGGAATCAACTACTGCAGCTGTGGAAATTCAAGTTGTTTCAAATGCCCGATTTCTTCAAGTTGTAAATCCGCCAGAGATGGAAATTCGGCGGGAAAGTTGATTTCGAGGAAAACCTGTGATCTATACCGGAACTTAAAAAATTTTCTAGAAATAAGCGATGTGGCACAAAACATAGAGTTGAAATTCATAGAATTAAAAAATTTCGTCTTTTCAACCGAAGAGGAGCTTAGAGTAAAAAGCACCATAGAAAAAGGATTTTCTCCGCCCATAACTGTAATAGACGGCATAATAAGATACTACGGTGGAATTTCCAATATACTCATTTACAGGGACGTAAAAGAACTTTTAAGCTAAGCCATAATGCGCAGGGCGGCGGTTTTATGTCATTCTATGAGTGACTTCAACTTAGTAGGCACACTTGATATAAAAATTTTAATACGCTAAAGTGGAATGACGGGCCGAAGTGGAGGCCTCACTGTGCATGGATTGCAGAATGTGAGGCACCAGCTTTTGGGCGGCAATCGGTGCATCCAACTGGACGGCGGTATACTTCCGAATTTCCCTCAGGTCATTCGCCGCTTCCGGGGAAACACGGAGTTCAGCCATTTTCCTTCTATACCCTTATTCTTCGTAAAATTCAACGTAAAATTTAACGCACTCCGAAATGATACCTAAACACGGTATTTCCCATCCGCCTATCTTATATCCATCCGGATATTTCCCCTTTTACAGACAGAGCATACGGACACAAAAATACCCGAAACAACACATGAAATTCCTCTATCCATCTCTATCGTTTCAACCGATAAAAGGACGTACGGCTAATCGCCGTCAACGACAACAAGATAGAAATCATCTACAACAACATCGGTACGATCAACCCGCAGGAATAGCAGAAAACCGGTTCACAAAACTGAATAATTAAGCCGAATGCCGTTACAATAACGCCGCCCACCATGAAAAAAGCTACTTCCTTTCAGATCTTGCACGAAAGCCCAAAGTTTAAACAACATTATGATGTCTTTGGGCTACTTTATGTTTTAAAAAACAGATTGATTTTATATGTCAAATTATTAATTTTCCCGTTATCATCATGCAAAAAGTTATAACTCCGACAATTATGAGTATTACTGCTATAATATTTTCAATTTTTGTAAAAACAATTGTATTTTTTTCTTTTTTTGCTTTATAAAATACAAAAATTCCTACTGAAAAAAGTATACTAAGAAGTAATATATATTTTAAGCCAGCTGCGTACATTAACCATATTGCATATATAACTGAGATTATTGATATAAACATATCTCTTTTTCTTATTTTATTATCCCTTATAGTGTATGTTTCCCTAGTTATAGTTAATTTTAATGAATATAAGGCACTAAAAAGATACGGGACTAATACTGCAGCACTTGCAATAGAATACAGCACTTGATAAGTACTATTTGAAAAAAAAGCACATATTAAAAAAAGTTGAATTAATAAACTCGTCATGAAAAGCGAACTTGATGGTGTACCATATTTATTTTCTTTTTTGAAAAATTCAGGAAAAGCTCCTCCCTGAGCTCCTGAATATGCTAATTCAGCACATATTAGAGTCCATCCGAGATATACACCTAATAAGGATATTATCAAACCTAAATTTACAACTACAGCACCCCATTTACCAACTATAAATTCTAAGGCATATGCCATAGAAGGACTTTTTAATTGAGCCAGCTGAGACTGCTTCATTGTACCAAGTGCCAACAATGATATTAAAACATATATGATAAGAGTTCCTAAAAGTCCTATTATCGTTGCTTTACTTACATCTTTTTTTACTTTAGCCTTGTCAGAACATATCACTGCACTTTCTATCCCAATAAATGCCCATAATGTTATAAGCATCGTTCCTTTTACCTGTTTCAATACACTTCCTAGATTTGTGTTCATATTTCCCCAAAAATCCAAAGTAAATATATTAACTTTAAACATAATTAAAGATATTATTATAAACACAATTATTGGTATTAATTTGCCAATAGTCGCTAAAACATTTACAAATGCAGCTGTCTTTACACCCTTCAGTATAAGCGCATTAATACTCCATATTAATACAGAGGCACATACAATGGAAAGTAAATTATTCCCATTGCCAAATATAGGCATAAAATATCCTATTGTACAAAAAAGCATAACCATATACGAAACATTTCCCAGAATTGAACTAATCCAATGACCCCATGCACAATTAAACCCCGCATAATTTCCAAAGCCTTCTTTGGCATAACTATAAATACCACAGTCTAAGTCAGGCCTTCTGTTAGATAAATTTTGAAATACAAAGCCAAGAGTCAGCATTCCAATTCCTGTAATAATCCAAGCTATGATAATTGCACCTGGACTTGCAACTTTTGCCATATCTCCGGGAAATGAAAAAGCTCCCCCGCCAATTATAGATCCTATAACCAATCCAGTTAATGGAATAAATCCTAATTTATTTTCCTCTTTAACTTCCAAAACAATACACTCCTTTCTCATACTTCTACTTCAATCAATTCAAGTCTTTTTATAATATTACTGCCAGATAATTATCTGGCAGTAATACCTTTATGCAAACCTGGCATTTATATTATAGATAGTTGTTCCAGCTGTTCCTTCTATAGCTTCTCTTGCTTTTTCAAGCGAAGTAATAATTGTTTTCCTTCCGGGCTTCTTTTCTACGAATGCAAGTGCTGCTTTAATTTTGGGTAACATTGATCCTGGTGCAAAATGTCCTTTTTCAATATAATTTCTAGCTTGAAGCGATGTCATATTGGTTATATTTTTTTGATCAGGTTTTCCAAAATTAACTGCTACCTGTTCAACTGCCGTTAAAATAAGCAATATATCTGCATTCAGCATTTCAGCTACTTTTTCAGAAGCAAAATCTTTATCGATTACTGCTGGAACCCCCTTGAGAATTCCATCTCCCTCATCAATCACGGGTACGCCACCTCCGCCTACTGTAATAACTACACACCCAGATCCAACCAAAGTCTTAATTTCAGATTCTTCAATTATAGCTTCAGGAATGGGTGAAGGCACTACTCTTCTCCACCCTCTATTGGAATCTTCCTTCATGACATATCCCTTTTCATCCATAAGCTCTCTTGCCTGTTCCTTTGTAAAAAACGAGCCTACAGGTTTGGTTGGATTCTTAAATCCTGGATCATTCTCATCTACCAAAACTTGAGTAATTAATGTGGCAACTTCCTTTTTCAACCCTCTTCTCTGCATTTCTCCCTTTATTGATTGTTGAAGCTGATAACCTATATAACCCTGGCTCATAGCCCCACATTCAGGAAAGGGCATGATTATATTTTTATCACTAATTGATGCTGCAGCCTCATATGTGGCAACCAACTGCCCAACCTGTGGGCCATTGCCATGCGCTATTACAACCTCATGCCCTTTTTCTATAAGATCAACAATGAATTTTGAGGTTTTCTTACATGCCTTAAGTTGTGCTTCAGCCGACTTATTTTCAGGATCTGACTGCAGTGCATTTCCTCCAAGAGCTACTACTATTCTTAACATATCAACTTTTCCCTCCCGACTTAATCTCCAAGTGTAGCAACCATAATTGCCTTTATAGTATGCAGCCTGTTTTCCGCTTCATCAAATACTACTGAATGCTCGCTTTCAAATACTTCATCCGTAACTTCCATTGAATCAAGTCCAAACTTATCATGGATTTCTTCTCCTATTTTTGTATTTAAATCATGAAAAGAAGGCAGGCAGTGTTCAAAAATTACTTTTCTATTTCCCGTTTTCCTTATCATTTCCATATTTATCTGATAGGGTTTCAAAAGCCTTATTCTATCTGTCCACACTTTGTCGGATTCTCCCATAGAAGCCCACACATCTGTATAAAGGACATCCGCATTTTTTACTCCTTCATCAATATCATCAGTTACAGTTATTTCAGCTCCCGTTTTATTCGCCACATTTTTGCATTTAGCCACTAATTCTTCTGATGGGAACAATTCTTTAGGACTAACTATTCTAAAATCCATACCCATTTTTGAAGCACCAATCATAAGTGCATTTGCTACATTATTTCTACCATCTCCAGCATATATAAACACCATCTTGTTATAAGGCTTGTTTAAATGCTCTTTTGCAGTGAGAAAATCCGCCAATACTTGAGTGGGATGATCGGCATCTGTAAGCCCATTCCATACCGGAACTCCTGAATATTTAGCCAAGTCTTCAACTGTTTTCTGTGCAAATCCTCGATATTCTATCCCGTCATACATTCTTCCAAGTACCCTTGCAGTATCTGTTACAGATTCTTTTTTACCCATATGACTTCCTGTAGGTCCCAGATAAGTTATATTCGCACCTTGATCCTTTGCTCCCACTTCAAATGCACATCTTGTTCTAGTGGAGTCCTTTTCAAATAGCAAAACTATATTTTTACCTTTAAGTTTTTGTTGTTCTGTCCCCGCATATTTAGCTTTTTTAAGTTCTGCAGCAAGATCAAGCATAAAACTTATTTCTTTAGTTGAAAAATCCATTAAAGTCAGAAAACTCCTGTTTTTTAAATTATACATTTCCAATGCCTCCTAAAATTAATTTCAATTTATTCTAGAATGTTACTCTCAAGATAATTCACGATAATTCAAAAAAGCTTTTAAAATAAATTAAAAGCTTTTTTATCAAATTTTTATACTTTTTAATTATCTTGACATCTAAGTATAAGGCCTTCAAAAAATTTATTTATAGAGATCTTCCCTTCTGACTTTCTCTTGCCATTTATGAAATCCATTTCAGCTTTCACATTAGTGAAGTCAAAAAGTACATTTGCATAGGTATGAAAAATATCATCAGTATAATCTTCTATGCCCATATTAGCTATATTCCTAAGTCCAACTTTTATAGCCCTCCTTATTCTCTGCTTTATAACACGAGAATTATTCCCCAAATAATTCTTAAGTTTATCTAAATTACATTCCTTAAAACTTTTATTATTTTCAATAAGATATAAACATAATTTTATTATATCTTTGCTCCCTTTTTCCCCTAACATTCCAAGCATTGATAAAATCCGTTTTACTTTAATCTCGTTTTGGTTTTCGTTCTCATCCCTATTACATTCATTTTGATTCTTAAACATCTTTTTTATATTATAAAGCATATTTTCCATTTTAACTTTTTCCGCTACCTTTAAAATAACCTTTTCAACTTCAATTTTATTTATGGGCTTGTTTATAAAAAATTCTATTCCAGCTTCATAAGAATCTGATCTCAACTTACTATCCATTACTTGAGATATCATAATAAAGTAAATATTATCTTTTAATTCTTTTAGCTGTTTCACAAGAGTATTACCATCCATTACAGGCATAAGAAGATCTACACATACAATATCAGGTTTAAGTAAAAGTATCTCATTAAAGGCTTCTTTACCATTGCATGAACTTCCAATGACTTCAAAATTTACAGTTTCTTCTACTATGCTAGTCAATATTTTTACTATATTTATGTCATCATCTGCAATATAAAAATTCATTTCAATTATCCCCCTATCTTGTCCTCTTTTATCTTTATAGTAAATTTAGTACCTTTTCCTTCTCTGGATACAACCGATATAGCTCCTGAGAAAATGTCAGTTACTATACCTTTTACATGAGTAAGACCTAGTCCTCTATATATATCCCCAGTTTTTCGGTCAAACTTCGTTGAAAACCCCGGGTTAAAAATATAGCTTAAATTCTCATTTTTTATTCCCGAGCCATTATCCAAAATTGTGAAAATACATTTCCCTTTCTCTTTTCTGATTATAATTCTTATACAACCATTTCTTCTTCCATCCATGGCTTCAATACTGTTATATATTAGATTCCTTATAACAGAAACTAGATAAAAATGCTTTTCTACATTAAAGTTGTCATACACTTTAAAATCTAAACATATGTCCAACTTATTTCTTCTTATATATTCTTTTACATCGGCTTCAATAAACCGTACAATATCTTTGATATTCATTTTAGTATTATCACTCCTTTCATCCAACATTTCTTCTAACCCTTTTATAACATTTATATAGTCTTTTTTTATCTCATGCACATCTTTCGCTACATCCAAAGATACATTCTCAAATTCAGTTGGATAGTCATTTTTAGATAGAATTTTATAAAGATAAAATGCTTTCTTCATAACATCTTCAATATCTCTTTTATTTTTTTCCATAAAATACACCTCACTCTTAACTTTTGAAGTAATAAGTACAAGTTTCCTGTATCTCTTTTCATGTTCTTCTTTTGTAAGTAAAAAATTATAATATCTAAACAACAATATTACACTTGTTACAATCGCGGATCTTATAAAAGCTATAATGGCTAAAGTTTGAAATATGTTATATTTATATCCTTTAAAATTCATAAGTACACTTATTTCTAAAACATTGGAAACAAAGTCACTTGTAACAATAGAAACAAAAAAATTGGTTAAATTAGTATCTGTCCTTTTCCAATACAAAAAATAGTACACTATTCCATAAGTGAAATAAAATAAAACATCGCTAAATACAGAATATATTACTTGATTTAGAGCAATATCGCTTATATAGAGCATAAATCCTCTATATAGAGGTGAAACTATTCCAACTATAAAAGTGAGATAAATTGGATTAAACTCTCTATTAAAATAGAGAAGAGTGGGTAGTATAATTACAGATAACGTTATTGTAAAATAGGGAACAAATAAATTTACATATACCTGCGAACCAAGAGCAATACAAGTAGCAACAATGAAAATAGTCTTAAATTTTTTCATATCACAATTCCCTCCTTTTATTATAATTTCAATATCACTATAGATATTATCTATTATAAAAGGTTGTTCATATTTTCTATATCAACGCTATAAAAGAGTTACTACATTATTAAACTATCTTCAATTAAAAATTTAAAATGCACGTTTCAAAATAAATCACTATAATTCAAAAAAACTTATAATAATATAAATACACCGAAAAAAAATTTACACTTTCTAGATGTAAATCATAATAAATATATGGACAACAGTCCTACTATTTTATATAATTAAATATAGGTAGCAGAGTAAATATTATGCATTAAGTGTTAGAGAATGGGAGGTTGTCTCTAAACGAAAAGCTTGAATATTTTATACTATTGATTTAAAGCTTATGATATGATATTGCTTCCGCTGTTACATTAAAGGGGATTTTGTATTTTACCTCTTCTCTCTTTAATGTGACTACATTAAAGAGGAAAGAGGTGTTTCTATGAAAAGTTCAATTAGCCTTGTGTAAAATAATTTCAAATACGTACACGGGAGGTAATGAACATGAAAAATAGGATGAATACAAAATTTCTTGTCACTACTGCCGTATTTATCGCAATTGCGCTGGTCTTGAGATCTTTTTCCATATTGATAGCTGCAGGCGGTATACTCACTATGAGGATAAGTTTCAGTGCTATATTTTATGTAATGCCCGGTCTTTTGTTCGGTCCGCTCTATGGAGGTATTGCAGGGGGACTGGTAGATATCCTTGGATATATGATAGCTCCGATGGGGGCATACATTCCCCTGCTTACCATAACCAACATAATTGCCGGGTTTTTGCCAGCTGTTTTATGGAAACGTATAAAAAATACTGATGAACGTAAAATCGCAAATTCCTATAATGTGTTTTTTATAATACTGTTTTCAATAGGTTTCATAAACTTTGCAGTTACACAATTTATGCCCCAGTCCGCTCTGGCAAAATCACTTACATCACTGGGTCCGAAATCCAAATATCTCAGTTTGGGCTTTATGATCATCGGTGCCATAGCCATCATGCTGTTTTTCGTAAATATACTCATCAAAAAGAACAGTGGAAAAGCCCAGGATTTTGTAAACAGCAACTATTTCAAACTGGTAATATCTTTAGGACTTTCAGGTATCCTTGTATCTACTGCAAACACCTTTATTTTAATGATATTCACTCCGGCCCTCATGTACAAAGGATTTGTATTTTTATGGGCACCTAGAATAGCACAGGCCCTGGTTATGACTATAATCAGTTCCTACATAATATGTATATTGCTATACTCTTACGAGTTATTTGAGGGCAGAATAACAAAAAAGGCCTGAAATAAAAGGAACTGTCCCATGAATGTTTATGGGACAATTCCTTTTTTCAGTCTACTTTATGATTTCCGTTATAGCAGCACCTGGAGGAACAATTGGGTGAACTCTTTCATTCCTGTTTATGTTGCATTCCACTATGACGGGCTTATTTAAGTTCAGTGCCTTCATCAAGACTTTCTCAACTTGCTCGTTAGATTCTATTTCAAAGGTTTCTATACCATAGGCCTCCCCCAATTTCATAAAATCAACTTCTTGTCCAAGCTCTGTACTTGAAAATCTCCTGTTATAAAACATGTCCTGCCATTGATATACCATGCCTAGAGCATGGTTATTCAAAAGCAATTGCACAATAGGCAATTTATATTTTGCAACAGTGGCAAGTTCCACCGAATTCATTTTAAAGCTGCCGTCTCCCGCCACATTTATTACTTTTTTCCCGGGATTTCCTATAGACGCCCCTATAGATGCCCCCAATCCATAACCCATAGTTCCGAGCCCGCCTGAAGATACGAACTTTCTTGGTTTTAAAAATTTAAAATATTGGGCAGTCCAAATTTGGTTTTGTCCTACTTCTGTAGTTATTATGCAGTCTCCCTTGGTGATTTTATAGAGGCAGTCCATTATATGCTTGGGACTTAATTTGCAGTCTTCTCCAAAAGGATCACTTTCCCCATCTTTCCACTGTTTTATCCTATTCATCCACTCCTTATGGCTATTATATTTTACCTTTTTATTTATTATTTCAAGTACTTCTTTCACATCCCCTTTTATGGAAATATCTTCACTTATATTTTTGCCAAATTCTCTTGAATCTATGTCTATATGAACTATTTTAGCCTTTGGGGCAAATTCCTCCACTTTGCCTATGACCCTGTCACTGAACCTCGCTCCTATAGCTACAAGCAAATCGCAATTGTTCACGGCATAGTTCGAACATGGACTGCCGTGCATACCTACCATTCCCATGTAATTTTTATGATTTCCCGGAAAGGCACCAATTCCCATAAGAGAACAGGTAATAGGCGAATCTATTTTTTCAACCAGTTTTACAAGTTCTTTGTATGCTCCTGATATGACCGAGCCGCCCCCTGAATATATAACCGGTTTTTTACTGCTATCTATCATTTCAACTGCTTCATCAATCTTGTCTATAAATCCTTCCTGACTAAAGTTTGTCTTATTTTTAGATACAGTTAAGGTACTCATTTTGGGTTTATATTCAACTTCCGATTTTTGTATATCTTTAGGTATATCCACGACCACAGGCCCTGGTCTTCCACTAACGGCTACCTGAAATGCTTCTCTTACAATATTTACTAAATTATTCACATCTTTAACTATATAGTTCTTTTTAGTTATAGATGAAGTGATGTTTCTGATGTCTACTTCCTGAAAGGAATCCTTCCCCAATAAATTCAGCGGCACCTGACCGGTAAATACCACAATGGGGACAGAATCCCTGTAAGCTGTGGCAATTCCAGTTACCGTATTAGTTGCACCTGGACCTGAAGTCACGATTACCACCCCCACCTTTCCTGTAGATCTGGCATATCCATCTGCAGCATGAGTAGCCCCTTGCTCATGAGCAGTCATTATATGAGTTATACCCTTTGAATCATATAGTGCATCATATATCGGAAGGACGGTACCTCCAGGATATCCAAAGACAGTATCTACTCCCTGTTCTTTCATACATTCCAGCAGCACTTCTGCACCTTTTAATTTCATAATAAATAGCCCCCTAATTGTTAATTTTTTAACATAGTTATTTTAACTTCTATCAAACTAACTGATAATTCTGTAAATTTTTAATACCATTTTTTAAAAACTTTTAAAATAAAGTATAAAAAAAGCCACACTACTCACCCGGGGCGAGAGTCTGGTTCGCGGTACCACCCAATTTTTACTTGATTCAAATAACGACCTTGCCGGCGCAGCTTACTATTGTTCATATTCAGCTTACAACTCAAGGGTGATTTTCAATAATCCACAATTCATGGGCTTTCACCTTTTCCCACTCTCTTTGGAAATTTGAATCATTTACTCTTCCCTATCATAGTCTTTATGTTTAAAATTTTATTATATATGATAATAATACCTATTGATTAAAATGTCAATAGCTTTTTTCAATTTTAATAATATAATATGATTTAATTGTGATAATGTCTTAGTATACCGCATTTGATTATGTCCCAGATA
>CAIFEX010000025.1 GCA_903789665.1 uncultured Clostridium sp.
TTCCGAAAGCCGAGAAAGGACAGAAGAAGTCAGGAAGAATTGAAATCCAGTAAATGACAGACAAATTCCAGGATAACCACCAACTTGATAATACCCCTCTATTACCCATTTTGGTTAGTAAAACCATTTTCGGGGGTTATTAATAAAATATAATCTAAGCAGAATAGGGAAAAGGCCGTCTTTTATGGCGGTTTTTTCTCTGCCCAAATTTAAATTTCTGTAAGTATAGACAAACGTAAAAACGTACGGTATAATGTAAAAAGAGGTGATGTCGATGAAAACCTATAATGTCACATCAGCAAGAAATGATATTTATAATATTATAAATCGAATTATATTGGATTCTGAACCTGTACAGATAACCAGCAAAAACGGTGATGTCGTTATGTTAAGTGCTGATGACTGGGAAGCAATAAAGGAAACATTGAACCTTGTATCCATACCTGGAATGAAAGAGAGTATCCTTGAAGGGAAGAAAGAACCTGTAGAGGAATGTAAGACATTAGAGGATATAGGTTGGAATATAAAATAGTTTTTACAAAACAAGCCGTAAAAGATGCTAAAAAATTGGAATCGTGCGGACTGGATAAAAAAGCTAAAGAATTGTTGAAGATAATTGCTGAAAACCCATATGAAAATCCACCAGAATATGAAAAGTTAGTTGGTGATTTAAGAGGGCTTTGTTCGAGAAGGATAAATATACAGCACAGGTTAGTATATGAGGTACTGGAAGATAGGAAAGTGGTAAAGATTTTAAGAATGTGGACGCACTATAGATAAAACAGGAAGAAAAGGCCGTCTTTTATGGCGGCTTTTTCTCTGCCCAAATTTAAATTTCTGGAAATAGTATTTTTTACTTTATACTGTATATTCTATATTTTCATAAAATTTTTTCTACATGTACAATTCATATGGTACAATATTCATATAATGTAAAAGGGATGGGGGTAGTAAATTTTATGAATAGAGATACCATGAAGATTGTAGGTGGAACTGCTGTGTTTTCTCTTGTGATATGTGCTGCTGTTCCGGCAGTTCCTGCAGAGGCTTCTGAGAGTAAATTCAACCAGCTGGGCGGATCCGATGTCTATGAAACTGCGGCAGCTGCTGCCGATTCCAACTGGACTACCTGCAGCAATGTTATCCTTGTATCAAGTGACGGGTATGCGGATTCCATAAGTGCGGCCGTACTTTCAAAAAAGCTCGATGCACCTGTTCTCTTGACTGGAAGCTCAAAATTGAGCAGTGCTGCAGGTGATGAAATAAGTAAATTAAAGCCGGAGAATATATATGTACTTGGCGGGGAGAATGTGATTTCTTCCGGCATAAGGTCTGAACTGAAAAGTAGGAATTATAATCTCATTGAACTTTCCGGGAGGAACAGATATGATACCAATGCAGCTGTGGCCAAAAAACTTGTTGAATTGGGAATGGATCCTTCTAATGTGATGATGACGGGAGGGGAGGGGTTTTCTGATGCACTTTCTGCAGCACCTGCCGCTTCTGCCAAAAATGAAATACTTCTTCTCGGCGGAAATAATATGGACAGTATAGCATCCGTAGCTGATTTTATAAAAAATAATAAATCCAAAGTTACGGTTATAGGCACGAACAACCTTATAAGTGACAGCACCTATAATGCCCTTGGGGCAGTCGAGAGAATAAACGGCGGCAGGGACAGGTTCGAGACAAACTTGAACATACTCAAAGCCTTCTCGAAGGAACTTAAACCGGAAAAAATATACGTTGCAGATGCATATGGAGACAGGTATGCGGATTCCCTCATAGCGGCCTCCATTGCTGGAATAAATTCATCGCCTCTGGTACTTGTAAGCAAAGAGGGTGAACCTCAGACAGAGAATGCACTGAATTATATCAAGGAGAAATCTGATTCAATTGCATCGCTCAATGTAATTTCGGAAAAAGGTGTCATTTCCGACAAAACTATCGCCGATATAAAAAATGCGGCAGATGGAATTGTAGGAGAGAGCAATACGGTAAACTCCGTAACTTCAGTGGGACTCAACCAGATAAAGGTTGTCTTCAACACAAAAGTAGACGAAGATTCTGCAGAGAGAATAGCAAATTATGAAATAGACGGCAATTCCCTGGGCTCCACGACGCAGACCGATTCCTCCGCCTACCTCCAGGATGATGACAGAACCGTTTTAATTACTTTCAGGAATCCATTTTCACAGGGGAAAAAAGTGACATTTACCGTGAAAAACAATATCCTTGATGACAGCTCCTCCTCCAGCATAGCCAAATATGAAAATAACATTGTATTTCAGGAAACCGGCTCTCCTTCAATCAGTTCCGTAGATGCAGCAGGCGGTAATAAGCTTAAAGTCAGATTTTCCGAACCTGTGAGGATTCAGGAGAGCGATTTGTCTTCAATGAAGATAAACAGGAGGAGTGTCAGGAATTATGGCCTCAACACTTCATATACTGAATTGAAGGATGACTGCGGCGGCTGGGCCGACGGTGTTGATCTCTATTTTGACTCCGTGCTTCCCATAGGAAACAATACCTTTACTATGCCAAACGGCACAGCTACAAGTAAATTTGACAATGGCGCCAACATTCCAATGCGGTCACAGTCAGAACCGTTCACCATTGAACCTGTGTCGGGAAGGCCTGAAGTTGAAAGCGTCACCACCAATAATGCAGGTACCATCTATATAAAATACAATAGGGCGATGGACACAAAGACAGCCCTTGATCCTTCCAACTATGAGATAAACGGGGACACTGTAGATGTGGACGATTCCTATGTCACATTTGATTCCGGCTTCGGTGACAGCATAGTGAAGATAAAAAATGTGGGCAGTATGCTGGATCAGGGGATAAACACGGTCCTTGCGGAAAACGATATTTTGGATACCTTTCAGAATTCACTTTACCAGACAAGCATGAACCTCTACTATGGAAGCAGCAGCAAGAAACCATCTGTTGCATCTGCAAACATTCTCGACGACAGCACCATAAGGGTGAAATTCGACAAGGATGTTGTCAGGAGTTATGCCACTACCAAGGGAAATTATACCATTAGGGACTCCGAGGGAAATGACATAAGCTACAAACTTGACAATATAAGCACCGTAACTGTTGACGGAAACAGCAGCAGGACCTTCGACCTCAGATTTGACGATGATGCCCTAAGCGGCTCCAAGTACACGCTGTCTGTCAAAAACATAATAGATACTGAAGCAAAACCCAATGTGATGGACGATTACACGACCACCTTATCCGGAATGGACAGCGGAAGCCCTGCTGTCACCGAGATAGTCAAAAAAGCAGACGGCTCCAACGCTGCCACGATATTTTTCAACAGGATCATGGATGACGATTCACTTTCAAACAAGTCAAATTATGTGTTCAGAGACGGGACCGGAGAAGTCAGAAATCTGCCCGGCAGTGCATCTGTAACGCCTTCTTACGATGACAAAAGTGTTACCGTTGAATTTTCTTCAGGCTATAGCATAGGGAGCGGCAGCACTTCCTCAAGTGTAATCCAGCTTGGAGTCAGGGATGTTGTCGACGAGGACGGCAATTCACTTGACCTCGGTTCCTACATTGGCGACATAGAGGACAGCGCCAGTGGAGATGGGCCAAAACTCATATCGGGCACTGCAAAGATGACATTTATAGGCGGCGACATAAAAGTGAGGGCTTCACTTACAGGTTCCCTGGATATTGTGGACATGAACGATTTCAGGGTAAACGGAAACAAGCCTGACAGCATAACGACAGTGGGAAATGATATAATTCTGACCTACAGCGGCAGCGTAAAGGATGGCGAAAAAGTGGACGACATAAAAGACTGCGGAGAAAGCACAAACCTCAGCATTGTAAACACCGGCTCTGAAGATTCCGCAGGACGAAGCATAAAAACTGGCTCCATGATAGTTTATATACCTCCGATGACAGAACCGGATGAATTCACCGCATCGGATTCCTCAGGTACAGGCAGCGATACTGTGAAGGTAAAATTCAACCAGGATTTGGACGATGATATAGAAAACCAGTACGGGGACGATTTTGTATTTACCGACGTAACTTCAGGCAGGACGCTCACTCCGGTTTCAGCAGGTGTTGACGGAAAAACTGTTGTTTACAGCTTCAGTTCATCTTCTTTTAACGACGGCGATGTGATAAAGGTAACTGCAAATGACAGCAGTTCCACTATTGATATAAGAAGTGAGAAACACGGCAATTACGGCTATACAACTTATTCACCTTCAGGCGATGACCTGGATGGATACACGCTGACTGCAAAATGATCCTGCCGGGAGGTTTTGCCGGGTGTGACTGGGGTGCCTTGAATGTGCCGGTTACGCCGGTTACGCCGGTTATGCCGGGTGGACATGCAACCCCGGAAAATGCCGAGAACAGGCAGGTGGACATGCAACCCCCGGGGGTCATGAATAAATTGTGAACAAATCCTTCAAACATTCAGCAACTTTTCAGGCCAGGCATCCTTTGCCAAATTGCACCTAAATTCAGGGATTGGCGCCATTTCAAATGCCCGCTGCAGTCCAAGCAAATCCATAAAGTATGAATAAACTGTAAATGGACAAGCGGCTTTTGCGCAATCCACCATCTGTTAAGCAGTTTGAGCAGACAAGCGGCTTTTATGCAATCCACCATCTGTTAAGCAGTTTGAACGGATGAGCAGCCTCTGCGGCCAGTCCACAGCTGTGAAAATTGTGAAAAAAACAAGGTATATATCCAAAGTTCAGAGTTCAGATATCTTTGATATTTGCTCTTTGAACTTTGTTCTTTGTTGATTAATGTTTGTGAATGAAATAATGGGAGACAAATATGTAATTACTAGAATACTAAAGCAATTCATGTTTAATACATAAAGCAGTATAATGTATATACAATATATATACAAAATTAAATAGTTGCTGTATAATATAATAAAAAAGAGGTGATATATATGGCTCAGAAAACACTTAACGTTCGTGTTGATGAAAAATTAAAAGAACAGGCAGAAAGTCTTTTTGAAGATTTTGGTATGAATACAACTACTGCAATTAATATTTTTCTGAAGGCAGTTGTGAGAGAAAGAAGAATACCTTTTGATATTGTTGCCAGTGAACCATTTTACAGTGAATCCAATATGAACCATTTAAAAAAATCTATAAACCAACTTAATGAAGGTAAAGGTAAAATGCACGATATTGTTAAGGTGCAAGATGAATAAACTATGGTCTGATGAAGCTTGGAAAGATTATATTTACTGGCAATTGCAAGATAAAAAAACATTAAAAAGGATAAATAAGCTTATTAAAGATATTGATCGAAATGAAAATCAGGGCATTGGGGATTCTGAACCTTTAAAATATGAACTACAGGGATTCTGGAGCAGAAGAATTGATGGAGTTAACCGTTTGGTATACCGTATTGAAAATAATCAAATTGAAATAGCCCAATGCAAGACACACTATGAAAAATAATATGCATCCTCTTTTTCCGTCTTGGTTGGACATGCAACTTCCAAAGTTTTGCTGTGATTTTGGCGGGTGGACATGCAACCCCGGAAAATGTCGAGAACAGGCGGGTGGACATGCAACCCCCGGGGGTCATGAATAAATTGTGAATAAATCCTTCAAACATTCAGCAACTTTTCAGGCCAGGCATCCTTTGCCAAATCGCACCTAAGTTCAGGGATTGGCGTCATTTCAAATGCCCGCTGCAGTCCAAGCAAATCCGTAAAGTATGAATAAACTGTAAATGGACAAGCGGCTTTTGCGCAATCCACCTATCTGTTAAGCAATTTGAGCGGACAAGCAGCTCTTGCAATTAATCTATCTGTAGGCATCTTATCCCAGCTGCCGCAGCAATCCGTCAGCCATCAGAGTACTCACCAGTTTCTGAAAATAATTCAGTGAAAGAGCCATTAACAGCGATGGTTCTTTTTGTCGTTAAAATTAACAAACTGTAAAATTTGAGAAGGAAATATGAATTTTTTGTAGAATATTTTAGGAGCAAAAGAAATTTTGACTGCAGTACTATGATTTTACTGTTTTTGAGACTTCAAAAAGTCAAATCAATCTGGAGGGGGAACCTTGCAGCTGAAGCTGCTGAGTTTTTGCAGTAGATTTAAGAATAAATTATATAGGGGTGGTTGATGTGAAATTTTGCACTAAGTGCGGTACTAAATTGCAAAGTGGCAGCAGTGTTTGTCCAAATTGTGGATATGATTCTGTATCACGCAGGTACATAAAGTTGGATGATGGGACAGAGTCCGGGCAGTCTTTGAATAATTCAGACGGGACAGAGGCGGGGAATGATGCAGAAGATGATAGTATAAATGACACTTCTATTATAGATTCCCGTGAAATTAGCAATTCCATTGGCGATTTGAGGAAAAAGAAGATAGTGTTCTGGTCCGCTGTTGCAATTGTGTTGATATGTACATTTGTATTTGCCGGAAAATTTATGAGCAGCCCGGGGAGAACAGTTGCGGCCTTTGAAAATGCTGTCAATAAGAATGATCCGGGGGATTTAAGCAGAGTCATGTATACATATGACGGAAGAATAAAGATGACTTCGGATGCTGTGAAACCTCTTATTCAGTCATTCAAGACAACTCCGTCGGAATTTACGGATATTATAAACAACTTGAATAACCAGGTTCTAAATTTAAAAAACGGGGGAGCTGAAAATAGGACCAATAGCTTGTATATAACTGAGGCCGGCAGGACCATGTTCTTTTTTCCAAAATACAAAATAGCTTTTAACCCGGTGTTTTTAACTATAACATCAAGTGTAAAAGGAGCTGACATTCTGGTAAATGATGAAAAAGTTGCACAGGCTGACAGCGGCAGCTTTTCAAAACAATTTGGGCCGTACGTGCCGGGAATCTACAAGGTGGAGGGAAGAGCCAGCGGGGCTTTCGGAAAAATGGACAAGAGCACGAATGTGGATTTCATAAAAAGCAAGAAGCAAAAGGCGGCTGTAAGTGCCTTAAAGGGGATTTATCTTGATGTGAATTCCGATTATACTAATAATGAAGTTTATATAGACGGGAAAGACACCGGCAGATCTGTAAATTCCGGAGATAAAATGGGACCTGTTGCATCCGGTGCAAGCATTTATGCAATTGTTAATTATAATGGAGAACAGGTTAAAAGCTCCGTGTTTAATCTTTCCGACAATGATACTGCAGTTTATTTTGATTACTCGGGCAGCGGTGGAGATCCGGAGCAGCACAAGAACGACATAAACAATATGATAACGGGTTATGCTTCTTCGCTTGCAAATGCACTTACCTATGGCGATGTCTCTGCCCTGGTGGAGTACATGTATCCCGGAAGTAAAATTTACAAACAGCAGATGAACAATATAAATTCTTATTATAAAGGTAACAATAATTTTTATGAGCAGTACGATTCAGCTGTGGTAAATTCGTATAAGATGAATCCTGACGGCAAATCGGGTATAGTAGATGCAACAGAAATATATGACATAAATGATCACTATTCTGAAGGCGATTCACAGGCCAGCACCAGGACTTTTGAAAATATATATAAATTTAAATATAATGATACTGCCAAAACCTACCAGCTTATAGAAAGGACGAGTGCCGTGGAAAAATAGATCCTTATAATGTTGGAAAGTCCGTAAAAGTCCGTAGGATTGTCGGTGGTGAGCAGAAAGGAAATTTCATGAAAAAGAAAAAATTGATATTGATTTTAGGTACAGTAATTTTGATAGGAATGACAGCAGCGGGACTTAATCTCTGCAGGATGAATCGGGAAGAAAAAATATCTGCTGCAGTAAACTTGGAAAAACCGCACAAGGTTCAGAATGTCCCCAAAAAGAAGCTTTCAGTTTCAAAACCTGCTGCTGGAATTGAAAAGGCAAGGCAGGAGGCTGAAAAGTATATAGGCTCGAAAGATGTGGGATTATATTGCATCGAGCTCAAAAGCGGTAAAAGTTTTGGAGTAAACCAGGATAAAATTTATTATGCTGCCAGTACTGGAAAACTGCCAGAAATACTGTACACCCAGAAAAAGCTTGACGAGGGATCCATAAGCATGGACACGAAATTTCCCTACCATGATTATGTGAATAATATATCCGGGGCCATGGTGAGGGGCGGTACGGGGGTGTTGAAGGACACTCTGTACGACGGCCAGCTTGTAAGTGTTGGACAGCTGCTTAAGTATGTCTGCAGCTACTCTGATAATCTGGCTTCAAATATGCTCGGCTATTATGTATGCGACAAAAATGACGGCGATTTTAAAGCTTATATATCCAGTGTGCTATCAAAAAATATCCCCGTATTTTCAAAAAATTTCTCGGCAAAAGATACGGCAGTGTTGATGCAGCACATATACGTCCAGGGCAGCCGCGGCGGCGGTCAGTCCATATTGTATCTTCAAAATACAAACTGGGATTCCGTTAAAATTCCAAAATATCTACCGGTAAAAACGGCACATAAAATAGGAATAAATGGATCCTACAATCATGATGTAGCAATTGTTTATTCGCACAATCCATATATTATATCCATCATGACAAATGGAGAAAGCGATGAATTTATTTCCCAACTGTCCAAAAAAATTTACGACGAGTTAAAATAATCTACAGCAAAGGAGAGAAAAATATTATGGCATATTGTTCTAAATGCGGCACCAAAATTGAAGAAGACGATATTTACTGTCCCAACTGCGGGACCAGGAGAATAGATATTGATGATGATTCGAAACCACACCGTCCCAATCCCAATGACCGCAGCGCAGACGCAGGCTTTAAGGAGGCAGCTGTTTTTTTCGTGAATATGTTCCTTAAACCAATTACGACAGCACAAAAATTCATAGGCGGCGGGAAAAAGAATACGGCGATTATACTGACAGTGTCCACTGCAGTAATGCAAGGTTTCCTGGAAATGTGGAAAATGGGACAGCTGGTTTCGAATATAAATAACATTGTGATGCAGCTGACAAATAGCATATTGAAAATCACACAGCTGATTTATCCTTCGGCTTCCCCTGACTCAATAAATGATGCGGACATAAATGAGGCAATGTCTGTAATCAATAGGATTAAATCAAACATAAAAGTACCATATGGCGATATTTTCCTGGAAAATTGTATTCTTGTTTTAGTTTCGATTTTGGCCTCCTTTGCAATAATTTGCCTGGCTAATACTTTATTCTCAAAAAGTAAGCCCCGGATTTTCAAATTCTATAAAACGGCACTTATAGCTGCTGTTCCAATTATATATTTTGAATTTCTCTCAATCCTATTTTCATATTTTTCTATCGGATTGGGAATGGCACTTATGCTGTTCGGATTTATAGATTCTGTAGTATGTTTTGCTGTGGCCACAAACAAATCTCTGGCGGCCTCCCAAAACTGCATTCTGTTTGTAACTTCATTTACGTCTGTTGCTGTTATCTTTATTACATTGGTATTTTTCCAGAGATTCATGCCTTCTATTTTGTCCACCATAGTTTCCTCAATTATGGATAACATAAAAAATTTAAATTTGCAATAGCCCAGCGGCAGACAGATCACTGTCGGGTGGACATGCCACCCCTGCCGGGTCCAGGCAGGTGCCGATTGGACAGGCATCTCTCGGGAACTTTGTCTGTTGGACATGCAGCCTCTGGTGATTTTGCCGGGTGGACATGCCACCCCCGGGGGTCATGAACAAATTGTGAACAAAACTTACAAGCATTCAGCTGCTTTTCAAGCCAAACCGTAACCCCATAAACCGTTGATGTGGTGGCATTTATCCGAGCAGACATGAACTGAAAAAGGTCAAGTTACTGAGAATATTATGAATAAATCGTGAACTACAGGACAAGCAGCTTTTCCATTTCTACTGATTGACTGGATAGGCCAGACAAGCACCTTTCTCTCAGATGGACAACTCCGAACAAGTACTTTTCAATCTTTTTTCAACATGGGCAAGCAAATCCAGCAGGTTACGTTATGTTGAACGAGATCAATTTAGATACTATTTTTCAATACCAAGTTTAAATCTATGAAAAGGTGTCAAGGATAAACTATATGGGAAAGATCAAAAATATGAAATGAGGATAGAAAATTTATGACTAGCAGGGCAAGAAAATGGTACCCTAACTCAGTATATCACGTGACAGCCAGAGGTAATAGGAAAAGTAATATTTTTAAGGAAGAAGAAGATTTTCGAACATATTTGACTATATTGGAAGACGCAATTGAATATTTTAACGGGCAATATGAAATTATGTGCTATTGTCTTATGGATAATCATGTACATATTCTTTTGAAGACTAAAATAAAGCACATAAAATATTTCATCTCGAGGTTAAATAGTATCTATGCCAAGTTTTTCAACAATAAATATAATTATTTAGGGCACCTTTATCAAAAAAGATATTTTTCGGAGCTTATAAGATCTGATTTGCAGATGCTTGAAACCAGTAGATATATACATCTTAATCCGATAAAAGCCAATATGGTGAAAAAACCGGATGAGTATAAATGGAGTAGTTATTCGATGTATATAGGGAAAGAAAAAGAAAGACTTATAAATTCTCAAAAAATACTTGCTTATTTTAAGAAAGACAACCAACGGGAACTGTACAGAAAATTTGTTGAATCTAGAGTTGAGCAGATATGCAGTCACACAGGCAGTGAATCAAGTAATTCTTAGGTTTAGGTGAAGCTTGATTACTTTTTTCCACCCTGAACCTAACAGTATTCTTAGTGTCTTTAACACTTAGAATACGTTATCCTTTAGGGTAAGAACTTATCCAGGTGCGGAGCAGTGCTTATCTCCCAATTTGAGAAGCTGGGAGTATTAGCAATGGTAGCATTCGGATAAACTGTGAATGGAGTTTTCGAATGTTTAGCTGTTTTACGGCTTAGACGTTGAACCTCAAAGTCCAGAATTCAAATATATATGGTTGATTTCCGGATTTCATCCGGAAATCTTCATTTTTAACACAGATGATGATTAGCATGATAGTCAGTCAATTGGACATACAGCCTTGGTAATTTTGTCGGCTGGACATGCACCCCCCTAAAGTTTCGTTGAGAATTTTACTCAATGTACTGGGTATTAGGTGGACATGCAACCCCGAATTTTGCTGAAAGTTTTGCCGGGTGGACAAGCAACCCCCGGGGGTCATGAACAAATTGTGAACAAAACTTGCAAACATTCAGCTGCTTTTCAAGCCAAGCCATCTGCCAAGATATCCTTGATATCTTGGCAGATACAGGAATTTTCCTGAACTGAAAGGATCAGGCTGCTCTCAAATATAGTGAACAAAATGTAAACGAAAAACAGCACCGGACAAGCAATTTCCAGCCATCTCTAGCTGGACAAGCTATCCATACCATTTATGATCAGCCAGGCAGTAAAAAACAGTGCTGGACAAGCAATTTCTAAGCAATTTCCAGCCATCTCTAATTGACATAATGACTGAAAGTTATTTCTGTTGTATAATTTGAAGCGTATATGGAAATAAAAAAAGGTTTTGAGATAAGCTTTATACTATCGTCAATGGATTGGATGCAGTCCTTGATAGTGAAAGCTCTGGGGAAAATAATAAGTCTATATATTTTTCGAGACATATAGGAAGTTATCTTCATAAGAACTCACTGGCTTTAGTAACGTGGAGTCTCAGCAATTGCCGGAAAAAGCATTTGTATATTTAAATGCATGTATATTTTTTATATGGGATAAGTTATGTCCTTCTTACTGAAAATAGCTATCAATTAAACTTGGAATCTGTATTTTTTAGACTTTGACTTTCTTTGACCTTTATTGTATTATAATACTGTAATAAGGATTGCTGATACAGAAAGTAATCGCAGGTTATAAAATAAGGTGATTTTGAGGCTGCCGCAAAAGATTTTTTACATGGATAGAATTGCTGCGGACCCGGGAGTCATCTTGTACAGGTATGGCAGTGCCTGCCTTCCACTTTAACAATCTGGGAGGGAATATTGATAGATGATAGCTGCTTGAATAAAATCGAATGAAATGTATAAGGAGGTATGTACCATGTTTGATATGGTTCCATTTGAAAGAGGTAATTTCTTAGATCAGGGCGATGCGTTTAAAAATTTCGCAGATTCATTTTTTAACAATGATTTCTTTGCACCAGCTGCAGGCAATTTTGGCAAGGGATTTAAAGTTGATCTTAAGGAAGATGCAGATTCCTATAAACTTGAGGCAGATCTTCCAGGAGTTAAAAAAGATGCTATAGATTTGAGCTTTGACAATAACTATCTGACCGTATCTGCGAAAAGAGGAGATCAGAAGGAAGACAAGGGCGAAGGTTATGTAAGACGTGAGAGAAATTATGGAGAATTAAAGAGAAGTTTTTATATAGATAATGTAGATGATAAGGGCATTACAGCTTCTTTCAACAATGGTGTTCTGGAAGTTGTCCTTCCAAAAATACAAAAAGGTGAGAATAAGAGAGGAAAAATTGACATCCAGTAAACTTCATGGGAAATTGCATTCCGTTTAACAGTGCGGAGTGCAATTTTTTTATTTTGGATAAAACCGTCTACGTTATTTTGATAATATGCGGGATAATGGGGAAATATAAAATGTAGAAAATTTTTGTGCCAGGGGGCGATGAAAGTGAATGGGTGTTTTGTGAGAAATTCGACGGCACCTCTTAAGAAAGTGCTCATGTGTCCTCCCATTTATGCATATTTGAAGGAAAATGCAGGCAGAGGCGGTAACGAAACCAAAATAGATAATGAACTCTGCATGAGGGAACATGAGGAATTGGTCCGGGCATACAGGTCAAATGGAGTTGAAGTGGTTCTGATGACACCGGATTCCAGTCTGCATGACCAGGTGTTTGCGAGGGATTTTGGCGCTTGCGTAAGGGAAGGGTACATACTTGGAAATTTTAGAATACACTCCAGAAAAGGCGAGACGGAAGCCTATAGGAAAAAGATGGAGGAACTTGAAATTCCATGTGTTGCGAAATGCAGCAGGGGTCATTTTGAAGGCGGCGATTTTTGGATGCTGGATGACAGGACCATGGCCATAGGTATGCTGGAACGCACCGATGAGGCGGGGGTTGATGAGATAAGGCGGCAGGTGGCCAGGTACGGTTATGAAGTGATACCTGTCGGGTCCTCCGAAAGATGCCTCCACCTGGATATGTGCTTCAATATGGTTGCGGAGAAACTTGCTGTCATATGCAGTGAGGTTCTACCGGAAACTTTTTTGAATGTGTTGAGAAGCAGAAAATTCAATCTAATAGAAGTGGGCAGGGAGCATTTGCTTGACTGCTTCTGCAACCTCCAGTCGCTTGGAAACGGCAAGGCGGTGTCTTTTAGGAAAAACACTGAAGTGAACAGTGCCCTCAGGGCTTGTGGAATTGAGGTAATAGAAACCGATATAAGTGAAATGTTTAAGCACGGCGGGGGAATACACTGCATGACTTTTCCCTTGAGCAGGTCCTAGTTTCGAATATAATTTTTTATTGAAATTCAATCATTTTTCAAATTTTCTAGAGGCTGTCATAAAAAACATCATAAATATAGTTTATAATTTAATATAATGCTTATACTAAAATATGTAGCCGTTACTGTCGATGACTTCTGTTTTCAGAATAAAGCTGTATTTTTTAGACTTTGACTTTCTTTGACCTTTTATTGTATTATGTTAACGTAATATGGATTACCGGATGGCAGAACAATTGAAGTATAGATTATAGTTTAGAAGGAGGTTGTGTTTTATGTTTGACATGGTTCCATTTAGAAGGGACAATTCCATGAGCAGGGGCGACGAATTTGAAAGATTTGTGAAATCCTTCTTCAATAACGATTTTTTCCCTGCCGGATTGAATGGCTTTGGTAAGAATTTCAGGGCCGACTTGAGAGAAAATGATGATTCATATATAGTTGAAGCAGATCTTCCGGGAGTAGATAAAAATTCCATAGATTTGAGTTTTGACAATAATTATTTGACTGTATCTGCAAAGAGAGACGATTCTAAGGAAGATAAAAAAGAGAACTTTGTAAGACGTGAAAGAAATTATGGAGAATTTAAAAGAAGTTTTTATATTGACAATGTAGATGATAAAAAGATCAGCGCCTCTTTTAAAGATGGAGTTTTGAAGGTTAATCTTCCCAAATCCGAGAAACGCAAAAACAGCGGCAGAAGAATTGACATCAACTAGGTTTATGGCACTGCGATTAATTTCACAGTGCCATTTTATGTTATAATTATGTACTATATAGTATAGAATTATAGTATATTTTAATTTGCAATTTGTTTTTGCAGCTTTTTATGAAGATATAGGGGGAAGGTTTTATGAGTCAGTGGGAAATGATAGCCAGGTTGATTCTTTCAGGAGTTCTGGGAGGTCTTATAGGTTTTGAAAGAAGGAGCCATTTCAAGGAAGCAGGGCTTAGAACACATTTTGTTGTAGCGGTGGGCAGTGCACTTATAATGCTGGTGTCCAAGTATGGGTTTGGAGATATGATCTATGTAAATTCCGTTTCACTCGATCCGAGCAGAATAGCTGCCCAGGTGGTAAGTGGAATTGGATTTCTCGGGGCCGGTACTATAATAGTGGAACATCAATTTGTAAGGGGACTTACTACTGCGGCCGGATTGTGGGCTACCGCCGGAATTGGCATAGCAATTGGTGCAGGTATGTATATTCCCGGTATAAGTGCCACTGTACTCATTCTCGTGGGTCTTGAGATATTCAACAAATTCAAGAAGAATGTATCCTACTCTGTGGGCAAGGCGGATCTTTCTGCAGATGGGGTTAATGCCGCCCTTGACATTTTAAAGAATTCAAAGATAAAGATATCTGCTGTCCAGGTAAAAAGACACTTTGACAAGGAGGAAAATGAGGTGGAGGCGAGGCTTAACTTTAGAGTTTATACCAAAAATAAAAGTGAAATAAAAAAAATCATAGTGGATCTTTTGAAAATACCCTATGTAAAAAACGTGAATATAGAATAGTATAGTAGTAGAATAGAAAGAAAACAGTAATATTTATTAAAACCAGGTGTTGTCAGGTTATACACCGGTTAAACAAAGAAGGTGCGGATATATGATCATCAATTGTGATGAACTGCTGAAACAGCATAAGATGAAGAAGTCGAGAAAATCGGCAAAAAGAGTTAAATTCATAGGAATATTCAATAAAGATGTGTATAATATAACAGCTCCCTTTTTGAACAACGGGAAAGTTGTGGTGGCGGGAAGGGTTGAATCCAAGACAGGCCGGGATTCCATGGTATTGTTTTTTGAAAAATACAGGGATGCCTGGTGCCATATAGTGGAATCACCTGTCATGGAACTGGAAGATCCCTTTTTCACCAAGATAGACGATGAACTGGTAGTGGGAGGTGTGGAAGTGTTCAACAGCATAAACAACCCTTATAACCTCATATGGAGGACCATAATGTACAAGGGAAGGGACATTTTCCACCTCAAGCTTTTTTTTGTGGGACCAGACGGCATGAAGGATTTACGCATAGCCGAGCTTAAGGATGGAAGCATAGGCGTTCTGACCAGACCTCAGGGAGCCAAAGGCGGAAAGGGCAAGATAGGTTTCACGAAAATCAAGAGATTAAATGATTTGAGTATGGGTGTCATAGAGGATGCGCCGATTTTAAATGACTTTTTACATGACGATGAATGGGGCGGAATAAACAGCATATACCCTATTGACGAGAATAACATCGGTTTACTTGGACACATAGCTAAAATGGACGAGGATGGTATGAAACATTACTATTCTATGACTTTTGTGCTTAATATAAATTCTATGAAGTATGAAGATGTAAAGATTATTGCAGCCAGAGAGGATTTCCTTCCGGGGCCTAGTAAAGACGAAACCTTATATGATGTTGTGTTTGGAGGAGGCCTTGAATTCAAAGGCAAAAAGGCTGTCCTGTATGCCGGTATAAGTGATATTGAAGCCCAGACCCTTGAGATAGACAATCCTTTTTATGAGTACGAATATTCTGATAAAAAAGAGGAAGTGTGATGATGAATATAAAAAGGTATGAATTCAATCCCATTATAACCTGTGGGGATGTCAATCCTTCCAGCAGGGATTTTGAAGTTATTGGAACATTCAATCCGGGAGCGGCCAAGTATAAAGATGAAATAATACTTGCAATGAGAGTTGCGGAAAGATTCAAGGAAAATGACAGCGAGCGAATAAGGATTCCCGTTGTGGACGGCCAGAGCGCCTCTTTAAAGTCCGTGGATTTGGACAGGGGAGACGACAGATATGATTTTAGTGACTCCAGGGTGGTCAAGGAAAAGGGCAATCTCTATGAATTCCTGTACCTTACTTCTATGTCCCATGTGCGGCTTGCCAGAAGCAGGGACGGGGTTAACTTCAAAGTGGACGACAAACCTTTTATCTATCCTGAAAATGAATATGAAAGTTTTGGCGTCGAGGATCCCAGAATAACTGAGATAGATGGACGCTATTATATAACTTACAGTTCGGTATCTAAATATGGTGTCGTCACCAGCTTGGCCGTAACTTCTGATTTTAAAAGCTGCAAAAAGCTCGGCAATATTTTTAGCACGGAAAATAAAGATGTGGTGATTTTCCCGGAGAAGATAAACGGCAAGTATTTTGCCTTAAATAGGCCCGTATCCAAGAGCACGGGCGATCCTGTCATATGGATATCTGAATCCTACAATCTCCTGCACTGGGGAAATCACAAAGTTGTGGCACATACCAGAAAAGGTCACTGGGATTCCCAGAAGATAGGTGCCGGCGCACCTCCGATAAAGACAGACAGGGGCTGGCTGGAACTCTATCATGGAGTGGACGACGACGGCCATTACAGCATGGGGGCACTTCTGCTGGACATAGACTGTCCTTCGAAAATTATCGCCCGCAGCGAACAGCCGCTTCTTGCACCTCAAAAAGATTACGAAACTATGGGATTTTTTTCGAATGTGGTTTTTCCCTGCGGTGCTGTGGAGAAGCAGGGAGAATTGTATGTATATTATGGAATATCTGATAATTCCGTTGGACTTGCAACCGCAAACACTGAAGATATCCTGAAAAGTCTTGCATGATTGCTCGGCGGATTGCCCCGCGAACATGCAGCAGACAGACAATGGTGGGGTGGACATGCAGCGGACAAACGTGGACATGTGAAACAGCATAAAGTAGAAGCAAAACAGAAAACGGCGGGAACAGTCGGGTGGACATGCAACCCCCGAATTTTACTGGGAATTTTGTCGGGTGGACATGCAACCCCCGGGGATCATGAATAAATTGTGAACAAATCCATCTGAATATCTCAGACAGGCATTTCCCCATAAATCCTAGGCATATCAGTGCATTTACCGATTTTGTGGCAGCATGATTGTTAATAAATCATGAACGAAACGCCTGCCTATTGGTTGTCCATTTGTCCAATTTGTTCAAGCTGTTTCCCTGTTTTCCCCCGTCCTATTGTAAACAAAATGAAACGGCTGCCCAAGCTGTTTCCCTTGTTTTCCCCGGTACTAGTGTGCCGAACAGCCGATTTGAGACAGCTGTGAATTGCAAAAAAATCGCCTAGAACGGCGATTTTTTATTTCTACAGCTCTGCTATGATGTTGCCTGTCTCTTTAAGATCATAGCCCCCTATTCCTGCCAATTCCTGTTTGAATTTTTCTGACTGCAGTATTTCAATTATCAAGCTGAAAGGGGGTTTATCCATGTCATCTCTTTTCAGAACAAGTTCATATCTTTCTTTTTGAATCGGTATGAAATCTATATTTTGAACCTGCAGACTGGTTTTTTCATTTCCAATGCCGACATCTGCCTCTCCTCTTGCTACAGTACTGGCTACCGCCAGGTGAGACAAACATTCTCTGTCGTAACCTGCAATATCCCGGCTTTTAATTTTAAGCAGCCTGAGATGCTCATCCAGAAGTATTCTGGTGCCGCAGCCTTTTTCCCTATTTATCATGTTTATATCCGGCCTTTTAAAATCTTCCCATCCGTGAATATTCTTTGGATTTCCCCTGGAAACATAAAAACCCTGCATACGGCAGGCCAGGTGGATTATAACTGTCGGGATGCCTGGAAGAAGTCTTCTTACAAAAGGTATGTTGTATTTGCCGGAGTCTCCGTCCCATAAGTGGGCAGTGGCCACCTGTACCTTTCCGGTGTAGAGTCCCAAAAGTCCGGTGTAACTTCCAACATAGGAACGGAATATTCTGGTTCCGGATGAATGCATGGATATATAACGTGACAGTATGTCTAAGATGGCATCCTGGCCGCAGATTACAAAATCGTCTTTCCTGTTATTTCCCGGGTAAAAAATGTCCGAAGATGAGAGAGCATTTTTCCTGCCGCGGACATTTTTCTTCCTGTTTTTGTATTCTTCTACATCCTTCACGTCTACTCTGATTTTTTTACCTACCTTGTAACCCTTTAACTCTCCTCTTTTTATCAATTCATATACTGTATTCTTGGCTATTTTCAGCATATCTGCAACTTCCTGTGGAGTTAAAGCAGTATTTCCTGTCATCATATTCTCCCTCCTAAATATTCTAATCATAATTTTAGTCCATATTTTTTATAAACACAAATTGGGTGTAAAAACGCATCTGCTGTTTTACTGGGAATGAAAGCTGTGATAAAATGAATTATAAAAGTTTTGATTCTTGACGAATATTGTAAGGAGTGAAATGATATGAAAATAGGAATTATTTCTGATATACATGGAAATCTGGAAGCCCTTGAAGAGGCTTTTTCGAATATTAGTGAGCGAAATGTAGATACCATAGTATGCCTTGGAGATTTGACAGGCTATGGTCCGTATCCCAATGAAGTTGTAGAATTCATAAGGGAAAAACATATATTGAACATATTGGGCAATTACGATGCAGCTGTATTGGAAAAAAAGTTCAATTATATAAGAAACAACAAGGTCAACGAATTTTCAATGCCCTGGACGGCAGCCCAACTCAAAGAAGACAATCTGAACTATTTGAAATCACTGCCGCAAAAAATAAGCTTCCGTTTTAAAAATAGGGAAATCTGCTTTGTACACGGAAGTACCCGGCGCATAAATGAATACCTGTATAAAGGTTCCAGTGAAGCAAAAGAGGTCATGGAAGCATTTACGGGTGATGTACTTGTATGCGGTCACACACATATACCATATAAGGAAGAATATGGACCTAAAATACTCATAAACGATGGCAGCATCGGCAAACCCAAGATAGGCAGACCCAATGGAACTTATGTAATCATGAATGTGGATGATGATGAAGTACATGTAAAACTGGTAGAATTCACCTATGGCTATGAAAAAACAGCATCTGCCATGGAGAAAAAGGGAATAGTAAAACCCTGCATTGATACCATAAGGACAGGACTTTGAAAATACCGTCGAAATGGCGTGATGGACAAGGCAACCACGCCATTTGGCCGTGAATTTGTCGGATGAACAGACAAAACGAGCAGAAAATGACGGAGTAGACATGCAAAACAGCGGGGGGACAGTGGAAACAGCAGGATAGACATGTAAAACAGAAGAAAACGGCGTCATGGACATGCAACCCCCGGATTTTATTGGGAATTTTGCCGGATGGACATGCAACCCCCGGGGGTCATAAACAAAGTGTGAACAAATCTATCTAAACATCTCAGCCAATCAATTTCCCGAAAAACCTAGGTATATCAACACTTTTGTCGATTTCATGGCAGTATAATTGCTAATAAATTATGAATAACATGGCCGTTCACTGGCTGTCCATTTGGCTGTCCAAGCAGTTTCTCCTGTTCCCCCATCTCTATTGTAAACAAATGAAGCAGCTGTTCCTCCCTGTTTCCCCATTCCTATTGTAAACAAAATGAAGCAGTTTCCCCCAAACTCTATTCTTTGTTTTTCCAAGTTTACCCAATCCCCAGCATAGACCAAAAAAAAGCCCCCATCCTTTTGGTGGATGAAGGCCTTTTTGTTGCCTGTCCCAGACTGTATTACTCTTGATTTAAATTGTTCAAGGCATCTGTGAGCCTTATATATAAGTCATATATGCCACTGTCACCGTGCTGAATTGAAATATTGTTTATTTCCTGGCTTAAATCCTGTAATTTCTGGGAGCCTGTTTCTATTTCTTCTTCATTCTTGGTGTTTATTCCGTCCTTGATGGAATTCAGTATGTCTATGCAGTCGTTTGTGTAATCTATAGATTGATTTACAGAGTTTATCTGGGTGGTTATGTTATCCAGATACTGGTTGTTTAAAACTTCCATGCCATCCGGTATGGATAAGCCTGATACCTCGTTTTTAAGTGTTGTCAGATTGTTCTTGTAGGTTGTGAGATAAGAGCTGCCGCTGCTCAGAACTTGTACCATCTGATCCAGGTACTGTAGCATTTCATCCACAGTACTGGCAGAATTGAGTTCTGACATCGTGCTCGAGGCATTGTCATAGGTTTGACTCAGTTCATCTGCGGTGTTGGAAGTCTCATTTTCGTAGTATTCACAGTAATTTTTCAGGCTGTTTACATAGTCCTTTTCGGACTGGGGTACCACTGATGGGTCCTTTAACAGGTATTCCACAGATAGATCTATGGAATTCAGCCCTCCGAGAAGGTATATATTTCTGTAATTTTTAGAGTCTATGAAATCTTTCTGGCTCGATATGTCGGTTCCATCTGTCAAAATTATTGGCGCATTCAATTTGGAAGCCAGTGCACTTCCTGAGAGCGCATCCGGGAAGTTTGTCCCGTTTGCAAGCACTGCTGAATTTGAATTTAAATTGAAGTTTTTACATACGCTCATGGACGTGTCATATCTTGTAGTTCCGCCCAGTCTCTGTATGTCGCTTTCATTTAAATACGGCAGCTGGGATTTCAGCTCGTTTACGGCAGAATCGGACACAGAAGCCTGTCCGCCTATTACGTATACCTTGGACGGTTTTATGGATGAAATTAAATCCTTTGTCTCTGAAGGCAGGCTGTCCGGTTTTATCATGAATATAGGGTAACCGTTTGAAGCGGCTACGCTGGATATACTCAGGGCATCTGCGAAGCCTTCCCCGTTGACTAGAACTATTGGAGTTCCGGTCTTGGCATCTAGAGAGTTGATTATAGATTTATTGGTGTCAAATCTGTTGGAGCCGCCCAGTCTTGTGAATTTGGCATTTCCATAGCCCATTTCCCTGATGTGGTCTAAAATGTCTTCACTTATGGATGAAGTTCCACCCAGGACATAGATGTTTCCGGAAGTGCTCAGATGACTTTTTATATAGTCAAAAGCATTTGAATCGTTGTTTACGTCACTGTCCAGCAGCAGTATGGGGGCATTGTATTTTCTGGATAAAACGCTGCCTCCAAGAGCATCGGGGAAATCTCTCCCGCTTGCAAGTATTATATTGTTCAAGTTTCCACTTTGAAAGCTAGCTGCAATTTTTGCTGATGTCTCGTACCTGTCGGAGCCCGCAAGCCTTGTTACATTATATGTAGTTTTAGCGTAAGCTGGAGCTGCGGTACAGAATAGCATAGTTAAACCTACAGCTAGTCCTACTAATTTTTTCATTATATGTACTTTCCCTCCTTTACTAGTATACATATATAAAGTTTAGCACAAATGTGGAAAAAACCATATAAGAAAAATATGGAATTTACAATCTGTATATATAAAATTGCATTTGAAGGTATGGAAATGTATATGTAGTTATGGTAAAATTAGCTTATCGATAAAGTATTTGACTGATTTGGAGAGATATCGTTAAATATATTAAACATATTGAAAAAAGTGGGATGCATTTTATATAATTCGCTACATTAATGTCCGAAAGGGGGAAAATATGAACAAATTAAAAATATTTGCGGCAACAGCTGTCATTTTATTTTCTGCAGCCGCTCCTGTCTTTGCAGAGGGCAGTACTCTCGACATTGACGCATCCATTGATACTGCAGTAAAGGAATCCTATGAGGTGAAAAGTGCCGGCATTTCAGTGAAACAGGCTCAAAATTCGTATGACCAGGCCGTGAAAAATGCCAGCAGCTATGCGGATCAGCTCGACGAAGGCGGAGACAATCTGGACAAGTATACTAAACTCACGCTTATGCAGGGCATAGCAAATCCTCCTGCAGAAGCTAAATTTTCCATCTATAAATACTCAAATCAGGGCAAGGTAGCTGAAAATCAGGTGAAATTGTCTGCCTATACCCAATATACAGCTCTTATGAATTCCAGGGACGATGTTGAACTTGAAAACCAGAAGTTTCAGAATGCCGGTGATAATTACAAGGCACTCCAGCTTAAATTGAAACTCGGGATGGCTTCTCCGGCAGATGTAAAAAATGCCGAAGTAAATTATTACAGTGAGAGCTCCAATCTGAACAGGGCCGAGAGGCAGTACAACATTGCAGTCATGAAGATAAATAAGATTCTGGGCAGAAATATATATACGAAATATGATGCGCTTCTAAGGGACAAACTTACTGAATCCCCTTATATAAGAAGTTACGATGATTATGTAGGCGATGCGCTGAAAAACAGGGCGGAGATTGCAAATGCTGCTGAGAATATAAATCTCAGGAAATTTGAATACGATGTTATAAGGGGAATATTTCCCTCAAAATATGATGGCATGAACCAGATGGGGCAGTACGAACTGAACCAGGCAAAAGATGCCCTGGATGCTGACAAAATAGACATATCTGTTGAAATAAACGGCCTTTACAATGACCTTCGGAATAAGTCCAAGATGCTTGACTCCAAAAAGGATACATTTGCCCTGGCAAAGAGAAATTATGATGCCGCAGGGGTAAAATACAATGCGGGTGTGATAAGCAAGATGGATTTTGACAGTAAGGCAGTTGATTTGAAAGCCGCACAAAATGATCTGAAGGCTTTTCAAAGAGACATATGGATGGCGCAGATCAAATTGAATCTGGCCTGCGGCATTGGAGACGATGTATCGAAAATTAAATGAAAATTATTTTATACAGGGGGTAAAAAAGTTGAAAAAACAGTTGAGCGCTGCAATTGGAATTGTCCTGGTACTTGGCATGGGCGGAACTTGTTTTGCACAATCCGGCACGGCCGAAGCTGCTGCGGGTACTTCAGCTGTATCTGCCGGCACCATAGATACAGGCAGCACCAGGTCTCTCACTCTTGACGAGGTACTTGGCAGTATAGAAAAAAACAATAAGGAAATTCAGATGTATGATCAGAAAATACTCCTCTATCAGAGGCAGTTCGACAGGGATCATCAAAATGCAATGTTAAACAGCGACAAGGATCCTGTTAATTTTCCTCCGGGACAGTATGCATCGGTGAAAATTGCAATAGATGTAGTTCCAAAGCAGGACGAGCAGAATATAAAAAATGCCAAGCATGACAGGGAAGATGCACTTCAGGATCTGAAATTCTCTGCAGAGCAGCAGTATCTAAATGCTGTAAATGCAGAGGACCAGATAGCCAACATAAATGCCCAGATAGCAAATACAGATAAGAAAATTGCACAGACCAAAATCAAAATACAGTATGGACAGCTGACAAATGATGCACTGCAGTCTCTTGAAGTTCAAAAAAGCCAGCTCGAGGCATCTTTAAATACTCCTAAATCCCAGCTTCAGCAGTGCGAGCTCAATGTAAAGCAGATTATAAATATGGATTTAAATACAGGTATAAAACTGACTCTGCCTGCTTCGAAGCAGTTCGTGAAGTTTGATGACAGCAATATTCAGGCGGGAATCGACAATGCGGTGAACAATTCCTATGACATGGAAAAGATAATCCAGAATATAGCTGTATTAAATATCCAGGAGGGTATATACAAGCAGTACTCATACAATGATGCCACAGGGGAGGTAAACACCGGACTTTCCATAGAGGATCTCCGAAATAACCTCTATAATACGCAGCTTAATCTCAGGATCAATTTATGGGACAGCTATTATTCTCTCAAAAACAGCGAGGATCTGGTTAATACGGAAAATGTGAAAGTTCAAAATGCCCAGCTAAATTATGACAATACTTCGGCCAAGGTAAAGGCAGGTGCCCTTACCCAGCTTGATCTGGATTCCGCCGAACTTGCCCTTCAGAGCGAGAAGATAAATTTAAAAAATGCAGAGGACAATTACATGGTGGCTTCCGAAAAATTCCAATATGATCTCTCCAAGTAAATTTTTTATGAATAACTTTAAAGTACGGCTGTTAAATTTCAAAGTGTATGGTAGAATATAACCTGTGAACCAATTAGTTATATATAGGGAGAGATAATTTTATGAAAGGAAAGTTTAAATTACTGGGAATTACTGCAATTATCATGACGCTGATGCTGTCTTTTACAGCTTGTTCCTTTGGAAATAAGTCCGGAGAGCAGGGTGCCAAGACTTCCCAGACTACCAAGGCCCCCAAGATCACTGAAGATGCGGATAAGACCGCCCAGCTTAAAAAGGAAAAGCCTATACTGAATGGAAAGGTGTATGTACAGAACAACAGGGCCGTAGCAACCATGGTAATTAAAAATGGGACAAGTGATAGGGAAGCTAAGGATTTGGCACAGAAATATGCCAATGATTTGAAAAAGAAGTATAAAAACATGCAGGTCAATGTGATGGCAGTGAAAAATAACAAGAACATAGCCAATGTAACTGTGAAATAAAATATCTGTATAAACCGGGCGTAAAAAGGTGTATAATAAATAATTGATAGTATAATTGTAGATAAACGTGTTATTATTGAGATTTGGAGGGTTAATATGGCAAAAAAGACACAAAAGGGCAAGAAAGATAACAGAGGAGAATACGTTTCTACGGTACTTTCGCTTTTAGACGAGGAGGAAAATGTAGTTTCAGATGTCCAGAAGGAAATTTATATGGACGAGATAAGGGATCTACCGCCGATAAAAAAGGGCGAGCTCAATGTATCAGGCGTATATGCCTATGATTTGGGAGATAAGGTTGAAGTCAAGGTCTATATAAGAAACGGGCTTTCCACCAATTTAAACCTGCAGAAGATACCCTTTCTTATTGTAAATTCCAAAGGGGAAACTCTGGCCTCCCAGACATTTAACCTTGCATCCCTGGGAAAACTTCCGCCACGCTCTGCAAGGCCCGTGAAACTGTATTTTGAGAAGAAAAATCTTAAAGTGGACAAGATACCTCAGGACGACTGGAAGATCGTTTTAAATGGTGAATTCAACATAACTTCCAAAGTGAGACCGAGGTACGAGGGACTGCCTAAGGGCATATCTGTCGAGGATAAGCTCGTTTTTGATAAATTTTTGGACGGCCTTCCTGAAATGGAAGAGGGAGAATTCAGCATATCCACTTTCAGCATAGGCCTCCAGAGAAACGGCAACATACTTGTGACCACGGTTATGAGAAATGCTACAAACAAGCCCATCACCATTAATAAAATGCCTATGACCGTACTTGACAAAAACAGGAGGGCAGTGAAGTCCAACAATTTTATCATGAAGGATTTTACCGTGAGTCCATACAGGGCCAAGCTGTGTAACTTTGCGTTTCCGACAGATGTTCACCCTGAAAATGACCAGCCCCTGGATGGTTGGTCGGTGATTTACAGGCAGGTCAGGATAAACGGCGGCAAAAACATAAAAAGAGTATAATTGCAGTATGTGCAGATTTGTGAAACTGTGAAATTGATTTATCTATAAAATAGGTCGATTTCACAGTTTTTTTTATAATTTGGGATAATGTCTAAAAAAATCTGAAATATAGACGAATAATAAATAGTAAAGGGACTTGCAAGGAGCTTGCCTGAAAAAAGGTGATCTGTATGCTATTGGAAAATACTAATTCTAGTAGTATAATATAGATATGACAATTTGTTAACAATAGGGGATGAGTGAAGTAAGATGTTTGTCTTTTTTGAAACTTTATTAAATAAATATGAATGGAGGTAATACATATGCAAAAAAATAGTAAGAAAGTTTTGTCAGCTTGCAGTGTAGCGACTTTGCTGGTTGCAGGGACAACCCTTCCATCAACCGTGAAAGCTGATTCGTCCAGCCAGGTGACCAGAATTGGCGGACAGAACAGGTATGAAACAGCTGCAAAAGTTGCAGATTCAGGCTGGAGCTCCTCAAATTATGCCATAGTGGCAAATGGTGAAGGCTATGCAGATGCCCTTTGTGCAACACCCCTCGCCAAGGCTAAAGATGCACCTATACTTTTGACCACAGGCGACAGTTTAAATGAGAACGCACTGAAGGAACTCAACGATTTGAAAGTTCAGCACGTAATTGTAATAGGAGGCACCAAAGTTGTCCCTGAAAATGTCGAAAGCGAAATAAAGTCCAAGGTCTCAACTGTACAGGATGTTCAGAGATTAGGTGGACAAGACAGGTACGAAACTTCTGTAAAAATAGCCGATGCCCTTGGAACCAATCCTACAAAGGCAGTTGTGGCAAGCGGTGAAGGCTATGCAGATGCCCTGTCCGCAGGACCTGCAGCGGCTATAAATGGAATACCGATACTCCTGACAAGGCAAAACAGCCTTCCTGATGCAGAATCGAATTACTTGAAAACCAACTCGGATATAACTGCAACTTATGTAATAGGCGGAACTATGTCTGTAAGTGACTCCGTGGCAAGTTCCCTTCCATCTTCAGAAAGACTCGGTGGAACCGACAGGTATGCTACAAATGCAGCCGTACTTAACAAGTTCAAGTCCGACTTTAATTTTAACAATGTATATGCTGCCCTTGGCGACGGACCTGTAGGCAACGAATTTGCAGATGCCCTGACCGGCGGTGCACTGGCTGCCAAGAACAAGAACCCTCTTGTAATAACAGGTTATGAGCTCAGCTCATCCACAGAAGGTTTCCTCAAGGACAATGTACCGAAAAACAGCACACTCACAGTACTTGGCGGTACCCTGAACATATCCGACTCCCTGGCAGACACAATAACTGATGCCTTCGGCAAAGCATCTACCGGCGGCGGTGGCGGCGGTAGCACTGAAACTGATTTAACTAAGTTTGTTTCAACAACTTTTGCAGGTCCTATCAACAATGAACTTAATAAAAGTGGACTAAATGATAATTTTAGCTTAGATACAAGTAATAATGAATTAAATTTAATTGCTAAATATGATTCTAATAAGATAGGTACTGTAGAAGATATATTTAATAATGTTGATGATGCACCTTTAGGAGATATAAATACGCCGAATACTATAGCGTATAGAGTTAATAAGCTCAATGATTTAGCTGCTGCACATGTGAATGCACTTCAACTTAAGGATTCAAGTGAAAATCTAAAGACATATCAGGATTTTCTAGCGAAAATAAAGAGTGATGGGAATTCAAAGTTTGCCCAATATATTATAGTTGATTCTAATGGCAAGAGTAATTTAGATGTAATTAAGGTAGCAACGAAGATATCTAATAAAACTACTAATTATAATACAGGATATGAACAGTTTGTGAAAAACTTATATACTGCAATAAAAGGAACAATTGATGTAACTAAAACATCTTCTCCAATTAAAGTTCATTCTGATTCTGCTGATACAACTTTAAATATATATAAGATTATTAATGAGAGTAATGGGAAAACTTTGTATGATTCCAGCCTTACAAGGGATGAAAATATAAAATCAATTTTAAATCTTGATAATAATGATATACCAAGTGATTATGTTACTACTGGAAAATATAAAGTGTATGTTGATGGTGGTTATTTTTATGTTAATGTAACGGCTCAAAGTTAAGATAGGAAGTCATAAAAATAATTGTAGAACTCAGGCCAATCCCCTGAGTTCTATTGATAATTGCCATTGGAATATAATTTATGTTTTAGAATCTGGCAGCGTACGGCCATGTGGTGAAGTGGGCGGAAAAAGCAGAGTGGACAGGCAACCTTTGAAATTTAGCTGTGGTTCTGTCTAGTGGACAGGCGAGATGAGTGGGAAACAGTAGGTCGGATAGGCAAAACAGTGAGAAAAAGTGAATGGACAGGTAACCTCTGAAGTGTAGCCGAGGTTTTGTTGGGTGGACAGGCGAAACGGGTGAAAGACAGCCGAGTGGACAAGCAAAACAGCGGAAAACAGTCGGGTGGACATGCAACCCCCGGGGGTCATGAACAAATTGTTAATAAATTATGAACGAAACAACTGCCAATTTAGCTGTCCAAGCAGTTTTCCTTCCACTTGTTTTCCCGGCACTATTGTAGACAAAATGAGGCAGCTGTCCTCTCCTTGTCCAAGCATTGCTCTGGATATTTTATCTGTCCAAGCAGTCCTGCTTGTTTCCCCCAGCACTATTGTACAGGCATTAGCCCGGATATGTAGCTTGTCCGACCGTAACTGTCCATGTATTGAGCCGAGTATGTAACTGTCCAAGTGTTAGCCCGAATACACAGCTGTAGCTGTTCAAGCAATGAGGATTTTCCTTAAACGAGGATTTCCCAGGCAAGGAAGATTTTCCCCCGGAAAATCCCCAATTTATATTTTCCAGGTACGGTAAAAGAAAATCCTCCACAACTGTGCACTGTCAATTGTAAACTGTAAATTGAAGAGAATCGCTAACTGCCAATTGTAAATTGAACGAAATTGTCCATTGTAAATTAATTAAAGGAGGTTATTTTTATGATAAGAAAAAGCAAAATATTTTCTACACTGGTTCTGGGAATATTCCTGGCATCGTCGGCAGGTCTGGCACTTCCGGAAAAGGCTTCTGCTGAGGTACCGAGACTGGGCGGCCAGGACAGGTACCAGACTTCAGTCGAGGTGTCTAAGAGCGGGTGGGATACATCGGACTATGTAGTACTTGCCAGCGGGGAAAACTATCCCGACGCACTCTGTGCGGCGCCTCTTGCAAAGGAATATTCCGCCCCGATACTTTTGACTACAAGCAAAACTTTGGATCAGGACACTAAAAATGAGATAGTGAGGCTCAAGGCAAAACATGTCATAGAAATAGGCGGCACTGCGTCCATATCTGTGGACATAGAAAATGAACTTAGAGGAATGGGACTTGACCCCCAGAGGATAGGAGGTCAGGACAGATTTGAAACTTCTGTAAAAGTTGCATCAAAGCTGAAGTCTCCTGCAGGTGTGGTGGTCACTTCTGCCTATGGCTATGCAGATGCCCTTTCAATAGCACCTGTTGCGGCAAGCCAGAATATGCCGATACTTTTGACGGCACCCGGATCTCTGCCGGATTCAGTTAAAAATTACATAGATGGGGAAAAATCATCCATAAAAAATTCCTATGTAATTGGCGGAACTTCTGTAATATCCGATAATGTAGTTTCACAGGTTTCTCCTGCTGCGGTTAGAATAAGCGGTCAGAACAGGTTTGATACAAATGTAAAGGTGCTTGATTATTTCAAGGGGAGCATAAAATTTGACAATGTTTATGTAGTGAGAGCCGACGGACTCCTGGGAAATGAATTTGCAGATGCTCTCTCGGCTTCAGCACTGGCTGCAAAGACTTCTTCTCCTTTGATACTTACCTATAATTCGGTAAATATTGATACGGAAAAGTTTTTAAAGGAAAATGCAAAGAATGGAAAAGTCACTGCCATAGGAGGTACAATTGCAGTACCTGAAAGTATTGTAAGCTCCCTGCAGGATATTTTGAACGGTAAGACACCGGGGATCTCGCAGTCCGATTATGAGTTTTTAACTTCTGCCCTGGGAAAACTCAAGACCATAGATACTTCATCTTTTAATTCAGCTCAAAAGGAGATATTATCCAAGACGGCAGCTTCCATTGAAAATTACCTGGCAAATCCAAGTTATGACTATAAAGAGGATGTGTCGGAAATAAAGGCACTTTACAATAGCCTTTCCAGCGGAGAAAAAAATGCTTTTGCCGATGCCGTGACGGGTTCAGGGATCAGCCTTTCGGATATAATTAACATTGCAAATAAAATTGGACTTAAAGATATATAGCTGCTGCTTCCACTATTAATTTTAAATAAATTTACATATAAGTTATCTAAAGATATGTTATAATAAATAATGTATTTTTGGATAACTTATAATTTTTAGGCTGAATTGATTTTAAATTTTGAGAAAAATAATGGGAGAAATAATATGAAAAGTTCAAAAAAAGGTAAAAAAATCGTGTTTTTAATTGTACTTCTTGCATTGATTGCAGCAGTGTCAGTTTTTGGAAAACTTGTTTTTTGGCAGTCATCTTACAGTGTCCCTAAATATAAATTTTCAGTGGGCCTGTTTGACAAGATAATAAAGGCGCAGGACAGCGGCGGAACTGCGGAGCTCACAGAAGATGAGGTAAACCAGGTAATATCACTTTATTCAAAGGAATACAAAAGCGGCAGCATTACGGTTAAGGCGGTGCAGGCGGGACTTGAAGGTGACAAAATAAAATTTTACATACCTTCATCTTACAAAAGTTTCAATGTGCTCCTCACTTCGGAAGGAAGTATTTCCAAGGAAAAGGATAAGATAAAATATACCCCGGATTATTTTAAGGTGGGAAAGATCACGCTTCCAAAATCCTATGTCATGGAAAAACTGTCAGGCAGATTAAAAGACAGGGCAGCTGTTGAGCAGGATTCCGTAGTATTTAGTACCAAGGGGATACCTGTGGGCATTACGGCACTTAGTGTCAAGGGCGACAAACTTCTGGTCACACTGGAAAAAAGGCAGATTGACATCGAAAATATGTTGAAAGGACAATTTGATTCTCTAAAAGATATAGTAAAGGATCTGAATTTATTTACGAAAACTAATGGTGGAACCAGTGCCGGCAGTGAAACGGGAAAAACCGGCGGTGGCACCGGAAGTACTTCGAAGAATGAAACTTCTTCCGGAAATGACCAGCAGGACTTTTCCGGGGTAATAAAGGGGCTTAATGCAGCTTCAGGCTCTGTGAGCACTGGAGCCCAGAAATTTGTCATAGCCCAGATGATGTCCGTGGTGGGAAACATGAGCAATTCATCCTATAACCCTCGTTCGGCTGAAGGCAGCATAAGGGCTGCGTATGGAAAGCTTTCTCCGCAGGAAAAGTCACAGCTCAAGTCTGCGATACTTTCAAATGTCGATACATCCTCTGCAGAGATGCTGTACAATATGATGGGAAATTAACCTGAAAATCCACGGCAGACTAGTTAAATGGACGGACAGTTTCCGTTAGAGTTAAGGATGGACAAGGCAGTCCCCGGAATTTAGCTGCGGCTTCACCTGGTGGACAGGCAAAGCAGCAGTGAAACAGCTTGGTGGACAGGCAGTCCCCGGGGGTTGTGAACAAATTGTGAACAAACGCTGCCCGGACAAGCCGTCAAAGTGGCAGATTGTGTGTAAGTACATGGGAAAAGAGGTGAAAATCCTGATTGTTGGACAGCAGGCAGGTGCGGAAATGACTGATGCCTGTAAAGCTGCCGCGTTATTGTCGGATAATGTAAAAATGTCAGTCAGGTGGGGATGTCTGACGTTTAAAAATCAGGTAACAGCTAAGTGGAAGATGAAGAAACAACACTGGATATAAGAGATTTTTTTAATGTGCTGAAAAAGAGAAGAAAGCTTATAGTACTTGTGGTTTTGATATGTACTCTGGCATCTGCAGTGCTGAGTTTTTTTGTAATAAAACCTACTTACGAGGCGGATACCACCATAATAATAGGGAAACTTGCGGAAAACGGTAAAAGCAACACGCAGTACAACGACGTGATGATGTACCAGAATCTCATAAAGACATATGCCCAGATTGCGGGATCCAATGTTGTTATGGAAGGTGCCTCAAGTAAATTAAATGGAGCTTTCAGCCCGGAAAAACTTAAAAAAGTGGTTTCCATAACACCGCAGCAGGGAACCCAGATTTTGCAGATAAAGGGCCAGAGCAAGGATCCTGCCGAAGCGGTGAAAATGGTGAATGCAGTAAGCAGTTCCTTTATAGCGGAATCTAAAAAGGTATTTCCCACCGGTGGAAATATAAACATAATGGACAGCCCGAGGTTTCCTGACAAACCTGTAAAACCCAAAAAGCTGCTTAATGTAGCCATTGCATTTTTTATAGGACTTTTGGTTTCCGTAGGATTTTCCTTCATGCTCGAGTATATGGACAACACTATAAAGACCGAAGATGACATAAAAAAGCAGATTGGAATTCCGGTGCTCGGTATAATACCCAAAGAACAGAGTTAGACAATGAACAATTGTCAACTGCAAACTGTAAATTGTAAACTGAACAAAAGGTGGTGATATCATATGGTGGACATACACAGCCATATACTTCCGGGTATAGATGATGGTTCAAAATCCATGGAGCAGACTGTAAAAATGCTTAAATTAACAGAAGCGGACGGGGTGAAGACCATAGCGGCGACTTCCCATTTTTACAGGGGGTATTACGAGAACAGCTGCAGTGATATAAAAAAACTTGTGGAAAAAGTGAAAGCTGAAGCGGAAAGGGAAAATATAAATGTGGATATTGTTCCCGGTCAGGAAGTGATGCTCGATAGGTACAGTCTTGAATATTACAAGAGCGGCAGGATAGGCTGCATTGGAAATACGGATTATATGTTGGTTGAATTTCCGATGATAGATATGCCGGAGGATGCCATGGATATAATATACGAGCTTCAAATCCGAGGTGTGCACCCGATTTTAGCCCATCCTGAAAGGTACAGGTATATTATAGGTAATCCATCAAAGATTAATGAATTTTTGAATGAAGGATGTCTGCTTCAGGTAAATACGGGCAGTATAAAAGGTATATTCGGCAAAAAAGTAAAAAATACCGCCAGAATTTTGATAAAAAGTGGTATCAGCAGTTTTATAGCATCAGATGCACATTCCATGGGAGGAAGGCGTCCGGGTATCAGTACTGCCATTGAAATGGCTTCTGAAATCGACCGCGGTATATGCGGACGTGTGGAGAAAAATTGTGAAAAATTGTTGGAAAATCAGCTCATAGATCCGCCGGACAACCGGATAAAAGAGAAAAAGAGGATTTTTAGCTTTTTTAGAGCGTAGCAACAAGATTTGATATACAGATGGAGTGAAGTTAATGGATAAAATACATATTGTCACTGTAAGAAACCCCAGAGATCCTATTGCGGAAGCTTACAGGACTTTGAGAACAAATATTCAATTTTCTTCTTTTGATAAAAAAATACAGTCCATAATGATTACAAGTTCCGGACCCGGCGAGGGCAAATCCACTACTTCTGCCAATCTGGCGGTAGTCATGGCGGAAACGGGTGCCAGGACTATACTCATAGACTGCGACCAGAGGAAACCCAAATTGCACAAGATATTTTTGACTTCCAATGAAACAGGGCTTTCAAACCTGCTGGCGGATAAGGCCGGTTTTGAAGATGCAGTCAAAAAAAATGTAGTTAAAAACCTGGATCTACTCCCTTCCGGTATGAGACCGCCGAATCCGGCAGAACTTCTGGCCTCCAGGAAGATGGAAAACTTTTTGCAGGAACTCAAGGAAAAATATGAGTACATAATACTGGACACGCCTCCCGTGGTTGCAGTGACAGATGCCCAGCTGCTATCCCGTTATGTGGACGGGTGCCTCCTGGTTATAGCATCTTCCCAGGCGGAAAAAGAAGCGGTTGTAAAGGCCAGGGATCTACTGCTGAAGGTAGGTGCCAATATAATCGGAGCTGTTTTGAACAAGCTTGAGGTAAAGGAAAAGGGATATTACGGATATTACTACCAGTATTATTACGGAGAGGACGGCAAAAAGGTCAAGGAGAAGAAGAAAAGGAAAAGAATCGGAAGATAGATTTGAGAGGTATAAAGATTTTAAATTGGAAATTATCTTTATGCCTTTATTTTTTTTGCAAAAAACATGGCTATTTTTAAAAAACTGCATATGTATTATATGAAAGGAGGTGGTAAATATGTCCGCCGGATCGACACTTTTGCAGACCTCAATGATATTGAAGTACAAGGACGGGGTGGACAGCAGCGGTAGGGCAATAACCAAAAGACAGACTTTTTCAAATTTAAAGATAGATGCTGTCCCTCAGGATCTCTACGATGTTGCCAAGGAAATAGAAAATCTCCTGGGAAAAACTCTCAGCGAAATCATAAGACAGGACGAGAGCGGCATAACGAACTCTTAGACAATGGACAGTTGACAATGGACAATGAACAGTTGACAGTGTACAATTGACAATTTTCAATTGCCCACTGTCAATTGAAAAAAGGAGGTGCCTAGTATGTCTAAGTCGCTGGTTATGAATTTCCTGACCGAGGAAGGCAAAAAAGCTTCTATAAAGATCTCCAATGTAAAAGAGGATATAACGGATCAGGAAGTAAAAACCGCCATGGATGCAATTGTTGCAAAAAATATATTTGACACGAAAAATGGGGATTTGAAAGTTGTGGATTCAGCATATGTGCAGGACACTTCAATTGTAGAACTTGAAGTCAAATAGCAGTTAAGTTGTGGGGCAGAGGAGGGTCCGGGACAAAAATATACCTGTTCCAGGCCCTTTATTCAGGTAAAATATTACGGAAAGGCACAAAATATCGTATTTATAAATAAGATATTTAAGACAGTAAATATATATGGGTAAATTAAAAAATCGCAGGGAGAGAATGATATGAGATATAAATTCAAACCCGATTATATTATGGACAAGCATTCCGGAGAGACTGCAGGAGAAAATCACAGCCTGCTGAAAAAAATTGAGCTTGAAAATCTCCTTTCGAGAGCTAAAATCAGAGATAAAACTGCCTTGGATGAAATCTGCAGGAGATTTGACGGAATGGTCGTAAACCTGGCCAGTTCATTTTATATAGAAGGATATACGCTTGAGGACATGGTTCAGGAGGGAAGACTTTCCCTTATAAAAGCTGTTTATAAATATGACATGAATTCAAAATACCACTTTTCCACTTATGCCGCAGCTGCCGTCAAAAAGAACTTCTACTCCAAAATAAGAAACAGCATAAAGAGGAAATTCTGCTGCAGTTTGTACAGTATCACCGAAGATGGCATCAGGTTCATCGATACACTGAAGTCAGACGAAGATATTGAAGAATACCTCATATTAGGACAGCAGTATGACGAGCTGTGGAGAGCTGTGGGAGAACTTTCCGACAAGGAAAAAAGTGCGGTGGTCTGGTACTATATGTGGGAAGCGAGCTTGAAAGAATACGCACTGAGTCAGAAAATATCCTACAAGGCGGCAGCTGCCAGAAAAAGGAGAGCTGTAACCAGGCTGAAGGGTATCATGAATTCTGCAGGGTAATATAATATATGGAATATTTAGCCAGCACGATAAATATACCGGTTGATCCCGGAAATATCGTACTGGCTAATTTTTATCCGAATGCTGCCATTGCTAATACTCCCAGCTTCTTAAAGTTGAAGATAAACGCTGCTGCACGCCTGGATAAGTTCTGCTAAGGTTCAGGTGGAGAAAATATTATTTATTAGCAAACTCCACCTGAGCCTTAGAATAACTTGATAACGTCACCTGCTGACAGATCCTAAAAATGTAAAGGTAAAATTTATGGGGAAAAATGCAGTAATATTCTCTTGATTTATATTGAATAAATATAGAATTTTTAATCTATTTTAATATGGGTAAAATTATTACTTTAATATACGATAACATAAATGAACAGATAAAATTGTGTAAATAGTCAGGCTTTTGCGGTTGTTTGGCAATTATTGCAGTGTTATAATATTAATTGTAAAATTTATATAAATTTTGTTAGTATGGGGGAAAGCATGGTGACAGAATTGGAGAATTTGGAGGATAAAACTGACGTATCGGCACAAAGGGAAAGAAAAGCGGAAGCGGTCGATGAGTACGGTAAGACTGCAGTCAAATCCAAAGTATTTGTGGATAAACTTTCTTTGGATTTAGAGGTGGCCGGTGAATGATAAGGGAAAATCAAAGGTGCTTAAATAAACTGCTGGTTTTAACAGATGTGATTGTTATTTTTTTGTCTGCGATGTTGTCTTATTTTATTAGATTTCATCTGAATTTGGGTGTTTATTATGAAAATAATATAATTCCCGTAAATGTATATGTTCTGTCTCTGATTTTTATTATTCCTATGTATCTAATACTGTTTAATATATTTGGTTTGTATTTGCCTTATAGGTTTAAAACCATATCTTATGAAACTTTGAATATAATAAAATCCGATGTTGTGGGTACTGTTATTTTTATAGCAACTTTATATGTTTTTAAATTTATTAATTATTCACGATATTTGATTTTTATATTTTTTGTTGTTCTCACATTGTTTATGTTTTTGGAAAGATTGCTTTTGAGGGTGAGTTTGAGGTTTTTGAGGAGGAAGGGATATAATGTAAAAAACATTTTATTCATAGGAATTAGCGACATGACATATAAATTTATAAAACAAATCCAGAAAAATAAGCAGTGGGGTTATGCCGTTAAGGGTATATTGTACGACGAATATCCCAGTGAGGTTTTTAGTGAAATAGCTGCTGATTACTCAGTTAAAAATACAATTTTACATAAAGAAAGTGCGATAAATGATTCTGGTATACTTGAAAAACATCTTTTGGATCCAGGTATAGATGACGTTCTTATAACTTTGCCGTTTGATCAGTATTATAAAATGAAAAACATAATAAAGGCATGTGAAAAGGCTGGCGTGAAAGCCCAAATTATACCGGATTTTTCCGACAAAATATCTTCAAAACCTTATGTTGAAGAAATAGGAAATATACCCATGATAGGGATAAGGTATATACCGCTTGAAAATTTATTTAATAGAATGTTAAAAAGAACTTTTGATGTATTATTTTCTGTGCTTGCCATAATAATTGTATCTCCAATAATGATTCTGACAGCTATTATGATAAAGCTGACTTCACCGGGACCCGTTATATTTAAGCAAAAAAGGGTAGGACTGAACAAAAAGGAGTTTATAATGTACAAGTTCAGGTCCATGCGAGTCCAGAATTCAAATAAGGAGAAAATTGAATGGACAACAAAAGACGATCCCAGAAAGACCAAATTCGGCTCTTTCATTAGGAAGACAAGCATTGATGAACTTCCACAATTCTTTAATGTCCTGAAAGGGGATATGAGCTTGATTGGCCCCAGACCTGAGAGACCGTATTTTGTAAATAAATTTAAAGATGAAATTCCAAAATATATGGTAAAACATCAGGTAAGGCCCGGAATAACAGGCTGGGCCCAGGTGAACGGGTGGCGGGGAAATACATCTATAAGCAAAAGAATTCAGTATGACATTTACTATATAGAAAACTGGAGTTTTATGATGGATATTAAAATAGTGTTTTTGACTATCTTTAAAGGGTTTGTAAACAAGAATGCATATTGACATGTTATTTGGAAGGGTGGTTAAAACGTGCTTTGTGCACTCATAATCGCGGGCGGAAAAGGTGAGAGGTTTTGGCCTCTTTCTACGGATAAAAAACCAAAGCAATTTTTAAAACTTTTAGGTAAAAAAACTATGATTCAGATGACTGTAGAAAGGCTCCTGCCTCTCATATCTGCAGACAGGATATTTATAGTAACCGGGAAAAGATATGTGCATCTTGTGAAAAAACAGCTTCCTGATTTACCGGAAAACAATATAATAGTAGAGCCTGTAGGAAGAAATACGGCACCTTGTATAGCACTTTCAGCATTTTACATAAGAAGGCACTGTAAAGACAATGCGACTATTTTAGTGATTCCTTCAGATCATCTTGTAGTGGACGAAAATAGGTTTAGAAATACAATAGCTTATGGGGCTGATTTCATACAAAATAACGAATCTTCAATAGTTATCTTGGGAATAAAACCTGATAGACCTGAAACAGGTTATGGATATATTCAGTTTGATTCACAGGGTGCAGTTAATGAAGCTGCAATTACAAGCAGTGAAGGCAGCAACAATTTTCATGTATATAGAGTTGAGAAATTTGTTGAGAAACCTGATGCCGATACTGCAGGGAAATATATTGAAAAGGGGAATTTTCTCTGGAACGGCGGAATGTTCATATGGAAATGCAGTACTATATTGGAACTTACAAAAAGATATTTAAACAATACATATAAGATTCTGGAGAGCATATTTAAAGAAGAAAATGAAAAATTCAGCAGTTCGCTTGAAAAAGAATATCCGCAGGTGGACAGTATTTCAGTGGATTACGGTATAATGGAGAAAACTGAAAATATATATGTTATTCCCTCGAATTTTGGATGGGATGATATAGGAACCTGGCATGCGGTTGAGCGTTACAGGGAAAAGGACAATGACAACAATGTGTGTATGGGTGACATAAGGATCCTCAGAAGCAGTAACAATATTGTATATTCCGAGAATAAGCCAATTGTTATTGTTGGGCTTGAAGATGTATTTGTGGTGGAAAGTGATGATATCATTTTTGTAGGAAAGAAAGAAGAAATTGCTAGAATTAAAGAGATAAAGAGAAAAATTGATGAATCAAATTAGAAGAGGTATAAATATGAAAGTTGCATTGGTACATGATTGGTTAACCAATATGGGTGGAGCAGAAAGAGTAGTTATAAATTTTAAAGAAATTTTTAAAGATGCTCCTATATATACGACTATATATAATCCCGATAATTTAGGTGATGAACTTAAAAATATAGATGTACGAACATCTTTTTTGCAAAATAAGAAGGATGCAAAAAAGAACCATCAAAAATATTTTCCATTTATGCCTATGGCATTTGAAAGTTTTGATCTCAATGATTATGATATTGTTTTAAGCAGTAGTTCGTCATGTGCAAAGGGAGTTGTAACAAATCCAAATACAATGCATGTTTGTTATTGTCATTCACCTATGAGATATGGCTGGGAATTTTATTATGAATATGCGAATACTACTGATATGAAAAAATTAAAGAAAAAATTATTAAAATATTTTATGGATTATATGAGAATTTGGGATAATGTTTCGTCAAATAGGGTTGATTATTTTATAGCTAATTCGGAAAATGTGGCTAGAAGAATTTGGAAACACTATAGGCGTGAAAGTGTTGTGATTCATCCTCCAGTTAGATGTAACTTATTTAATATAAGCGATGAAGATGAAGATTATTTTTTGATTGTATCAAGACTTGTAGAATATAAGAAAATAGATTTAGCAATAGAAGCCTTTAATGAATTAAGATTGCCGTTGATTATAATAGGTGATGGTTCTGAAAGAGAAAAACTTGAATCAAAGGCAAAGGGCAATATAAAATTTTTAGGCAGACAGCCTGATAATGTTATAAAAAAGTATTATTCCAAATGTAGGGCTTTTATATTTCCCGGAGAAGAGGATTTCGGAATAACTCCACTTGAATCGCAGGCAAGTGGGAGACCTGTTATTGCTTTTGGTAAAGGGGGAGCTCTTGAGACTGTAGTTGATGGACAAACTGGTATTTTCTTTGATGAACAAACTGTAGACGAATTAAAATTAGCAGTTAAGAAATTTCAAAATATTGATTTTGATAAAAAGGTAATAAGAAAACATGCTGAAGAATTTGATGAGGCTATATTCAAGGGAAAGATCAAAGATTTTATTGATGAGAAATATGAGGAATTTGTAAATACTAAGAAGTGGAAGGTACTGTGAATTAAATATATTAGTATTATTGTAGGTGGTTTTATTGAATATAATTTTTATTTCAGCCGAATTACCATATCCAGCAAATTCAGGTGGTAGGATATATACGTGGGAAAGATTGAAACAATTAAAAATGCATTTGTTGTTGGTATGGTGGCTAGAATATCAGCACAAAAGTCCCCTGAAAGTTTTATTCAGATAGCTAATAGTTTGAAAAAAAAATTGGATTGTTGTTATTTTATACTAGTTGGAGACGGTGAATTAAGAAGTAAAGTTGAAAAATTAATTGATAGATATAGATTAAGAAATAATTTTTTAATAACAGGTTGGACTGATGAAGTACCTAAATATGTCGCTTTATTTGATGTTGGTATATTAACCTCAAAGTGGGAAGGATTTGGACTTGTTTTAGCGGAATATATGGCAGCTAACAAACCAATTGTAGCTTTTAATTCTGGCGGAATCCCAGATGTAGTAAGAAATAACTATAATGGATTATTAATTGATTATGGAGATATAGATAGATTTTGTCATGCTATTATTGAAATTAAAAATAATGATAAACTTAGAAAATATTTAGTAAATAATGGCTATAAAAGTGTAAATGAAATGTTTAATGCTGAAAGAGTTGCTAGAGAACATGAAGAGTTGTATTTGAAATTAATTAGGAGTAAAAAATGAATTATTTTAATATCTTGATGTTAACTCCTGAATTTTCTCAGGGAGGTACAGAATCATATATATTAAATGTTTGTGAGTATTTAAAAATGAAAGATATAAATGTAATTGTAATGTCCGATGGTGGAGTAAGAGAAGAAGAATTAGAAAAATTAAAAATAAAACATATAAAGGTAGATTGTCTCAAAGTTAGAAATCTGAAAAATTTATTTAGAGCGATATTAAAAGTCAGAAGCATTATGAAATTATATAATATAAATATTGTACACACAAGTTCTATTTATACTACTATAGTTGCAAAGGTTTCTTCAGTATTAATTAATAAAAAAGTAAATGTAATAAATACATTACATGGCGGACCTAATAAAAATATAGAAAAAATAGCGGCAAAAATATTAAATGTGTTTTCAGATAGCGTTATAGCTTTATCTTATAGGACAAAGCAGAAACTTTTGAAGTATGGATTAAATAAAGATAAAATTTCAGTTATATATAATGGGATAAAACCAATGCATGAATTATATATAAAGAAAAGCAAAAAATTTATAATTGGTACATGTGGAAGATTAGTTGAACAGAAAGGGTATAAATATTTAATAGAAGCTGCAAGTAAAATTAATATTGATGATTTAGAGTTTTGGATTATAGGTGATGGGGAATTAAAAAATTCCTTAAATAAAATGGTTGATAATTTTAAAATATCCGATAAAGTAAAATTTTTGGGATTTAGAACTGATATAGAATTACTTTTAAATGAAATGGATATTTTTATATTACCGTCTTTGTGGGAGCAATTTCCTATATCTATTTTAGAAGCTATGTCTTTAGGAAAGCCAATTATAGCTACCAATGTAAATGGCGTTCCTGAAGAACTTGGGAATTCTGGTATATTAGTGAATCCAGGGAATGTATCTGAGCTGGTTGTGGCAATAGAACAGTTGATTTCGGATAACACTATGAGAAATAAGTTTGGTACTTTGTCTAAAAGAAGATTTTATGATAATTTTACAATAGAAAAAATGTGCAATAAATTACTTCAAATATATAAAAATATTTTAAGCAATAATTTTAATTATAGTTTGTTTAAATAATTACAGGAGAAGAAAATGATAGTTTATATAAGTGCAATAATTATATCTATTTTTTTTGCTTATTTAGCAGTGTTAAGTAAAATAAGAAATAAATATAAATTAGCTAAATCAGATATTTCTTATAATATAATATATAAAATTTTTGCAGTAATATCCTTCCTTCCATTATTTTTGGTTTCAGCATTTAGATATTACGTAGGAACTGATTATTTTCCAAGGTATGTATTAGGGTTACTTGAAGTTAAGTCAGGCAATAAGAATGTTTATGAAATAGGTTTTAGAATGTTTAACAAGTTGATATTGATGTTTACAGATGATTATGCCTGGCTTTTTATAATAACATCATTTATATTTTGTGCTTTTATATATAAAACAATTTATGAACAATCCGTAGATGTTTGTTTTAGTATATTATTGTTATTGATAACTAATTCATATTTTATTTCAATGAATGCTGTTAGGCAAAGTATTTGTATTGCAATTTTTATGTATTCAATTAAATACATAAAACAAGGTAATTTGCTAAAATATATGATTTGTATATGTATTGCTGCAACAATTCATATATCATCCTTAATATATATTCCTGTGTATTTTATATCTAAAATAAAAATTAATGTAAAAATACATATGTGTATATTAGCATTGATAGTTGTATTTAGCCCCTTAATAAGTAAAATTTTTATATATATTGTTTTAAGGACAAAGTATGCGTTTTATTTTTCTACTTCATTTAATACGGGAAATATTTCATTTTGGAAATTGTTAATAAATATTAGTGTTTTATTACTTTGTTATATTATGAATAGTAAAATTAGAGAAGATAAATATTGTACTATATTAATAAATTTGCAATTTATAGCTGTAATATTATTAATGTTTTCAAATCACATTCCATTAATGGATAGAGTAGTTATGTATTTTACTTTTTTGCAGATCCTGCTTTTGCCCAGAATTATAAGTTATATTAGATTAAATTGGGTGAGATTTAATGTTAAAGCATGTATAATTAGTTTTTATACAATTTATATGATTAATACTATTATTGTTAGGGGTTATGAAGGAGTATTACCATATCAAACTATTTTTACAAGGTAACAAAACCTTAGGAAGGGAAGTTATATGAATGAATTAATTTCCATAATTATTCCAGTATATAATGTGGAAAAATATATATGTAAGTGTATTGATAGTATAATAAATCAGTCATATAAAAATATACAGATAATATTAGTAGATGATGGTTCTACAGATAAAAGTGGATATATATGTGATAGATATTCAAAAATGGATACTAGAATTCAAGTTATTCATGAGAAAAATAAAGGTCAATCTTCTGCTAGAAATATTGGATTGCAAATTTCAGAAGGAAATTATATTTGTTTTATTGATGCTGATGATTATGTACACAAAGATTATTTGATATATCTATTAAATTTAATTCTAAAAGATAATTCGGATATGTCTATATGTAATACTCTTGATTATTATAAAAATGGTAAAATTATTGGCGAAAATTCTGATAAAAATATGATTTTATCTCCCGATCAAGCATTGGAAATGATGCTTTATCAAAATAGCTTTGATACTGGACCTTGTGCTAAATTATATAAAAAAGATTTATTTGATAATATAACATTTCCTGAAAATCAAATATATGAGGATTTTGAAATTATTTATAAGATAATAGATAAGTGTAAAATTATATCTTATGGAAAGAAAGCTATGTATTATTATTTTCATCATAAAAACAGTATCATGACAAATAGTTTTTCAGATAAAAAATTACATCTTATTGAAATATCTAAAGAAATTCTAAATTTTGTATCCAATAAATATCCACAGATAAAAAATGCTGCGGTAAGAAGATATGTTTATTCTAATCATCATTTATTGAATCTAATGTGTAATTCAAAAAATTATTCAAAATCATTGAAAAACCAGTTTATTAAAAATATTAAAACTAATGCTGGAGTTGTATTATTTGATAAAAAAAGTTCTAAAAAAGATAAAATAGCTATTATATGTTTGTATTTAGGATTTCCTTTTTATAGATTCTGCTTTAAATTGATGAAAAAATTTAACAATACTAATATATAATTAATTGTATTATAAGATCATTATTGTAAATAATTATATAATTTATAGTAAGTATAAAATATTTAAGGTATAGGAGAATTTTAATGAAAAAGGTTTTAGTTTGTGCTTACTTGGAGTTTAATCTTGGTGATGATTTATTTTTAAAAATTATATTTGAAAAATATCCTAATGTAAATTTTGTTATATTTAATTGTGATAAAAAATATAAAAAATTATTTAGAAATTATAAAAATGTAAGAATAGAAAATTCATTAATCCTAAAAATATTTAAAGAATTTGGTTTAAAGAGTATAATAAAGAAATTACAAAATTATGATATCCTATTATATATAGGAGGTTCTATTTTTATGCAATTTAATCATTGGAAAAAACAATTTAAAAATAGAAAAAACATTATAGATTTATTTTCATATAACAAGAAACCTATATTTATAATAGGAGCAAATTTTGGACCATTTTATGAAAAAACTTTTGTTAATTTATATAAGAAGGAGTTTAAAAAATGCACTGATATATGTTTTAGAGATACATATTCTTATAATTTGTTTAAAGATTTAAATAATGTAAGAGTTGAACCAGATGTTATCTTTCAATTAAAAACAAAAAGTGTCAAAAAAATTAAAAAATCTATAGGGATTTCTATTATTAATTTAAAAAATAGAGATAATTTGAAAACATATCAGCAAATCTATAATTTAAAAATTAAAGAAATTATTGAGAAAGCTATAAGTAAAAACAATATTGTAAAACTTTTTTGCTTTTGTGAACGAGAAGGAGATATGATAGCTATAAAAGATATCATAAAAATATTAGATAAAAGGTATTATAAAAATATTTCTATAGTTAATTATTCAGGAAATATAAATGAGTTTTTATTACAATTTAAGCAAATGGAAAATATAATAGGGAGTAGATTTCATGCTTGTATTTTATCACAAGTGTTTGATCAAGGGTTATATCCTATAATTTATAGTGATAAAATTTATAATGTTTTAAAGGATATAGATATGTTACATGAATATACATATATAAAAAATTTAAAAGATTTGAATGTGGAACATATTTTTAAAGTAATTTCACAAAACAAAATTAAAAATTATGATGTTTTTAAGAAATCAGAAAATCAATTTATTGAATTTAATAAATATGTACATGATGATTAGGAGCTTTTTATGAGCAAAGAAAGTACATTAGTAAAAAATACAATTATATATGCAGTAGGTAATTTTGGCTCAAAGATATTATCATTTTTATTACTTCCTTTTTATACATATTATTTATCTACTGATGATTATGGATATTTTGATTTAATAACAACTACGATTTCACTTTTAACACCAATTATAACTTTTCAAATTTATGATGGACTATATAGGTATTTATTGGATTCAAAAAGTAAAAATGAATCTTCAAACATTATTTCAAATTCATTTTTTATTACAATAAAAAATCTGATAATATTTAGTATAGGATATCTGATATTCATTCAATTTAAAAGTTTCAGGTATGAATATTTGATTTTATTACAAATTGATTTTAGTATATTATCTGGATTATGGGCACAAGTTACTAGGGGATTGCGAAGAAATGTTGAGTATTCTATTTCAGGTATATTGGCTACTCTTATTATTTTGAGCTCAAATATATTATTTATTACTGTAATGAATTTGAGAGTAGGTTCACTTATTATATCAAACATTTTATCTTCTATAGCCGTGATGATTTATCTTAATATAAGGTTGAATATTAATGAATATATAAATTTTGGATTCAATAGCAAAATAGTTAAAAAGAAATTAATAATTTTTTCTGCACCTTTAATACCGAATGTAATTAGTTGGTGGTTTATGAATGTGTCAGATAGGTATTTTTTGGCTTTTTATAAAGGAGTAGAGACAAATGGTATTTATGCTGTATCAAATAAATTTCCAGCTGCACTTGTGATGATAAATACTATATTCTATTTGGCATGGCAAGAGAGTGCCATAACTGAATATAATTCAAAAGATAGAAATGAATTCTATACAAAAATGTTTAACGTATTGTTGTGTTTGGAATTTACTTCGGTGATTGGGTTGCTGGCTTTTACAAAATTTATTATGCATTTTATGGTTAATGTTAAATTTGAATCAGCGTGGCTGTTTATACCGTTTTTATATATGGGAACTGTATTTAATTCATTTTCTTCATTTTATGGGACAGGTTATTTAAGCTCGAAGGATACTATAGGCGCATTTTATACATCTATAATTGGAGGAATTGTCAATATAATTTTGAATGTAATTTTAATACCTGTTATTGGGATACAAGGTGCATCATTTTCTACAATGATGTCATTTTTAGTAATGTGGCTTACTAGATTGTGGCAAACTAGAAAATATTTCAAAATAGATATAAATTTAAAAAAATTAATGTTATTATCTATTATTTCTACAATATTCATTATATTTTATTATAGTAGCAGCAAAATAGTGGAAATTATAATGATGATATTATCAATTATAATATTTTTTATATTCAATAGGAATTTAATTGATAAAATAATTGAACTTGTTGGGAAAAAAGTAAAAAGTAATATATAAGCAGGAGGACATTTATGAAAACATATTTAGTAACCGGCGGCGCCGGTTTTATTGGCTCAAATTTTATTCATTACATATTAAGAAGGTAATAAATTATGACAACAAGCTTACCTATGCCGGAAGCCTTGAAAATCTCAAGCTTGTTGCTGCCAAGAGACCTGAATTTTCTTTCCTTGACAACATAATGTTCAGATTCACTATAGGTGACGATATGAGGCACTGGCAGGATGCTCTTAAATCGTTTATTTCAAACTGTAAATTATAATTGCCATTGTTATATTGTGAATTATGAATTAAAAGGGAGGAATCTAGTTAAATGGGGAAATTTGATTTCAAACCTACAGAAATAAAGGGTGTATATATAGTTGAAACGGGAATATTCGGCGACAATAGAGGATACTTCATGGAAACTTATAATTATGGAGATTTCAAAGCAGCAGGTCTCGACATGGTATTTGTCCAGGACAATCAATCGAAGTCCAAGAAAGGAGTACTGAGAGGACTGCATTTCCAAAAGAAACATTCCCAGGGTAAACTTGTCAGAGTGGTAAAAGGTGAAGTGTTCGACGTGGCTGTAGATCTCAGAAAGGGTTCAAATACCTATGGAAAATGGGTTGGTGTAATATTGTCGGAAGAAAACAAGAGACAGTTTTACATACCGCGGGGTTTTTCCCATGGCTTCCTTGTGCTTTCAGATGAAGCTGAATTCTGTTATAAATGTACTGATTTTTATCATCCGGAGGACGAAGGCGGCCTTATCTGGAACGATCCTGACATAAACATAAAATGGCCTCTTGAAGGAATTGACCATATTATTTTTTCCGAGAAGGATAAATTATGGCCAGGATTGGACAGCCTAGGGGATGGCTTTGATATAAAATAGCAAATTAACACAGCAACAGTATAAAAATGGAAGCAACCCGATAAAAAGCAGGATTTTTTAGTCCTGTTTTTTGTGTATTAAGCATTAATTTGATAAAATTGATTCAAATTGTATTTTTAGTAATTCAAATGTGTGTTATAAATTAAAATGTAATAACTAGACTTGTGCAGTAAATAGATTCCAGTAAAGATAAAATTCTTACTGGAATTTTTATGTTAAGTTTCTGTATTGCATAAATTTTTGCTGTGGTCAAAATAGAAATTATGATATAATTAAATCATTAGTGAACGGTGAAGCTGTGGGTGTAAACAACAATTAACTAAGCTATGAAGATGTGAAAGATTTGTCATGGATACATGATTTTGATGCGCATGGGAGACCATTATATAATAAAATAAAATCGGGGCGAAGTGGATAGGATTGGCAGATGAAATGACCATAACACTTACTTCCAGCAAATATCCCAGAAAACTGATTGATTATCTCAGGGATGAATTGAAAGTCAGGGTAGAAGCAGCCGGAAGCGGCATATACTATGTGAAAGGTACGGACATAGATACCCAGATTTTAGTGTCAAAACAGCTGGATGACAGAGAGACAGGATATTTAAAATTACTTCAGACCTATAGATTTGATGGAAAATTGGATGTCGGAATACATAAAAAATATAAAGAATCCGTTGTATGCAGTGATAATGGATGTATTGGTGAGAGTAAATCCCAATGAAGTAATGGAGGTGTATAAGAATATGGGGAAAATAGAATTGAATGAAGACAACAGGGGATTGCCAAAGAACTATGAAAACAAAATAAAATCCCTCTCTGATGATAAAATTAAAGCCATTGGTGTGGATATATTTGATATAAGGAAGATAGGGGATTTGGAAAAATATTTCTAGTTGAATTCAGTTTAGAGTTAATAGTAGAGGAAGATTTTCTGTGTCCACCGAAAATCTTCCTCTATTTCTATTCTTAATTCTCAAATTTCTACTATATTAATGAAAGTGCTCAAAATAAGTGAAAGAAATAAGGAATTTTTATTTTGATATGATAAAAAAATTTGAATTGGGCAAGAAACTTAATATGATGAATCATTAGACAGCATGGAGAATATGATAAAGTATTCAAAAGATAAGGATTTTTGAAGTATATTTATGGTAAGCTAAATATGGACAAATTGTTACTAAATTGTTACAATATAATTATAATATATTTATGGGGAGGAAATTATATTGGGGAACAATAAGATGACTAAATGTAAGGCTTGTGGTGCTGATATTGCAAAGGGGGTAAAAAAATGTCCTCATTGTGGTAAAGATCAGAGGAATTTCTTTATGAGGCATAAAATAATAACTTTTATATTGGCAATTATAGTGATAGGTGGTATCGGTTCTGCTTTAGGCGGAGGTGGAGATGACAAAACTGCCACTACAAATTCTGCAAGTCAAAATACTGAAAGTAGTACATCAAAACCAACTGGTGCGTCAAGTGATGCAAAAACTAATTCTACAAAAAAGGAACCGACTGTTGAACAAAGGCAAATTGCGGGGAAAGCTGTTGATTTGGGAGCAGGTACATTTTTGGGTGGAAAAGATGTACAAGCTGGTTTATATGATGTCACTCCTGTTGAGGGACAGGGCAATTTTACAATAAACGGGAATGATGGAGATCTGAAAATAAATGAAATATTAGGAACAGCAGAAGGTATGGGAGTACCGAAAGTAAGAGCTAAAGTAGCAGATAATGACAAAATACAGCTTCAAGGTATAAATAAAGTTCATTTTGAACCTGTAACATCATCTTTTGTAACTGAGGTAAAACCGTTATCTCTATATAGTGGTGTTTGGAAAACTGGTGAAGATATAGCTGTAGGAAGATATAAAGCCGCTCCGGCTAGCGGAAGTGGAAATTTCATAGTATATGACAAGACAGGTATGCCAAAAGTGAATGAAGTTCTAGGTGGAGATGCCGGCGGAGTTAAAGAAGTAACTTTTGATGTAAGTAAGGGAGATGTAATTAATATAGCAAATTTGAGTCAAGTTAATATTACACCTGCTAATTAAATAGGAATTCCTAAAATTTTTAAATGAAGTTATGTTTTTATGTTACAGTAAAAACGGTGATCAATATGTCTAATAGTTAAATATTAGTAGAATATATTTTTATAAGTAGTTTGATTAATTTTGTGATGTCGACCCTCAATAGAGTAAAAATTGCCGTGGGTCGACAATTTTTATATCTACAGTTAATTGGCGGTCTAAGATTGATTTTTGAAATTTTCCTAAAGATTTTCTTAGTGTAAAATTACTGTAGGGTTATTTAAGATAAGAAATGGAAAAAGAGACT